>JBKECK010000011.1:0-15710 GCA_047974625.1 Acidimicrobiales bacterium
CCTTCACCGGACCAGTCGGCACCGTGAAACGGCGCACCGCCACCACCCACGCCCAGGCCCGCATCCTCGCCGCCCTGGACATCGACGAGCCACGAGAGTTCAGCGAACTCCGACCCGCCGTCACCCCAGCCGCCTGACCCAGCACCCCAAGCCGGCATAGATACACGGCACTTCCGCGCCCGTCGACGAGTTCTCCCAGGCCACAGCCCATTTCTGGCACCCAGACCGCTACCCCAGCTGCGGAACTCCGGATGAGCCGCCCATCCCCAGGTGAACTTCTCCACGATGTCAGTCGAGATGTCGAGGAGGTCGGCCGGCACGAGGGGTTCGAGGAGCCGGCGGATATCGGTGGCGGAGAACCGCAGGCGCTCCTGGTCGATCCGCAGCGCGGCCGAACGGTGATCGAGGCGCTCGCCGAGGAGCACCACCGTGTCGTGCGGACCGCGCTCCCATTCGAGGACGACGTCCACATGCTCGGTCCTGGCGTCGTCGAGCACGATGAGCGCCGCTGTGTCGGGTGAGCGGACGGGCGGTGTCGCCATGACCTCGTGGGCGGGATGGACGATCGCCGCTCCACCTCTGGCCTCGGCCGCCTGTCGAGCCAGGGTCGACTTGCCGGCGCCACACGGGCCCTCGACCAGCACCAGACCTCGGGTACTGTTGATCTCGTCGACCAAGTGACCCCGTCTCAGCTCGGGCACGGGATGACGGTTCGCCCACCGACTCATGGTCGACCGAGCAGCGAGGCGATCGCGGACGGTTGGTTCCGACAGCGCCACACCAGCGACGTACGGTGCCCGACGACACTGGAAGGGCTGACCGAGTCCGATGGGCCACTCCCGGTCCGGGAGTCTCCAGGGAACGAGAACAAAGGCAACGGGTCTCCGTCCTAGGTCGGCGGTTGCCCCCTGGGGCAGGCGGGTTCCCTCCACCAAATCGGGCCTGCCATGGCACCGGCGGCCCCGGAGCCTCCTCCACGCAGGGCGAATGACGTCCTCAAACGCTAGATGATCCGGATGTCAATGGCCACTTGGGTCTGCCCGGGGGCGGTCAGTGGTTCTGCCCGGTGGTGGCCATTGGACTTGCCCGGGGATGGCCAGGGGCGGGCCCGGGGTCATCGATCGAGGGGCATCACCCCCTTGCCGTGGTGGCTTGGCCGAGGCGGATTGAGTCGCCGGTGATCAGGACGATGTGGGCGGCGCCCACAGACCGGCTCGGGGATCCACGGCCGATCCAGCCGCCGGTTCCCACGCCGATTGTCGCCCTTGACCCGGGCGACCGCCCGCCGGACCGTGCGCGCCGAGCCGGCAAAGCCGACCGCGACGAGGCGGTCGAACACGACATCGGCCCGGATCTTGCCCTTCGATCGCTCAACCCACTCCTCGACCTTGGGCAAGAACGGATCGATCAGCTACGGGCGTTCGACAGCCACGTACGGGACCGGGCACTCGGACGAGTGATACCTCGGTGGTGCCCCGTGCGACGAGGCTAGCTTCATCCCCCTGCTTCTCGCCGGAACCCGATCTTGTGACGACAGATGGACTCGAACCTTCGCGACCTGCAGCTCTCGACGGAACTCCTCTTCCACTCGATCCGACCCTCGATCCTGGTTCGGCTCGGCGTCAGCGCCCGTGCGCTCGACCTACTCGACGAGGACGGGGTCACCGGATGGCAGATCGGTGCTCGTCGGCTCCTGGACGAGGCCGAGGGCCTCAGATCGGATTCGCCCTGGCTGGCCGGGCTCCAGGCCTGGCTCCGGCGCGACCTGGAGGCCGAAAGGGCTCGATGGCGTGATCCGAGTACCCTGATATGGCAGTTCCGACTCGCACTCCACTGCGAGCGCCCCGTCAGCGGCGACGTGGAGTTCTTTGCCGTGTGGCAATCGAATCTCGAGGCTGCAATCCGCCGATGCCAGCACTGGGGCACCTCCCCGACACGTTCCGACGCGAACGCCATCCGCCGGATCCGGGACGACCTCCGAGACCAGGGTCGAGGCACGATGGTGCTGCGGGCCCTCGGCGAGCTCGCCGAAGGCGCCCATGACCTTGCGCCGCCACCCGTCGGCGTCCGACGACTGATCACCCGACCTGAGTGCGGGATACTCCGCACCTGGCTGGGAGTAGGTCACCTCCAGTAGGCGGGGCCCATCGGGCCGTCCACACTTCAGCGGCCATGAGCAGCCTTCCCATTAGGGCCGGGTGAGCGGGGCGATCTGGGCGATGGTGTCGAGCACGATGGGGGCGAGCATCTCGCCCCCATCGTTGGTCATGTGGATCCCATCGGTCGATCGGACCACCCGCTGGTGGCCCGACCCGTCGGTCAGGGTCGGGGTGTAGGCGCCGGAACCGTCGACGCTCATGGCGGCCGAGGCGTCGACGTAGACGGCCCGGCCCGGTCGTGAGGCCACCTCCTCGGCGAACACGCCGTTGAGGGCGGCGAGCTTGGCGTCGAAGTCGGGCTCGCGCATGGTGGGCTGGCCGATCCACACCACCACCGCCCCGGAGGCCAGGGCCTGGTCCATGATCGCCGCCACCCGGGCCCGGTAGGCGGCGAACCACTCGTCGGTCCCGTAGGTCAGCATCCGGCCGTCGGCTACGAACGACTGGGCGTCGTTGGCCCCGATCATGACCACGAGCACCTCGGCCCGGGTCTCGGGGAGCAGGCCGGCCAGGTGAGCGGGCCAGTCGAAGAAGTCGGGGCGGGACAACCCGGTAGAGATGCGGACCTCGAGCCAGGCGGCCGTGGCCGGGTCGTCGGCCAGCATCCGCATGATGGCCCCGCCCACGGGCTCCACGGTCGAGTCACCGGCGATCAGGATCCGCAGGGGGTCGTCGGGTCCCGGCGTCCGCTCCGGGGTCGGGACCGTTCCACCGGCGGCGGAATCGTCCGGTCCGGAACCGGGCGTTCCGCCCGGTGAGTCGGGGTCGACGGGCGGGGTTTCGGCCGTCTCGGGCGGGACGGGCAGGACGGGGCCGGCTCCGGCGACGTCGGTGGCCGCCGACGGGGTGGGCAGGCCGAGCGGCGTGGTCGAACCGGGGAACGGGGTGGCGGTGGGCCCCGCCGGCGCGATCACCGACAGGTCGGCTGGGGTCAGGGGCCGGTGCTGGAGAGGGTTGCCGGTGGGGGCGGCGGCCTCGATGGTGGTGAGCGAGGTCGCATCGGCGTCGGCCCGCAGGGCGTCGAGGCCGGCTCGGGGTCGGTCGAGCCCGACCGCGATCGCGGCGGCGTCGATCGGTTCCCACACGGCCAGGGCCGCGTCCCGTTCGGGACCGAGGGCGCTGGTCTCGGCCCGTTGCCGCATCGCCCCGGCGTTCAGGAGGGCGGCGAGGACGAGCACCCCGAGCATGACGACGAACACCCGGCCGGCCGAGGCGTGGTCGGCCGGGGACGATCGGGCCGGGTCGGCGGGCCGCAGGCGTGGTCGGGGGGTGGGGGTCGAAGCGGGGGAGGCGGACATCGGCGGCTCGCCTTGGGTGGATCGGGGGCCGGCGGCCCGGGTCAGAACTGGAAGTAGATGAACGGGGCCACACCGGATGGCCCGAAGGCGTCGATCACGGTGAGGGCGGCGGCCAGGATCCCCACCTGGGCCAGGGGGGAGGTCCGTGCGAAGGCCACCCGGGTTCGTTCCCCCATCGATGGGGGAACGAACTGGGCCAGCAGGGCCCCGGAGATGGCCACCACCACCAGGCCGGGGACGGCGGGGCCGACCGGGGCGGAGGTGAGCCGTCCGAGGACCTCGAACGCCCGGCTGAACGACTCGGCCCGGAAGAACACCCAGGCGACGCAGATCACGTTCATGGTGACCAGCCACTGGAGGGCGGCCACCACCGTCGCCGGCGCCCCCACCGGCCGCCAGTACCGGGCCGCCGTCCGTTCCACCACCAGCGCCGTGCCGTGCACGGCCCCCCAGCCGACGAACGTCCACGACGCGCCGTGCCACAGACCTCCGAGGACCATGGTGAGCATCAGATTCCGGGCCGTCCGGGCCGAGGAGCCCCGGCTCCCCCCGAGCGGGATGTAGAGGTAGTCGCGCAGCCAGGTGGACAGGCTGATGTGCCAGCGTCGCCAGAACTCGGTCACCGACAGGGAGCGGTACGGGGCGTCGAAGTTGTCCGGGAACCGGAACCCGAGCAGCAGGGCGCAGCCGATGGCGATGTCGGTGTAGCCGGAGAAGTCGGCGTAGATCTGGATGGCGTAGCCGTAGACGGCGGCGAGCACCTCGAGGCGGGAATGGTCGCCCGGCACCGCGAACACGGGATCGACCACGTTGGTGGCCAGGTAGCTGCTGATCACCACCTTCTTGGCCAGGCCCCGGGCGATGAGCAGGAACCCTTCGCCGGCGGCGATGGTGCGGGGATCGGGGCGGCGCCGGATCTGGTTCACCATGTCGGTGGCCCGCACGATCGGCCCGGCGACCAGCTGGGGGAAGAACGACAGGTAGAACGCCAGCTCCGGCAACGACATCGGCTCGTCGAGGTCACCCCGGTAGAGGTCGATCAGGTAGCTGATGGCCTGGAAGGTGAAGAAGGAGATGCCGACCGGGAGCACCACGTGGACCACCGGGGCCATGACGTCCAAGCCGAACGAGCCGAGGGCGTTGGTCACCTCGGTGGCGAAGAACCCGAAGTACTTGAAGAAGCCCAGCACGGTCAGGTTGCCGGCCACCCCCACCACCAGGGGAGCCCGGTTCCCGGGGCCGCGAGCCGCCATCCAACGGGACACCGCGTAGTTCCCGACGATGCTCCCCCCGAGCAGGAGGACGTATCTCGGGTTCCAGAATCCGTAGAAATAGAAACTGAATCCGATCATGGTCACCTGCCACAATCGGGTTCGTGGGCGCGTCAACCAATTGGCTAGGAACGCGCCAACGAAGAACAGCGCGAACGCCGCGGTCGGGAACAGCACCGCCCCGGTTTAGCCGAGCGGGTACCGGCCACCGCGCCGGTTGGAATATCAACCCACGGGCTCGAACATCTGACCCCAAGGTGCTGAAAGGAGCGCCAATCAGGGGTCCGTTGGGTCACGGAACCCCTGGTCGGCGGGTGATCAGCCGTTCTCCTTGACGTCGCTGACCAGGCTGCGGGCGATCACCTTCAGGCACAACGTCTCGTCGGCGCCTTCGAAGATCGACAGCACCCGCGCGTCGACAAAGTACCGGCTCACCGCGTACTCCTCGGCGTAGCCCATTCCCCCATGGATCTGGAGGGCTTCACGGGTGACCCACTCCGCGGCTTTGCACACGTAGGCCTTCACCATGGAGGCCTCCATCTTGCCCTCTCCCTTGGCCATCATGCGGCCGACGGAGTAGGCGAACTGGCGGCAGGCCTGGATGAGGACCGCCATGCGGGCCAGCTTCACCTGGGTGAGCTGGTAGTCCCCGATGGGGGAGCCGAAGACCACCCGGTTCTCGGCGTACTCCACGGCCGCCTCGTAGGCGGCCTGCATGACGCCGATGGCCCGGGCCGCGGTCTGGAGTCGGCCGTTCTCGAAGCCGGCCATCTGGTAGTAGAAGCCGCGGCCCTGTCCGGCCTCACCGCCGATGAGGTTGGCGGCGGGGACGAACCAGTCCTCCAGGGCCACCTCGTAGGAGTGCATGCCCCGGTAGCCGATGGTGTCGATCGGCCGACCCTCCATGGTGCCCCCGCCCGGCTGCTCGAGGGAGAAGCCGTGGCCGTCGCCCCGGTCCTTGGGGGCGATCAGGATCGACAGGCCCCGGTGGCCCTTGGTGCGGTCCGGGTCGGTGCGGACCAGCAGCATGAGGGCGTCGGCCCGGGCGGCGAAGGTGCACCAGGTCTTGACCCCGTTGACCAGCCAACCACCATCGGTGGGGGTGGCCGTCACCTTGATGTTTGCCACGTCGGAGCCGTAGTCGGGCTCGGTCACGGCCACGGCGGCCATGATCTCGCCGGTGGCCAGCTTCGGCAGCCAGGTCTGCTTCTGCTCCTCGGTGCCGCCGGCCTCCAGGGCCCGGGCCAGGATCTCGGGCCGGGTGATCAGGGAACCGGCCGCACCGAGCGAGGCTCGGCTGAGCTCCTCGGTGGCGATCACCATGCCGTAGTAGTCGGATTCGCCGCCGCCGGCGAAGCCCCCGTACTCCTCGGGGATCGACAGGCCGAACAGGCCCATCTCACCCAGGCCGAGGATGAGCTCCTCGGGGATGTCGGTGTTGTCACGGTGGATGTGCTCGGCCCGGGGGGCCACCTGTTCGTTGGCGAAGCGCCGGAAGGTGTCCTGCACCAGTTCGAAGTCGCGGTCGAGGTGGCGCGGCCCCTCCTGGCCGGCGATCCCGGCGATCACGGCCGGGTCCCGCCAGGTGGTCACAAACGCCCGGGTGGGGTCGAGCACCCCGGCCGACACCCCGAACTCCACCTCGCGGCCGAAGATGCGGGACCCCAGCTCGGCGATCACATCGGCGATGAACACACAGGTCATCCGGCCTTCGAGGTCGCCCTTGGTGCCGTAGTCCAGCATGTTGCGGGCGGTGGCCACCGCCGCCGCCGTGTGGGCCAGGTCGTAGGCCACCACCTGGTCCTGGTCGACTGACCCGGACTCTGCCAGATGTCGGGTGGCCGAGCGAACGACGGTTTCGGCGACGGACAGGGCTTCCGCCGCTTCGGTCAGCACAGGTTCGGTCATGGGCGTGCAGGGTAGACCGCCCGCCCGGGGGCGGGCCTATTTCGGGTGCGGGCCGGCTCCGTTGGGCCCGGGCCGGGGGCCGGGGTGGTGGGGCCGCCGGGCGGTTTCGATGAGCGGGGCGGCGGCTGGCTACGCTCGCCCCGGTCCGGCGCTGCCGGGCCCGGACCCGGCCCGGCCGGGTTC
Organism: Acidimicrobiales bacterium; assembly: GCA_047974625.1. Lineage (GTDB taxonomy): Bacteria > Actinomycetota > Acidimicrobiia > Acidimicrobiales > SZUA-35 > CADEDH01. The sequence continues at coordinate 6,820 of JBKECK010000011.1, forward strand.
CCTCCACCCCTTCGTCACGAGGAGCCTCAGCGATGACCGTGTACGACCGACCGTTCGGCCGCTACCTCGAGGATTTCGAGCCCGGCGACATCTACCGCCACTGGCCGGGCAAGACCATCACCGAAGCCGACGACCACCTGTTCTGCATGCTGACCATGAACCACCATCCGTTGCACACCAACGTGTGGTTCGCCGAGAAGGAGACCGTGCACGGCAAGAACGTCGTGGTCGGGAATCTGGTGTACTCGCTGGTGCTCGGCATGAGCGTGCCCGACGTGTCCGGGGCCGCCATCGCCAACCTGGAGATCGAGACCCTGCGCCACTCGAAGCCCACCTTCCACGGCGACACCATCTACGCCGAGACCCGGGTCCTGTCCAAGCGGGAGTCCTCCAAGGGCGACCGGGGCATCGTCGAGGTGGAGACCAAGGGCATCAACCAGCGGGGCGAGGAGGTCTGCTACTTCAAGCGCAAGGCCCTGGTGTGGAAGCGGGACAACGCCCCGGTTCGGCAGCGGCCCTACGGCGAGGAGATCTGGGACGCCGGGGAGTGACCGGACCGGCGGCCGGTCGGGCCGGGTCACTCCCCGGCGTCGACCTGGCTGTCTGGTTCGCACGCCACGGCCGGGACCTGCCGTGGCGTCACAGCCGGGATCCGTGGGCGGTCCTCGTGGCCGAACTCATGCTCCAGCAGACCCAGGTGGCCCGGGTCGTCGACCGGTGGGGCCCGTTCCTGGACCGGTTCCCGTCCCCGGCCGTCATGGCCGCGGCCCCGATGGGGGCCGTGATCGACGAATGGGCCGGTCTGGGCTTCAACCGGCGGGCCGCCAACCTCCACCGGGCCGCGGTGGCCATGGTCGAGAACCACGACGGGCGGGTCCCCGAGCGCCTCGACGACCTCCTGGCCCTGCCCGGGATCGGGGCCTACACGGCCCGGGCCGTACGAGTGTTCGCCTACGAACACGACGACGCCGTGGTCGACACCAATGTGGTGCGCATCCTGAGCCGGGTGACCGGCGGGCGGGTGACCGGCCAGTCGGCCCAGGAGGCGGCCGACGCCCTGGTGCCCCCGGGCGACGGGTGGCGGTGGAACCAGGCCTTGCTGGATGTGGGGGCGACCTGCTGCCGGTCCCGGGATCCCGACTGCGCCCCCTGCCCGTTCGGTCCAGGCTGCCGGTGGCGGGCGGCCGGGCGACCCGACCCCGATCCCGGCCGGATCCCGGTCTCACGGCGCCAGAGCCGTTTCCAGGGCTCGGACCGTCAGGGCCGGGGGCGCCTGGTCGACGCCGTCCGCCGGGCCCCGGTGCCCGCCGATCGGTTGGCCGAGGTGATGGGCTGGCCGGACGACCCGGACCGGGCCGGTCGGGTGGCGGCTGCGGTGGTCGCCGACGGTGTCGTCCAACGGACCCCGTCGGGGTTCACCCTTCCGGGGTCGTGACGCCCGACCGTCCGGGTCGCGTTTCGGTATCCACAGGCCAGTTCACTAGGTTCGATGAAGGCCGACGTACCCCATCGGGAAGCAGCGAACTCCATGGCAAAGAGCAATTTCGACGAGATCTACGTGGCGGACGACCCGCGGGAGTACTACCGGACGTTGAACCGGTTCGACTATCAGATCCCGGAGCACGGCGGCCCCGTCTTCCGTCGAGTGGCCGAGGAGGTGAGCGTCCGGGAGCGGCCCCACCTGCTCGACGTCTGCTGCTCCTACGGGATCAACGCGGCGGTGGTCAACCATGACGTCACGTTCGAGGAGGTGGCCGCCCACTACGACGATCCCGCCCTCGTCGACCTGGACCGGGCGGCCCTCGTGGAGGCGGACCGTCACTGGTTCGGGGCCCGGTCGATCGACCCCCGGTTCGAACTCACCGGTCTCGACTCGTCGGCCCCGGCCATCGCCTACGGGGTCGACGCCCAGCTCCTCGACACTGGTTTCGCCGAGAACCTGGAGGAGGCGGAGCCGTCCACCGCCCTGGCGACCGTGGTGGCCGACACCGACCTGATCACGGTCACCGGCGGTATCGGCTACGTCACGGACCGGACCATCGACCGCCTGTTCGAGCTCACCGACCGGCCCCGGTTGGCCGCCTTCTCATTGCGCTGGGTGGACTTCGCCCCGGTCGTCGACGTCGGCGCGGCCCACGGCCTCGTCACCGAGCGCCTGGACGAGGCGACCTTCCCCCAGCGGCGCATGGTCGACCGGGCTGAGGTCGAACACGTGGAACAGGAACTCGCCGCCCTCGGCATCGACCCCGGGGGCCGGGAAGCCGAGGGCTACCACCACACCGACTTCTACCTGATGCGCCCGGCCTCGGAGGTGGAGCGGTCCCCGCTCGGGGAGCTGCTCGGCTCGGTGCCCGGCGCCATCGGTGGCGACGGTGAGCGGCTGGGGGCCGCCGATGGCGCTGACCTCGACGTGTCGGTCTTCGAGCACGGCGGCGAGCTCCGCCGCCGGTGACGCCCCGGCCCCCAACCCCCGGGGCGGTTCGGCCGGTGGCCGGCCACCCCGGGACGTCGGGGCGGTTCAGGCGGTGACGATCTCCGGGTCGGCGGCACCGACGGCCGGGGTGGTCAGGCGGGCGATCAGCCGGTCGATGGCCGCGTCGGCCAGGGCCCGCATCTCGTCGTCGGTCCGGTCCTGGATGGGGTGGGCGACGAAGAGCCGTTCGGGTTGGAACCCGATGGCCTCACCTTGGGTCCGCGCCGCGTCGACGAAGACGGCGCTGGCCACGAACACACCGGGAACGCCGCGGCGTTCCAGGTCGACGATGTCGTGCACACTGCACGACGTGCAGCTGCCTCAATCGGCCAGGGCCTCGATGACGGCGTCGCAACTGGTGGCGATCTCGTGACGGAGGTCGACCGGGGCGGGTTTGGTGAACGTCGGCTTGGCGAACCGCTGCACCCGGGCGCCCCGTTCGACCAGCCGTTCCTCGAGACGATCGAGGAACACATCACCACGAGGTTTGGTGATGTTGAGCAGGCCGATCCGCAACCCGGCCACGTCGTGGGGGCGGGGTACGGTCTCGATGGCGTCGCCGAGCTTGCCGGCGGTGGGGTCGAGGACAATGGTCATGATCGGATCGATTCCTTCCACGGCGGATGGTTCGGGTTGGGTCAGGCGTCGTCGAACACGGCCCGGCTGACCGGTTGGGAGCCGATCGGCCCGCCCGCCCAGCCGCCCAACACGGCCGAGAACAGGCCGGCGTCGCCGCCGGCGTGGACGATCTGGAGGCCCCCCGGCCGGAACGTCGGTACCTGGCGTCCGGCCAGATGGTCGGGGAGGCCCTCGTCGATCCCGTCCACGCCCCTGAGGTGACGGTCGGCGTCGAGGAGGAGGAGCTCGTCTAACTCGGCGGCGAGGCGGGCCCGGTCCCAACCGGCCTCGCGGAAGATGCGGCCGTGTTCGGGACCGACGATGAGCATGGCGTCGAAGGAGTGGGCCAGTTTCGGATGCCCGATGGCCCGCAGCACCGCCGCCATCGACCGGGCCAACGACTCCGGGTTCCGGGAGATCTGGTCGACGACGGCGGTCGGGCCGTGGCCCGCGAACACCGTCACCGCGTCGGCGCCGGCCGGGATCCCGAACTCCTCGGCCAGGGGTCGGAACGGGGAGTCGTCCTCCCGCTCGGCGAAACCGAAACCGACCTTGCCGGGCGAGCCCATCAGGGCCATGTCCACCCCGCCCGGCCGACCGCCCCCCAGGTTACGGACCACCAGTTGGAGGGCCCGACCGATGGTCAGGTTGGCCCGGTTGCCCTGGCCGAGCACGTTGCCGCGGGCGTTCATCCCGATGCGGGCGGCTATCGGGCCGTTGACCACGATCACGGGACCCGAGAAGTAGGTGGTGGCCAGTAGACCGTGGAGATTGAACTGGTCGGTGCAGGCGGCCCGGACCGCGGCCAGGACCACGGGCAGGTAACCCGGGCGGCACCCGGCCATCACCGCGTTGACCGCCACCTGTTCGACGGTGGCCTCGTTCAGGTCGGGGGGGATGACGGCCACCACCTCGGCCGGGTCGCTGTCGGTGCCCGACAGCATGTTCAGGACCCGGGCCTCGGTGGGGGGCACCACGGGCAGCCCGTCGGACCAGCCCCGGTCGAAGGCGGCCTCGACTGGGTCCTCCAGGGCGGCCAGTTCGATCCGCCGGCTGCGGAGGATCGAACCCGAGAACCGAACGTTCAGCTCGTCGGCCAGGAGGGGGTCCACCGACCGCGAACCGCAGCCCGGTCGGTGCGGGGGCAGGTCGGGACCGAGGCCGGCCTGGCCGGTGAACGACTCCCAGTCCGGCCGTGACCATCCCACGGTTCGGGCCGTCTCGGCCCCGTCCGACACGCTCAGCAGGGTGGGCACGGTCTCGATGTCGTGGAACCAGGACACCTCGAGGGAGGTGTCGTCCCGCACACCGGAAACGGTGTCGGGAAAGCCCGGGTCGTCCTGGCTGAACACGGTCAGCGCGACCCCCCGGTCGGCCAGGTCTCCGAGCACCGGGGCGACCAGCTCGCAGGTGGGGCAGTCCCGCTTGACGATGGCCACCAGCCCATCCGGGAGCCGGGGGCGGGCGTCGTCGTGGGGCTCGGTCATGTCAACCTCCGGTGATCGAACCCAACCCTACGCGGACGACCGGACCCGGGCGAGTCCAGCCCCAGGACCGGCGGGACCAGGGCGTTCATCCCCTGACCCTGAGACCTTGTTCACAGCCTCTTCATCAGCAGGACATGGTGGTCTACCGTTGACTGAATCCCAGACGGAGGACGGGGGACACGGTCCTCGGGATTCACCGTAGGGGACCTTAGCTATATCTTCGGGAGATCGTCGGGGTTTCGGGGGCCGGTTCGGCCTTGGGGAACGGCGAGTGTCAGTGGGGTTTCGGAGGTTCCGATGGTTCGAGGTCCGATGGTGCGGGGGTCCCGTCACAGATGCTGAACGTCGTGTTCTACGGTGTTCGGGGTTCGACACCCTGCTCCTGCCCGAACACCCGCGACGTCGGCGGCAACACCTCGTGTGTGCTGGTCGAGACGGGCGGCGACCCCATCATCCTCGACCTCGGCACCGGCCTCCGCTACCTGGGGCGTGACCTGCTCGCCGGGCGGGTCGGGGCGTCCGGGCCCAGGGCCGGTGGTGCCGACGGTGGCCGCGCCGCTCAACCGTTGCGGGCCACCGCCCTGGTCAGCCACCTGCACTGGGATCACATCCAGGGCATCCCCTTCTTCGCCCCGATGCTGCGGCCCGACACCGACCTGACCATCATCGGCCCACCCCAGGACGGCACCACCCTGGGGGCCGAGTTCCGCCGGTTCGTCCGGCCCCCAGTGTTCCCGATCGAACTGGAGAGCTTTCCCGGCGTGGTCACCTTCCAGGACAGCCGCGACGAGGTATTAGCGGTGGGGGAGGCCAAGATCACCACCTTCCCGGTACCCCACGTCGGGCCGACCAACGGCTACCGGATCGACGTGGGCGGTGGCTCCGTCGCCTACATCAGCGACCATCAGCAACCCGACGCGGCGGGGACCGAGGTCAGCCCGGCCATCGTCGCCGCCTGCTCCGGGGTGGACCTGCTGATCCACGACGCCCAGTTCGACCAGGCCGAGTTCGAGGCCCGATCGGACTGGGGGCACTGCTCCACCGAGTACGCCGCCGAGGTGGCCCGCCGCTGCGGCGCCCGTCGCCTTGCGCTCTACCACCACGACCCCGCCCACGACGACGCCTGGATCGCTGCCGCGGTGGAACGGACGGCCCGGGTGGCCGGACCCGACATCGAGGTCCTCGCCGCCACCGAAGGCCTCCGCCTAACCTCTGGCGGGTAGGCCCGTCCCAAACGGACGCGGAGGGTACCGATGAGGCCTCGGCCGAAGAGGCGAGGGTACCGATGAGGCCTCGGCCGAAGAGGCGAGGGTACCGATGAGGCCTCGGCCGAAGAGGCGAGGGTACCGATGAGGCCTCGGCCGAAGAGGCGAGAGCACCGATGAGGCCTCGGCCGAAGAGGCGAGAGCACCTACCGACCTGGTCGATCTGATCGGATTGTCGAAGCACAGTAGGCTCCCCAGCCGAGCGCAGCAGCCGCTGACGCCTCCGTCCAGCAGGCAGCAGGACATCCGCGACGGCAAGGACCGGCACCTCCAATGAGCGATCAGGATCACCCCGAACACGCCGCCATCGACCCCGATGACTTCCGTCGGGTGTTGGGGCACCTGCCCACCGGGGTCACGGTGGTCACGGCCAACGGTCCTGACGGGCCGGTCGGGGTGGCCATCGGTTCCTTCGCCTCCATCTCCCTCGACCCGCCCCTGGTCGGCTTCTTCCTCGGGGTCGACTCGTCGAGCCGGGCCGGGATCGAGGCGGCCGGTCACTACACCGTGAACATCCTGACCGCCGACCAGGGCCCGGTGAGCGGGGTTATGGCCTCCAAGGAACCCGACAAGTTCGACGGCATCGACCATTCGCCCGCCCCGTATTCCGGTGCCCCGGTCCTGCCCCAGGTGCACGCCATGATCGACTGCAGCCTCGACCAGGTGATCACCCTCGGCGACCATGTGCTGATGGTGGGCCGGGTACAGCACCTCACCAGCGGTGAGGAGTCGGAGCCGATGGTGTTCTACAAGGGTTCGTACGGATCATTCCGGGCCTGAGGTCCGCCCATTGGTACCGACCGGGCCCGATGGTCGACTGGGTCGGTGCGGACTTCACTTGGTTGGGGAACGGTCGCCGTCGGGTCGCTGGTGGCCCTTGGTCTGATCGCCCCGAGCGGACTGGCCCTGTTGGCCTTCCTGGCGGTGGTGATCGGGATCCACGAGGGGGGTCACTTCCTGGTCGCCCGGGGCCGGGGCATCCTGCCCACCGAGTTCTACTGGGGCTTCGGTCCGGAGGTGGTGTCGGTGGTGCGGGGGCGGACCCGGTACGGGCTCCGGGTCGCTTTCATCGGCGGCTACGTCAACCTGCCGGGCATGACCCCGTCGTCGCCCCGACCCGACGGGGTGGCCGAGGCCGAAACCTACCGGGCCGCCCGGCCCCGGGACCGGCTGGCCACCGTGGTGGCGGGTCCGGCGGCCAATCTGGTCACCGCGGCGGCCGCGTTCGCCCTGGCCAGGGTGTTCGACGGGGGTTCCTGGTTCCACTCCCTGGCCGGCGGTGTGGGTGACGTGGCTGGGGTGGCCACCGAGACCCTCCGGGCCCTCGGGGTGTGGGTCACCCACCTGTGGAGCTACCTGGCCGCCGTGTTCGACGTCTCGGGGTCGACCACGGTGCCCGTCCGGTTCATGTCGCCGGTGGCCCAGGCCCAGGTGAGCGCCGAGGCGGTCGAACTGGGGCCCGGGGCCATGCTGCGCTGGTTTGCCATCCTCTCCAGCGCCGTGGGCCTGGTGAATCTGCTGCCCCTGCCGCCCCTCGACGGCGGCCACGCCGTCACCGCCCTGGCCGACGGGCTGCTCGGTCGCTTCGCCGCCCCCGGCCGCCCCCGCCGGCCCCTCGACCTCAGCCGCCTGGCGCCCGTGGCCTACCTGACCGCGGCCGGTCTGCTGGTGATCTCGGCCGGTGCCCTGGTGCTCGACCTGCGTTCCCTCGGCTAGGGCCGATCAGCGCTTCCGGCCGGAGCCGGGGTTCCGGGCCCCGCCGGCGGCGGGACTAGGGTGCTCGGATGCCGATCTACGCACTCGGGGACCGTGAGCCCCTTATCCACCCCACCGCTTTCATCCATCCCGACGCGGTGGTCATCGGCGACGTGGAGATCGGTGAGGAATCCTCGGTCTGGCCCGGCGCCGTTCTGCGGGGCGACGAGGGGCCGATCCGGATCGGGGCCCGGACCTCGATCCAGGACAACTGTGTGCTCCACGTCACCGCGGACCATCCGACGGTGGTGGGCGACGACTGCGTCATCGGCCACCTGGTCCACCTGGAAGGCTGCACGGTGGAGAGCGGCTCGCTGGTCGGCAATGCCTCGATCGTGCTCCACCGGGCCGTGGTCCGCTCCGGGGCCCTCGTCGGCTCCAACGCCGTGGTCACCAACGACATGGAGGTGCCGAGCGGGGCGATGGCGCTCGGCGTCCCGGCCAGGATCCGGCCCGACACGGTCCAGCCCGAGATGATCAGCGAGGGCGTCGGCAAGTACATCGAACGGGCCCGCCGCTACCGCACCGAGCTGCGCCGGCTCGGTCCCTGACCGGCAGTCCGAGGGCGGCCCGGCGTGGGGGACATCGACCGGTGACAGGGTTTGTTACTATGCCGGTAGGACTAATTCCGTCGTCCGCCCGTTCGCACCCCTTCCGTCCACACCTGGGAGCCCACGTCTCATGACCGTGACACCCGCCAGCCTCGATCTCGGCCGCTACAAGCTTGGCTGGAGCGACGCCGAGGACTACGTGTTCAAGCCCACCAAGGGCCTGTCGGAGGACATCGTCCGCGAGATGTCGTGGATGAAGGGCGAACCCGACTGGATGCTCCAGCAGCGACTCAAGTCGTACCGCCACTTCGAGCGGCGCCCCATGCCCACCTGGGGCGGGGACATGTCGGAGATCTACTTCGACGACATCTACTACTACATCAAGCCCACCGAGGGGCAGGTCGACGACTGGAACGACCTCCCGGACGCCATCAAGGACACCTACGAGAAGTTGGGGATCCCCGAGGCGGAACGGAAGTACCTGGCCGGGGTGACCGCCCAGTACGAGTCCGAGGTGGTGTTCCACCGCAACCGCGAGGATCTGGAACGCCAGGGGGTCGTGTTCTGCGACATGGACACGGCGCTGCGGGAGTACCCGGAACTGGTCAAGCCGTACTTCGGCAAGGTCATCCCGATGAACGACAACAAGTTCGCCGCCCTCAACACCTCGGTCTGGTCGGGGGGTTCGTTCATCTACGTGCCGCCCGGCGTCGAGGTGGAGATGCCGCTACAGGCCTACTTC
>JBKECK010000012.1:0-31835 GCA_047974625.1 Acidimicrobiales bacterium
AGAAGCCGGCTGTGGAGGTAGAACACGTCGCCGGGGTAGGCCTCGCGGCCCGGCGGGCGGCGCAACAGCAGAGACACCTGGCGGTAGGCCTCGGCCTGCTTGGACAGGTCGTCGTAGATGACCAGGGCGTGCTCGCTGTTCTCCATCCAGTGCTGGCCCATGGCGCACCCGGCGTAGGGGGCCAGGTACTTGTAGGGGGCCGGGTCGGAGGCGGGGGCCACCACGACGGCGGTGTAGTCCATCGCGCCGTGCTCGGCCAGCAGGGCCACGGTCTGGGCCACGGTGGAGCCCTTCTGCCCGACGGCCACGTAGATGCACTTCACGCCCAGGCCCTTCTGGGCCAGGATCGTGTCGATGGCGACCGTGGTCTTGCCGGTCTTGCGGTCGCCGATGATGAGCTCGCGCTGGCCCCGACCGATCGGGATCAGGGAGTCCACGGCCTTGATGCCGGTCTGGAGGGGTTCGTGCACCGGCTGCCGGCCGGTGATGCCGGGGGCCTGGATCTCCATCCGCCGGGTCACCACGTCGGTGAGGGGGCCCTTGCCGTCCTGGGGTTCGCCCAGCACGTTGACCACCCGGCCGATCACCCCGTCGCCCACGGGGACCGAGAGGATCTCCCCGGTGGCCTCGACCGGCTGGCCCTCCTCGATGTGTTCGACGTTGCCGAGCACCACCGCACCGATGGTCTCCTCGTCGAGGTTGAGGGCCAGGCCGATGGTGCCGTCGGCGAAGCGGAGCATCTCGTTGACCGAGGCGTCGGGCAGGCCTGAAACCCGGGCGATGCCGTCCCCGACCTCGGCCACCCGGCCTACGGTCTTGGACCGGACGTCCGCGTTGAACTTGTTGAGGTTCTCGCGCAGGCTGTTGGCGATGGCGTTGGGATCGAAGGTCAGTGCCATGTGGGTCTCTCTGTCGCTCCGGGGCGGTCTTGACTGGTTGGGTTCTTCAGGTGAGCCGGGCCGGTGGGGCCGCTGGGCTCAGATGGACTGGCGCATCTGGTCGAGTCGGGACCGGAGGCTGCCGTCGATGACGGTGTCGCCGACGGTGGTGACGATGCCGCCGACCACCTCGGGATCGATGATGGTCTCCAACTTCACCTCGGTGCCGATCATGTTGGTGAGGGCCTTGGCCAAGCGGTCCTGCTCGTGGCCCGACAACGGCACCGCGCTGCGCACCGTGGCCACCTGGCCACCGCTCGTGCCGCCGATGGCGAGGCGTCGGAAGCTCTCGATGATCTCGGTGAGCTGACCACCCCGGCCGGCCGACACGACCATGCCGACAAGGCCGCGGCTGGCGTCGGTGACCCGGTTGCCCAGGATGTCGTCGACGATCTGGTTGCGGACCGACGCCGGCAGCAGGTTGTTGGAAAGGGTCGAGCGAAGCTCTTCGTTGGCGCTGACGGCACGGGCCACCGCGGCCAACTCGTCGGCGATGGCGCCCACGTTGCCCTCGGCCCGAGCCACCGCCAGCAGGGCGTGGGCGTAGCCCTCGATCCGGTCAGACATGTCAGGTGCGCTCCAGGTGCGTGATGTAGCGGTCGATCAGGTCACGTTGAGAGGCATCGTCGAGGGTTTCGAGCACGACGGCCTCGGCCGAGTCCTTGGTCAACTGGCTGACCTCGGCGGTCAGGTCGGCCAGGGCCTGCCGGCGGTAGTTCTCCACCTCGGCGCTGCCGCGGGCCCGGATCTCATCGGCCTCGGTCTGGGCCCGGGCCACGATGTCGGCCCGGAGGCGGGTCGCGGACTCGTTGGCCTCATCCAGCAGCCGCTGCTCCTCCCCAGCCAGGTCGGGCAGCTCGCTCCTCTCGGCCGCGGCCGCGTTCTCGGCCGCCGATCGCTGGGCCTTGGCCTCGTCGATCTCGCCCTGGATCCGGTCGGTGCGGCCCTTGAAGCCCTTGGAGATGGCCGGGCCCCCGTACTTGATGAGCAGGGCCAGGACCACGAAGAACGCGATGCTGCCCCAGATCACCTCGTTGATGTCGCCGGCGAACTGTCTGCCGTTGGCGTGGTGTTCGCCCTCGGCGGCGAGCAGGGTCAGGAAGGTCATCGAGGCCTCAATTCGAGTTGTTCAGGAAACGGCCGACGATGGGCGCGGCGGCCGCCGCGTCGACGGGTCGGTCGAGCACCCGCGAGGCTGCGCTGAGGGCCAGGTCGGCCACCTGGGGCCGGACGGCGGCCATGGCCTCGTCCCGCTCCCGACGGACCTCGGACTCGGCGATCTCGCGCATCGCGGTCACCTCGCGCTCGGCCCGGGAGATCAGGCGCTCACGTTCGGCCTCACCTTCGGTGCGGGCCTGATCGAGGATCTGGGCCGCTTCGGCCCGGGCCGACGCGAGCTGGTCGTCGACCTCGGCGGAGGCGTGGGCGGCCTGGGATCGGGCCGCGTCGGCCGCGTCCAGATCGGCCCGGATGGAGGCGGCCCGGTCGTTCATGACCCGCTTGGCCGCGGGCAGGAAGACGAAGCTCACCAGGAGGAACAGCAGGGCGAAGGCGATGATGCCCCACACCAGCTCGGGTGTGGTGGGGAGGATCGGGTTGACGACCTCGGCTTCACCGCCTTCCGCCGCTTCGGTAGCCAGAAGGAGAAACATGGCGCTCCCCTCAGGCGAACTTGAGCAGGATGAAAACCACGAAGCCGATCAGGGCCAGGGCCTCGGTGAAGGCGATACCGAGGAACATGGTGGTCTGGACCTGCCCGGCCGCTTCGGGCTGGCGGGCCATGGCCTGAACCGACTGGCCGACGAGGTAGCCGATACCGATGCCCGGGCCGATGGCGGCGAGGCCGTAGGCCATACCGGCACCGCTGGCGGCCGCGGTGTTCTTCGCATCGGCTGGGGTGGCCTCCTGGGCCAGCTCGGCGACGTAGGCAGCTGCCGTAGCGATGACGCTCATGGGTAGTGGTTCTCCTGTGTTTGGGGGAGTTGCCCGCCGGCGGCGAGCGGCTTTGAGATGGTGCCCTGTGGGGCGGGGAAACGATCGGGGTTCGGCCGGGCCGCAGCAGCCCGACCCTCCGGTGACGCTAGTGGTGCGGATGCAGCGAGGAGTCGATGTACACCGCGGCGAGGAGGGAGAAGACGAAGGCCTGGAGGAACGAGACCATGATCTCGAAACCGGTCAGGGCGACCAGCATGCCGAAACTGAAGGGGAGCACGACGGCCAGCAGCGACTTCTGCCAAAGGGTGATGCACAGGACGCCGAAGGTGACCAGCAGGATGTGGCCGGCCAGCATGTTGGCAAAGAGACGGACGGCGAGACCGAAGGGCCGGAGCACGAAGGTGGAGAGGGCCTCGATCGGGGTGACCAGCACGTAGAGGGCCTTCGGCACCCCCGGCGGGAACAGGGCGTCCTTGAAGTAGCTGGCCCCGTGGTGGCGCAGGCCGACGCCCACGAAGGTGACCCACACGATGATGGCCAGGAACATTGGGTTGGCCATCCGGGCGTTGGCCGGCATCTGGAAGGTGGGGATCACCTCGAAGATGTTCCCGAAGAACACGAACAGGAAGATGCTGAGCAGCAGCGGCAGGTACCGCATCCCGTCCGGGCCGATAGCCGCCATGATCACCTGGTTCTCGACGAACTCGATGGTGGACTCGACCAGGTTCTGGAGGCCCCGGGGTACCAGGTCCTTCTTGGCCAGCAGGAACAACACCGACGGGATCAGCATGGCGAGCACACTGATCAGGGCGACCTTGTTGAACGCGAACGGCGTGTCCTGGAATAGGTACGCCGGCCACTCGACCAGGTTCTCGATGGGGGGGAACTCAAGTGCTGCGAACACGACTGGAAGGGCTCCTTGGGGTTATCGAGACCCGGCGGCCGACCGGGGACGTCCGGTATGGGGTTTGAGACCGGGATGGGCGAATGAGGCCGACACGTACCTCAGCTCCCACAGCAGCAACCCCAGGTGGGTGGCGATGATGGTAATGCCAAGGGGAACGAACCGGACCCAGGATGCGTCACGAACCAACCACACCGCCAGAAACACCAGTCCCAGGCGGACGGTGTAGCCACCGAGGGCGGCCGCGGCCACCAGGCTGAACGAGATCCGGGACGCCCAGGACAGCAGGAGGGCGGAGAGGACGAAGTTGACCAGGACGATGGCCACGCCGTAGAGGACCGAGGCGAGCCCGGCGGCTCCGGCGGCGAACGCCCCGAGCATCAGGGCGATCGGGAGCACCCAGAGGGCCCGTCGCACCATGTCAAACGCCACGGCCGTGGCCGCGGGAGGACCGTCGTATGCCTGTTCGGTTGCGGTCACGCCGCCTCCTCGGCCGGGACGGCCGCAGGTTCGCCGGCGGCCGTGCTGCCGCTGGCCCGGTGGTTCATCCGTTCTTCGTTGGCGAGGATCATCCGCGCCTTGTAGCGGTAGTAGAGCGAGCAAGCGGAACCGACGAACCCAACCGTGGCGAGACTGCACGCCAGGATGGGGGTCGTGCCGAGCCTTCGGTCGAGCCACCACCCGCCGAGCCCGAAGATGAGGGACGACAAGACGAGTTCGTAGCTGCCAACGGAGTGCTTGGCTTGTCGGGTGACGGAGGTACGGCGCTGGCTCACGGTGCGATCACAGAACGAAGGGCGGGGCCACTTCGCCCCGCACCGCCCGGAACCATAGGAAACTCAGCGGTCAAATCGCAACTGCCGAGCCCACAGTTCGCGGTGGTCGTCGCCACATGGTCACACTATGGGACCCCCGTCCCGACCCGCCGGACCCGCCCCAGGGGTCAGCCGACCCCGGCTCTGTCCTGGGGCTGGGTGTCCTCCTCCGGCTCGGATGACGGTTCGGTGTCGATCTCGGGGCCCGACCGGCGACCGGCGGGGAGGAACAGGGTGAAGAGCCCGAGGGCGGCCGCTCCCACCCCGAGCGGGACGATGGCGTCGCCCTGGCCGTCGTTGTAGGTGGGGTAGAGCACGAATGCCGACAGGAACGCCGTCCAGGCCCACAGGATCCACACGCTCCGGCGGTGACCGTGGCCCAGGCGGACCAGGCGGTGGTGGAGATGGTCCTTGTCGGCGGTGGACCAGCCCTTGCCGTTGGTAGCCCGGCGGGCGATGGCGAAGGCGGTGTCGAACACCGGAACACCCAGGATGACCAGGGGGATGACCAGGGGGGCGTAGAAGAAGAAGGTCTGGCCGCTGAACGGGTCCGGGGTGCGACCCCCCACCGCCATGGTGGAGGCGGCCATGACCACCCCCAGCAACAGGGCGCCCCCGTCACCCATGAAGGTGCGGGCCGGGTACACGTTCCAGGGCAGGAAACCGGTGCAGATCCCCACCACCAGGGCGGCCACCAGGGGGCCGACATTGCCGGGGAGGAGGAGCTCGACCTGGCCGAGGCGGACGGCGTAGAGCAAGAACGCGGTGGCGCCGATGCCGACGATGCCGGCGGCCAGACCGTCGAGGCCGTCGATGAAGTTGACCGCGTTGGCCAGGCCCATAACCCAGACGACGGTGATGACGAACGAGAGGTCGTAGGGCAGGACGAACACGTCGAGGAACGGCACCCGGAACCAGATGATGGACACGCCCCCCAGGGCCAGGACACCGGCGGCGAGTAGCAGGCCGGCCGTCTTGGCCGGCGGAGACAGCTCCCGCACGTCGTCGAGCAGGCCGACGCCGTAGGCCACGCTGGCCGCGATCACGATGGCCAGGGGCTCGGTGGAGGAGGAGAACACGGCGTCGAACAGGCCGCTCCACCAGGCGACGGCGAACCCGGCCAGGAACCCCAGGTACATACCGCCCCCACCGAGCTGGGGGGTGGGCCGCTGGTGCATCCGCCGGCTGTCGGGGGCCACCATCAGCCCGGTGCGCTGGCAGATCCAGATGAAGATCGGCACCGTGGCCGTCGTGACCACGGCCGCCACTAGGGCGACCAGGCCGTAGGACAGCAGGGTGGGCCGCATCCGGATCGGGCCTACCGGTCGTTCGCGCCGAGATCGAGCTCCGCCAGCTTGGCCACCCGGGCGCTGTGCCGACCTCCGTCGAAATCGGTGGTCAGGAAGACCTCGAGGGCCCCGCGGGCCACCTCGACCCCGATGAGGCGCTCCCCCAGGCAGAGCACGTTGGCGTCGTTGTGCTGGCGGGTGAGCCGGGCCGACGTGACGTCGTGCACCGTGGCCGCCCGGACCCCGGGCACCTTGCCGGCCGCCATGGCGATGCCGATCCCGGAGCCGCACACGGCCACCCCGAACTCGACCTCACCACCGGCCACGGCCCGACCGACGGCTGCCCCGTAGTCTGGGTAGTCGACCCGCTCCTCGGAATGGGTGCCGAGATCGACGACCTCGTGGCCGAGCGTTCCCAGATGCTCGACCAGGATCGTCTTCAGCACGAATCCGGCATGATCCGACCCGACGGCCACGCGCATGGGCCACTCCGTTCGCTCGAACTGCGCCAGGGGCTATGAGCGTACCCGGATGCGGCCGGGCCAGGGGTCAGCCGAGGGCTTCGTTCTCCTCGAGCCGGTCGTGGAGCATGGCCATGACCCGGTCGTGGGTGGTCGGGCTGGCCTGCAGCAGCTTGCGGAAGGCCTCGGTGTCGAACGACACCAGCTCCATCGGGGTGTCGGCGGTGACGGTGGCCGCCCGGGGGCGGTGTTCGATGAGGGCCATCTCCCCCACCATCGTCCCGGGCCCCACCGTGGTGACGTACTCGCCCCGGATGCGGACCGTGGCCATGCCCGAGACGATCACATAGCTGACGTCGCCGACGCGGCCCTGGTCGGTGAGGTTGGTCCCGGCCGACACCTCGACCTTCTGGCCCAGATCGGCCACCTTCCGGAGCTCGTCGTCGGAGAACCCGGCGAAGAAGCCGACCTGGGCCAACCACGACGTATCGAGCTTGTTGTTGCGACCGAACATGCGGCACCTTACCCAGCCACCGGCCGGGACGTCGAGCATTCGGGGTGTTCCCCAGGGGGGTGTCGCCCGGCCGCGACGGTCAGTCGGCGGGGGCGGGAGGAGAGGGGGCGGGAGGAGAGGGGGCGGGCGTTCGGGCCACGACGGCCCGGGCCCGGCCGGTCAGGTCATCGACCACCTCGACCTGAGCGACCCGGGTGGCGGCCCGCGCCGCGATCTCATCGGCCTGGGGGGGGGCGAGCTCGAGGACCAGGGCCCCGTTCGGCCGGAGCCAGGCCGGCGCTCCGGCCACCAGGTGGTCGAGCCACTCGGTGCCCCGGGGGCCGGCCCGCAGGGCCAGGGCGGGCTCCCAGTCGGCCACCTCGGAGGGCAGCTCCTCGTGGTCGGCCACATAGGGCGGGTTGGACACCACCACGTCGAACCGACCCTTGAGATCGGCGGGGAGGGCCTCGAACCAGGAGCCCCGGGCGATCCGCACCCGGCTCCCGGACCGGCCCACCCCGGCCAGGTTGGCCTGGGCCACCGCCAGGGCGTCGGCGGACACGTCGGTCATCCACACCTGGACCCCGTCGTGCTCGCGGACCAGGGACAGGCCGATGGCCCCGCTACCGGTGCCGAGGTCGGCGGCCAGCGACCCGGAACGGCCGGGGTCGAGCCGGTCCAGTTCGGCCAGGGCGACCCCGGCCACCACCTCGGTCTCGGGTCGGGGGATCAGGACCCGGCCGTCCACGTACAGGTCGAGGTGACGGAAGGCCCAGTCGGCCACCACGTACTGGAGGGGCTCGCCGGCCAGGCGGCGGGCGGCCATGGCGTCGAGGGCAGCGACCCCGCGGACCGTCGCCGGCCGGCCGACGGCGTCGACCCATTCGGTGGCGTTCTCGGCCCCGCTCGCCCGCATGGCGATGAGCCGGCCGCCGATGGCGGGTTCCGGGATCCCGGCCCCGGCCAGGCGGGCCGCGGTCTCACGCTCCAACTCACCCCACGACACGGTGTGCCCGCCACCCCCGGCCCAGTCGACACCGCCGGCCGCGGCACGGCCGGCCCAGTCAGCACCGCCGGCCGCGTCAGAACATCCGGCCACGGCTCAGCCGGCCTCGGCCTCGGCCAGCTGACGGGTGCGTTCGTCCTGGACCAGGGCGTCGGAGACCTCGTCGAGCTCCCCGGCCAGGATCCGGTCGAGCTTGTGAACGGTGAGGCCGAGCCGGTGGTCGGTGACCCGGTTCTCCTTGAAGTTGTAGGTCCGGATCTTCTCGGAGCGGCCCCCACCCCCCGTCTGGGTGCGGCGGGCCGCCGAGGCGTCGGCGGCCCGGCGGCTCGCCTCCAGCTCCAGCAGGCGGGACCGGAGCACCTTGAGGGCCCGTTCCCGGTTCTGGAGCTGGCTCTTCTCGTCCTGCATGGTGACGACGAGGCCGGTGGGTTTGTGTCGCATCCGGACCGCCGAGTCGGTGGTGTTGACGTGCTGGCCACCGGCCCCCGACGACCGGTAGGTGTCCACCTCCAGGTCGTTGGGGTCGATCTCGAGATCGACCTCCTCCGCCTCGGGCAGGACGGTGACGGTGGCCGACGAGGTGTGGATCCGGCCCTGCGATTCGGTGACGGGGACCCGTTGCACCCGGTGGGGGCCGGCCTCGAACTTCATCCGGGTCCAAACGCCGTCGCCGGCTAGCACGAAGGTGACGTCGCCGTAGCCGCCCATGTCGGACGGGCTGGAGGTCAGCACCTCCAGGTTCCAGCCCCGACGGGAGGCGAAGGCCCGGTACATCTCGTACAGGTCGCGGGCGAACAGGTTGGCTTCCTCCCCGCCCTCGGCGCCGCGGATCTCCACGATGACGTTCCGGTCGTCGTTGGGGTCGCGGGGGAGCAGCAGGATGCGGATCTCGTCGGTGAGGCGTTCGATGTCGGCTTCGGCCGACGCCGCCTCCGCCCGCAGTTCCTCCCGCTCCTCAGCGTCGGCCTCGGCGGCCAGGGCCCGCGCCACCTCCACGTCGTCCATGCGGGACCGGAGCAGGCCGGCCAGGCGCACGATGTCGTCGAGGGCGGCGTACCGGCGGGTGGCCTCGACGTAGCGGGGCTGGTCGGCCACCAGGGCCGGGTCGGCCAGGCGGGAGCCGAGTTGCTGGTGCTCCTCGGTCAGGGTGTCGAGCCGGTCGAGCAGGGGGGAGCTCACGACCGGGTCTCCCACGGTGGGTCGATCGAGCGGACCGTGGTGCGTCCCGGCAGGTCGGCCAGGGCGGTGGCCAGGCCGAGGTCACGGGGCGGCACCACGATGACCAGTTCGGCGTCGGGGTCGAACCGGGCCCGGTAGTCGACGGCCTCGGGCACAAGGTCGAGGTCGACCCCTACGGCGGTCACCGCCACCAGGGGGGCACCGTCGTCGGTGGTCCCGACGGCGGCGACCGGTTGGGGGGCGGTGAGGCCGGTGCGGGGCCGCAGGGGGGCCACCGGCTCGAGCCCGGCCGCCCCGATGAGACCGGGTTGTTCCAGCAGGCGGGAGCGGAGCCACCGGTCGCGGCTGACCCGGGCGAGGGGGTGGTGGCTGCCGGGGCGCCGGTAGTCGGCCACCGCGGCCACCACCCGCCGGAGCCCGGCGGCCGGTTCGTGCTCGCCGTGGACCATCCGGTTGAGCTCGCGGTCGGCCTGGCCCACCCCCACCACGATCATGGGGCCGGGCAGGCGGGGTTCCCCGCCGGTGGGGCCGTCCCAATCCTCGGCGTTGACCACCCGGGCCACCTCGAGACCGGACAGTTCGGCCACGAGCACCCCGTGGTCATCGACGGGTCGGGCGCCAGCCTCGGTCATGATGCCGCCAAGGGCGATGTGGGCCGGGTCGAGGGGGGGCGGCGGGGCCGGCACGGCCGGGTCCGGGGCGGCGACGGTGACCGTCGGGGCTGGGCCCGCGGTGTCGGCCAGCTGGACCGTCACCCACCCGTCGAGACCGAGCTGAGCGGACCGGCGGGCCAGGTCACCGGCTACGACCGGGTCGACGGTCAGGAGGTCGAGCCGGTTGGCGGACGCGGAACGGGCCCAGCGCACGGCTGGGCCCAGACTACGGATCGGTTCGGGCCGGGCGTCGGCTAGGACGAACGCGTGCCCACCGGAACGACCGGCACCGAGGTCATCGGCGACGTCGTCGAGCTCCACCGACGCCGCGGCGCGGGCCAAGGCCCGCAGCTTGGCTCCGGTCAGACGGCGGTCTACGGAGGTCAGGACTTCTTACGGCGGGCGCCGTAGCGACGCTCGAACCGCTCGACCCGACCCGCTGTGTCGACGATCTTCATCTGGCCGGTGAAGAACGGGTGACTCGCCGAGGAGATCTCCACCTTGGCCAGAGGGTAGGTGTTGCCGTCCTCCCACTCGATCGTCTCGGTGGTCTCGATCGTCGAACGGGTCAGGAAGGCGAAGTCGGCCGAGGCGTCCATGAACACGACGGGCCGGTAGTCAGGGTGGATGTCGGACTTCATAACGTCTCCAGTGTGCCAGTGCGTCGGATCAAACCGACGGGCTCTTCCCGATCTCGGCCAGGAAATCAGCGTTGGTCTTGAACGTCTTGAGACGATCGATCAGCATTTCTATCGCCGCAGCCGAGGATCCCTCCTCGCTCATGCCTGACAGAACCCGCCGCAGCTTCCACGACTGCTGGAGCTGGGCCCGGTCGAAGAGCAGCTCCTCGTGGCGGGTGGATGATCCGTCCACGTCGATGGCCGGGAAGATCCGCTTCTCGGCCAGGTGACGGTCGAGCCGCAACTCGAAGTTGCCGGTGCCCTTGAACTCCTCGAAGATCACCTCGTCCATCTTGGAACCCGTCTCCACCAGGGCGGTGGCCAGGATGGTCAGGGAGCCGCCCTCCTCGAGGTTGCGGGCGGCGCCGAAGAACCGCTTGGGCGGGTACAGGGCGGCGGCGTCGAGCCCACCGGACATGGCCCGGCCGCTCAGGCTGGCGGTGAGGTTGTAGGCCCGGGCTAGGCGGGTGATCCCGTCGACGATCATGACGACGTCCCGGCCCTGCTCCACGAGGCGCTTGGCCCGCTCTATGGCCAGCTCGGCCACCGCGCAGTGCTCCTCCGGGGGACGATCGAAGGTGGAGGACACCACCTCGCCCCGCTCCAGGGAGCGTTCGATGTCGGTGACCTCCTCGGGCCGCTCGTCGAGCAGCAGGATCATCAGCCCGACCTCCGGGTTGTTGGTCTCCACCGCCCGGGCGATGTCCTTGAGGATCGTGGTCTTGCCAGCCTTGGGCGGCGAGACGATCAGGCCCCGCTGCCCCTTGCCGATCGGGGAGAGGAGGTCGATGATCCGGGTGGTCATGTTCAGCGGTTCGTCCCGCATCTCCATGACGAGCCGCTCGTCGGGGAACAGGGGGGTGAGGTCGTCGAAGTGGACCCGGTTCCGCCCCTCCTCGGGAGGCCCGCCGTTCACCGTCTCGATCTCGTGGAATCCCGGGTTCTTCTCGTTCCGGTTGGCGGGTCGGGACAGGCCGGTGATGCGGTCGCCGCGGCGCAGGCCGAACTGGCGGACCTGCTTCACCGAGACGTAGACGTCATCCTTGCTGGGCAGGCTCCCGTCCACCCGGAGGAAACCGTACCCCTCGTCACGGAGGTCGAGGTAGCCGTCGACGGGCACCGGCTCGGTGTTGGGGGCGTCGGTGTTGGCGTCGTCCCGGCCCCGGCCGCGGCCCCGACGGCGCGTCCGTCGCGAGTTGGGGTCGTTGTCGTCCTGGCCGCCCTGGTTGTTGCCGCCCTGGTTGTTGCCACCCTGGTTGTCGTTGCTGCCGTTGTTGCCCTTGCGCTGGTCGCCCCGGCCGGCGTCCTGCTGGGTAGAGCCTCGGCGACCGGACCTGTCGCTCCGGCCCCCGGACCTGCCGTCGGCCTTGTCGGCCTTGTCGTTCCGGTCCGTCCGGTTACCCCCGGGCTGATCCCCCATCACCTCGAGCTCCCAGGCGGCCAGTGGTTCCCCGTCGGGGCCGACCGGGTAGTTCCCGGACGCATCGCTGCCGCCCCGGCCCCGACCGCGCCGGTTCCGGGACCGACCACCGTCGACGTCCGAGCGACCTTCCGACCTGGACGGATCGGTCCGGGATCCGGAGCCCCGACCGGCCCCTCCCCTATCGCCCTCGTCCCAGTCCTTATCGGCCCGGTCCTTGTCGGCCCGGTCCTTGTCGGCCCGGTCCTTGTCAGAGCTGCCTTTTCCGGAGCTGTCCTTCTCGGCCCGGTCCTTGTCAGAGCTGTCCCCACCGGCACCGTTGTCAGGCCCGTCCTGGCCGGAACGGTCCTCCTCGGTCCGGTCGGCACCGTCGTCCCCGGCCGCGTCCTGGTCGGCCTCGTGCTCGTCGGCACGGTCCTGGTCGGCACGGTCCTGGTCAGCACGGTCCTGGTCGGCACGGTCCTGGTCAGCACGGTCCTGGTCAGCACGGCCCCCAGCGGTCTCGCCGGACGGCTCATCGTCGGCGCGGGCGCCGTCGGACGGCTCGGCGTCACCGGCCTCCTCGGCGGCGGTGGCTCCGGCCAGGTCGAGGATCTGGTCGATCAGGTCGGCCTTGCGGGCTCGACTCGGCGCGCTCCCTCCGAGTGCGGTGACGATGGTCTGGAGCTCGCTCTTGTCCTTCTTCTCCAGACCACTGCGCTCGACGATCAGCTGGTCGCTCATGGGTGCGTCTCCTCTCGGGGCGCTCGTGGGCCCTGACCCGCCACCGGTGTGTGCTGACCTTCGGCAGAACAAGCAAGGTGGCGAGCGTTTCGCTCGGCAACAGCTAGGGGCTGGACGTCAGCCAGCCGACCATGACGGATCCGTCGATGCCTGCTGTCCAGGTCAGCCTACCAAGCACGTTCATGATCGGGCGCCAGGGTGGTGTCGAACCAATCCGCGAGCTCATCGAGATCACGGCCGATCTTCTCGTACCGTTCCCGACGGTCGGGGAGCTCGGCCAGGAACGGGGGCAGAGGGGGGCGGATACCGATGGCCCGCTCCACCGCGTCGGGGAATTTCGCCGGGTCGGCGGTGGCCAGGGTGATCATGGGCGCCGCGTCGCTCCCGGCCTCGGGCCCGCCGGGCCCGAAACGGGCGGCGGCGTGCAACCCCACTGCGGTGTGGGGGTCGACGATGCGGCCGTGGGTCTCGTGGATCCGGGCCACCTCGGCCAGGATGCCGTCGTCGTCGAGGCGGGCGGCCACCAGTTCGGCCCGGATGGCGGCCGTCCAGTCGTCGGGTACGTGGACCCGTCCGACGGTCCGGAACCGGGCGAGCAGGTCGGCTACCGCGGCACCGTCGCGCCCCGAGGCCTCCCACAACATCCGCTCGAAGTTGGAGGAGATCTGGATGTCCATGCTGGGACTGAGGGTGGGGACTACCTCCTCGGCCACCAGATCACCGGTTACCAGGTACCGGTGGAGGACGTCGTTGCGGTTGGTGGCCACCACGAGGCGGTCCACGGGGAGGCCCATCTGCTTGGCGTACCAGCCGGACAGGATGTTGCCGAAGTTGCCGGTGGGGACGGTGAACGACACCGGCGACCCGTCGGGGGCGACGGTGCGGGCCGCGGTCACGTAGTAGATGATCTGGGCCATGACCCGGGCCCAGTTGATCGAGTTGACGGCGGTGAGTCGGTGCCGACCCCCGATCCGGCGGCTGGCGAACGACGCCTTGACCAGGTCCTGGCAGTCGTCGAAGGAGCCGGCGACGGCCAGGTTGTGGACGTTGGGGGCGTCGACGGTGGTCATCTGGCGTCGCTGGATCTCCGACACCCGCCCCTCGGGATGCAGCATCACCACGGTGACCCGTTCCAGGTTGGCCAGGGCCTCGATTGCGGCCGAGCCGGTGTCACCGGAGGTGGCGCCCACCACCACCACCCGTTCGTCACGGCGGGCCAGCTCGTGGTCGAGCAGCCGGCCGACCAGTTGGAGGGCCACGTCCTTGAAGGCGAGGGTGGGGCCGCGGGTGAGGTCGAGGAGGTGGTGGCCGTGGCCCAGGTCGATCACCGGGCACACCTCGGGGTGCCGGAACCGGCCGTAGGCCCCGTCGACGATGGTGGCGAAGTCGTCGGCGGCGATCGAGCCCTCCACGTAGGGCCACATGACCCGCTGGGCGATCTCGGCGTAGCCGGTGACCCCGCCGAGCGGGGGGAGCTGCGGGATGTCGACCGGGCAGTAGAGGCCACCGTCGGGGGCCAGGCCGGTGACGAGGGCGGTGGCGAAGTCGACGTCGGGGGCCTGGCCCCGGGTGGACCGGTACCGGATTCCGGTCACTGGCCGATGACCCGGAGGACGCTGCGGATGTCGGTGACCACATCGAGCCGGCGGAGCTCCTCCAGGGTTGACCGCAGGTTCCGTTCCCGGGCCGCGTGGGTGATGAAAGCGATGCGGGCCCCCGAGCCGCTGCCGTGCTGCTCCATGGAGCGGATCGACACCCCGTGGCGGCCGAACACGCCGGTCACGGCGGCGAGCACCCCGGGGGCGTCGTCGACCTCCAGGTTGACGTAGAAGGCACTCTCCAGGTCGTCGATGGGCCGTATCCGGGCCCGGCGACCGGAGGGCACCGGGCGGTGGGTGCCGGAGGCCCGGTTGACGGCGGCGTCGATCAGGTCGCCCAGGACGGCTGAGGCGGTGGGGCGACCACCGGCGCCGCGGCCGTAGAACATCAGCTCCCCGGAGGCGGTGCCCTCGACGAAGACCGCGTTGAAGCTGTCGCGCACCGCGGCGAGGGGGTGTTCGGCCGGGACCAGGGCCGGGTGGACCCGGACGCCGACCTCGCGACCGTCCTCCACCTCGAACGCCTCGGCGATCCCGAGCAGCTTGATCTCGTAGCCCATCTGCTCGGCGAAGGCGATGTCGGCCTGGGTGATCCCGGCGATGCCCTCGTGGAACACGTCGCCGGCCACCACCGACTGGCCGAAGGCCAGGGAGGCCATGATGGCGGCCTTGGCCCCGGCGTCGTAGCCCTCCACATCCGCGGTGGGGTCACGCTCGGCGTAGCCCAGCCGCTGGGCCTCGGCCAGGGCCTCCCCGTAGTCGGCGCCGTCGGTGGCCATCCGGGTGAGGATGAAGTTGGTGGTCCCGTTGAGGATCCCCAGGATCCGGGTCACGTCCTCGCCGAGGAGCGACTCCCGGAGGGGCCGGACGATCGGGATGGCCCCGGCCACCGCGGCCTCGAACAGGATGTCGACCCCGGCGGCGTCGGCGGCGGCGTAGAGATCCTGGCCCACGTTGGCCAGGAGCTCCTTGTTGCCGGTGACCACCGACTTCCCCGATTTGAGGGCGGTCTGGATCAGGCTGCGGGCCGGTTCTATCCCCCCGATGACCTCCACCACGAGGTCGATGCCGGGATCCGACACCACCGCCTCCGCGTCGGTGGTCAGCAGGGCCCGGTCAAGGGCCAGGCCCCGGTCCTTGCTGGTGCTGCGCACCGCGACCGCGGCAATCTCCAGGTCGACGCCGGTGGCCTCGGCGATCGAGGCCCGGCGCTCGGCCAACAGCTCGACGAGGGCTCCACCGACACTTCCACATCCGAGCAATCCGATCTTCACGATCACCGATGCTATTGGTGGTCAACCGACGTCGGTGGCCAATATGTCGTCGATGGTCTCCCGGCGCACCACGAGCCGGGCGTCGCCGTCGCGGCAGAACACCACCGGTGGCCGCAGGATCTTGTTGTAGTTCGATCCCATGGAGTGGCCGTAGGCCCCGGTGACCGGGGTGGCCACGATGTCACCGACGGCCACATCGTCGGGCAGCCGGGCCTGGCGCACCAGCACGTCACCGGACTCACAGTGCTTGCCGACGAGGCGGGCCGACCGGGTCCGGGCGGCGGTGACGTCCCGGGGGAGGAAGGTCTCGTAGCCCGACCCGTACAGGACCGGCCGGGGATTGTCGCTCATCCCGCCGTCGACGGCGATGTAGGTGCGGATGCCGGGCAGGTCCTTGACGGTGCCGACGGTGTAGAGGGTGACGGCGGCCGCGGCCACGATGGAGCGTCCGGGCTCGATCCCGACGCGGGCGGTGACCCCGGCCTCGGCCGCGGCCTTGGCGATGATCCGGGACCACTGGCTGATGGTGGGCGCTTCCTCACCCTCGACGTACGGGACGCCGAGACCGCCCCCGATGACCAGTTCGGGCAGATCGAACGGGTTGGCGAATCGGCCGATCACGTCCATGGCCGCCCCGAAGCTGTCGAGACGGAACACCTGTGACCCGATGTGGGCGTGCAGGCCGACCAGTTCGAGGCCGGGTGAGGCCAGCGCCCGGGCCACCGCCCGGGCGGCGGTGCCGTCGGCCACGGTGAACCCGAACTTGGAGTCGTTCTGGCCGGTGGCTATGTACTCGTGGGTCTCGGCCTTGATCCCGGGCGTGATCCGCAGCAGCACGTCGGGCCGGGGCAGGCCGTTCGCCACCAGGGTCTCGATCCGGTCGATCTCGTCGAAGCTGTCCACCACGATCCGGCCGACCCCGGCCTCCAGGCCGGCCCGCAGTTCCCCGGCCGACTTGTTGTTGCCGTGGAAGACGAGCCGGTCGGCGGGGACCCCGGCGGCCAGGCAGACACCGAGCTCACCGCCGGTGGCCACGTCGAGGCCGAGGCCCTCCTCGTGGGCCAGGCGGGCCATGGCCCGGCACAGGAAGGCCTTGGTGGCGTACACGGCGCCGGCCCCAAACGCCTCCGCCGCCTCCCGGCACCGGGCCCGGAGGTGGGCCTCGTCGTAGACGAACACCGGCGTCCCGAACTCGGCGGCCAGATCAAGGGTGTCGCACCCGCCGATCTCCAGGTGGCCGGTGGGGCCGACGGCGGCGGTGTCGGGCAGCAGGTGCCAGGGAAGGATGCTCACATGGACTCCGGTGCGGTGACGCCGAGCAGGTCGAGGCCGACGGCGAGCCCGATCCGGGTGGCTTCGGCCAGCCAGAGGCGGGCCTGCCGGAGGTTGTCGTCGACGTCGTCCCGCAGGATGGGGCAGTCACGGTAGAAGCCGTGGAACGCGGCGGCCAGTTCCCGTACCCAGGTGGTGACCCGGTGTGGAGCCCGGTCGGCGGCCGCCACGGCCAGGATCTCGTCGAAGGCCGACAGGTGGCGGAGCACCTCGAGCTCCCGGTCGTGGCCGAGCACGGCCAGATCGACCCGGTCGATCGGGGCCCGGCTGATGCCGCGGGCCTCGGCCTCGCGGGCCAGGGAGTGGATCCGGGCGTTGGCGTACTGGACGTAGTAGACGGGGTTCTCGGCCGCCTGGGCGGTCAGGACGTCGATGTCGAGGGTCTGGCTCGAATCGATCGACTGGAGCAGGTAGGCGAACCGGGCCACATCGGGGCCGACCTCGTCGATCAGGTCCCGGATCTCGATCATGGTGCCCGCCCGCTTCGACAGTTTCACCTCACGGCCGTCGCGCACCAGCTTGACGTTCTGACCGATGATGGCCTCGTAGTCGTCGGCCGGATGACCGAGCGCCCGGAGGGCGGCCCGGATCCGGGGCACGTACCCGTGGTGGTCGGCGCCGAGCACGTCGATGACGTGATCACCCCGGGTGAACTTGTCCCGGTGGTAGGCGATGTCGGGGAGCAGGTAGGTGGGTTGCCCGTCGCTCTTGATCAGGGGCCGGTCCTTGTCGTCACCGAAGTCGGTGGTCCGCAGCCAGACCGCGCCGTCGTGCTCGTAGACGTGACCGTGTTCGCCCAGCTCGGCCAGGGTGGCGTCCATGGCCCCGCTGGCCACCAGTTCCCGCTCGCTCGACCAGCGGTCGAACACGACGTTCATGGCCCCGAGCACCTCGGCCGCCTCGTCGAGCGACCGCTGCCGGCCCCAGTCCACGGGGTCGACACCGTCGGGCATCTCGGCCGCCCACTGGTCGACGTAAGCGCCCTGGTAACCGTCGTCCGGGACGGGCTCGCCGGCCTTGCGGGCGGCCAGGGACCGGCCAAAGAGGGAGGTCTGCACCCCCCGGTCGTTGACGTAGTACTCGGTGGTGACCGGGTGACCGCAGCGCCGCAGGATCCGGGCCACTGAATCGCCGTAGGCGCCCCAGCGGCCGCCGCCGGCGTGAATGGGGCCCGTGGGGTTGGCCGACACGAACTCGATGTTGACCGACCGACCCTGGCCCAACTCGAGGCGCCCGAACCCGTCCGGGCCCTTGGCCACCACGTCGGACAGGACGTCGTGGAGCCAGGTGGGGGCGAGCCGGAAGTTGACGAAACCGGGACCGGCCAGTTCGAGGCCGATCACATGGGGCAGGCCCTGCCGGTCGAGGGCTTCGAGCAGTTCCTGACCGAGCTCCCGGGGGTTCCGGCCGGCCAGCTTGGCCGAGACCAGGGCGGCGTTGGTGGACCAGTCGCCGTGCTCCCGGCGGGCCGGACGCTCGATCCCGGCCGAAGCCGGCAGCGGGGCCACCCCGAGATCGGCCATGGCCGAAGCCACCGCCGCAAACAACTGGTCCTGGATCATGGCGTCGATGCTAACGGTGGTGGGCGGGGCCCAGAGCGGAGTTGCCCGCCCGGCCCGGGGCGCCGGAACCCACCCATGGGCGCGAACCGAGGGGTGGGATACCGTCGAAGGTTCGGGGCCGTTTCGGCCGGAAACGGCCCCGAACCGGCCCCGGCCGCGGATTGGCCGAGAATTCGGGTAGCGGTCGGCGCTGGGCGGGCTAGCGTAGGGCCGCCAGCCCTCGTAGCTCAGGGGATAGAGCATCGGCCTCCGGAGCCGTGTGCGCAGGTTCGAATCCTGCCGAGGGCGCTAGCGACGACATCGGGTCAATCACGAAAGCGGCAGGTCCGGGAAACGCGGTGCGCGCCGGTCGGTGGCCAGATCCCCGCTCCCCGGCGCTACCGGTGGGCCGTCGCCGCCGAAGGATCCTCAGGCACTCGCCGAACCGATCCGGTCCCCTGGACCGCGCCGCGGCCGAGGCCGGGCCTCGAACGCGTCGACGGCACTGAGTCAGCTCCCCGAGGTCACCGATCACCCCATCCACCGTGCCCGGATGCGCCTCGCCGGTCCCGGGTGGGTGGTCGGCCCGATCCCGCCCGGGCGGGCCTGTTCGGGACGCGTCCGCGATCGATGAGGTGACGATGAAGTGACGATGAAGTGACTGACCCCGGCTCGCCGCCCGGTGACGCCGACACCCGGTCAGGTGGCCGCAGCCCACCGGGTTGCCACCCTCGGGACGGGGTCCCCAGTTCACGGTGTTCGGGCAGGTCATAGGCCCGGCCGGCGTCAACGGAGGTGGGACGATCGTCACCCGACGACACCGTGTCCCGGCGGTGGAACCCCATCGGCGAGAAGGGTCCCCCGACCGTCGTATCCCTGGTCGCACTGGGCCTCCGGCGCGTTTGCGCCCTCAATCAAACGGTCGGTAGATTTCCCGTTCGCCGACCGCCCCAACACCACGGGGCCACGAGATCCGATCGGGTCGGGGTTCCAAAGGGGGAGCAGACCCATGACTGACCGTCAACCTGTCGTATTCCGTCACGCCGAAGGGGACGGGGCCGTCGAGCCCGGCACCTTCGGTTTCTCACGCCGTCAGTTCCTGATCGGAGCCGGTTCGGTGGCGGCCGCCGCGGTCCTGGCCGCCTGCGGGGGCGACAGCACCACCGCCGAGGAGGGCGCCGACACCACCGGCGGCGCCACCTCCAGCTCGGGCCCGTTCGAGGGAGCGGTGTCCAACGAGACCACCACCACCGGCGCCCCCCGCACCGAGGCCAAGACCGAGACCGTCACCATCGCCGTGCCGTCGCTCCAGGAGGCCCACGTCGATCCCCACTTCGCCGTCGGCGGCCTCGTGTTCCCCCTGCGTGACGCCGTCGCCGAGTTCCTCTACTACCCGGACCTGTCGGGCAAGTACGTGGCCACCCTGGCCACCGGCTATGAGCTGAGCGACGACCAGCTCACCTGGACCTTCACCCTCCGGGAGGGGGTGAAGATGCAGGACGGCTCCGACTTCACCGCCAACGACGTCAAGACCGCCGTCGACCGGATCCTCGAGGGCGCCGACTTCACCCACCTGGCCACCTTCAAGTCGTACGTCACCGGCGCCGAGGTGGTGGACGACCTCACCGTGACGGTGACCACCAACGAGCCCTACGCCACCCTGGTCGTGGATATGCCGGCCCCGATCCCCACCGCCTACTACAACGAGGTCGGCGACGCCGAGTTCCGCCTCAAGCCGAAGGCGGCGGGACCCTGGATGTTCGTCTCCCAGGAACTCAACTCGAACGTCACCTACGAGCGGTTCGACGACTACTTCGATCCGGCCCGCAAGCCCAACTGGCGCAAGCTCGTCTACGCCATCGCCCCCGACGAGTCGAGCCGGGTAGCCGGCGTCAAGACCGGCACCATCGACATCGCCTACGGCCTGACCGGGGCCACCGCGGAAGACCTGGCCAACGACCCCAACGTCCGGATCGAGGAGATCGCCGAGACCGGCCTGGGGTACTGCATGATGTACGACAACGTCTTCCCGGACCGCGATTCCCCCCTCAAGGACGCCAAGGTCCGCCGAGCCCTGCTGATGGCCACCGACCGCGACGGCATCGCCCAGAGCATCTACCGGGGGTACGCCTCGGCGGCCCGGTCCAACGCCCCGGTGGTCATGCCCGGCTACGACCCCAACAAGGAGCCGGTGCCCTACGATCCGGAGGGGGCCAAGGCCCTCCTGGCCGAGGCCGGCTACCCCGACGGGTTCTCCATCACCCTCAACACCTACGCCCAGACCTCGACCCTGCCCGACATTCAGAAGCTGGCCGAGACCGTGGTCGCCTTCTGGAGCCAGGTGGGTGTGACCGCCACCCTCAACATCGCCGATTCGGCCACGATCCTGCCCGAGTGGCGCAACAAGCAGCTCGAGGGTGCGGGCATGATCGCCGGGCCGAGCAACTTCTACGTGGAGCCGTCCCGGCTGACGTCGTCGTTCTTCTCCTCGGCCGCGTCGTACTCCACCGTGGTCGACGACCAGCCCCTCGAGGACCTGGTGGCCGCCATCAACGCCGAGACCGACGCCCCCGCCCGGGAGGAGTTGGGACGGGAACTGGCGGATTACCTCGACGAGCAGCTGTTCGGCCTGCCCCTGGTGGTGGTGTCGTCCCTGGTGGCAGTGGGCCCCAACATCGCCGAGTTCGCCCAGGTCCGGGCCAACCCCTACGCCGGGCCGACGTCGTACATCATCGCGGTGTGAGCGGGCCGTCATGCTCCGCTACGTACTCGTTCGCTTCGCCCAGGCGGTGGTGGTGCTGTTCGTGGTCACCACCGTCGTGTTCCTGCTCGGGAGGGCCAGCGGCGACATCGCCGAACTGGTGGCCCCACCCGACGCCCCACCCGAGACGGTGGCCCTGATCAAGCAGAACCTGGGCCTCGACCGGCCCCTGATCGTCCAGTACGGGGACTACATGACGAGCCTGCTCCGCGGCGACCTGGGCGAGTCGTTCGCCTACCGCCGCGACGTCAGCGGGCTCATCGCCGACGCCCTGCCCAACTCGATCCTGCTCGGCGCCTGCGCCTTCGTGTTCGGGGCGGGCCTGGGCGTCACCATCGGGGTTGTGTCGGCCATGCGCCAGCACGGCCTGGTCGACACCGTCGGCAAGGGCGTGGCCCTGGCCGGCCAGTCGATCCCCTCGTTCTCGCTGGCCATCCTGCTGGTCCTGGTCTTCGCCCTCCGGCTGGGCTGGTTCCCACCCTTTGGGAAAGGCAGCGCCTCCAACCTGGTCCTACCGGCCATCGCCCTGGGTGCCTACCCGCTCGCCTCCATGACCCGCCTCACCCGTTCGGCGGTCATCGAGGTCCTCCAGAAGGATCACACCCTGTTCGAACGGTCCAAAGGGGTGTCGGTGGGCCGCCTACTGATCCACACCCTCCGTAATGCGTCACTGCCCATCGTGACCCTGGCCGGGATCCAGCTCGGCCAGCTGTTCTCCGGGGCGGTGATCGTGGAGACCATCTTCGCCTGGCCGGGTGTCGGGCAGATGGCCATCCAGGGCATCAACTCCCGGGACTACAACGTGGTCCAGGGCGTGGTCCTGGTCAACACCGCCCTTTTCGTCGGGCTGTTGTTCCTGGTCGACCTGTCCTACGGGTTGCTCGATCCCCGGGTGAGGAGGCAGGGCCGTGGTGTCGCCATCGAAGGCTGACCTGACATCGGGCGACACCGCCGGGGCCGACGACCTGGCCGAGCTGACCGTCGAGGTGCCGGGCAAGCCCGCCGGCACCCGGAGGGACTGGCGGTTCTGGCGGCGGCGGTTCCGGTGGCCCTGGTTCTCGGGCACCGTGCTCGCGTTGTTCATCATCACCGGCCTGATCGGGCCGTTTCTGGCCCCCAAGGACCCGGAGCAGATCGACCTGATGAACGCCCTCCAGCCCCCGGTCCTGTTCGGCGGGTCGTGGTCGTACCCGCTTGGCACCGACGAGCTGGGTCGTGACGTGTTCACCCGGATGGTCTACGGGGCCCGGGTGGCCCTGCTGGTCGCCCTGGCCGTGGTGGTCATCGCCGGCGTTATCGGGGTGGCCGTGGCCGTGATCGCCGGCTACGGGGGCGGGCGGCTCGACGCCTTCCTCATGCGGGTCACCGACGCCAGCCTGGCCTTCCCGGTGCTGCTGTTCGCCATCGTGGTGGTCGGGGTGTTCGGACCGAGCACCCGCAACGTGATCGCCATCCTGGCCCTGGCCTTCTGGCCCAGCTACGCCCGGGTCCTGCGTAGTGAGGTGATCCGGCTGAAGACCATGGACTACGTGACCATGGCCCGCACCATGGGGGCGTCGCGCTCCTGGGTGATCCGCCGCCACATCCTGCCCAACATCGTGCCCACCCTGCTGGTCCTGCTCAGCCTCCAGCTGGGCCTGGCCATCATCGCCGAGGGGTCGCTCAGCTTCCTCGGGCTCGGGGTGCCGCCGCCGGCCCCGTCGTGGGGCGGGATGCTGTCCGACGGGCGCAAGTACTTCATGATCCAGAACGACCCGGCGTGGTGGCTGGCCCTGGTTCCGGGTGCCGCCCTGAGCATGACCGTGCTGGCCGCCAATCTCATGGGCGACTGGCTCCGGGTGAACAACGACCCGACCACCAGGAGGTAGGGCCGTGCTGGAGATCACCGACCTGCACACCGTGTACTACACCGAGGGAGGCCACCGGACCCTGCCCGCGGTCCGGGGCATCAACCTCACCATCGAGCAGGGTACGGCGACGGCCCTGGTCGGCGAATCGGGCAGCGGCAAGAGCACGGCGGCCCTGAGCGTGATGCGCCTGGTCCGACCGCCGGTGGGCGACGTGGTCGGGGGCCGGATCGCCCTCGACGGGACGGAACTGCTGGACCTCTCGGCGTCAGCGATGCGCAACGTGCTGCTGCACGACATCGGTTACGTGCCCCAGGACCCGACCGTGGCTCTCGACCCCCTGTTCACCATCCGCAGCCAGATCGCCGAGGTCTGCCCACCCGGGTCAGCGGCCGATACCGACCAGATCCTCGTTGGGCTGCTGGAGCGCCTCGGGGTGGTCGACGCCGAGGCCCGGCTGAAGAGCTACCCCCACGAATTCTCCGGCGGGATGCGCCAGCGGGTGGCGATCGCCATCGCCCTGGCCAAGGACCCCAAGCTGGTGATCGCCGACGAGCCGACCACCGCCCTCGACGTGACCACCCAGCTCGGCATCCTCCGCCTGCTCGACGAGCTGCGACGCGAGCGGGGCCTGGCCGTGCTGTTCGTCACCCACGACCTGGCCGTGGCCCGGCTCATGTGCCAGGACGTGGCCGTCATGTACGGGGGGATCCTGGTGGAGGCCGGACCCACCGAGGAGCTCATGACCCGGCCCCGGCACCCGTACACCCGGGCCCTGCTCGATGCCGACGCCGGCACGGCCGAACCCCTCACCCGGCTGCGGGCCATCCCCGGCCAGCCCCCACCCCTGCACGCCCTGCCGTCGGGGTGCCCGTTCGCCCCCCGGTGCCCGGAGGCGGAGGAGGCCTGTAACGAGGCGGTACCGGCGGTCGAGACCTTCGGCCCGGTCCAGGTGCGGTGCATCAAGGCCGACGTCGCCCCGACGGCGGCCGGCCCCGAGCCGGAGGAGGTGGCGAGCCGATGACCACCACCGACGTGGTGCTGCAGACCCACGACGTGACCAAGATCTACCCCAGCCCCCAGGGGGGCACGGTCCGAGCGGTGGCGGAGGCCAGTGTCTCCGTGCACCGGGCCCGCACCCTGGGCCTGGTGGGAGAGTCCGGCAGTGGCAAGACCACCCTGACCCGGATGCTGCTGGCCCTGGAGCGCCCCACCTCGGGCGAGATCGAGTTCGAGGGTCGACCCCTGGCCACCACCGAGGACGAGCTCCGCACCTACCGGCGGGCCGTGGCCGCGGTGTTCCAGAACCCGTACAGCTCGCTCGACCCCCGGATGCGGATCTGGAGCACGATCACCGAGCAGCAGGCCATCGAGGGTTCGGCCAGCAAGTCCGAGCGGAAGGCCCGGGCGGCCGAGCTACTCGACCTGGTCGGCCTGGGGGCGGTCCCCGTGGACCGCTACCCACACCAACTCTCCGGCGGTCAGCGGCAGCGGATCGCCATCGCTCGGGCCATGTCGCAGAACCCCGAGGTGATCATCCTCGACGAGCCCCTGTCCGCCCTCGACGTGTCGGTCAGCGCCCAGATCGTCAACCTCCTGCTCGACCTCCAGGACCGGTTGGACGTGACCTACGTGTTCGTCGGGCACGACCTCCGCCTCGTCCGCCACCTCTGCCACGACGTGGCCGTCATGTACCGGGGCCGGATCGTGGAGCAGGGCCCGGCTGTGGAGCTGTTCGACCGTCCGGCCCACCCCTACACCCGGGCCCTCGGGGTGGCGTCGGCCCTGGAGAGCCTGATCGCCACCGACGACGGGGACACCACGGCGGTGGCCGACGACACGGTCGGCTGCGGATACCGCAACCGGTGCGCCCACCGTACCGAGCGGTGCGACACCGAAATCCCCACGCCGGTGGTCATCGGCGACCGCACCGTCCGCTGCCACCATCCGCTCAACCAGCTGGAACCATCCCCATGATGTCGACGCTCACTCAGGTGATCGGGGTGGGCGGCTACGTTGACCGTCTCCGGATCCCGAGAGGAACCGACCTGGTGCCCGGTCCCCACGACAGCACGACCAACCCGGCGACGGCACCGAGACGCGCCCGGAGACCGAGCGCCAAGGCTCAGCGGCGGGAGCAGGCCATCTACGACGCCGCGGCCGAGATCTTCGACCGCAAGGGCTACGCCGCCACCAGTCTGAACGACATCGGTGAGGCGGTGGGCCTGCTCAAGGGGTCGCTGTACTACTACATCGGCTCCAAAGAGGACCTGCTCTACCAGATCACCCGCACCATCCACGACGGGGCCATGGCCAACCTGGAGGCGGCCCGGGCGGCCGGCCCCGACCCCGAGACCCAGCTCGCCGCCCTCGTCGTCGGCCACATCACCGTGTTCGAGGAGCGCAACACCTGGATCAGGGTGTTCTACACCGAGTACGGCCATCTCACCGGGGAGCGCCGCCAGCAGACCATGGCCCTGCGCCGCCGTTACGAGAACTATGTGGAGGGGCTCATCCGGGCCGGCCAGGACACCGGCGTGTTCTGTGCCGCCAAGGACCCCCGGGTGATGAGCAACGCCATCCTCACCATGGTCAACAGTGTGTTCCTGTGGTACCGGCCGGACCGGGACGACCGCTTGGACGGTGTCGCCGAGGCCTACGCCGAGTTCATCCTCGGCGGTCTCCGCTGCCCGGCCGACCACGATCATTCCTAGGAGAACCGATATGAGCCCTGCGACCGGAGAAACCCTGACCGGCGAGGAACGGGACGCATTCGTGGCCGAGGCCACCGCCTGGTTGACCGCCCACGCCGACCGCCGGCCACCCCCGGCCGAGTTCGCCTGGGGCCGGGGTTCGGGCCAGGTAGCCCTGATGGGCACCGGCGACGAGGACGACCCCGAGGTGGCGCTGGCCGCGGCTCGGGCCTGGCGGGCCCAGGTGTTCGACGCCGGCTTCGGCTGGCTGGGCGGCCCCGAGGCCTACGGCGGCGGGGGACGCAGCCCCGAGCTCGACCGGATCTACCGGGAACTGGAGGCCGAGTTCGACGTACCCGACCAGAGCGCCTGGAACGTGGCCTGGGAGATGGTGGCGCCGGCGGTGGCCGCCCACGGCAGCGAGGAGCTCAAGGCC
Organism: Acidimicrobiales bacterium; assembly: GCA_047974625.1. Taxonomy (GTDB): domain Bacteria; phylum Actinomycetota; class Acidimicrobiia; order Acidimicrobiales; family SZUA-35; genus CADEDH01. The sequence goes on from JBKECK010000012.1 coordinate 25,979, forward strand.
CGGTTCCTGGCCCCGATCTACCGGGGTGACCTGCTCTGCTCCCAGTTGCTCAGCGAGCCCGAGGGGGGCAGCGACCTGGCCGGGTTGCGGACCCGGGCGGTGCGCGACGGTGACGAGTGGGTGGTGAACGGGCAGAAGGTGTGGAGCTCATACGCCCACCTGGCCCAGATCGGGCAGCTCATGGCCCGTACCGACCCCGACGTGCCCAAACACCAGGGGATCAGCATGTTCCTGCTGCCCCTCGACACCCCCGGGGTGGAGATCCGGCCCCTGAAGCAGATGAACGGCGGGGCCGAGTTCAACGAGGTGTTCCTCACCGACGTGCGGGTCCCGCACGCCAACATGGTGGGCGAACCGGGCGGAGGGTGGCGGGCGGTGCTGACCACCCTCATGTCCGAGCGGGCGTCGGTGGGCTCGTCGAAGGGGGCCACCACCGATCCGGTGCAGATCCTGATCGAGACGGCCCGCCACCAGGGACGTTCGGACGACCCGGTGATCCGTCAGGAACTGGTGCAGGCCTACACCGTGTCCCGAGTCATCGAGTACCTGACCCTCCAGGCCGAGGCCGCCTTCGCCGCCACCGGTGAGCGGGGGGCCGAGGGGTCGATCGTCAAACTGCTCAGCTCCGGCCAGAACCACCGCCTGGGCCACATCGCAGGTGAACTGCTCGGCCCGGCCATGGCCGCCGACACCGGTGCGTGGGGCACCTACACCTGGAGCCGGTTCCTGTGCTCGGCCCCCGGCCTGCGCATCGCCGGCGGCACCGACGAGATCCAGCACAACATCATCGGCGAACGGGTGCTCGGCCTCCCCAAGGAACCCCCCACCCCCTGATCGGTCGGGGCGCCGGCCACCACCCCGACCCGGCGCGCCCGCGATGGGGCCTCGGCCGAAGAGCCGACAGAGCTGCCCCGGGCCTACCCGACGGGAGGTACGAGGCCGAAGGGCTGGGCCTCGGTCCGCCAGTCCTCTCGTCGGGCCCGGGCCTGATCGGCCGCCTTCGTCCAGGATTCGGCGTTGCGGTACTTGAACACGATGTTCCACGAGCTGGCGTGGCGGTACTCGAGGAACTCCACCCCGTCCGAGCCGGTGGTGAAGGTGTAGGGGGTGTCGGCGGGTACGAACATCCCGTCGCCCTGGCCGAGCACCTCGTCACCGACCTGGAGCTCACCGGCGATGATGACGTAGCAGCAGTCCGAGTCGTGGCTGTGGAGCGGGAGGGGGTAGCCGCTCTTGTGCCAGGCGTAGGCGAGGCTGAAGCCGGGGACGTTGACCAGGATCTTGGCGAAGCTCCCCTCCCCGATGCCCGCCTCCACGAGCTGGCCGAGGCCCTCACGAACCCCGTCGGTGAGGCCCTCGTAGCGCAGGACATCGGTCTGCTCCAGGGTGGGTGCCGTACCGGCCCGGAAGATCTGGAACCTGGACGGTTGTTCGGTCATGGGGTGCTCCTCGCCTCGGCCTGTCCCTCCATCCTCGGAGGCCGCCGGCCCGCGGCGCAAGCGCCCGGGTCCCGCCGTCCCGGCGCACGCCGCCGTCAGACCTCGAACACCGACCAGCAGATCTCGTTGCGCAACCGCTGATCGTCCACCACCAGGTCGCGGACCTCCCCGGGGAGCTGGCGGCGTTGCCAGCGGCATTCCCGTCGCCCGGCCTCCATCTCCCCTCCGTCGGGGGCCGCGGCACGCGCCGCCTTGATCGCGTACGCGGCCGCACCGAGGTCGTGAGCGGCCACGTGGGCAACGGCCCCGGCCTGACCAGCGGCGAAGGCGGCGTGCCGGGCCGCCCCCGTCAACGGCCGGGCCGCCGCCATGGCGTGCCCTCCGGACGCCCGGGAGTCCATCATCCTGGTCTCGCCCCGGGTCCAGGACCGCACGGCCTCGATCGCCCGGCGGGGCCGCGGGTCCGACGGTTGGACCGACTCGAACAGGGGGAGGACGTGCTCGGCGCACGTGGCCGCCCACAGGGCCAGTAGCCGATGGTCGGTGTCGGTTAGGGTGCCGCCGCGGCGGATGGTGACGAGCCGCGGGTCCCGCTCCTTGGACAGGATCACAGTCGGGTCGCTCCTTCGGGTACGCCCGCACCGTACCGGACTCGGAACGGGTGGGACGGCGTCGAGCCGGCCGGCACCGGTCCGGTTCTGTCCGCCGCGGCCGGCGCCGGTCAGTGGGACAGTTCGCGCTCGGAAGACCCGAGGCCGGGGTAGCCAGCGTAGGCGGAGAGGGCGGGCTGGCCGCCCAGGTGGCAGTACAGCACCCGGGACCCGGCAGGGATCTCGCCGGAACGGATCATGCCGACGAGCCCGGCCATGGACTTTCCCTCGTACACCGGGTCGGTGAGCATCCCCTCGGTGCGGGCGGCCAGATGGATGGCCTCCACCGTGACCGCGTCCGGGAGCCCGTAGGCCGGGCCCTCGTAGCCGGGCACCACGGTGATCTCGTCGTCCCGCAGCGGACGGCCGATGTCCACCTTCTCGGCGGTCTGGGCGGCGATCCGGGTCACCTGGTCGACGGTCTGCTCCAGGGTGGCCGAGGCGTCGATCCCCACCACCCGGCGCCCCGGCCGGTCGGACCGGGCGAAACCGGCGATCATGCCGGCGTGGCTGGAACCGGTCACGGTGCACACGATGATGGTGTCGAAGAACACGTCGAGGGCGGCCTCCTGGGCTTCCACCTCGACGGCCCAGTTGGCGAACCCGAGCCCCCCGAGGGGATGGTCGGACGCTCCGGCCGGGATCGGGTACGGCTTGCCGCCGGCGGCCACCACCGAATCCAGGGCCCGCTTCCAGGAGTCCCGCTCACCGATGTCGAAGCCGGCCGGATCGATGCGGACGTCGCCGCCCATGATCCGGGTCAGCTGGATGTTGCCCACCTTGTCGTAGGCCATGTCGGAGTAGTCGACCCACCCCTCCTGCACCGTGACCGCCTTGAGGCCCAGGTGACAGGCCACCCCGGTGACCTGGCGGGTGTGGTTGGACTGGATCCCACCGATCGACACCAGGGTGTCGCAGCCGGTGTCGATGGCCTCGGCCACCAGGTATTCGAGCTTGCGGACCTTGTTGCCCCCGAAAGCGATCCCGGAGTTGCAGTCCTCCCGTTTGGCCCAGATCTCGACCTGGCCGCCGAGGGCCTCACTGAGCCGGGGCAGGGGATGAACCGGGGACGGGCCGAACAGCAACGGCTCGCGGCGGTAGTCGTCGAGACTCATGGGGGACCTCTTCCTGATCGCTGTTCCTGTTCCTGTTGGCTCGGATCGTATTGGATCGCCCGCCGTCAGGGCTCGAGGTCCGGCTCGACCAGTTCCACCAGCATCTCCATCGACCGGATCCAGTCGGCCGCGTTCGTCCGCCACGGGGCGGCCACCACATGGGTCACCCCGGCCTCGGTGTAGGCGGCCCGCTCGTCGATGATCTGGGCCGCATCCATGCCCTGGGGGTCCCATCCGGTCCGGTAGGAGATGACGAAGTCGTCGGGCCGTTCGTCGCGTACGGGGGCGACGAGGCCGGACAGCACATCGGCCGGGGTGCCGATGGCCTGGTAGCCGTCGCCGGTGCGGAGGGCCCGGCGGCGGGCCGCGTCGCTCATCCCACCGATCCAGATCGGGATCGGGTGGGCGGGTGGGGGCAGCACCCGCACGTCATCGAACCGGTAGTAGCGCCCGTGGTGGGAGGCCGGGTCCGTGGTCCAGACGGTCCGCATGATGTCGATCGCCTCGTCGAGGCGGCGACCCCGGGTGTGGAAGTCCTGGCCCAGCGCCCCGAACTCGGCCTCCGACCAGCCCACACCGGCCACGATCTTGAGACGCCCGCCGCTCAGCCGGTCGAGGCTGGCCAGGCTGTTGCCCAAGGTGAGGGGGTGGTACTGGGGGACGACCAGGACGCTGGTGCCGAGGCCGATCCGGCTGGTGACCGCGGCCGCCCACGTGAGGGAGAGGAGGGGGTCGAACAGGTAGGGTGACGGGTACTTCTGGGTGGCCGGCTGGATCACGTGGTCCGAGACCCACAGGTCGGCCAGACCTATCTCCTCGGCGCGGCGGGCCACCGCCTCCATTGCCTCGGGCGACGCCGCCCGGCCGTACTGGGGAAGATGGATTCCGAGCCGCATCGGGCCAGGATGTCACGCCACCGGGGCCGCCCGCCTCCCGGAACGCCCCAACGGTGGCTACGGTCCCCCCGGTGACGGATCCCGCGGTCGACCAGCGCACCAGCCGCGTCGCGCGCGTCCTGGCCGACCTTCTCCTTCCCAACGACCCTGTCCTTCCCAACGACCCTGTCCTTCCCAACGACCCTGCCGGCGCGCCGGCCCGTCATCGCACTATCCCCCTAGCGGGCTTCCGCTGGCTGCCGGCGTCGACGGCCCGGCTGTTCGCCCCGTCCGGGGTGGACGGGGACCCGCCGGCTCTGGAGCTCGACCGGCCGTTGGCCCAGCGCCTCGCCGCGATCGACCTGGTCCGGCTGGAGCCCCGGGCCCTGCGCGTCGGGTGGATGTTCGTGGCCGGATCGTTCTCGGGTCGGCCGACCTTCACCCCCCTGGTCTCGGCGCCGGTACGGGTCGGGGTGCCCCCACTGCTCGGCCCCGGTCGGATCACCCTGGCCGGTGATGTAGAGGTGACCCCACTGGTGGAGGATCCGGCAACCCGGCTCCGGTTGGGGACCGGGGTTCCCTGGGGCGACGGGATCCTCGATCAGGTCCGCACCGCCGAGGTCCCGCCCCCTGTCCTCGACCGGCTCGGCCCGATCTCCGCCTTCGCCCGGGCGGTGGCCACCGCGGCCGGGTTGTCGGGCGCCGGGCTCACCGTCACCGGCGCGGCGGCGTCGGCGGCCACCTACCGTTCGGCACCCGACCAGCGGGTCGTGGCCGGGGTGGGCGTCTACCTGGTGTCCGGCGAAGAGCCCGACCACCACGACGATCGGGCCCGGGCCCGGGCCTGGGCCTGGGCCTGGGCCGACCGTCCCATCCGGCCGCCGACCTCGTTCCACGCCCTGTACGGGGCCCGTCCCCCCGGCCCGCCGACGCCGACGGTCGGTGCCGACGACCCTGCCGCGTCCGCCCGGATCTCGCCCCTTCCCCTGTCGGCCCGTCAGCTCGACGCGGTGGCGGCCGGCCGCACCGAGCCCGTGCTCATGATCTCCGGGACCCCCGGCACCGGCAAGTCCCACACCCTGGCCGCCGTCGCCATCGACACCGTCGCCCGGGGCGGGTCGGTCCTGGTGACCGCCGGGACCGACGCCAACATCGCCACCCTGACCGCCCTGCTCCGCCGGGTCGACGGGCCCGTCCCGGTGGTGTTCGGCAACTCCGAGCAGCGGGCCCCTTCGATCGACCGGCTCGCCGCCCGGTGGGCGGACGCCCCCGGCTCCCGCCGGCTCGGAGCCCTCGACGACGCCTACCGGGCGGCCGGGGCGCGGGCCAACAACGCCGGCGTCGCCATCGGCCACCGGCTCCGGTCGATCCGGCTCGACCCGGCGGTGACCGCCCGGCACCAGGCGACCGCCCCGGGCCTGTTCGCTGACGGTGCCGACCTGAACGCCGCCACCGAGGCCCTACGAACCGGCGACCCGTCCGGCCGGTGGGGCCAGTTCCGGCACCGGCGCCGGCGGCGGCTGATCCGCCGGATCGGGGCGGCGGCCGGCACCTCGGCCGGCGAGCTGCTGGAGATCGTTGCTACCGCGGCCACAGTACGGGCCGCCGACCCCGGCGACACGGGCGGGGAGGGGGGTCCCGACGCCCGCTGGATCGAGCTGGCCGAGGCCGAGGACGAGCAGCGGAGACGGGCCGCGGCCTGGCTGCGGGCGGGCGCCCCGGCCGGCCGACCGGGGCGGCGGACCCAGGCCGCGGTGGACCGGCTGCTCAGCGGCCTC
>JBKECK010000013.1:0-59321 GCA_047974625.1 Acidimicrobiales bacterium
GCCGGCCGCGGGCCCGTCGGCCGCCGCCGGCCGATCCGGACCCGGGATCAGGGCCGTCGCCACCAACCCGGCACCGAGGCCCAGCACGCTGCGTCGTGTCCACACCGTTCGGGTGGTCCCGGCCCTGCGGGGGCCCGGCCGCCCGCGGGCCAGGAGGGCCGGAGGAGCCGACGTCGAACCGGAGCAGTCACCATGGTCGGTGTCGCACATGACGATGACAGCCTAGATCCGGCACGGTCGGTGCCGTCCTCGGGCGGTGGGCCAGTCGGCCGGGGCCGGCCCGCCCGGTCGTCCCGCGCTGCCCGGTCGTCCCGCGCTGCCCGGTCGTCCCGCGCTGCCCGGGCGTCCCGCGCTGCCCGGGCGTCCCGCGCTGCGAGGTCGCCCGTCCCGGGAATGGACCCGTATCGATGGGTTTGGCACCATGATGGCCCCATACCACCGCCGGTTCCAAGGAAGGCTGTTCCATGCCCGAAGCCGTCATCGTCGCCACCGCTCGTAGCCCCATCGGCCGGGCCTTCAAGGGATCGCTGGCCAACGAGCGCCCCGACAACATCGCCGCCCAGATCATCACCAAGCTCCTGGAGAAGGTGCCCCAGCTCGATCCGAGCGCCGTCGAGGACCTCATCATGGGTGCCGGTTCGCCGGCCGGGGAACAGGGCTTCAACGTGGCCCGGGTGGTCGCCATCGAGGCCGGGCTGCCCGATGTCCCCGGCGTCACCGTCAACCGTTACTGCTCGTCGTCGCTGCAGACCATCCGGATGGCCGCCCACGCCATCCGAGCCGGCGAGGGTGACGCCTTCATCGCCGCCGGTGTTGAGTTCGTGAGCCGGTACGGCAACGGTTCCGCCGACAACGCCTCGGCCCACAACTCCAGGTTCGCCGACGCCCAGGACCGCACGGCCACGCGGGCCGAGGGCGGCGCCCCCGTATGGACGCCCGCCGAAGGACTGCCCGACATCTACATCGCCATGGGGCAAACGGCCGAGAACGTGGCCCAGGTGGAAGGGGTGAGCCGGGAGGCGCAGGACGAGTGGGGGGTCCGCAGCCAGAACCGGGCCGAGGCCGCCATCAACCGTGGCTTCTTCGAGGTCGACATCACCCCCGTCACCCTCGCCGACGGCACGGTGCTGGCCGCCGACGACGGCCCCCGACCGGGTACCACCATCGAATCGGTCAGCCAGCTCAAGCCGGTGTTCCGGCCCGACGGCACCGTCACCGCCGGCAACGCCTGCCCCCTCAACGACGGGGCGGCCGCCGTTGTGGTCATGAGTGACACCCGGGCCGCCGAGCTGGGAATCACCCCATTGGCCCGCATCGTGTCCTCCGGGGTCACCGGCCTCAACCCCGAGATCATGGGCCTCGGCCCGATCGAGGCGTGCCGTATGGCCATGTCCCGGGCCGGGATGACCATCGACGATATCGACCTGGTGGAGATCAACGAGGCCTTCGCGGCCCAGGTCCTGCCCTCGGCCGAGCACCTCGGCATCGACCACGACAAGCTCAACGTCAACGGTGGGGCGATCGCCCTCGGGCACCCGTTCGGGATGACCGGGGCCCGGATCATGACCACCCTCATCAACGGCCTGATCGACGCCGACAAGACCATCGGCATGGAGACCATGTGCGTGGGCGGCGGTCAGGGCATGTCGATGATCATCGAGCGTCTCTGACCCCACCGGTTCCCGCCCGACCCGATCCCCGGGGCGGGCGGGACCCTCGTGCGGGTTACCGGCTCTCCGGCCAAGGCCCATCCGTCGGGCCCCGGAGATGGGGCCTCACCGCGGGTGGTCCGGCGGTACGGTCGGGGCGTCACCGCGGGCGGGCGGGGGCGGGGCCAGGCCCAGTTCGGACTCAAGATGGCCCACCCGCTCCTCCAGACGGGCCAAACGGTCCAGGAGCCGGGCGACGTCAGAGCCGGCGGGCGGGGCACCGGGCCCGGGGGACGGCGGAGCCATCCCCCCGACCGGCCGGGTGGCGTCGGGGAACGGGGCGGGCACGCCGGCGACGGTGTGGGGTGGCGCCGCGACGACGGCGGGGGCCGTCGGATCGGCGGGTGCCGGATCGGGGGCCAGGTCGGGGTCGGTGATGAACTGGACCCAGCGGTTCTGGGTCTGGCCGGAACCTCGACCGATGTCGGTCACCAGGGGCGGGTCGTGGGCGGCCAGGCGATCCAGCACCGCCTCCACCTCGGCCGGGGTGGCCAGGTCGACGTAGCGTTCGGTCCGGGTCCGCAGTTCGGGGGCCGACTGGGGCCCCCGCAGGGCCAGCACGGCCAGGACCGCCTGCTCGGCGGGGTCGAGCCCTAGGGCCTCGTCCAGGACGTGACGGTGCTTCTCCACCCGGCCGCCGGCGGTGCCGGTCCGGGCCAGGCCCTTGGCCCGTAGCGACAGCATGGTGTCGATCACGGTCCGGGACGAGTAGTCGACCACCGGGTCCCGACTCGTCTTCTGGTTACACGCCGTGGTGAGGGCGTTGGTGGACAGGGGGTACTGGTCCGGGGTGGTGTAGGCCTTCTCCACCAGGCATCCCAGTACCCGTAGCTCTTCGGGGGTCAGATCCAGCTCGGCCACCGCACCAGCATGCCCGGTCCCGGCCGGGGCCCGGTGCCAGCACCGGGTCAGAACCCGGGGGCGAGCTCCCCCCTCCGGTAACGGCGCAGATTGTCCTCCGGGTAGGTGGCGTCGGCCGGTGCCACCGGGCGGAGGGCACCGAAGGCCGGTTTGGCCAGCAGGAAGAACCAGGTGGTCAACACGAACGGGAAGGTGAAGGTCGGCATGCCCACCGGGGCCAGGGCCACGGCGAAGGCGGGCCACACGAAGGTGGTGACCAGCACCCCGAACAGGGTGTACAGCATCCCGGCCGGATTGGATACGTAGAAGAACCCGCCGAGGGCGATGGCGGTGAGGGAGGCGTTGAAGCCGTACAGGCCGGCGTCGACGGCCCCGGCGTCGGCTCCGAACCCCATGGCCACCAGGGCAGCGACGACGGGACCGGCCACCATCATCAGGGCCCCGATCCGGGTGTTGACCAGTACCGCCACCGCCATGATCACTCCGGAGACGGCGTTGTCCTGGAAGAAGATCTCGCCGATGCCCTTGAAGGTGGCGTTCCAGACCGTGCCGGCGGTGTACCCGCCGGACGTGGTCAGGTCGGCCGGGATGACCGGGACCAGGGGGGAGCCGGGGTGGAGGTCGGCGAACTGGAACACCCCGAACAGGAACAGCCAGGAGCCGAACACGAACGGGGCGGTGAGGGCGGGCACCGAACGGCACCCCAGCAGGGATCCGAGCGCCCCGAAGATCACGGTGGTGAAGGCGGCGGCCAGGATGATGAACAGGTAGGCGCGGGTGCCCGGCCAGTCGCCGGCCGTGATGTCCTGACTCAGGTAGAAGTTGAGGCCGATCCCGGCCAGGCAGCCATTGAACCCGAGCAGGCCGGCGTCGATCAGGCCCCGGTCCACCGACAGGGCGACCGCCGTCAGGGTCGACACTGCCGTGCCGACCAGGGCCGCCACCAGGTAGGGGGGAGAGTTGAACCCGATCGCCGCCAGGATGAGGAGCCCGGTCAGCCAGTTGGACTGGAACACGACCTGGCTGACCCCCCGGAGCATCCGGTCGACGAACCGGAGGTAAGGGCTGGTCGCCGCCCCAGGCAACGGATCCCGGAATACGTCGAGTCGGGAGTCGATGGTGGGGGTCTGGGTCATCATGCGGTGGGTCATCATGCGTTGGCCGCCTTTGTCGCTGGGTTGTCCGGCCGCCCGAGCGCGGGTTCGAAGCCGTACTTGAGTCGGTGGAGCGGGGGAATGGCCGCGTCGAGGAGGTGGCGTCGGGCGGCCCGCCAGGCCTCGTGGAGGGCGGCGGTGGTCACGCTGGTGCGGTCACCGAGCACGCGGACGTGGGCGCCCACCCCCGACGGGAGCGCGCTGGCCCCGCCGACGACCCCCGGGATGTCTGCCACGCTGGCGTGCAGGACATCGGCCAGGGCGGCCTGGTCGTCGCCCGACTCCGAGATCACGTACACCACCCCCATGTCCCGGTGGTCGTCGAACAGGCCGGGTGAGGACACCGGGTACCGCCCGGGTTCGAGCACCTGGGTATCGGCCACGATCAACCGGCCGTCGGGTCGTTCCACCCGCACCCGGGAGTGCAACAGCTCGAACCGCCACGACTCGCCGTGGGCTACCCGCCCCGGGGTGATCTGGTCGGCCAGGACCAGGGTGCCGTCCGGGTCGACGGTGAGGTTCACCTCGTTGTAGAGGCGGGACCCCTCGTAGGCGATCAGGGGGTCGAGCAGGACCTCGCAGTAGCCGCCCGCCGCCACGCTGACGTCGATCCGCTGGGTGGCGTAGTTGCGCTCCATCGAGAAGACCTTGGTGGCCGACTGGGTGGTGACCAGCGCCCGCGCCCCTTCCCCGACCGTGATCTCGGTGCGGACCCGGTCTCCCTGGAGGATCCCGGCGCTGTTCTGCATGATCATGACCGCGGCAAGGTCGTCGAGCTCACGGTCGATGGGCAGGACCCGTCGCACCACCTGGTGGGCCCCGCCGAAGTTCCGGACCAGCCGGGTCCGGCCCCCGCGCCGTTCGAAGTGGAGCTGGAGGAAGGCGGTCTTGCCGTGCTCCCCGGCCGGGAGCTGCTCGATCGGTTCGCGGCCGTACCCGACGAAGCGCTCCGGCAGGCGGAGCGTCTCGGTCCACCGGTGGCGGGGCAGGGTCGGGGCCGGCACGATCAGATCGCCGGGACCGGCGGGGCGTCGGGGAGTTCGGTGAACAGGGTGTCCCGGGCGATCGTCCTCACCACCTCGAGCACCCCCTCGTCCGTCTTGCAGTTGGTGAACAGGGTGGGCCGTGACTCGGGGCGCATGGCCCGGGCGTCGCGGTCCATCACGGTCAGATCGGCGTCGACGAGGGGAGCCAGGTCCGTCTTGTTGATCACCAGCAGGTCCGAATGGGTGATGCCCGGACCGTTCTTCCGAGGGATCTTGTCGCCGGCGGCCACGTCGATGACGTACACGAAGTAGTCCACCAGGGCAGGGCTGAACGTGAGGGTCAGGTTGTCACCGCCGCTCTCGATGAAGGCCATGTCGGCGTCGGGGAACTTCCGCTCCAGCTCGTTCAGGGCCCCCAGGTTCATCGTCGGGTCCTCACGGATGGCGGTGTGGGGGCAGGCCCCCGTCTCCACCCCGACGATCCGGTCGGTGTCCAGGATCCCGTCGAGGTTCTCCCGCACGTGGCGGGCGTCCTCCTGGGTCACGATGTCGTTGGTAATGACCACCGGGTTGTAGCCGTAGCGGACGAACCACGGGATGACGGCCTCCAACAGGCTCGTCTTACCCGAGCCGACGGGGCCTCCGACACCAATACGGGGCATGCTCATGTTCGTTGGTCCTCCTTCGGTGGCCGGCGTCCGCTAGCTGGCGAACAGCCGCATCCGGGAACGTTCGTGCTGCATCTGCATGACGTCGATCATCGGGGCGAACGCCTCCATGTCCCGGTAGTCGGTGGTGAGGGCCCGGGCCGCCCCCTCGGCGATCGCCGGCTGCAGGCGTCGGAGCACGAGCTGGGCGGCCACGTGGTCGAGCCGCATCAGCCGCAACGCGGCGCCGACCAGCCCCGCCGCGTAGGCGTACAGCTCGGCCAGGACGGCGGTGTGGCGGTCCACGCCGAGCTCGGCGGACACGGCGCCTATCACCACGGCACTGCTGCCGACGGCGTCGCCGGCGTCGACCCGGACCTCGAGCTCGTCGAGCACCTCGCTGTCCACCAGGGACCGCCCGGTGGTGATCAGCTGCCGGCCGACCCGGCCCGAGTTGGTCCACGCCTCGCGGGGCAGGCGCATGGCGTGGAGGGTCCGATCGATGTCGACCAGGCGGTCTACATCGTGATCGACGGTGGCCTGGTGGGCGGCGCCGACCGCCACGCCCTCGGACGCCGACAGGGACCGGATTACGTAGTCCCGGACCACGTTCTCCAAGGATTCGGCGTCGTGCACCCGCCCGCTCTCGACGAACATCTCCAGGCCGTGGGACAGGGTGTACCGGCCGGAGGGGAACAGGCTGTCGGTGAGCTGGAAGGCGCTGAGCAGGCTGAACGGGTCGGCGCCGGGGGTCATGGGTGATCGTGTTCGATCCGGGGCATGGCGGTGGGAACCTCGCCCGGCTTCACCGGCACGAACTCGAACTCGATCCCCTCGAAACCGTGGGTGCGGACCACCGTCTCCATGACCTTGTGGTCGACACTGAGTGGGGTGAGGACCACCCCGTCGGTGATGGTGATCGGCCAGTGCTGGTTGCCCAGCATGTGACCGAGCCGGACCCCGAACTCGAACCGGTCCTCGGGCGGGATCTCCGCGGTGAGCCGGAGGGCCATGGCCTCGCTTGGGGCCACCTCGATCAGGATCAGGGTGCCGTCGGCGCCCTCCAGGACGTCACCGTCCTGGAGGGCGCGGTCGGTGGGCAGGTCCACCCCCACCGGGGTGCCCCGGTCGGTGGTGATCCGCAGACGACGCCGGCCGGCGTCGTTGAACGGGATGTGGACGTGCTCGACCCCGCCCTGCTTCTCCAGGCGCTGGATCTCGAGGGCGAGGCCCCTGTCGGTGTGGATGTTGCCCTTGACCTGGTTGACGACGAGCATCAGCGGGCCGGCTCCCCGTGGGGCCGGGGCGGGACGCCACCGGGACGGTTGCGGCGCTCGGCGAGGACCCGCAACCATTCGGCCCGACGGGCGCCGGTGTCGACCGGGCCGAGGTCGCGTCGGGACCCGGGCCGTTCCACGGCCCGGGCGAATCGGCCGAGTTCGTCGACCACCACCGGCGCGCCGACCTCGATCGAGGCCGCGTAGATGCACTCGCCGAGCTCGTGCTCGGAGAAGCGCAGGTTGAGGTGGGTGGTCGGGTCGACCGGGCCGCCGAGTGACGCCACCCGGCTCCCGGCCACCGTGCCGTGCCACACCTCGGTCGGTTCGATCAGGAACCCGTCGTCGTCGACGTTGCCCGTGTGGGTGATGTGCCGGACGCTCATAGGACGAAGTACTTCTGGGCCAGGGGCAGGACCGACGCCGGCTCGCTGGTCACTATCTCACCGTCCACCCGGACCTCGAAGGTCTCGGGGGCGATGGTGATGTCGGCCGTGGTGCTGTTGAGCACCATGTCCTTCTTGCTGATCAGGCGGGTGTTGTATACGGGCACGACCTCGCTCTCGAGACCGAGCCGTTCCGGCACGCCCAGGTCGATGGCCGCCTTGGACATGAAGGTGAGCGAGGTGGCCGGAAGGGCCTTGCCGAACGCGCCGAACATCGGGCGCATGTAGGTGGGCTCGGGGGTGGGCAGGGAGGCGTTCGGGTCACCCATGACGGCCCAGTTGATCATGCCGCCTTTGATCACCATGTCGGGCTTGGCCCCGATGTAGGCGAAGTCCCACAGGACCATGTCGGCCACCTTGCCCACCTCGATTGAGCCGATGGCGTGGGCCATGCCATGGGTGATGGCCGGGTTGATGGTGGCCTTGGCGATGTAGCGGAGGACCCGGTAGTTGTCGTTGCCGGGGGTGTCCTCGGGGAGGGGACCACGCTGGTCCTTCATCTTGCTCGCCGTCTGCAACAGGCGGGTGAAGTGCTCACCGACCCGGCCCATGGCCTGGCTGTCCGAGGAGTAGATGCTCAACAGGCCCATGTCGTGGAACACGTCCTCGGCGGCGATCGTCTCGGCCCGGATGCGACTCTCGGCGAAGGCCACGTCGGACGGGATCTTCGGGTCCAGATGGTGGCAGACCATGAGCATGTCGAGGTGCTCGTCGATGGTGTTCACCGTGTAGGGCCGGGTCGGGTTGGTGGAGGAGGGCAGGGCGAACTCGTACCCGGCGATCCGCATGATGTCGGGGGCGTGGCCGCCACCGGCCCCCTCGGTGTGGAAGGTGTGGATGGCCCGGTTGTCGATGGCGTCGATGGTGTCCTCGAGGTAGCCGGCCTCGTTCAGGGAGTCGGTGTGCACCGAGACCTGGACGTCATGGTCGTCGGCCACGCTGAGGGCGCTGCGGAGCACGGCCGGGGTGGCGCCCCAGTCCTCGTGGCACTTGAGGGCGGCCGCTCCCGCCTCCACCTGTTCCACCAGGGAGTTCGGCAGTGAGCTGTTGCCCTTGCCGAACAGGGCGATGTTGAGGGGGATGCCCTCCCAGGCCTGGAGCATCCGGGCGATGTTCCACGGGCCGGGAGTGCAGGTGGTGGCGCTGGTACCGGCGGCCGGGCCGGTGCCCCCACCGACGAAGGTGGTGACCCCGGCGGAGAGGGCGTCGTAGGCCTGCTGGGGACTGATGAGGTGGATGTGGGAGTCGATGCCGCCCGCGGTGAGGAACTTGCCAGCGCCGGAGATGGCCTCGGTCCCGGCCCCGATGACCAGGTCGGGGTCGACGCCGTCCATCGTCTGGGGGTTGCCGGCCTTGCCGATGCCGGCGATCCGGCCGTCCTTGATCCCCACGTCCGCCTTGACCACGCCGTGGGCGGGGTCGAGGACGACGACACCGTAGATGACCGTGTCGAGGGCGCCCTGGTCGTTCCGGATGCCGGGCGTCTGGCCCATGCCGTCACGGATGACCTTGCCGCCGCCGAAGACGGTCTCGTCGCCCGGGCTGTTGTAGTCGTGCTCGATCTCGACCACCAGGGAGGTGTCGGCCAGGCGGACCTTGTCACCGGTGGTCGGGCCATACATTGCGGCGTAGTCGCGCCGCGACATTGTTGCCATGGGAAGGGGCCTTTCAGCTACACGCACGTAGGACTACACGGGGGTTCGGGGGTTCGGGGGCCGATCGGGTCTCCCCGGTGGGGGAGGGGCGGGGCGCGGACGGGCCCCACGGTCCGGTCTCGTCGGACGAGCCTCAGCCAGTAGAGGACGGGCCAGTAGAGGACGGGTCGGTGGCGCCGCCGAAGCCGGCCTCCACCGAGCGCTGCCGGGCGTGACGGACCGCGGCGGCCGAGTCGAGACCACCGTTGACCAGGCCGGAGAAGCCGACGATCCGGCCGGTGCCGGCGAAACGGACGAGGGTGACGTCATGGTCGGAGCCGGGCTCGAACCGGACCGCGGTGCCGGCCGGGATGTCGAGCCGGTAGCCGACGGTGACCGCCCGGTCGAACTCGAGGCACTTGTTCGCCTCGAAGAAGTGGTAGTGGGAGCCGACCTGGGCGGCCCGGTCACCGGTGTTGCGGACGTTGAGGGTGATCGCGTCCCGCCCGGCGTTGATTTCGATGTCTCCGTCGGGGCTGATGATCCCACCGGCCGGGGGTCGGGTCGTCCTGCGTGCTCACGGTGTGTCTCCTGAGGGCTGAATCGGCTCGTGGACCGACACCAACTTGGTGCCGTCGGGGAAGGTGCACTCCACCTGAACCACGTGGACCAGGTCCGGTACCCCGTCCATGCACTGTTCGGCGGTGACGACCTCCCGGCCGTAGGACATCAGCTCGGCCACCGTCCTGCCGTCCCGGGCGCCTTCGAGGATCTCGTCGCAGATGATGGCGATGGCCTCCTCGTAGTTGAGCCTCGTGCCGCGGTCGCGGCGACGACGGGCGAGTTGGGCCACCGTGAAGATCGTCAAGTGATCCAGCTCGCGGGGTGCCAGTTTCATCCTGCGGCCTCTTTCGGGGTTGAGTTTCCCAGCGGGCGCCCGACCGTAACTGAGCCCCCCGGTCTCCGTCCCCTCCCGGGTCGGCCCTTTAACACGGTGCTAATGGTGATTGAACCCGGATGCCCCTCCTTGTCATCCGGATAGGTGACGAACGGGCTCCGTGCCGACCGATCCGTCCCGGGTCGGCCGGGCGTTCTGGTCCGGACATTCGGTTCGTCGTAAGCTGCGTCGTGTACGGACCGTCCTGCCCCCGGGAGCGCCGATGACCGTCACGAAGAGAACGCACCGTTCGTTCGTCAGCTACATCGATAAGTCGCGGGAGTACTACGCCGCTCACGGCTACGAGCAGGCCTACGCCTGGGCCACCCACGACAAGGCCCCGTTCACCCCCCTGGCCAAGCCGTTGTCGGAGAGCAGGATCGGACTGGTCACCACCTCCTACTTCCTGCCCGAGAACTTCGTCTACGAGGTCCCCGCCGACCTGCCCCGGCTGCCCAACGTGGCCCCGAGGTCCGAGCTCGCCCAGCTGAACAACGAGTACCTGAGCTGGGCCAAGGACGAGACCACCACCGAGGACTCCGAGAGCTTCATCCCCTTCGCCCGGATGGACGAGGCGGTGGCCGACGGCCGCCTCGGGGCGGTGTCCGAGCGCTTCTACTGCCTGCCGACCCAGTTCTCCCACCGCCAGACCGAGCGGCGTGACGCCCCCCGGATCATCGACTGGCTCCGGGAGGACGAGGTTGACGTGGCGTTGATGGTGCCCCTTTGACCGGTCTGTCACCAGTCCGTGAGTCTGGGTGCGCGTCTGATCGAGGAAGCCGGCATTCCCACCGTCGTAGTGGGGTCGGCCCGTGACATCGTCGAGGAGTGCGGCGTGCCGCGCTTCCTGTTCGTCGACTATCCGTTGGGCAACCCGTGCGGGAAGCCGTACGACGTGGACAACCAGCGGCTGATCACCGGCCTCGCCCTCGAGGTGCTGGAGGGGGCGGTCGCCCCGCGAACCACCGTCGCGGCCCCCGTGGTGTGGGATCCCGACGACGACGGCTGGCGGGAACGGTTCATGCACGTCGGCGACGACAACCGGGCGGAACTGGCGGCCGCGGGCGAGCTGCGCCGCAAGACCCAGGCCAGCCGCCACGCCGCCGGCTGAACCCAGCTCTTCGGCCGAGGGCCTCAGCGCGGGTCCGTCGGCTCTTCGGCCGAGGGCCTCATCGCGGGTCCGTCGGCTCTTCGGCCGAGGGCCTCATCGCGGGTCCGTCGGCTCTTCGGCCGAGGGCCTCATCGCGGGTCCGTCGGCTCTTCGGCCGAGGGCCTCATCGCGGGTAGCGGGAGCCATGTCGTGGTGGCGTGGCCGTAGACTCGTGGACGGCGTCACGAATCGATATGTGTATCTACCTGGTGCCGGTGACCGGTGGCCAAGGCGGCACGAGAGCCCGCCTCGGGCGATGCGCCCACAGGAAATCGAGACACATGACCGGTCAGGCCCCTACTACTTCGATCGTCCGCGCCGCGGGCACCAGCTTCTTCCCCATTGCCCTGATCGCCCGGTTGCCGTTCGCCATGATGATCGTCGGGGTGCTCACCCTGGTGGTGTCGGCCCGCCAGTCGATCGCCCTCGGCGGGGCCACCTCGGCGGTGACCGGGCTCGGCACCGCCCTGTTCGCCCCGTTCCTGGGGATGGCCGCCGACCGGTACGGGCAGCGGCGGATGCTCCTGATCGTCGGGTTCGTCAACAGCCTGCTGCTGCTGGTGATGGCGCGCCTGGTGTTCACCCCGGCTCCTGACCTGGCCGTGCTCGGCGTGGCCGTGCTCATCGGGGCCACCGTGCCCCAGGTGGCCCCGATGTCGCGCTCTCGGGTGGTGGCCATCATCGCCCAACGCTTACCCGAGGCCCGCCGGGCCCGGGTGTTGAGCCGGGCCATGGCCTACGAGTCCGGGGCCGACGAGGTGGTGTTCGTGTTCGGTCCGGTCGTGGCCGGTCTCCTGGCCACGGCGGTCGGGCCGGCCGCCCCGGTGATCGGGTCCGCCCTGCTCGCCCTGGTGTTCGTCACCGCCTTCGCCCTTCACCCCACGGCCGACATCGGCCGGGCCGAGCGGACCCGGTCGGGTGGTGTGGTCCAGGCCCCGGCTCGTGACCTGGTCCGGCCCGGCCTCCTCGTCACCTACGTGGGCGCCCTGGGTATGGGCCTGGTGTTCGGCTCGTGCCTCACCTCCCTCACCGCTGTCATGGAACAGCGGGGCGCCCCGGAGGAGGCCGGCCTGCTGTACGGGGCCATGGGCGTCGGTTCGGCCGTCTTCGCCCTCGGTTCGGCCGTGCTGCCCGAAGGGTTCCCGCTCGCTTCCCGTTGGGTGGCGTTCGCCGGCGTCCTGACCACCGGAGCGGTGGTCCTGTCGACGGTGTCGTCCGTCCCGGGGCTCCTCGCCGCCCTGTTCGTGGTCGGGATCGGGATCGGCCCCACCCTGGTGGCCGAGTACAGCTTCGCCGTCGACCGGAGCCCGCACGGTCGGGGCGCCGCCGTGCTGACCATATTCGGCTCGGCCGTGGTGGTCGGCCAGGCCGGCTCGTCGGCGGCCACTGGCCTGGTGGCCGAACGGCTCGGTGTGGGCGCCGCCCTGTTCACCCCGGTCGTCGCCGCGGCCGTGGTTCTCACCGCCGGGGTCGTCAACGGCCTCTACGCCCGCGGTGCCCCCCGCCCCGCCGCCCCCGACGCGGTGGCTTGACGCCCCGTTGGTGCGGGCGCCCGGCCGGCCACGGTCTCTCGGGTCGCCACTTCGGCCGGGAGGGCGGCGGGATGCCAACATCGGGGGATCACGCGCCGTCCGAGGGGAGCCACATGACCACGACGCGGGGACCGATCGACGAGGGGGCCGTTCCGGGACCGGTCCCGGAACGGGGCACCCGGCTGCCGGGGACGCCGGAGCCGGACGTCATCCTCACCGGCTTCGGGGGCGTGCCCCTGGCCGCCGACACAGCGGGGACCCGAGGTCCGCTGGTGCTGCTGCTCCACGGGGGCGGCCAGACCCGGCACGCCTGGAAGGGGGCGGGGGAGCGTCTGGCCGCCGCCGGATACCGGACGGTCAGTCTCGACGCCCGGGGTCACGGTGATTCGGGGTGGGCTCCCGACGCCGACTACACCACCGAGGCGATGATGGCCGACCTGGCCGCCGTGATCGACCACTACGGGGAGACCCCTGTGCTCGTGGGGGCCTCGATGGGCGGGGGCACGTCCCTGACCGCGATCGGTGAGGACGTGGTGACGGCCCGGGCCCTGGTCCTGGTGGACACGGCCCCCCGGGTGGAGGCGGCCGGGGTGGCCCGGATCCGGGACTTCATGGCCCAGGCCCCCGATGGCTTCGGGTCCCTCGAGGAGGTGGCCGACGCCATCTCCACCTACCAGCCGCACCGGCCCCGCCCCCGCCGCCTCGACGGTCTGGCCAAGAACGTACGGTCGTGGCCCGACGGCCGCTACCGGTGGCACTGGGACCCCGCCTACATGGGGCGGCCCAAGGCCCTGGCCGATCGGATCCCCCGCCAGGAGGCCGCCGCCGACCGGTTGCGGGAACGGGGGATCCCCACCCTGCTGGTGCGGGGCGGCCTGAGCGACGTCCTGTCGGAGGCCGGAGCGACCGCCTTCCTGGACCAGGTCCCCGGCGCGGCGTACGCCAACGTCGGTCAGGCCGCCCACATGGTGGCCGGCGACCGCAACGACGTCTTCGTCGACGCGGTGATCGAGTTCCTGGCCCGGGTGGTCCCACCCGCGGCCTGAGGACCGGCCGGGGACGGCCTGGTGCCCCGCCGGTCACCGGTTCCCCGGACCGGGCCCGGGGAACCGTCCGCCGGTCGCCGGGTCACCGATGACCGGCGGCCCCCACTTTGGGCCGGGCCGATTTTGGGGCACCCTGGTGGGGTGAGGTTCGCCGATCACCTTCGCCGCTGGTCACCCCAGGCGTTGGCGCGCCTGCTGGCCGCCCGCCCTGACCTCCTGGCCGCCGCCGATCGGGGGTTCCCCGCCCTGGCCCGCCGGGCCACCTCACCGGTGTCGATGGCCCGCGCCCTCATCGAGGCCGACGTGGGCATGGTCGTCACCGCCGAGGCGCTGGTGGTGGCCCGCACCGCCACCGCGGCCGAGCTCGACGAACTCCTCGGCACCGGTGATCTCAACGGTGTTCTGGACGCCCTGGAGCGGTTGGCCGAACAAGGTCTGGTGGTGGAGGAGGACGGGGTCGCCGTACCGGTCGGCGCCCTGTCCGACCTGTTCAGCCGGCCCCTCGGTCTGGGGCCGTCGTTCGAGGAACTGGCCCGTCACCTGTCGGTGGACACCACGGTGGAACTGGCCCGGGTGCTCGGGGCCGGGGGCTCGGACCGGCCGGAGGTGACGGTGGCGGCGATCTCCCGCCGCCTGGCCGACCCGGAGGGCCTGGCCGCGGTCCTGGCCGACGCCCCGGCCGAGGTGCTGGAGACGGTGACGTTGCTGATCGAGCAGCGGAGCCCGGCGGTGGGACTGCCGGCCGGTTTCCTCTACCGCCAACCCGAACCCTCCGACCCCCTCCGCTGGCTGCTCGACCACGGCCTGCTGGTGGCGGTCAACGAGCAGGTGGCCGAGCTGCCCCGCGAGGTGGTGGTGGCCGCCCACCCGGACGGTCTCGCCCCCGACGCCCGGCTCCGGCCCGTCCCCCTCGAACCGGTGGCCGGGCTGGCCGCCGACGCCGCCACCGCGGCCGGTTCGGACGCCGCCGGCCGGATGCTGGCCGCGGCGGAGACGGTGGTGGGCCTGGCCCGGTCCGGTGAGGTGATCACCCGGAAGGACGGGACGGTCGGGATCCGGGAGCTGCGGCGCCTCAGCCGTCGGTGCGACATCGAGGTGGCCGAACTGGTGCGGTTGCTGTCGGTGCTCCGGTCGGCCCGGCTGATCGAGGTGGTCGAACGCACCGTGGCCGCCACCGATCTGGCCCCGGTGTGGCTCGGCCTCAACCGGCCCCGCCGCTGGACGGCCCTGGTGCGGTGCTGGCTGGGCGCGGCCGAGGTGGCGTCGAGCCCCCTGCTGGGTGGCGACGGGGCCGTCCCGGTTGCCGCCTTCGACGAGGCCGACATGATCCTGCTTCCCCTGGCCGCCCGCCGCCACCTGGTTCACGCCCTGGCCGGCACCCCGCCCGGTGAGGCCGTCGACTCGGCCCAGTTGAGCGAGGTGGTGGTGTGGCGTGCCCCCAACCTGTGGCTGTCCCACGACGTCTCCCCACTGGGCCTGATCGAGGCCCTCCTCGACGAGGCCCGCCAGCTGGGCCTGATGGCGGCCGGTTCCCCCACCCGGATGCTCGAGGCCTTGGCCCGGGAGGACCGGGCTGCCACCTGGGTGCCCGGCCCCGGGGATCCCCGGTCACCGGCCCCGGGGCCCCGGCCGGACCCCGGCGCCGGGCCCGGTCCCCACCCCGGGCTCGACACCGTGGCCGCCGAGGTCCTCGGACCCGACCAGGACCAGCTCGTGGTCCAGAGCGACCTCAGTGCCGTCGCCCTCGGTCCCCTGATCCCGGCGGTGGCCGAGGCGATGAGCGAGATGGCCGACCGGGAACCGGGGAGCTCGCTGCCGTCGTTCCGGTTCAGCCCCACGAGCCTGAGGGAGGCGTTCGACCGGGGGTGGACGGCCGGGGCCATCGAGGACTTCCTGGGCCGGCACGCCCTGTCGGGGGTACCCCAGCCTCTCAGCTACCTGATCACCGACGTGGCCCGTCGCCACGGCACCACCCGGGTCCTGCCGGCCCGATCGGTCGTGGTGACCGCCGACGAGGCTGAGGCGGTCGGCATCGCCTCGTCGGCCCGAGCCACCCGGCTCGGCATGCGCCTGGTGGCCCCGACGGTGCTGACCAGCCCGGTGGAACCGAACCGGATGCTCGACGAGCTCCGGGCCGAAGGTCTGTTCCCGGTGCTCGACGGGGCCACGGTGGTGGTCCGCTCCCGGGCCGGGTCGGCGGCTCCCGACAGGGGCGCCGCCGAGGCCGGCCCGGACGACCCTCGGGGATCCGGCCCCGACCCGGCCGGGCCCCCTCCCGACCGAACCGGGCCGCCCCCCGACTGGACCGGGCCGGAACTGGTGGGTGGCCTGACCCGGGGGGAGATAGAGGAGACGGTGGCCGAGTTGGTGGCGGACGGCGGGGAGCCACCCGACGCCGGCGAGCCGGGCCCGGCGGGCGACGACGGTCGAGGCGATCTGCGGCGCCGGATCGACCGCCGGTTGAACCGGCCCGCGGTGGTCACCCATCTGGTGGATGGCGCCCTGGCCGAGTCGTCGGGGGTGCTGGTGGCCGTGGCCGACACAGTCAGCCTGCTCGGACCGGACGGGGTGACCGACCTCCCGCTGGAAACCGTGGTGGCGGTGGAGGATCCAGATCAGTGACCGCTCCGGCTGGATCGGGACCGCTGCTGCTGCCGGCCCCCGACACCGTCCTGCTCAACCTGGCCCACCCCGACGCCGAGGCCGCCCGGTCGGAGCTGGCCCGGTTCGCCGAGCTCGACACCGCCCCGGAGGGCCTGCACACCTACCGGCTCACCGATCTCGGGTTGTGGAACGCGGCCGCGGCCGGGGTGACGGCGGAACGGATGATCGACACCCTCCGCCGGTGGTCGGCGGCGCCGGTGCCGCACGCGGTCGAGGCGGCCATCACCGACACCATGGCCCGGTTCGGGCGAGTGGTCATCGAGGGCGGGGCGCCCCCGGCGGGCCTGGGCCCCGACGGTCGGCCGGACGGCCCCGACAGCAGGCGCGGTGGTTCCGGCGGCCCCGAGGTCGGGGACGGCGGGCCCGGGTCCCTGGTGGTCCGCTTCGCCGACCGGGAGCTGGCCGACGTGATGCTGGCCGACGACGAGGTGGCCCGCCACCTCGGGCCCCGGCTCGATCTGGTCCGCGCCGTTCTCGACCCCCTGGATCGGGGGGCCCTCAAACAAACCCTGCTGGCCCGGCGCTGGCCCGCCGACGACCGGGCCGCCCTCAGCCCCGGCCTGCCCCACCCGTTCCGGCTCGACCCCGATCTGAAGCTGCGGCCCTACCAGGAGGCGGCCGTGGAGGCCTGGCTGCCCAGCGGCACCGGCGTGATCGTCCTGCCGTGCGGGGCGGGCAAGACCGTCACCGGGATCGCCACGGCCGCCGCCGTCGGCTCCCGTACCCTGATCCTGACCACCGGGGAAGCGGCCGTCGACCAGTGGCGGACCGAGCTGGAGCGCTTCACCGACCTCGACCCCGACGACATCGGCGTGTACTCGGCCCGGCGGCGGGAGGTGCGGCCCATCACCCTGACCACCTACCATCTCCTAGCCACCCGGCGAGGCGGGGTGTTCCGCCACCTCGACCTCCTGCAGGGCGGGGACTGGGGTCTCGTCATCTACGACGAGGTCCACCTGCTGCCCTCCGCGGTGTTCCAGCTGACCGCCGGGATCCAGTCCCGCCGTCGCCTTGGCCTCACCGCCACCCTGGTCCGGGAGGACGGCCGGCAACGGGACGTGTTCGGCCTGGTCGGGCCCAAACGGTACGACGTCGGCTGGCGGGACCTCGAGCTCCAGGGCTGGTTGGCCCCCGCCACCTGCACCGAGATCCGGATCCCGCCCACCGCCGACGAGCGGTTGGCCCACGCCTCGGCCCCGATCCGGCAACGGGCCCAGGTGGCGGCGGCCGTGGGCGGGAAGTTGGACGTGGTGGCCGAGCTCGTGGAACGGCACCGGGGCGAGCAGGTGCTCATCATCGGTACCTACCTCGACGGGCTCGTCGCCGTCGCCGACCGGCTCGGCCTCCCCATCGTCACCGGGCAGACCCCGGCCGCGGAGCGCCTCCACCGCTTCGAACAGCTCCGCACCGGCGAGATCGACGTCCTGGTCGTGTCCAAGGTGGGCAACACCAGCATCGACCTTCCCGAGGTGGCCGTGGCCATCCAGGTCTCGGGCACCTACGGGAGCCGCCAGGAGGAGGCCCAGCGGCTCGGCCGGATCGTGCGGCCCAAACGCGACGGCCGCCAGGCCCACTTCTACACCCTGGTGGGCCAGGACACCGTCGAGGTCGATCACGCCCGGCGGCGGCAGAGGTTCCTGGCCGAGCAGGGCTACGGCTACGAGATCGTCGACGCCGCCGCCCCCGGGGTGCGGTCCGGGCCGTCCGGCGGGTAGGGGGTCACGGCCTGATCCCCCGGAGCGGGCTGGACTACGCTTCGCTCCATCGGACGGTCCCTAGAGGGGGAACCATGGCTGTTCCACGATTGCTGCACGCCTACGCTCAACCGGCGAGGACCGACTATCTCACCCTGGTCGGCGGGGACGGTGCGGTGGTCACCGACTCGGCCGGGCACGACTACATCGACGCCCTGGCCAGCCTGTGGTACGTCCAGGCCGGGCACGGCTGCCGGCCCATCATCGAGGCCGTCAACCGGCAGATGAACGCCCTGGCCACCTTCCACACCTTCGAGAAGTTCGCCAACGAACCGTCGGAGGCCCTGGCCGCCCGCCTGGCCGATCTGGCCCCGTTCCCCGACGCCCGCGTCTTCCTCGGGAACTCGGGGAGCGAGGCCATCGACACCGCCATGAAGGTGGCCCGGATCGCCCAGGTCCGCGCCGGCCACCCCGAGAAGACGGTGGTGATCAGCCGCAACCGGGCCTACCACGGGGTCAACTACGGCGGCATGACCGCCCAGGGTCTGCCCCTGAACAAGGAGGGTTTCGGCCCCCTCCTGCCTGACGTGGTCCAGGCTCCGGCCGATGATCTCGAGGCCATGGCCTCCATGTTCGCCGACGAGTACGGGGGTCGGGTGGCCGCGGTGCTCACCGAGCCGGTGCAGGGGGCGGGCGGGGTCCACCCCCCGCCCGAAGGGTATCTGGAGGGGCTGCGGCGCCTGTGCGACCAGCACGGCGCATACCTGATCTTCGACGAGGTGATCTGCGGGTTCGGCCGTATGGGTACCTGGCTGGCCTCGGACTACTTCGGTGTCACGCCCGACATGATCACCTTCGCCAAAGGGGTGAGCTCCGGCTACCTACCGGTTTCCGGGGTGATGCTGTCCCGGCGGGTGCTCGACCCGCTGGAGAACGACCCGGACTGGATGCTGCGTCACGGCTACACCTACTCGGGTCACCCGACCACCTGCGCCGCGGCCCTGGCCAACCTGGACGTGCTGGCCGACGGGCTGATCGAGCGGGCGGTCAAGGTGGGGGAGCGGTTGGGGGCCGGCCTCCGCAGCCTGGCCGAGGACGGCGCCATTGCCGAGGCGCGGGGTGTTGGGGCGGTGTGGGCCGCCGACCTCGGCCCAGATGGTGACGGCGCCGCCGTGCGCGACGCCATGCTGACCAGGGGGGTCATCGTCCGACCGATCGGGACCTCGGTGGCGTTCTGCCCCCCGCTCGTCATCACCGACGCCCAGATCGACACCTGCGTCGACGCCCTGGCCGAGGTGGTGTCGGCCCGGGCGCCGGGCTGAGCCGACCGGGTGGTCGGTCGACCAGGCGGAGGGCCCGGTCGACCGACCGGCGCTAGCCGAGCGATCCCGGGATGTCGACGTAGTTGGTGCCCCGGTAGCGGGCGGCGGCATCGAGGTCGTCGGTGACGTAACCCTCGAACCGGTTGAGGGTCACCTCGATCGGTACCCCCATGGCTCCGCTGGTCCCCGGCGCGGCCAGGGGGGAGAAGAACCCGAGCGGGATCGACCGGTGGCCGCTCGAGTCCCACACCGGGGATAGGGCGATGAAGGTGTTGTGCACCACGTCGACCCGGTGGGTCCACCCCGAGCCGAGGCCCTCGGCGCCGTACCGGAGGCTGATCCCGGTCCCGCAGGCCTCGGGCTTCGCCTTAATAAACACGTTGTTGGTGACGGTCACCCGCCCACCGTTGGGGGTGTCCAGGCCGTAGGACTCGCCACAGTCCCATCCCGGCAGGGGATCGGTGCCCTCCAGCAGGTTGCCGTCGACCACGGTCACCTGGGCCCGGGACTTGAGCAGGTGGCCGAGGTTGACCGCGCTCGACCAGCTGTCGGTGACCCTGAGGGTGAAGTCCGGGTCGACGTCGCTCGAGTTCACGTAGACGTTGTGGGCCGGGCCGTCGGCCCCGCCGTTGTCGTACAAGCGGAGGTCGTCGAGCAGGAGGGTGCCCCGGTTGCCGCCGGCACCGAACACCCCGTTGTGCCGGCTGTCCTGCATGCCGTGGATCCGGGAGTTGCGGATGGTGACGTCCCGGCTGTTCATCACGTAGATGGCGGCCCGGTCCACCCAATTGCCGTCGGTACCGTCGATGTCGATGTTCTCCCACGTCAACCCGGCGACGCCGTCGATCTCGACCACCCCGTGGCCGAGGACGTTGTAGTCACCCGTGGTGCCCATCCTCAGCACCGGGCGCTTGCCGTCCACGGTGACGCCCCGGATGGTGATGTCGGTGGGGACGTGAGTGGTGCCGGACTCGTCGGGAAGGGGACCGATCCAGGGCAACTGGCCCGGTCCGGTGTAGACGGCCGGGTAGACCTCGAACACGTCACCGGGCTGCACCTTGTTCCACGCGTGGGTCCGGGCGAACGGCCCGTCCCCGGAGAGGCCGGCGCCGATGCTGTCGTAGGTGGCGATCACCTCACCGTCGCGGACCTGCCGGACCAGGGGTGTGCCCGAGGTGGCCGGGGCCGGCATGGTGTCGGGCTGGGTGGCCGGCCGGCTCGCCCCGGGCTCTCCTGGCACCGCGGTCGTCGTCGTGGGCTGGGTGACGGTGGGCCCAGTGGTCAAGGTGGTGCCCGGCACGGTGGTGCTGGGCCCAGTGGTCGAGGGGGTGCCCGGCACGGTGGTCGAGGTGGTGCCCGGCACGGTGGTGCTGGGCCCAGTGGTCGAGGTGGAGGTGGTGCCCGGCGCGGTCGTGGTGGTCGGGCGGCCCCGTCCGCGTCCCCGGCTCCGGTCGGCGGCGTGCCACCGGCGGAGGATGGCGAACCCGTCCCAGCGCCGGTCGAACGACGAACCGTCCCGGCTCCACCGTGACGCACCGGCCTCAATCCGGGCCGCTTCGGACGGCCCGGCGGCCGCCTGGGCCACCGCGGTCAATCCGAGCAGGGAGACAGCCGCCACCACGACGGCCAGCGTGACACTGAGCTTTCCCCGAGAACGCACGTTCGCGGTTCCTTTCCCGCCGGAATCGGCGATTGTGCCCCGTTGGGGTCAACGTCGCCGGAAGCCGGATCCCGTCGCGCCGGGAGGAAAAGCCCAGGACGGCCGTGGCCTCATCGGTGTTGTCGGCTCTTCGGCCGTGGCCTCATCGGTGTTGTCGGCTCTTCGGCCGTGGCCTCATCGGTGTTGTCGGCTCTTCGGCCGTGGCCTCATCGGTGTCGTGCTGCCGGCTCTGGTCGAGAGTTTCCTAGTCGGCGACGATCTCGAACCGGCGGACGGCGTCGTCGTGGGTGGTGAAGTAGCCCGCCCCCCAGGTGGCCGAGCCCCCCACCGACAACCGGGCGCTCGAACGCCAGGTGACGGGACCCCGATCCAGGCTGAAGGAGGTCACGGCCCGGCCGTTGAGCAGCACCCGCCCCTGACCGGCCGTCCAGGTCAGGGTGAGCGTGGCCGAACGGCCGGACGCCAGCTCGGCGATCTCCGGGCTCGACAGGGTGTGCTCCCAGCGGGTGCCCTGGACGGCGCCGCTCAGGTAGGGGCCGATCTCGGGGTCCACTTGGAGCGAAACCCCGGTGACCAGCTGGTCGGGCCCGGCCTCGGACACGATCTCGAACCAGGTGTGGATGTTGCGGCCCGTGGTCACCGTCCGGCTGAGCACGTCGACCCGGGGGGTGAACGTGACCGTCGCCCGACCCGACGCCGGGATCAGATCGGCCACGTCGGCACCCACGAGGGTGACGATGGCGTAGTCGGTGCGCTGCTGCCCACCGGGACCGAACACCCGGCCCTGACCGTCGGTCTCGATCGTTCCGGCGCCGGCCCGCTCCACCGTGAGGGCCGGGCCCACCGAGGGGTGCACCGTCCGACCGTTCGCGGCGTCCCGGGGCACGGCGCCGAGGTCGAGGGCCAACCGGGTGCCGGATGCCGGCACGGTCGCCGTAGTGGCGGGGCCGGTCGAACCGGGAGCGGCTGGTCCCGGCGTGGCCGACGGAGCGCCGCCGGGAGAGACCGGGCCGCCATCGCCGCCGGAGCCGGAAACCCTGTCGGTGGCGTTGGCGTCCGGGCCCACGGCCCCGGACGACCCGGTGGGGGCCCGGTCGGACTCGGGCTCGGTGGCTTCGGGAAGGCTGGGTCCGGGGCCGGTGGTCGTCCCGTCCACGGGGTCGGGCCCGGCCGACGGGGTCGGGGCCACGGTCGAGTCCACGGACGGGGTGGATGCGGCCGGTTCGCCGACCAGGGTGGTGCCCGACGGTCGGATCAGGGCCACCACCGTGCCCGACGCGATCAGGATCACGGCCGCGGCCACCAGCAGGCGCCGGTTCAAGGGCGGGCGGGCCGAGGCCGCGGCCGTCCGGTCGAGGTCGGCGACCGGTACGGGATCGAGCCGGGGCACCGTCGGGTCCTCGGTCGCCCGGTCGAGAAAGCGGCGGAACGCCTCGTCCCTCCGGTCCTCAAGGCGGTGACGGTTCGGGCCGGTCGGATCAGGCGCCATGTTCCGCCTCCACCAGGACACGGAGCCGCTTTCGGGCCCGGACCAGGAGTGACTCGGTGGCCCGCACCCCCCGGCCCAGTTCGGCCCCCACCTCGGCGATCGACAGGCCGTGGAGATGGAACAGGACTAGGGCGGCCCGCTGCTCGTCGGTCAGACGGCCGAGTAGGGCGAGGGCGTCGCCGGCGGCGACACGGTCCCAGTCGGGCTCGGTGGAGTCTCGCCGGGCCAGGGTAGCCAGACGTTCCCGCAGCCGGAGGTCGCGTCGTTCCCGGCGGATGTCGTCGATGAAGGCGCTGCGGGCCACCGTGACGAACCACCCGGTGGTGACCTCCCGATCGGGATGGCGGCGCAGGTGCCGGGCGGCCCGTTCGAAGGTGTCCTGGCGGAGATCCTCGGCCCGGGCCCGGTCGCCACCGCAGAGCCGGATCAGCTCGCGGTACACCGCCACCTCGGCCTCGGCGAAGCGGTGGTCGGTCGTCGCTGGAGGGTCGAGCGAGCACACGGGCATCACTCGATCAACGATCGGGCGCCGGGATCCCGTCGCCCCGACCGCGGATTTCTGGCCGGGCCCCGAAGTCGATGGGTCGATGCTATGAGCACCGGCGCGGTCGGCGCGCCATCCCGTTCCCGAGCCCGCCGACCGGTCACGGCCGGGAAAATCGGTCAGTAGCTGCGCAACTCGACGATGTTGCCGTCCGGATCGCGGACGTACACCGACCATCCCCGTCCCCGAGCGCCGTACCGGTCGCCGGGTCCGTCCACCACCTCGAAGGCCGGGTCGTCCACCACCCGGTCGACGTCGGCCCGGTCGACGACCAGACAGAAGTGGTTGAGGTTGGTGCCGTCGTGCGGGCCGTCGAACAGATCGATCAGGACGTGGTCGTTGATCCTCACCGACGGGAACGGGACCTCGCCGGTCCGCCACTCGTCCACCCGGTCACCGACCAGGCCGATCCGCTCGGTGTACCAGGCCAACGACGTCTCGACGTCCGCGCAGTTCAACACGATGTGGTCCAGGGTGTGGACGTGCACGCAGATCACCGTACCAACTGGGCGGGCTCCCGGCCGGGTCGAACCGGCCGGGACGGTTCAGGAGGCCGGTTCGCGGGCGGGCAGGGTGCACGCCCCGGTGGAGCAGTCGTAGCCAGAGCGGGCCCGGCGGAGATGGCGGAAGCCGATGGCTACCCCGGCCGCGTAGAGGAGCCCGAACACGACACCGACCACGGCCCGGTTCCCGGCGATGAGGGCACCGAAGGCCGAACCCCCGAACAGGAAGGCCAGAACGGCCATGGTGAGGGGGAGGTGGCAGGGACAGAACACGAACGACCACAGCAGCCACCGCCGACCCCGCCGCTCGAGTGCGGGATCGGGGACCCCGGGGCGGGCGGCTCCGGTCTCGAGCGGCCCGCCGGTCGGCGGGCTGATCATCTGGTCGGCCACACCGGGGTATCGGCCGGCCCGGCCCGAACTTGACCCGTGGCCCCCTACCCGTCCGCCCCCCCGGAGGCGGGGGCCGGATCGAGGAGTGCCCACGGTGGGTTCGGAGCGGGCTCGGGGGTGTGGACACGGACCGACCTCCCCGCCTCAGACGGCGTCGTCGGCGTAGTCCGGCAGCCAGGGGCGACCCTCGTGCTCGTGTCGCTGCCACGACCCGATCCGTTCGATCAGCCCCCGTTGGGGGTCGTGGCAGCGGGCGGTCACGTAGGCCAGGTCGATGTCGACCGGTGGAACGTCTACGACGGGCACGCTGGCCAGGCCCTCGCCGGAGAAGACCCGAGCGTACGAGCGGGTGGCGACGATCACCCCTTCCCCACTCCTGACCGCCGACATCAGGCCGGTGGCCGACTCCTGGGGAGGCCCGACCTCGGTGGGTCGGCCACCCCGCACATGGTCGAGACGCCAGTACCGGTGCCAGACGGCGTCGGTGGCCTCCATGCGGACCCAACCGGCGTCGTCGGCCTCGGCCAAGAGCAGCGACGGCCTCCGGGCCAATTCGTGGTGGTCGGCCAGCACCGCGACCCGGTCCTCGCTCCACAACCGGATCCGGGTCAGCTCAGCGTCGATGGCCAGCGGCCCGGCCAGGATGGCGGCGTCGACCTCACCGGCGGCCAGACCGCACGTCGGGTCGTTCCATTCGTAGTGCCTTACCGCGATCGAGCACACCCCGGCCGCCGCCACCTCGCTGACGAAATCGGCCCCCCGGCCGTAGAACGTCCCCACCCTGACGATCGGCCGCTCCGCCAGGGTGAGGGCCTGGTACTCCAAGCGCTCGTGGGCGTTGAGGAAGGCCTCGATGGATGGCAGCAGTGCCTCTCCCTCGGCCGTCGGGACGACGGTTCGGGTGGTCCGGTCGAACAGCCGGAATCCCAGTTGGCGTTCCACCTGGGCGATCGTGTGGGACAATGTCGGCGTGGTCACGTGGGTGGCCGAGGCGGCTCGACCGAAGTGGCGGTGTTCGTACAGGGCGAACACGGCACGAGCTTCACGAAGGTTCACGGCGCGTTCACCTTTCGATCATGTCGAATGTTCTGTTCGAAAGATACTACTTCACATCTGGACGGTCGTACGGGAAGCTGGGCCCCTGGCGGACACGGAGCGCCGGTAGAGACGCGATGGTCCGGGTGACGCCCGCTGGGTCGTCCGGCAGTCTGTGAGATCATCATTGGGACTGTCGGACGTGGACCGGCGGCTGCGATCGTCGACGTACCGGTTCTCCGTGCCCGCCGTGTAACCGCGGTTCTCCGGTGTGGCGGCAACGGGGGCGGGCCCAGGGGCCCGGCTCCGACGGTCGGGGGTCTTCAGGATCGACCCCGTCGCCTCAGATCGACCGCACTAGGGCGGTGGCGCCCGCCGAGGCCAGGACGACGACCACCAATGGGGCCCGCCGCCAAACCAGGATCCCGGCCACGGCCAGCCCCACCACCCGGTCGTCGACCACAAGGGACCGGCCACGGGTGAAGCTCAGCTGGGCGATCACGGCGGCGATGATGGCCACGGGGAGCAGATCGGCCAGCAGGGTGAGCCCCCGGTGACGGGCGATGACGGCGCCGGCGGCGAACATGCCGACCAGGCGCTGGGCCGCCGTGCCCACGGCCAGGGCGACGATCACGAACCAGCTCACGCCCCCCGCCTCCTGGCCACCGCCAGGCCGGCCCCGGCACCGAGAACGCTGGCCAGGATGGGTACACCGCCCGGGGCCACCGGAACCAGCAGGAGGCAGAGCCCCGCACCCACCAGGGCGGCGGTCAGACCGTCACCGCTCCGCAGCCGGTTGCCGATGATGGCCAGCAGGGCGGCCGGGAAGACGGCGTCGAGGCCCCACCGGTTGGCGTCGGAGACCACATTGCCCACCCCGACGCCGACCAGGTTGCCGGCCAGCCAGCCCGACATCAGCACCACGGACGCGCGACGGTACACCTGCCGCACCCGGACCGGATCCGACTGCTGCGCCGCCAGGGCCACCGACGGGTCCACGGCCAGGAGCGCGGCCACTGTCCGTTCCCCCCGGTCCCCGGTGAGCTTGGCCCCCAGACTCACGCAGAGGAGCCCGAACCGGGAGGCCACCAGCCAACCGCTGAGCACACCGGCCACCACGCCACCGCCACCGTCGCGCACCGCGATGTACGCCAGTTCGCTCGTGGCGCTGTAGACGATGACAGCGGCGCCGAGGATGTTGAGCGTAGGCGTGCCCCGTTCGACCAGGGCCACGCTGACGGTGACCCCGACCGCGAAGTAGGTGAACCCCAGCGTGACCAGGTCGACCCATCGGATCGGGGGCGGAACGTTGGGTGCCGGCGCCGACATCGGCTCATCATGGCATCCGCCGCCGGACGCCCGCCTCCCAATCGTCGCCGGGACGGGCCCGACGACCGGTTGGGCCGGCCGGCCAGGCTCGTACCGTTCAGTCCGGTGCCGGTTCGGTCGGGTTCCGGCGGCCGGCTACTGGAGGGAGCCGGAGCAGGTCTGGACGGTGCGATCGAAGAACTCGCTGAACCCGGGTACCCCGCCCTCGGCGTCGAGCGCGGCCATGTCCGGCGCCGACGAGATGGCCTTCAGGGCGTCCTCGTTCTCGCCGTACTCGTTGAACACCGCGTTGGCGATGCACTCGGCCTGGGCTTGGTCGAACCCGTCGTCCCGGGTCAGGGCGTTGACGAGATCCTCCTCGCTGCCCGGTCCGTCGGTGCAGGCCGTGGCGGTCAGGGCCACGGTCGCCAGGCAGGCGATCAGGACAGATCGGGTTCGGGCAGCACGGGACGACGCCATCGGCTCATGTGTACCTACTGGAGGCCGCCATAGCTACCACCGTCCACGTTGAGAGCGACCCCGGTGATGTAGTTGGCCGACTCCGAGCACAGGAAGGTGGCCACCCGTCCGAAGTCCTCCGGCGCGCCGATCCGCCCGGCGGGGACACCCACGGCCCGGTCGGTGAGCGCCCCGGGAATCGAGCTCAGGCGGGGGGTGGCGTGCAAACCGGGCTGGACCGAGTTGACCGTCACCCCGTCGCCGGCCACCTCTAGGGCTAGGGTCTTCAGGAAGCCGGTCAGGCCGGCCCGGGCGGTGTTCGACAGGATCAGGTTCGAGATCGGTTGACGAACCGACACCGAGGTGAGCGCCACCACCCGGCCCCACCCCTGCTGCTGCATGGCCGGCACGGTGACCTCGCACATGGCCACCGTCGACAACAGGTTGAGGGCCAGGGCGTCTGGGTAGGTCGCCAGCGGGGTGGAGGCGAACGTGCCCGGGGGCGGGCCCCCGGCGTTGGCGATAAGGATGTCGACCCCGCCCAGGGCCTCCACCGCCGCCGTGGTGAAGGCCGTGGCCCCCTCCACCGTGGAGACGTCGCCGACGAGGGGGATGGCCCCGTCGATCCCGGCCGCCGCCGCCTCGATCCGGTCCTTGTCCCGCGAGCCCATGGCCACCGTCGCCCCCTCGGCGGCCAGGGCCTGGGCACAGGCCAGGCCGAGGCCCGACGACGATGCGGCCACCACGGCCCGTTTCCCGCTCAGACCAAGATCCATCGTGCCTATCTCCTCGAATCGATGACGCCGGTATCGAACCCGGCCAGGTGCAAACCACCCGCGAAGCGGGCGTGCTCGATCTTGACACAACGGTCCATGACCACCGCGAGACCGCCCTCGGCGGCGATCGTGGCCGCTTCGTCGCTGACGATGCCGAGCTGTAGCCACAGCGATGACGCCCCGACGGCCACCGCGTCCCGGGCCACCGGGGGACAGTCGTCGGGTCGGCGGAACACGTCCACCATGTCGGGCGGCTCCGGCAGGTCGAACAGGGACGGATAGCACCTCAGCCCCAGGATCTCCGTCTCGGTCGGGTTGACCGGGTACAGGGTGAAGTCGCAGGTCGAGGACTTCAGGTAGGTGATCACGAAGTTCGAGGCCCGGGCCGGATTGGCCGAGGCGCCGACGATGGCGATGGTGCGGGTCCGGTCGAGCAGGTCCTTGCGTTCGGTGGCCGACAACGGCGCCGGCCGGGCGTTGGAACGGGTGTCGGGGGGTGTCATGCGAGCTCCTGTGCGGCCGTGAGGGCCTGGTCGAGGTCCCAGCAGATGTCGTCGAGGTCCTCCAGCCCCACCGACAGACGGATCATGTCCGGCCCCACCCCGGCGGCCGTGAGCTGTTCGTCGGAGAGCTGTTGGTGGGTGGTCGACGCCGGGTGGATCACCAGAGTCCGGGCGTCGCCCACGTTGGCCAGATGGCTGATCATCTGCAGGTTCTCGATGAACCGCTGACCCGCCTTGCGCCCACCCCGCACCCCGAAGGTGAAGATCGCGCCCGGGCCCTTCGGCAGGTAACGGCCGGCCAGCTCGTGGTACGGGGAATCGGGCAGGCCGGCGTAGGCCACCCACGCCACCCGGTCATCGCCGGCCAACCAGGCCGCCACCGCCCGGGCGTTGGCCACATGGGCGTCCATCCGCTGGGGCAGGGTTTCCAGGCCCTGGAGTAGGAGGAACGCGTTGAACGGCGACAAGCAGGCGCCGACGTCACGGAGCTGCTCGGAACGCAGCGCCGTACAGAACGCGTACTCCCCGAAGTTGTCCTGCCAGCGGAGGCCGGCGTAGGTGGGCACCGGATCGGTGACGCGGGGGAACCGGCCGGACGCGGCCCAGTCGAACGTGCCCGCCTCCACGATCACCCCGCCGATGCTGGTGCCGTGACCACCGATGAACTTGGTGGCCGAGTGAAGTACGATGTCGGCCCCGTGCTCGATGGGCCGGCACAGGTACGGGGTGGCAAAGGTGGCGTCGACCACCAGCGGTACCCCGTGGCGGTGGGCCAGCTCGGCCAATCCGGCCAGGTCGGCCACGGCCCCCGACGGGTTACCGATGATCTCGGTGTAGACGAGCTTCGTCCGGTCGGTGACCGCGGCGTCGAAGGCGTCGAGGTCGCTGTTGTCGGCGAAGGTGGTGGACACCCCCAATCGGGCCAGGGTGGTGGCCAGCAGGGTGGTCGTCCCCCCGTACAGCCCGGCCGCGGCCACCACATGGTCGCCCGCCCCGGCCAGGGTGGTGATGGCCAAGAACTCGGCCGCCTGGCCGGACGAGGTGGCCACCGCCCCGATCCCACCCTCCAAACTGGCCATCCGCTCCTCAAACGCGGCCGTGGTGGGATTCGAGATCCGGCTGTAGATCGTCCCGTACTTCTGCAGGGCGAACAGGTCGGCGGCGTCGTCGGTGTCCTCGAACACGAAGCTCGTCGACTGGTAGATGGGGACGGCCCGAGCTCCCGTGGTCGGATCGGGGCGCCCCCCGGCGTGAAGGGCCCGGGTCCGGAATCCCCAGCTGCGGTCCTCAGCCATGACAGCGTCCCAACGAATCCATGGGCGCCATTCTGGTCACCCCGCGGTCGGGGCACCAGCCTGGCCTGGTGTTCAGCCGCGGCCGGTGGCCTGGTGTTCAGCCGCGGCCGGTGGCCGCGGTGACCGCGAGGACGAGGAGGAGGCCGTTGCGGATCACGCCGGAGCGGGACACGACCTCACTACCGAGGCTGCCGAAACAGGCGCAGCGGGCCACGCGGCCCGATCGGATCACCTGTACCAACACCGCGGTGAAGGCGGTGATCAGGGCGAACGCCAACACCCCGCCCCACGCCGGCCGGACCACCAGGAGGGCGGCCGTGGTCAGTTCGATGACGGGTACCACCACCGCCAGGGCCGGGGAGGCCACCAGGCCGAGCCCGGCCAGCTCGTCGCGGGTCCGGCGGGGCCGGACCAGCTTGGCCACCGCGGCCACGGTCAGTACCACCGCCAGGAGCGCGGCGGCCACGTGGGCGATCACGACGGGGCCGGACCAGGTTCGGGATGCCGACGTCGACGCAGCCGGTCGGCGCCGGCGTCGATCCCGGGCAGTTGGGGTTGGATCCAGCCCCGGGCCGAGGCGGCGTCGAGCACGATCTGCTCCACCTCGTCCCAACCCGTGGCCCGCGGCCCGGGCAGGTCCCGGTTGTAGGGCTGGTCGAAGACGATGACCTCGTTGCCGGCCGCCCGTAGGGCCTCGATGTTGTGGGGGGCGTCGTCGATGTACAGGTCGGCCCCCACCTCCGGCTTGTCGCCCAGGAAGCAGAGGTCCCGGTAGGGGATCGCCGCCTCGTCGAGCCACTCGACGGTGTCGGAGACGGCGGCCGCGTGACCCCAGTTGACGTAGAGCCGGTGGGTGATGATCCGGATCCACACCCCGGCGTCCGACAGACGCCACAGGGCATCGGCACACCCCGGGGACGGGTCCAGGTGGCGGAGGATCCGCCGTTCGTTCACGGCCAGACGGTGGAGCCGGTCGTAGTCGGCGTCGCTCAGGCCCCACTCCTCGAACCCCCACGACCGGATCAGGGTCAGCGACCCGGGGTCCACCCCTCGGTCGTTGGCGACCACCTGGCGGAAGGCGGTGGTGTAGTCGGCGCAGACATTGTCGAGGTCGACGCCCAGAACGAATTGCCGCGGCACCCCACCGACGGTATCGGCCGGTCGGCGACGAAACGTGGTCGAAGGCGCCGCTCCGGTGGACGAGCTTGCGATAGTGGTGGCGTGCGCCCCACCTCGCCCACCCCTCCCGGCCCCCGCCCACTCGACCCGGCCACCGTGCCGGTGTTCCGCATCGTGGTCGGCCCCGGTCACCTCGACCGGTCAGACCACGGGCCAACGGCCCAGGCCCGCCTGTTCGGATTCCCGGTGCGGTCCATCACCGAGCTGAGGCTGATCCACCTGGCCGCCGACGTCGATGACACCCGGCTCGACGCCCTGATTACCACCCTCGCGGTCGACTCGGTGGGACAGTGGTGGTGCCGGGCCGACGACCACCGACCCGCGGCCGGAGCCGACGGTACGCCCCCCCACATGGTCGAGATCGGCCTCCGGGCTGGGGTGACCGACCGGGAGGGGGCCGAACTGGTGCGGGCGGCCACCGAGCTCGGTTACCCGGTGGCGGCCGCCTCCATCGGCCGCCGCCTCGTCATCGACGCCGACCTCACCCCCTCCGAGCTCGACGCCCTGGTCGACCGGGTCCTCCACAACGAGGTCATCGAGCGGTGGTCGGATCGTTCCCTCACCCCGGCGTTCACCGACGCCCAGGCCAAAGCCCCGGCCGTGGAGCTGATCCCCGTGACCGGGGCCGACCGGGACGGCTTGGAGGCCCTGAGTCGGTCCCGCCGGCTCGGCCTGTCGGGTGACGAGATGGTCACCGTCCAGGCCCACTTCGCCGAGCTCGGCCGGGAACCCACCGACGCCGAACTGGAGACCATCGCCCAGACCTGGAGCGAGCACTGCTCCCACAAGACCTTCCGGGCCCGGATCACCGTGGAGGACGCGGCCGGCGGCACCGAGACCATCGACGGGTTGCTCCGCAGCTTCCTCCGGGCCGCCACCGACACCATCGACGCTCCCTGGGTGCGGTCGGCCTTCGTCGACAACGCCGGCATCGTCGCCTTCGACGACCGGTTCGACCTCGCCGTCAAGGCCGAGACCCACAACCACCCCAGCGCCCTCGAACCCTTCGGTGGGGCCAACACCGGGGTGGGCGGCGTGGTCCGGGACATCCTCGGTGTGTCCGCCCGGCCCGTGGCCATCAGCGACATCCTCTGCTTCGGCCCCGACGACGTAGACCCCGACGTCCTGCCCCCCGGTGTGCTCCACCCACGGCGGGTCCGGGCCGGGGTGGTGGCGGGCGTCGGTGACTACGGCAACAAGATCGGGGTCCCCAACGTGGCCGGGGCCATCGTGCACGACAGCTCCTACACCACCACCCCCCTGGTGTTCGCCGGCTGTATCGGGCTCCTGCCGTCCGGCAGCCACCGCACCGACCCCCAACCGGGCGATGCCGTGGTGGTGATCGGTGGAGCGGTGGGCCGCGACGGGGTCGGCGGGGCCACGTTCTCGTCCCAGACCATGGGGATCGAGACGGCCGACGTGGCCGGCTCCTCGGTGCAGATCGGGGACCCGGTGGTGGAGAAGGGCCTGATCGACCTGGTGGTCGAGGCCCGTGATCAGGGCCTTTATTCGGCCATCACCGACTGTGGGGCCGGTGGGCTCTCCTCCGCCGTGGGCGAGATGGCCGAGACGGTCGGTGCCACCGTCGAGCTCGATCTCGTCCCCCGCAAGTACCCGGGCCTGGCGCCCTGGGAGGTGTGGCTATCCGAGGCCCAGGAGCGGATGGTGCTCGCCACCCCGGATCCGGCCCCCCTACTCGCCCTGGCCCGCCGCTGGCAGGTCGACGCCGCCGTCATCGGGACCTTCACCGGGACCGGCCGGTTGGTGGTGACCAGTGGTGGCGGACCCGTGGTCGACCTGGACACCGGCTTCCTCCACGAGGGCCGACCGCCCCTCACCCTGACCGCTCGGTGCGAGGGCCGGGCCCGTCCCGCCCGCCTGCCGGCCACCATCGATCCCGTCGACGCCCTGCTCCGCCTGCTGGCCCATCCCTCGATCCGGTCCAACGAGGCCGTCGTCCGCACCTTCGACCACGAGGTCCTGGGCGGAACCCTGATCCGCCCCTACGGGGGTGTGGCCGGGGACGCCCCCGCGGACGGCACCGCCCTGCTCCCCCCGGACGCCGACGGCACCACCGGGTTCGCCGTCGGCATCGGTCTCGCCGTGGCCCTGGGCCGCCACGACACCGAGGCCATGGCCTGGGCCGCCGTCGACGAGGCCGTCCGCAACGTCACCCTGGCCGGCGCCGACCCGAGCCGGCTCAGCCTGCTCGACAACTTCGCCTGGGGCGACCCCACCGACCCGGCCACCCTGGGCCGGCTGGTGGACGCGTGCCGGGGCTGCTACGACGCCGCCGTGGCCCCCGGGGCCCCGTTCGTGTCCGGCAAGGACTCGCTCTACAACAGCTTCACCCACCCGGACGGCACCCCGGATCCGGTCACGCCCACCCTGGTCATCACCGCCCTAGGGGTGGTCGACCACCCGGATCGGATCCCGTCCACCGGCCCGACCACGCCCGGGGACGACGTGTGGATGATCGGTCCGTCCGCAGGGGCGCTGGGGGCCAGCCACTACGACGAGGTGGCCGGAGGCGACCTCGGCGGCCCGGTGTCGGCCCCCGATCCCGGGGCGGTGTCCCGCCACCGGCAACTGGCCGCCGCCATCCGGGCCGGGATCATCCGGTCCGGTCACGACCTGGCCGAAGGGGGCCTGGCCGTGGCGGCCGCCGAGTGGGCCCTGGCCGGCCGGCTCGGCCTCTCGCTCGACCTCGGCTCCTCCGGCGCCGACCCGCACGTCCTGTTCGGTGAGGGCGCCGGGCGGTATCTGTGTGCGGTGGCCCCCGAACAGCGGGCTCGGATGGCCGAGCTGGTGCCCGACGCCGCCCTCCTCGGTCGGGTCGTGGACGAGCCGACCGTGACCATCGGTGACCTCGAGGTCAGCCTGGAACGTCTGGGGGCCGCCTACCGATCCGACCCCGACCTCCACCTCGACGTCGAACCCGACGCCCCGACCGCTCCGGACTCGGACCCGGCCCCGGGTTCCCCGTCGGGGGGAACCCGCCCGCCCGCTGCCGGGGCCGGTCGGGACCGGTCGGCGCTGGTGTCACGGCTCCCGGTCGGTGCCCCGGTGATGGCGGGCCGGCGCCCGTCGGTCCTGATCCCGATCGCTCCCGGCACCAACCGCAACGGGGAGCTGGCCGACGCCTTCACCGCCGCCGGCGCCTTCGTGAGCGAGGTGCCCCTGTCGGTGCTCCGGGCCGGGACGGTGCGGCTCGCCGACCACCAGCTCCTCGCCCTCCCCGGCGGCTTCTCCTACGGGGACGCCCTGGGGGCCGGGCGCCTGCTCGGCCTCGACCTCACCGGCTGGTTCGGCGACCAGCTCCACGAAGCCGTCGCCCGGGAGATGCCCATCATCGGCATCTGCAACGGTTTCCAGGCCCTGGTCCGGGCCGGTCTGCTGCCCGGCGGGCCCGGACCGGACGGGAACGGCTCGGCCTCGGGGCCCGCCTCCGGCGCGGCGGCCCTGGTCGCCAACGACTCCCACCGGTTCGAGTGCCGCTGGGTGACCCTCCAGCCCGAGTCGTCCGACTCGGTGTGGCTCGACGAGCTCGACGCCCCGATCCGCTGCCCGGTGGCCCACGCCGAGGGGAAGCTCGTGGTGGCCGAGCCGGCCGTGGTCGGTGCCGGCCCCGGCACCCGGGTCGCCTTCCGCTACGCCCAGCCCGACGGCAGCCCGGCCGACGGGGTGTACCCGGTGAACCCGAACGGCTCGGAAGGCGACGCCGCCGGCCTGGTCGACCCCTCCGGTCTCGTCATCGGCCTCATGCCCCATCCGGAGGACCACGTCCACGACCGTCACGACCCCCTGCGGGGACGGAACGCGGGTGGATCGTGCCGTCAACTGTTCGTGAACGGGGTCGCCGCCGCGGCCGGATGACCCGGAACGGGTGGGTTTTCGGTCACGAATTGGCGAAATCCATCTGATCCCCGTCCGAACCGGCGCCCGCGGTCACCATGATGGAGTGATGGCGCCCCCGGCCACGCTCGCTGAGCTAGCCCTCGACCTGCCCGATCATCGGTCGGGTAAGGTGCGCGAGAGTTGGGCGCTGCCGGATGGTCGTCGCCTGATCGTCACCACCGACCGTATCTCGGCCTTCGACCGGGTCATCGGCACCATCCCGAACAAGGGGCAGGTCCTCAACGAGACCGCTGCCTGGTGGTTTGGGCGCACCAACGATCTGGTGGCCAACCACCTGGTGTCCTTACCCGACCCGGTGGCCGCGGTGGTGGTCGAGGCCACCCCCCTGCCGGTCGAGGTGGTGGTGCGGGGCCGTCTGACCGGTTCGACCAGCACCTCCCTACTACCCCGGTACCGGGCCGGGGAGCGGGTCCTCTACGGCCACCGGCTCCCCGACGGTCTGGTCGACCACGCCCCCCTGCCCGAGCCCCTGCTCACCCCCACCACCAAGGCCCATGACGGTGGCCACGACGAGCCGGTCACGGTGGCCGAGGTGGTCGAGCGGGGCCTGGTCGACCGGTCCCTGTGGGCCGAGGTGCAGAAGGTGGCCGTCGGCCTCTTCCGGCGGGGTGAGGAACTGGCCACCGAGGCCGGGTTCGTCCTGGCCGACACCAAGTACGAGTTCGGGCTCGGCCCGGACGGAGACCTCCTGCTGATCGACGAGGTCCACACCCCGGACTCCTCCCGCTACTGGGACGTCGAGACGCTCGACGCCTGCCTGGCCGAGGGTCGGCACCCCGAAAGCTACGACAAGGAACCCGTCCGGCTGGCCCTGGGCCGGCTTGGCTACCGGGGGGACGGCCCGCCTCCGATCCTCCCCGACGACGTGGTGGCCGACGCCTCCCGGCGGTACGTCACCCTGCAAGAACGGCTCACCGGCGTGCCGTTTCACCCCGCGGCACCACCGGCGGACCAGCGCCTCCGGGTCAACTTGGCGCCGCTGCTCGAGTCCTGATGGGCTGTTCCTCCCTGTTCCCGTATTGTCCAATCCGATGTTCAGTGCGTCCGGTGTCGGCGGTGGCCCAGCTCGTCATTGCCGCTGATCGCCGTTCCCGAGTCAGGAGCCCCTTCCGTTGACCGAACTCGATCGCCCCAAAGAGGAGTGCGGTGTCATCGCCGTCTCCACACCGAACGGCGACGCCGCCCGGATCAGCTTCTTCGGACTCTACGCACTACAGCACCGGGGTCAGGAGGCCGCTGGCATCGCGGTGGTCGACGAGGCCCGGGCCGTCCGGGTCCACAAGCGCCGGGGCCTGGTCAGCCAGGTGTTCGACGAGGGCACCCTGGACCCCCTCGTCGGTGATCTGGCCATCGGCCATACCCGGTACTCCACCACGGGCGCCGACTCCGACCGCAATGTGCAGCCCTACGTGATCGAGACCATGTACGGCCCCCTGGGAGTGGCCCACAACGGCAACCTGGTCAACGCCGACGAGCTCCGGGCCGGCCTGCTCAAGCGGGGGGTCGGTCTCCAGTCGTCGTCGGATTCCGAGGTCCTGGCCCTGATGCTGGCCGCCTCCGACGGGGAGAACTGGGAGGAGCGCCTGGCCGCGGTCATGCCCCGCTGGATCGGGGCGTTCTCCCTGGTCATCATCTCCGGCACCAAGGTGATGGCGGTGCGGGACCCGTGGGGCTTTCGGCCCCTGTCCGTCGGCCAGCTGCCGTCGGGAGGCCATGTGGTCGCCTCGGAGACCGGGGCCCTGCGCACCCTCGGCTGCAACGCCATCTCCGAGGTCATGCCCGGGGAGATCGTCGTCCTCAGCGGGGGCATCGCCCGGCGCCACCAGGCGATGGAACCCCGCCAGCAGGCCCGCTGCACCTTCGAGCACATCTACTTCTCCCGACCCGACGCCTACTGGGACGGCCTGTCGGTCCACCAGGCCCGGCAGAACCTCGGGGAAGAACTGGCCCGCGAACACCCGGCCGACGCCGACGTGGTCATCCCCGTGCCCGATTCCTCCACCCCGGCCGCCATCGGCTTCGCCAGCGTGTCGGGGATCACCTACAACGAGGGGTTCGTCAAGAACCGGTACATCGGTCGCACCTTCATCGAGCCCACCGACGAGCTCCGGCGTCAGGGCGTGGCGCTGAAGTTCAACACCCTGCCCGACAACATCAAGGGCAAACGGGTGGTCATGGTGGACGACTCGGTGGTGCGGGGCACCACCCTCGGACCACTGGTCCGCCTCGTCCGGGAGGCCGGAGCCCTCGAGGTTCACGTCCGCATCACCTGCCCCCCGATCACCCACCCCTGCTTCTTCGGGGTCGACATGGGCACCTACGGGGAGCTCATCGCCCATCAGCTGGGCGTCCCCGAGATCCGCGACCATGTGGGCGCCGACAGCCTCGGGTACCTGTCGGTTGACCGGATGATGAAGGCGCTCGGCCGCGACGACGGCTACTGCAACGCCTGTTTCACCGGGGACTACCCGGTCCCGGTCCAGCTCGCCGCCCCCAGCAAGCGCCGGTTCGACGGGGTGATCCGATGAGCGCGGCCGTACCCCCCAGGGATCCCAACCAGCCCCGCTCGGTGCTGCTCATCGGTTCCGGCGGTCGGGAGCACGCCATCGCCAACGCCCTGCTCCGCTCCCACCAGCTCGACGCCCTGCACATCACCCCCGGTAACGCCGGTACGGCCGCCCACAACGTGGCCCTCGACCCCGGCAACCATCTGGAGGTGGTGGACTACTGCGTCCGCCACGACATCGACCTCGTCGTCGTCGGCCCCGAGGCCCCGCTGGTGGCCGGGATCGCCGACGACCTGACCCTGGCCGGGGTGGCCTGCTTCGGCCCCTCCGCCGAGGCCGCCCAGCTCGAGGGGTCCAAGTCCTTCGCCCGAGACTTCGCCAGCCGGCACGGCATCCCCGGCCCGGTCTCCCGGGCCTTCACCGAGGTGGACGCTGCCCTCGAATGGCTCGAGGAGGTCGACTTCCCGGTGGTGGTCAAGGCCGACGGTCTGGCCGCCGGGAAGGGCGTCATCGTGCCCGAGGACCGGGTGGAGACCGAACGGGCCATCTTCGACCTCCTGGCCGACAAGACGATGGGCCACGCCGGCGACACCATCGTGCTCGAGGAGCGCTTGGTCGGCGAGGAGATCTCGCTGTTCGGCGTGGCCGACGGCCGCACCGTGATCCCGCTGGCGACCGCC
Source organism: Acidimicrobiales bacterium (assembly GCA_047974625.1). Lineage (GTDB taxonomy): Bacteria > Actinomycetota > Acidimicrobiia > Acidimicrobiales > SZUA-35 > CADEDH01. The sequence goes on from JBKECK010000013.1 coordinate 37,309, forward strand.
CAGGACCACAAGCGGGTGGGGGAGGGCAACACCGGGCTCAACACCGGTGGCATGGGCGCTTTCGCTCCGGTCCCCGGTCTGGGGGCCGAGCTGGAACGCCAGCTGGCCGACCAGTTCCTGACCGCCGCCGTCCGGGGCATGGCCGCGGAGGGCAACCCGTACGTCGGCGTCCTCTACGCCGGCATCATGCTCACCGACGACGGTCCCCGCCTCATCGAGTACAACTGCCGCTTCGGTGACCCCGAGGCCCAGGCCATCATCCCCCTGATCGAGACCGACCTGCTCGACGTGCTCGACGCCGCCGCCCACGGCGAACTGGAGTCGGTCGAGCTGGCCATGAGCACCGACACCGCCGTCGCCGTCGTCGTGGCCGCCGAGGGGTACCCGACCAGTCCCCGGATGGGGGTGACCGTGCCCCTGGTCGAACCGCCCCTGGGGGTCGAGGTGCTCCAGGCGGCCACCCAGTGGGACGGTGGTCGCCTGGTCAGCTGCGGCGGCCGGGTGCTGAGCGTGGTCGGGGTGGGGCCCGATCTGCCGGCCGCGTTGGCGGCCGCCTACCCGGTGGTCGACCGGTACACGGCCGCCGAGGGCCTGTTCGCCCGCTCGGACATCGGTTGGCGCCACGCCCCCCGCGCCGCGTCGAAGCGGTCCCGGGGCGGTCAGAACGGTAACGAGCCGGGCAGCTACAGCAAGGCCGGGGTATCCCTCACCGCGGCGGCCGCCGCCACCAAGAGGATCGGCCCCGCCGTCCGTTCCACCCACGACGAGCGGGTCCTGGCCGGGCTGGGCTCCTTCGGCGGGGTCCTGGACCTCATCGAGGTCACCTCGATGAAGGAACCCCTGCTGGTGGCCAGCACCGACGGGGTCGGCACCAAGACCGAGGTGGCCCGCCGGGTCCACCGCTGGCGGGGGGTCGGGGCCGACATCGTCAACCACGGGATCAACGACGTCCTGGTCCAGGGGGCCCGCCCGTTGGCCTTCCTCGACACCGTGGCCGCCGCCGAGCTCGACCCCGAGATCGTGGGTGAGGTGGTCGAGGGCATGGCGGAGGCCTGCCGGGCCGCCGGCTGCGTCCTCCTCGGCGGGGAGACCGCCGAGATGCCCGGCGTCCTCACCGCCGGCTCGGTCGACGTGTCGGGCACGATGATCGGCCTGGTGGAACGGGCCAACCTCCTTCCCACCGGCGAGATCGGCCCCGGCCACGTCCTCATCGGCCTGGCCTCCTCCGGTCTGCACACCAACGGCTACTCACTGGCCCGCCAGGTGTTCGCCGACCACGACTGGCGGGACCCGATGCCGGGCGGGTCCGGTGAGTCCATCGCCGACGCCCTTCTGGCCGTGCACCGCAGCTACCTCGAACCCCTCACCCCGGTCCTGGACGCCGGCCTGGTCGACGGCTTGGTCCACATCACCGGCGGAGGCATGATCGACAACATCCCCCGGGTGGTGCCACCATCGTGCGGGGTCGCCATCGACCCGTCGGCGTGGCGCCGGCCGGTCCTGTTCAACTACCTGATCGCCCAGGGGGGCCTATCGGAGTTTGACGCCCACCGGGTGTTCAACTGCGGGATCGGTATGGTCGTACTGGTCGCCCCCGAGCGCGTCGAAGAGGCCCGTGGCCTCATCCCGGAACCCACCTGGATCATCGGCCGCGTCGGTATCGGCCGGGGCGACGTGACCCTTGTCTGACGTGATGGGTCGCGGTCGCATCGTCGTCCTGGTGTCCGGCAACGGATCCAACCTCCAGGCCATCCTCGACGCTTGCTCGTCCGGCCGCCTCGACGCCGAGGTGGTCGGTGTGGTCTCCAACCGGCCCGGGGTGTACGCACTGGAACGGGCCGAGATGGCCGGGGTGCCCACCCTGGTGGCCCCCCATCAGGGCCGGGACCGGGTCGCCTACGACCAGGACCTGGCCTACACGGTGGCCTCGTTCGGGCCGGACCTGGTCGTCCTGGCCGGCTGGAACCGGCTGCTCACCAGCCATTTCCTGGCCCACCACGTCACCATCAACCTCCATCCGGCCAAACCGGGGGCGTTCCCCGGGCTCGGCGCCATCGAGGCCGCCTACGAGGCGTGGCGGGCAGGAGCCATCACCGAGGGTGGGGTGATGGTCCACTATGTCCCCGACGAGGGCGTGGACGACGGCCCGGTCATACTTACCGAGGCCGTTCCGTTCGAGGTCGACGACAGTCTCGTAAGCTATGAGGAACGGGTCCACGCCGTGGAGCACCGGCTATTGGTCGAAGCCGTCGCCACCGTCCTGGCGACGGCTGAGGTCACTCCCCGCCGGGCCTAGGTGCGGCCGCCGTTTCTCCACTCACCCCTGCCCCACTGGAGATGGCTCATGGCTCAGGTCTCGGAACCCAACCGGTCCATGTTCGAAGGAGCCGAAGCGCTCACGTTCGACGATGTGTTGGTGGTGCCGGGCTGGAGTGAACGCCTGCCGTCCGAGGTGTCCACCACCACCACGGTGGCTGGGGTGGAACTCGCCCTCCCCATGATGTCGGCGGCCATGGACACCGTCACCGAGGCCCCACTGGCCATCGCCCTCGCCCGTGAAGGCGGCATCGGGGTCCTCCACCGGAACCTCAGCATCGCCGAGCAGGCCGACGCCGTCGACCGGGTCAAACGGTCCCAGGCCGGGATGATCACCGCCCCCGTCAGCCTGCCGCCCAGCGCCACCCTGGCCGACGCCGAGCGGCTCATGAGTCGGCACAGCATCTCGGGGGTGCCGATCGTCGACGATGACGAACGCCTCGTCGGCATCCTCACCAACCGGGACGTCCGCTTCTGCACCTCGGAGCAGGACCACGAACCCGTGACCGCCTTCATGACCTCGGAGAACCTGGTGACGGCTCCGGTTGGCACCTCGCTCGACGAGGCCGTCGGGGTCCTGCACCGCCACCGGATCGAGAAGCTCCCCCTGGTGGACGAGGAGGGCCGGTTGGCCGGGCTCATCACGGTCAAGGACATCCGCAAACGGATCGAGAAGCCGTACGCCACCCTCGACGACGAGGACCGGTTGCGGGTCGCCGCCGCCATCGGCGTGGACGACGCCCTGGACCGGGCGGCCGCCCTCATCGAGGCTGGGGTCGACATGCTCGTCACCGACACCGCCCACGGCCACACCCGCGGGGTGGTAGACACGGTGGCCATGATTCGGGCGAAGTGGCCGGACGTGGTGATCGTGGGCGGCAACGTGGTCACCGCTGAAGGCGTCGACGCCCTGGTCGCCGCCGGGGCCGACGCGGTGAAGGTGGGCGTCGGCGCCGGTTCGATCTGTACCACCCGGGTGGTCGCCGGGGCCGGGATGCCCCAGCTCACCGCCATCTACGAGTGCGCGCTGGCCGCGGCCGCCCACGGGGTGCCCGTCATCGCCGACGGCGGGATCGTCACCTCGGGCGACATCGTCAAGGCCTTCGCGGCCGGGGCCGACTGTGTGATGCTCGGCAACGCCCTCGCCGGGGTCGACGAGGCCCCAGGCGAGCTGGAACTGGTCGACGGGTCGATGTGGAAGACCTACCGGGGGATGGGTTCCTCCGGGGCCATGCGGGGCCGGGCCGCCGACCGGTACGCCACCGCTCAGGCCTCCGCCGCCCGCCACCCCGGCTCCGGCAAGCACGTACCGGAGGGCGTCGAGGCCCGGGTCCGCTACGCCGGCTCCCTGGCCGAGCTGATCTCCCAGCTCGTCGGAGGTCTCCGGTCCGGGATGGGGTACGCCGGTGCCGGAGACATCGAGGCCCTGCGCACGGCCACCCGGATGACCCGGATCACCAACGCCGGTCTGCGTGAGAGCCATCCCCACGACGTCCAGGTCATCGCCGATCAGTGAGCCTCCCGGTCAACCGGTCCGGCCCGTCCCGGACCCTGGTCTGCTTCCACGCCCACCCCGACGACGAAGCCATGTCGACGGGCGGGCTGATGGCCAAGGCCGCCGCGGCCGGTCACCGGGTCATCCTGGTCACCGCCACCAACGGCGAGATGGGTGAGCCCACCCCTGGCGTGCTCGACGAGGGCGAGGCCCTGGCCGACCGTCGCCTCCGCGAACTGGCCCAGTCGGCCAAGATCCTGGGGGCCGAACCGCCCCGCCTGCTCGGCTACCGGGATTCCGGGATGATGGGCGAACCGTCCAACGACAACCCCGCCTGCTTCTGGCAGGCCGACGTCGAGGTGGCCGCGGCCCGACTGGCCGATCTGCTGGCCGACGTCCACGTCGACGTCCTGACCATCTACGACGACCACGGGCTGTACGGCCACCCCGACCACATCCAGGTTCACCGGGTCGGCCTGGCCGCGGTTCCCCTGCTGGGCGTGGAGCACGTCTACGAGTCGACCGTCGACCGGGACTCGATGGCGGAGGCGATGACGGTGATGGGTGACGAGCTGGCCGAGGCCGGGGTCGAGCTACCGTCGTCGGCCGACTTCGGGGGCGGGTTCGGTACCGCCCGGGACGATCTGTCGTACCGGGTCGACGTGTCCGCCTTCGCAGTGGCCAAGCGGGAGGCGTTGGCCGCCCACCAGAGCCAGGTGGCGCCGGACAGTATGTTCCTGGCCGCGCCCGAGCGTCTGTTCGCGGCCATGTTCGGCGAGGAGTCGTACGCGATCCCCGGCCGCACCGGCACCGGTGGGCCCCGGCCGGTCGAGCTCCTCCCCGGCCTCGACTGAGCGCCGATCCGTCCGTCGGGTCGTCAGGCCCGTTCGGGCACGGCGAAGAGCAGGACGGAGGAGGCGACGCCGGCGATCAGGGCCAGCACCAGGGCGGTGGTGTAGCCGGCGTCGTCGATGATGCGGCCCATCAGGGGTGGCCCGACCAGACCCCCGATCCCGGCCCCGGTGTAGAGGGCGCCGAGCACCGCGCCCAGTCCCTTGACCCCGAACGTCTGGGCCGCCACCGCCGGGGCCAGGGCGATGAACCCGCCGTAGGCGACGCCGAGGACCACGGTGAACAGCAGCAGCAGGGCGTAACGGCTTCCGGCCCCCAACCAGATCAGGAAGCTCAGGCCGAGCACGGCCAGCGACCCTTGGTAGAGCCGGAACACCCCGTACCGGGCTCCCAGCGTCCCCAGCCCGAGCCGGCCGACCACCGAGGAGATCCCGATGGAGCCGATCAGCCAACCCGCCGAGCCGTCGATGCCGCGGGTCTCGACGTAGTCGGGGAGGAACACGAACGGGACGAACAGGGCCAGGCTGGTGATCAACGCGGAGACGTACAGGACCCAGAAGGTGCGCGAGGTGCGCAGGACCCGGCCCAGCACCGATCCGGCGTCGTCGTCGGCGGCCGCCACCACGGGCGGGCGGCGGGCGCCGACGGCGGCCACGGCCAGCAGGATCCCGGACCCGACGGCCATCACCACATAGGTCCGGCGCCAGCCGTGGTCGGCAATCAGGCGTTCGGCCAGGGGGGCGACGGTGAGCGTGCCCACCCCGATCCCGGCCACGGCCACACCCAGGGCGGTGGTGCGGCTCCGCTCGAACCAGCCACCCACCGCGGCCACCATCGGCACGTAACAGCAGGCCACCCCGATACCGACACCGAGACCGTAGGTCAGGTAGCCGGACCAGATCTCCTGGACCCTGGAGGTGGCCAACAGGCCGAGCACCATGGCCACCCCGCCCACCGCCACCACCGGCCGGGGCCCGAACCGGTCGGCCAGGTGGCCGGTGACGACGCCGAGCGCGAAGTACAGGAAGGTGGTGATGGCGAACACGAGGGCGGTGGCGCCCCGGTTGGTGCCGAACTCCTCGGTCATCGGCCGGAAGAACGCCCCAAAGCTGTAGGCCACGCCGAACACGGTGAAGGTGGACAGGAAGGTGGCGGCCACCACGGTCCAACCCGCGGGTCCGTCGATCCGGTTGCGGTCCGGGCCGGGCTCGACCGGGTCCGGCCCCGACGGCCGGGATGGGAACGGGGATGGGGGAGTGGCGGATGTCATCGTCACCGGGACGCTAGGGCGCCAGGGCCGGTCGCCTCAACCCGCCACGACCGGAACCGTCCCCCCCGGGTAGGCGGCTCGGCCGAGGATGCCGGACCGCGGGCCGGCGCCGATCCTGCGGCCGCAGCCCCGTCGGTCCGGGTCCCCTCATGGCCGTCTCCCGTCCGCCCGCCCGATCTGGCCAGTCGCCCGCGCCGCCGGGTGGTCCGTGCCGTCGGGGTCGCATCTTCGCCGCCGCCGGGGGTCACGACCTAGTCTTGCCCGGTGCCGAGCATCGGAGTGTTCTGCGGGTCCAGACTCGGGGCCCGACCCGCCTACCGCGAGGCTGCCGCCGCGCTCGGCCAGACCCTGGCCCGGAGGGGAATTGAGCTGGTGTACGGCGGTATCGACGCCGGGCTCATGGGGGTGGTGGCCGACGCCGCCCTGGCCGCCGGGGGCTCGGTCATCGGCGTCGTCCCCGTCGGCCTAGACGAGGCGGACCGCGCCCGGGACGGGGTGACCGCCCGCCACGAGGTGGCCACCCTGGCCGAACGCAAACAGGTGATGGCCCAACTGGCCGACGGGTTCGTCGCCCTACCGGGAGGGATCGGCACCCTGGACGAGGCCTTCGAGATGCTGGCCAACCGGCAGGTGGGAACGAGCCCGGCCCCGGTCGGGTTCCTGGACGTGGCCGGCTACTGGTCGGACCTGGTCGCCTGGTTCGATCACGCCACCGGTGAGGGATTCGTCTCCCCGACCGGCCGGTCCTCCCTGCTGATCGGCGACGATCCCGTCAAGCTGGTCGATCGCCTCGCCCGGGCGTGGGGGGTCGACGGGAAGCCCCGCCGACAGTGAGCGGCCGACGCCAACCCCTCCCTGGGGGGATCAGGGCCCTGCTGTTCACCCTGTTCATGTCGTCGTTCGCCAGCGTCGGGATGGTCACCATCCTGGGCAAGCAGGTGTACGACATGACGGGCCGGGCCTTCGACCTCGGGATGCTCGGCCTGGCCGAGTTCCTCCCGGTGTTCGTCCTGGCCCCGGTGGCCGGGTCGGTGGCCGACTCGTTCGACCGTCGCCGGGTGACCGCGGTGGCCCTCGCCTTCGAAGCGGTCTGCTCGCTCGGCTTCTTCGCCTACGTCTCCACGGATCCGACCTCCCTGTGGCCCATCTACCTGCTGGTGATCGCCTTCGGGGTGGCCCGGGCCTTCCTCGCCCCGGCCAGCCGGGCCCTGCCGATCGATCTGGCTCCTCCCCACCTGCTGGAACGGGTGGTGGCGTCGCGATCCCTGGCCTTCCAGGCCGGGATGATCTCGGGCCCGATCGCCTTCGGTTTCGTGTTCGTCGGTCACCCCTCGTGGCCGTACCTGGTGGCCGCGGCCGGGTTCGCCCTCGGCACCGTCGGTCTCCGGTTCACCGGGCCCACCGGGGTGGCCCGGATGACCCGGACCGGCGGCTACCGGCAGGCGTTCACCGACGCCATGGAGGGCCTGCGTTTCATCCGCACCACCCCGGTGTTGGCCGCCGCCATCACCCTCGACCTGTTCGCCGTCCTCCTCGGCGGGGCGGTGGCACTGCTTCCCGCCATCGCCGAGGAGCGCCTCGGGGTGGGCGCGGTGGGTCTCGGCTGGTTACGGGCCAGCATCGGGATCGGGGCCGGGGCGATGTCCCTGGCGCTGTCGATCCGGCCGGTCCGCCGGAGGGTCGGCCCGGTCCTGCTGGTGGCGGTCGGCCTGTTCGGCGCGGCCACCGTCGTGTTGGGGGTGACCAGGAGTTTCCCGGTGGCCGTGGTGGCCCTCCTGATCCTGGCCGGGGCCGACGCCATCAGCATGTTCATCCGGGCCACCATCGTGCCCCTGGCCACCCCGGAGGCGATGCGGGGCCGGGTCCTGGCCGTCGAGAACGTGTTCATCGGTGCCTCCAACGAGCTCGGCGCCGTCGAATCGGGCCTGACCGCCCAATGGCTCGGCCTGGTTCCCGCCGTGGTGCTGGGTGGGGTCGGGACCCTCGCCGTGGTGGCGGTGTTCTGGTGGCTGGTTCCCGCCCTGCGGAACGTCGACCGGTTCGCCGAAGTCCAGCCGGCCACCACCGACGGCCCCGCCCCGTGACCGGCGCCGGCCCGGCCCGGACCGATCAGGGGGCCCGGGCTCTCTCAGGTGGAGGCGGCCCGCCGCCGGGCCAGTTCGGCCCGGATCTCGTCACTGTGCTCGCCGAGCTCGGGCACCGGGCGCCGGGGGGCGAACACCCGGCCGTTGAACCGGGCGGGGGCGGCGACGGTGGTCATGGTCATCCCGCTCTCGACCACCGGGACGAAGGACTCGAGGGCCTGGACCTGAGGGTCGTCGCCGACCTCACTGGTGGTCAGGCAGGGCGCCCACCACACGTCGTGTTCGGCGAAGGTGCGGGCCCAGCGGTCGAGGTCGTGGGCGGCGAACACCTCGTCGAGTTCGGCGATCATCTCGACCCGGTGCTCGACCATCCCGGCCGCGGTGGCGAACCGGGGGTCCTCGGCCAGGTCGGGACGCCCGATCGCGGTGCACAGGATCGGGAAGTGCCGCTCCATCTCCAGGCCGATGAGATAGAACCAGCGGCCGTCGCCGGCCTGGTAGCTGTTGACCATGGGGGCGAGCGACTCGGCTCGGGGCCGCATCCGCTTCAGGCGGCCCAGCGTCATCTGCATGGAGAGGTCCATGGCCATGGTGTACAGCCCGGTCTGGAGCAGGGACGTCTCCACCAGGGTGCCCCGGCCGGTCTGGTGGCGGGCGTTGAGGGCGGCCAGCACGGCCATGCACGTGGCCATCCCAGTGGTGTGGTCACCGATGGCGCCCTTCAGGTTCATCGGCTCCTCGTCCGGCGGGCGGTTGGTCCGGGCCATTCCGCTGCGGGACACGAAGGCGCCGATGTCGTAGCCGGGGGTGTCCCGGTCCGGGCCGACCGACCCGTAGCCGGTCTGGGAGGCCACGACCAGGCCGGGGAACCGCTGGTGCACCTCCTGGGGGTCGAGGCCCAGCCTGGCCAGAGGCTTCAGCCGCATATTGGTAACGAACACGTCGGCCTCGGCCAGCAGTTCGTACATGACCTCCCGATCATCCGGATCGGTCAGGTCGAGCACGATGCTCCGCTTGCCCCGGTTGTCCTGGGCGAAGCTCGGGTTGGCGATCTTCTTGTCGACCCCGAGGGCGGCCAGGAAGGCCCGTTGGGGATCCCCGGACGGAGCCTCGACCTTGATCACGTCGGCCCCGAAGTCGGCCATCAGCCCGGCCGTGGACGGCCCGGCCACCCATTGGGTCAGCTCGACCACCCGGATTCCGTCGAGCGGTCGTTCGTCGTTTGCCCCGTTGGTCTCGGCCATCGGATCAGTGTGACCCAACCCGTGGTGGGGGCCAAGTCGACGCGCCGGGGTCAGGTGGGGAGGGACCGGCGGCCTACCGGGCCGGCCCGGTAGGTTGCCGGGATGACCGACGTCAAGGTGAATCCCCTGGCCCCGTTGCCCTTCCGGCGGGGTCGGGCCATGAAGAACCGGTTCATGCTGGCTCCGCTCACGAACCAGCAGAGCCATCCCGACGGGGTGCTCTCGAGCCGGGAGGCCCACTGGTTGACCATGCGGGCCACCGGGGGATTCGGCGCGGTGATGACGGCGGCCGCCCACGTCCAGGCCAACGGTCAGGGGTTCCCGGGCCAGCTCGGGGTCTTCGACGACCGGCACGTACCCCGGCTGGCCGATCTGGCCCGGGCGATCACGGCCACCGGTGCCCTGGCCCTCACCCAGCTCCATCACGCCGGCAACCGGTCACCCGGGGATCTGATCGGCGGGACACCGGTCTCGGCGTCGGCGGGGGAGCGGGGCGCCCGGGCCCTCGGCACCGACGAGGTCCACCGGCTCCGCGACGACTTCGTGGCCGCCGCGGTGCGCTCGGAACGGGCGGGGATGGACGGCACGGAACTGCACGGTGCCCACGGTTACATCCTGGCCCAGTTCCTCAGCCCGACCATCAACCTCCGGACCGACGAGTACGGCGGCAGTTTCGACAACCGCACCCGCCTGCTGATGGAGATCATCGACGGGATCCGGTCCGCTTGCGGCGACGACTTCATCCTCGGGGTCCGGATCTCACCGGAACGGTTCGGGATACCGCTCACCGAGGCCGTTCAGCTGGCCGGCGCGCTGCTCACTGACGAACGGATCGACTTCCTCGACGTGTCCCTGTGGGACACCTTCAAGATCCCCCATGACCCGGTCCCCGACGCCCCGGCCGACGACCGCCTCCTGGCCGGCTACTTCGCCGAACTGCCTCGCGACGGGGTGGCCCTCGGGTTCGCCGGCAAGCTGTACCACCCGGCCGACGTGGAGCGGGCCCTGGGTCTCGGGGCCGACTTCGTCCTCCTCGGGCGGGCCGCCATCCTCATGCACGACTTCCCCGACCGGTACCGGGCCGACCGGTCGTTCACCCCGGTGAGGCCCCCAGTCACCCGCGCCTACCTGGCCGCTGAGGGGCTGAGCGAACCCTTCGTCGCCTACATGGACGGTTGGGACGGGTTCGTGGCCGGCTGATCCGATGCCGCACCTGACCACCATCGACGTCCGGTTCTCTGAGCTCGACCCCTACGGCCACGTCAACCACGCCGTGTACCCCACCTATCTGGAGGTCGGCCGGACCGGGGCCCTGAACGCCTGCGGGGTGGCCATCGACCGGCTCTTGGCCGACGGGATCCAGCTCGTGGTGACCCGGCTCGAGATCGACTATCGGGGGGCCGCGACGATGGGCGACCGCCTCACCGTCCGGACCGGGCTGGAGGAGCTCGGCCGGGTGCGGGGCCGCTGGCGCCAGGAGATCCGACGGGACGGGGACCTGTTGATCCGGGCCGCGGTGACCGCGGCGGTGACTGATTCGCGGGGACGTCCCACCCGGCCGCCCGCCTGGTTGTTCGCCTCGCTCCATCCCCTGCTTGACTGGAAAACGTGAGTTTCATCGGCACTGGTGGTGAGGATTGGGTTGAGCTGGATCTGGACCTTTTTGACCGGAGCCGGGCCGCCATGCTGCAGCGGGTCCTGGTGGACGGGCGGGACCAGGTGGTGGCCGCCCTCGGGGCGGAGTACGAGGTCGATGAGGATGACGGCATCGTCTTTCTCGTCATTGACGGGCGACGCCGCTATCGGGCCGCCCTGGACGCCGACGACCGGTTGATCGTGACCTGCATCCTCGACCCGAACGGGCCGTTGTAGCTGGTGGCCCCGGGGCCCGGCCCGGAAGGGCGGGGAGACCGTAACGTTCGGCCGGAGGTCCGGAGTCGACTGGGGGGTCTGAGAACCGCTATGAGTGTGTCCACCCCGAACGACTGGAGCGCTGACATGGCCGGTATCGCGTTCAACACCGATTTCGATCCCCGTTACGGGGAGGCGGTGGCCCTCTCCCCGCTGATCCGGCGGGTCGTGGCCCGCAACCCGAACGCGTTCACCTTCACCGGCACCGGGGTGTACCTGGTGGGCCGGGGGGAGGTGGCCGTGATCGATCCCGGCCCGACCCTCGGCGAACATCTCGACGCGATCATGGCCGCCCTCGAACCGGGGGAGCGGATCACCCACGTCCTCGTCACCCACACCCATACCGACCACACCGCCGGGGTCCCGGGGATGGTAGAGCGGACGGGGGCGGCCACCTTCGGGTTCGGCCCCCACGGCGAGGTTCCCGCCGAGGATCCCCTGGAGAAGGTCACTTTCGACGAGTACTTCACCGCCGAGGAGAAGGCGGAGATCGAGAAGGAGTGGGCCGAGACCCCCGACGAGCTGAAGCGGGAGGGGCCCGACCAGGTGTTCGTACCCGATGAGGCCGTGGGCGACGGGGACGTGATCGAGGGCCCGGGTTGGACCCTCGATGTGGTGCACACCCCGGGCCACACCTCCAACCATGTGTGCTTCGCCCTGCGGGAGGAGGGGGCCCTGTTCACCGGTGACCATGTGATGGGGTGGGCCACCTCGGTGATCTCGCCACCCGACGGGGATCTCTACGACTACCTGGCCAGCCTCGACAAGCTGCTGGGCCGCGACGACGTCCGCTACTGGCCCACCCACGGGGCCGCGATCGAGAACCCGCGGCGCTATGTGGAGAGTTTCGTCGTCCACCGGGGGGCCCGGGAGGCCCAGATCGTGGGCGCTCTCCGTGCCGGGCCGTCAACGATCAAGGACATGGTGCCGTCGATCTACGCCGAGGTCGACAAGCGTTTGTGGCGGGCGGCTGCCAACTCGGTGTACTCCCACCTGCTGGCCTTGGACCGCAAGGGTGAGGTGACCACCGATCGGGGCCCGTCGCTCACGGCCACCTGGGACCTCGTCGGGGGCTGAGGCCACCGCACCGGCACGGTCGGCCCGGACCGGCCGAGCCGGGTCACGTCAGGTAGTCGACACCGGAGAGTTCGACCGACTGGTTCCAGAGGCGTTCCCCGGCCGCGGCGTCGTCGGCCCCGCGGGGTAGCGGGACGAGGCGGGCCTCGCCCCGGTACTGACCCCAGCCGGCCGGGCCGAAGTAGGCCCCGTCGCGGACGGCGGGCAGGCAGGCGGCGGCCAGGATCGGCTCGGCTCCGTCGCCGGCCGGCTGGGCCATCACCCGGCTGGCCGCCCTGATCATCTCGGTGAAGAAGGGGTTGCCAAACCCGGAGGCGAGGTTGGTGTGGGTGAGCCCGGGGTGGCCGGCCGCGGCGATCACCGCGATGTCGTGGCGTTCGAGCCGGCGACCGAGTTCGACGGTGAAGACGAGGTCGGCCAGCTTGCTGGCCGCGTAAACGGCGAACCGGTCGTAGCCGTACAGGTTGGTGGGGTCGTGGGCGGCGAGCAGCCCACTCTGGGCGGCCAGGCTGCCGACGGCGATGACCCTGCTGCGCGGCGCGGCAGCCAGGAGGTCGAGTAGGCGGCCGGTGAGGGCGAAGGGGCCGAGCACGTTGGTGGCCCACTGGAGCTCGATCCCGTCGTCGGTGAGCTTCGGTGGGGTGGCCATCACGCCGGCGTTGATGATCAGCAGGTCGAGGCGGTGGTGGTGCCGGCCGAAGGCCTCGGCGAACCGTTGGACCGAGGCGGGGTCGGCCACGTCGAGCTCGGCCACCTCGGCCCGTTCCCGGCCGTGCAGGCCGGCCCGGGCGGCCTCGGCCTTCTCGGTGGACCGGCAGGCCATGGTGACCTCGGCGCCGGCGTCGAGGAGGCGTTGGGTGGCGGCCAGGCCGATACCGCTGTTGGCACCGGTGACGATGACACGGTGGTCGGTGAGGTTTCCGAGGTCGATCCGGCGGGGCATGGCGGCTTCCTTGACGGGACGAGCAGATGGGACCCGGCCGCGCCGCCCCCCGAGCGGTGTGGCCTCGGCCGGGAGCTGGCGACAGGCGTGCGAACTGCGCCGGTCGGACCGGCCCCATGGACGGGGAGGGAACGGGCGGGACCCGGCCCCCTGGGATCTCAGACCTTACCGGATCCGGTCCGGGCGGGCGGCCTCGGCCCGTTCCGCCTGTTCCGCGGCTACTCCAGCCTCCACCACCTCTTCGCGGGTCATGCCGAGCACGAAGAGGATGGCGTCGAGGTAGGGGACGTTAACCGACGCGTCGGCGGCGTCGCGCACGATGGCCCGGGCGTTGAAGGCGATACCGAGGCCGGCGAGGCGGAGCATGTCGAGGTCGTTGGCCCCGTCGCCGACCGCCACCACCTGGTCGAGGGGGATGCCCTCGGCCTCGGCGATCCGGCGGACCAGGTCGGCCTTGCCCTGGCGGTCCACGATGGGGCCGACGATCCGTCCGGTGAGATGGCCGTCCACCACCTCGAGGGAGTTGGCGTACGCGTGGTCGATGCCGAGCTCGGCGGCCAGGTGGTCGGTGACGGAGGTGAACCCGCCGGACACGATGGCGGTGCGGTAACCGAGGAAGGACAGGGTCCGGATGAAGGTGCGGGCGCCGGGGGTGAGCCGGATCCGCCGGTTGACTTGCTCCAGGGCGTCGGCGTTCAGCCCGGCCACGGTGGTGAGCCGTTTGGCCAGGGAGGTGGCGAAATCGAGCTCGCCGGCCATCGCCTGGGCGGTGATGGCGGCCACCTCCTCGCCCGCCCCGGCCACGTCGGCCAGGAGCTCGATGGCCTCGTCCTGGATCAGGGTGGAGTCCACGTCGAGCACGACCAGCCGTTTGGTGCGCCGGCCGATGCCCTGGCGGTGGACGGCCAGGTCGCAGCGGAGCTGGTTGGCCGCGGCCAGCAGGGCGTCACGGAGCGGCTCGGTGTCCTCGGCGCTGATGGTGAGCTCGTAGGCCATCACCGGGTACCGGGCCAGGCGGACGATCCGGTCGATGTTGCCACCGTGGTTGGCCACCACCGAGGCGATGGCGGCGAACTCGGTGGGGGCGACGGTGTGATCCAGGATGGTGGCCACCAGGCCGGGCCGCCGGGGGGTGTGGGTGGGCGGGACGTCCTCGAAGTCGACGCCGACCTCGTGCTCGTAACCGAGGAGGAGCAGATCCGCTCGGAGGTCGACACCGTCGGGAACGGCGACGACGAGGCCGAGCACGAGCTGGCCCCGGATGGAGATCTGCTCCACGTCGTCGATCCGGCACCGGTGGGTGGCCAGCAGGTCCATCAGGGCGGCGGTGATGCCGGGACGGTCGGGCCCGGACACCCGGATGAGGATGGTCCGCTCGGGCCGAGGTTCGTTCACGTTTTCCCAAGGTACCCGCTCGGCGGTCCCGGACGGCCGGCGGCCGCCAAATCCGTCCGGCCCCGGCCCCGACCGTCGCTAGCCTGAACACCATGATCCGCTTGTACGACACCGCACGTCGGGAGGTGGTTCCGTTGGCTCAACGGGACCCGGGACGGGTGTCGCTCTACTTGTGCGGGCCAACCGTGTATTCCGCCCCCCACATCGGCCACGGGCGGCAGCTCCTGGTGTACGACGCCTTCTGCCGGTACCTGCGGTGGCTGGGCCTCGATGTCACCTTTGTGTCGAACATCACCGACATCGACGACAACATCATCAACCGGGGCTTGGCCGAGGGCCGTGACCCGGCCGAGGTCGCGGTCGAGTGGGAGGAGGTGTGGTGGGAGGCGGCCGATGCCCTGGGTGTGGCCCGTCCCGACCACACCCCCCACGCCAGCGGCTACGTGGAGGCCATGGTCGAGCTCGTGGCCTCCCTGGTCGGCGACGGCGCCGCCTACGTCACCCCGGACGGGGTGTATCTGGCCGTGGAGACGGTGGCCGACTATGGCCTGCTCGCCCACCAGAGCCTCGATGACCTGCGGGAGGGTGCCGGCGAGCGCGATCTGGTGGGCACCGACAAGCGGCACCCGGCCGATTTCGTGTTGTGGAAGCTGGCCAAGGAGGGGGAGCCGTCGTGGCCGTCGCCGTGGGGGCCGGGCCGTCCGGGCTGGCACACCGAGTGCGTGGTCATGAGCCTGGGTCTGCTGGGGGAGGGGTTCGACCTGCACGCTGGCGGGCTGGATCTCCGCTTCCCCCACCACGAGAACGAACGGGCCCAGGCCGTCGCGCACGGCCGGAGCTTCGCCCGCCACTGGATGCACCACGGGTTCGTCGAACTCGAGGGTGAGAAGATGTCAAAGTCGCTGGGCAACGTGCGGAACCTGCTGGATCTCATCGAGGCCTACGATCCCCGGGCCTACCGGCTGCTGGTGCTGCGCTCGCACTACCGGTCGCCCATGGAGGTGACCGACGATTCGATGGTCGACGCGTCGGCCGCGGTGGAACGGCTCGACGCCTTCGCCCGGCGCACCGCCGACCTGGTGGGCGGAACCGGCGAGGGGGCCAACGGTTCGCGTGGCGACGGCTCGGCCAAGGCCGACGGCGAGGTGCTGGACGCGTTCCGCCAGGCCCTCGACAACGACTTCGACACCCCGGCCGGGGTCGACCTGCTGTTCCGCCAGGTGCGGGAGGCGAACACCGCCCTCGACGGTGGCGACCGGGTCCGGGCCCAGACGGCCGCGCTCACCGCCCTGGAGTTGGCCGACGTGCTCGGTCTGGAGCTGGCGGCGGGAACGGGTGAGGTGCCGGCCGAGATCGCCGCCCTGGTGGCCGAACGGCAGGAGGCCCGGGCGGCCAGGGACTTCACCCGGGCCGATGAGCTGCGGGACGCGCTCGCCGCGGCCGGCTGGACGGTCGAGGACTCGGCCGACGGTCCGGTGGTGCGGCCCAACCGCGCCTGATCCGCCGGTGGCGGGCGGGTCAGGCCCGCTTGGCGATGGGGCCGGGGCGGCCGCCGGTGGCGGTCAACAGGTCGGCGGGGGAGAGGGCCACCTCCAAGCCGCGGCGGCCCGCACTGACGTGGATGGTGGTCAGCTCCGTGGCGGCCTCGTCGACGAAGGTGGGGAGGCGTCGGCGCTGGCCGATCGGGCTGATCCCGCCCACCACGTAGCCGGTGATCCGCTCGGCCAGGGCCGGCTCGGCCATCGCCGCCTTCTTGCCGCCCGCGGCCCGGGCCAGGGACCGGAGGTCGACCGTCGTCGACACCGGGACCACCGCCACGACCGGCTGGTCGTCGGCGACCACGGCCACCAGCGTCTTGTAGACCGAGTCCGGATCGAGGCCCAGCACGGTGGCTGCCTCCAACCCGTAGCCGTCCACCGAGGGATCGTGCTCATAGGAGAGGATCCGGTGATCGATGCCGGCCTTCTCGAGGGCCGTGATGGCTGGGGTCACCGGCGACTGAGGCGCACCCGGTCGAAGCCGACGTACGCCCACGGGCCGCCCGGGCTGGCCTCGAAGCGGTAGATGCCCTGCAGATCGCCGAGGAGTACGGCGATGGCGGCGAGGGGCCAGCCGTCGTCGAAGGCCACGGTGGTCTTGGCCGTCTGCAGTTCGCTGATGCCGTGTTTGTCGGCGAAGGTCTTGACCGCGCCGGCGGCGACGGCACTACCCGGTGGGGCCGACGGGTGGTCCCAGCCCCAGAGGAAGGTCTCGTCGGCGGGGTTCCAGGTACCGAGGAGTTGCATGGTTGCCTCGGCCACCAGGTCGGGCAGGGTCCAGCGGATCCAGCCCTCGTTGAGGTCCCCCTCGAAGTCGGTGGCCCGACTCATGCCCCACGCCTGCTCGTGGCCGGTCTGGAGAGCGCCGACATGGTTCATGGCCATGTCGGCCAGGGCCGTGTAGTCGGTGGGAAGAACGGGCCGACCGGTGCCGTGGCCGTCGTCGCCGTCGTGGTGGTTGGCTTGGGCCGGCTCATCGGTCCAGTCGTGGTGGCCGTTGGTGGGTGTGCCGCCCCCGTTGGTCGTGGCGGTGCCGTTCGTGGTCGACTCGGGCGGGGCCAGCGTGGTGTTGGCGACTGGGCCGTCCGGATTCGCGGTGTGGTCGGGGGGTGGCGGCGATCCGGTGGTTTCGCCGGCGACCGACCCGTTATCGGGGCCACCGAGCGAATCCTTGATCTTGCTGAGCCAGGACATAGGTAATAGTCCAGCACATGAAACGGCTCGCCGACAGGTCGTTGTTAGTCACCAGTGGCCCGAACGGGTGATATTCCGGTCTTTCGCCACCTCATTTGGATCTCGCGGCAGTAAGTTACCTTCTGGTAACCTGTCCGTGTGAGGTGCCGGTGGTGCCGGAGCGTGAGTCTCGATTCGGGGCCCGACCGGCCGACACGGGATGGGCCCGACCGGCCGGTCCCGTCCCAGCCTTGATGACCGAGGAGTAGTCGATGACCGAGTTCTCCCTCCAGCTGAGCGACGACCAGTTGCAGGTCCAGCAATGGGTTCACGACTTTGCCCGCGACGTGATCCGGCCCGCCGGAGCTGAATGGGACGAGCGGGAGGAGACCCCGTGGCCGATCCTGGAGGAGGCGGCCGGGATCGGTCTGTACGGCTGGGAGTTCATGGCCGAGATCATGATGAACGACCCGACCGGTTTGTCGTCGCCGATCGCCTTGGAGGAGCTGTTCTGGGGTGACGCCGGGATTGGGATGGCCATCATGGGCAGCGGTCTGGCGGTGGCCGGCATCGCCTCGGCCGGGAACCGTGATCAGGTCACCGAGTGGGTGCCCCAGTGCTACGGCACGCCGGACCACATCGCCCTGGGCGCGTTCGCCGCCTCCGAGTCCGACGCCGGCTCCGACGTCGGCGGCTACCGGACCCGAGCCGTCTACGACGAGGCCTCCGACGAATGGGTGCTCAACGGTACGAAGGCATGGATCACCAACGGCGGGATCGCCGACGTGCACGTGGTCGTCGCCGTGGTGGATCCGGCGCTGGGCTCCAAGGGCCACGCCAGCTTCGTGGTTCCCCCGGGCACGCCTGGCCTCACCCAGGGCCAGAAGTACTCCAAGCACGGGATCCGGGCCTCCCACACTGCCGAGGTGGTGCTCGACGACTGTCGGGTCCCGGGGCGATGCCTCCTCGGGGGTAAGGAGAAGCTCGACGAGCGACTGGCCCGGGTGCGGGAAGGCAAGCCGGGCAACACCCAGGCCGCCATGCAGACCTTCGAGGCCACCCGGCCCGCGGTGGCGGCCCAGGCCGTCGGGATCGCCCGGGCCGCGTACGAGTACTCGCTCGACTACGCCAAGGAGCGGCGGGCCTTCGGCCGGCCCATCATCGCCAACCAGTCGATCGCCTTCATGCTGGCCGAGATGGCCACCCGGGTGGACGCCGCCCGCCTGCTCACCCACCGGGCCGCCTGGCTGGGCAAGCGCAAGGCGTTCAAGAACGCCGAGGGCTCCATGGCCAAGCTCGAAGCCGGCCGTACCGCGGTATGGGTCACCGAACGGGCCATGCAGATCCTCGGAGGCTACGGCTACGTCAAGGAGTACCCGGTCGAACGCTGGCACCGCGACGCCAAGATCTACGACATCTTCGAAGGCACCGAGCAGATCCAGCAGCTCGTGATCTCCCGGGCCATCTCGGGGATGCGGATCGAATAACGTTGACCTGGGCCTTTGCTGCCTCTGTGGTCGGTTCGGTCGCAGAGGACAGCGAGGGTCACCAGCGGTCAACTGGGCCGAGAAATCGGCCCATCCCTACTCTCATCCCTACTCTCGTGGGATGCAACGCGGCTAGGGTTCACCCCGTGGCGAGCATCCGGGAACGGCGAAGCGGGGTGTGGGAGGTGCGCGGCTACACCGGCCGCGACCGCACCGGGAAGCCGACCCAGGTGTCGCGGACCGTCTACGGCACCAAGCGTGACGCGCAGCGGGCGGCGGCCGAGCTGACCGTGAAGCCGGCTCGCAACGCCGGCGGACGGAAGGTCGCGCAACTGCTCGACGAGTGGCTCGAGGTCAAGGCGCCGAGCTGGGCGCCGCTGACCGTGCGGGATCAGACCTCGCGTGCCGCGCAGGTGAAGAAGGATCCGATCGCCTCGATGTCGGTGGCGTCGCTCGGCGTGTCCGACATCGACCGCTGGGTGGCTCGGCTGCGGCGGTCCGGAGCGGGGGAGGCGTCGATCCGGAATCAGCACACGGTGTTGCGCGCGGCGCTGCAGCAGGCGGTGCGATGGGAGTGGATCCCGACGAACCCGGCGTCGGCGGCGCCGGTCGAGCAGCCGAAGCGGCAGCAGAAGGGGACGCTCACCAACGACGAGGTGCGGCGCCTGATCGAGGTGGCGGCCGAGGTGCACGAGATGGCGCCATTGGCGTTCCGGTTGGCTGTAGAGACCGGGGCGAGGCGTGGTGAGTTGGCGGCGTTGCGGTGGGACAAGTTCGTCGACGACAAGGTGGTGGTCGACGGCCAGATCATCGTGTCGACGCAGGGTGGGGTGCGGGCCCCGAGGTTGGAGCCGACGAAGACGGGGAGCCGGCGTGTGGTGACGTTGAGCGCGTCGCTGGTGGCGCAGGTGGGGGAGAAGGCGGCCAAGTACGGCGAGGTGACCGAGTGGTTGTTCACGCCCGATGCGGAGCCGCCGAATCCGGATCGCATCGGCTGGTGGTGGCGTCGGAGCCGCGAGCTGGCCGGCGTGGATGAGCGCTGGCGGCTGCACGATCTGCGGCACTGGTCGGCCACGCAGTCGATCGCCTCGGGCCAGGATGTGCGGACGGTGGCGCATCGCCTCGGTCACGCCGACCCGTCGATGACGCTCCGGGTCTACGCCCACGCCGTCGAGAGGGCCGACGAGGCGCTGGCGCAGATTCTCGGCGAGGCTCTGGACTGATGGGTGAGTTGAAGCGGTTCCACTTCGCACACGAGTACGAGCTGACGGTCGACCCCGGAGTTCCCCGGCAACGGCGATTGGGGATGCCCCGTCATCAGCGTCGCCCGAGACGGGCGGGTCGTGGAGGAGTTCAACTCGACGTGGGGCGCGCCGCTCGTCGTCGAGGTCCGGCCTCTCGTCGGCGAAAGATGGGTCGGCATGGTCGAAGCCGGCGGCCTGGGTGGCATATCGGCGGCCTTTGCCACGCCCGACCCGACGCGTTTCTGCGCCGTCGCCGATGGCATGGCCCATCTTGTGGCGGCGGAGATGCCAGCAGAAGAAGTCATGCCGATCGCGATCGGGGTGCGGTCAGTCGTTGCTGTCGAAGTGATGCCGATAGCCCTGATCGTCACCGACTTCGCCATCACAGCGCTCGGAGCCGATGGCGTGTTGTGGGAATTCGACGATCTCGGGGCGGACGGTCTTGTCGTTGTGAGCACAAGCGGTGGTGTCGTCACTTGCTCGGCCGAGATGTTTGATGGGTCGGCGACGCTCCAGCTTGATGCTTCGTCCGGCAGGCTCCTGCGCACTCGAAGGCCCCCGTTTTGAGCTGGCGAGCCAGGATGACGCGAGCCGTCGCCGTCCTGACCCGTGGCACGAATGCGCTCGACGAGGTCCGCATGTGCTGTCCGGAGTGCGGATCGGCGCTGGTGAACGCCGAGGGGGCGAGTTCAATCGGTCATCGCTACAGGGCAGCGTAGTACAGGTCGGCGGCTGATTGGCCGTTGTGGCGTCGGCGGGGCATGGTGTTGAGGCGGTGTTCGATGGCTCGTAGGTCTGCTGGGGTGTGGATGCTGAGGTCGGTGCCTTGGGCAGGTATCGGCGGAGGAGGCCGTTGCCGTTCTCGTTGACTGGTCGTTCCCAGGGTGCATGTGGGTTGGCGATGAACACTGGCATGGCGGTGAGGTCTTGGACTTGGGGCCAGCAGGCGATCTCTCGGCCTTGGTCCCAGGCCAACGACCGGCGGAGATGGGCCGGGATCCGTTCGATCAGTTCGACCAGAGCGGCGAGCACAGCATCTGAGCCGTGCCCCTCAGGCAGATCGGCCAACAGGCACAGGTTGGTGACCCGTTCGAACACCGTCACGATGGCGGACCGGTTGTAGGAACCCAAGATCAAGTCGCCCTCGAAGTGGCCGACCACACCGCCGCTGTCGTAGTCCCGGTTGTCGGCCTCGACCGGTCGGGCTGACAGAGGCGTGAAATGTCTCAACGGAGAAGCTTTCGGTGCTGGTTCAGCGGTTCTACGGTTCGGTTTACGCCGGGCTCGGCCCCGATGTAAGCAACTGGCCAGCCCGGCGGGCAGGCCACGACAGCCCCGGCCTTGAACCGCCCGGTAGATCGTCTCATGACTCACCCGCCGGCCCGACAGGTGTGGGTAGACGCCGTTAGGGCCTGACGCGATTTAAGTCGCGCGGTTGGTGGGTGTGATGGTGTAGTTCCAGTCGCCGTGGAAGTCGTGCCGGTGGATGGGGAGTGCGGTGAATTCTCGGTCGGTGATCTTGACTCCTTTGGGGTACCAGTTGGGGTCGTGGTCGGCGTGTACGACCAGGCCGGTGGTGGTGGTCGTGTTCGAGATCAGCTCGATGATGGTCTGGAGATCGGTGAGGGGCCGGCCTCGCCAGTTCATCGAGATGAACGAGAACAGCCGGTGCTCGATCTTGTTCCACTTCGAGGTGCCGGGCGGGTAGTGGCAGACGGTGATCTCCAGCCCGGTGTCGGTAGCGAGTTCGGCAAGGTGCTTCTTCCAGGCTCGGACCCGGTAGCCGTTGGACCCGCCTGCATCCGCGGTGATCAACAGGCGACGGGCGTCACCGAAGCGGGTATGGCCGTGACGTTGCCACCAGCGTCGGATCGACTCGACCGCGAACTCGGCGGTGTCTGCGGTGTCGCCAACGCTGACCCAGCCCTCGTTGTTGGCCAGGTCGAACACCCCGTAGGGGATGGCCTTGGCATACTCACCAAGC
>JBKECK010000014.1:0-8068 GCA_047974625.1 Acidimicrobiales bacterium
CATCAGCGTCCCGTTCACCACCGAGACCAACGCCACCGACGGCAACGGTGAGCCCGTGTTCCTGCCCTACCTGCGGGACGAGCGGGGGGTGCGGCCCTGGGCCGTGCCCGGCACCCCCGGCCTCGAGCACCGGATCGGTGGCCTGGAGCGGGCCGACCGCACCGGCAACGTCAGCTACGACAACGTCAACCACGGTCTGATGACCGAGCTGCGGCAGGCCAAGATCGACGGGATCGTCAACGACATCCCGCCGGTCACCGTCGACGGTGACGGCGCGGCCGACATCCTCCTCGTCGGCTGGGGCTCCACCAAGGGCGCCATCGTCTCGGCCGCCGAGCGTCTCCGCTCCGAGGGGGTGGGCATCCACACCTGCCACCTCACCCATCTCCATCCGTTCCCCGCCAACCTGGGCGAGGTGCTCGGCTCGTACCCGAAGGTGTTCGTGCCCGAGCTCAACAAGGGGCAGCTCGTCCGGCTGCTGCGGGCCGAGTACCTGGTGGACGCCCGCCCCATCAACAAGGTGATGGGAGTGCCCTTCACCGCCGCCGAGCTGGTTGACGCCATCCGGGAAGGAATCTGATCATGACCGCCACCGACGTTGCCCTCGATCCCACCAGCCGTGGCTACTGGACCTCCGACCAGGAGGTCCGTTGGTGCCCCGGATGTGGTGACTACGGCATCCTCGCCGCCATGCAGTTCCTCCACACCGAGCTCGACGTCAAGCGCGAGAACACGGTGTTCGTGTCCGGTATCGGCTGCGCTGCCCGGTTCCCGTACTACATGTCGACCTACGGGATGCACACCATCCACGGCCGCTCGCCTGCTATCGCCACCGGCTTGGCCGTGGCCCGTCCCGAGCTCGACGTGTGGGTCGTGGGCGGCGACGGCGACATGCTGTCGATCGGTGGGAACCATCTCATCCACGCGTTGCGGAGGAACGTCAACCTGACGATCCTCATGTTCAACAACCAGATCTACGGGCTGACCAAGGGCCAGTACTCGCCCACCAGCGAGGTCGGCAAGGTCACCAAGTCGACGCCGATGGGTTCGATCGACCGGCCCTTCAATCCCCTCAGCGTGGCCCTGGGGGCCGGCGCCACGTTCGTGGCCCGCACCCACGACATGGACCGCAAGCACATGATCGAGGTCTTCCGCCGTGCCCACGAGCACCGCGGGGCGAGCTTCGTGGAGATCTTCCAGAACTGCAACGTGTTCAACGACGGGGCGTACGACCCGATCCTGAAGCGGGCCAATCGGCCCGGCATGATGATCGACCTCCAGCACGGAGAGCCGATCCGCTTCGGGGCCGACAACGAGCGGGGTGTCGTGATCGACGAGACCGGAGCGCGGGTGGTCGAGGTCGCCGACGTTGGGGAGGACGCCATCACCGTGCACGACGAGCAGGCCACCTCGGCCGCGGTCGCGTTCGCCCTGGGCCAGTTGACGTCGGACAACTTCCACCCCACTCCGTTCGGGGTGTTCCGCTCGATCGACCGCCCGGAGTACGCCACCGAGGTGAACCAGCAGTTGGTCCAGGCCAACGAGGCTTCGGGCCCCGGCGATCTGGAGGCCCTCCTTCACTCCGGCGCCACCTGGACCGTCGACTGACGACGGTACGCTCCTAACCCGTGAAGAGCCTCGCTGCCGTCCTCGTGGCCGGTGCGCTGGCGTTGGCCGGTTGCGGCGTCAGCCGTGACGAGGCCAGCGTGGCGCCGGTCACATCCCTCGCACCCGACGGATCGGGGGCCGACGGATCCACCGGCCCCACCCCGACCACCGTCCCGCTCACCCCGGCCACCACCGCTCCCGACAATGACATCGCGGCGACGATCACCTTCGCCGACGGTTCCACCGTCGAACTGCTGCACGGGCCGACCAACGAGATCGCCGCGTCGACCGGGGCCAACCAGGGCTTCGTCGACCTGGTCTACGGCGGGACGATGCCCCCGACGTTCACGGACGTGGTGCTCAGCCAGCGGATCATCGCCGCCTTCCTCGAACACGACAATGAGGTGGCCGGCGTCGAGGTGACCGACGAGGACCGGGCCGAGGCCGAGGACCTCCTGATCTCCGGCCTGGCCCCCCTGATCACCTCGGTCGATCCGGCCGCCGACGCCGAGGCCGAGGCCGAGACCTACGTGGCCGACGTGGCCTACCTGCCGTTCCTGCTGTCCATCCAGTCCAGCCAGATCGCCCTCTCCCGCACCCTGGCCGCCACCAGCGACGCCCCGGGGAACCCGTGCGTCCGGCACATCCTGGTGGAGGACGAGGCGGAGGCCGACGAGATCGTGGCCCTGCTCCGCGGTGGTGCCGACTTCGCCACCCTGGCCGCCGAACGCTCGATCGACCCGTCCGCGGCCACCAACGGCGGCGAGCTGGGTTGCGCCCCGGCCAGCAACTACGTGACCCCGTTCGCCGACGCGGTGGAGACGGCCACGGTGGGCGAGTACCTCGACCCGGTCCAGTCCGACTTCGGCTGGCACGTGATCATCGTGGACAGCTTCGAGGTCGACGGAACCGCCCTGGCCCAGGAGCAGTTGGCCGATTCGGTAGCCACCGCCACCGTCGAGGTGGACGAACGGGTCGGGGTGTGGGACCCGCTCCAGGGGGCTGTTGTACCCGCTGAAGGGTGACCGGCCGACTCACCGTGTGCGGCCTGGGTCCCGGTGACCCGGGTCTGGTCACCGCCCAGACGATCGAGACCCTGGCCGGCGCGTCCCGGGTCTTCCTCCGCACCGGTCGGCACCCGTCAGTCGCCCTGGCCGGGGCCGACGCCGTCACCCTCGACCACCACTACGCCGGAGCCGACCGGTTCGACCAGGTGTACCGGGCGATCGTGGAGACCCTGGTGGCCGCGGCCGGCGACGGCGACGGCGACGTGGTGTACGCCGTGCCCGGCTCGCCGCTGGTCCTGGAACGGACGGTGGGCCTGCTCCGGTCCGACGAACGGGTGGAGGTCCGCACCCTGCCCGCCGTGTCGTTCCTCGACGAGGTGTGGGCCGTGATGGGTGTCGACCCGGTGGAGACCGGGGTCCGCCTGGTCGACGGCCACCGGTTCGCGGTGGACGCCGCCGGGGAGCGGGGCCCGTTGCTGGTGGCCCACGTGCACGCCCCCTGGGTCCTGAGCGACATCAAGCTGGCCCTGGGCGACGTCGACGACGAGCCGACGGTGGTGGTGCTGCAACGGCTCGGCTCGGCCGACCAGCGGGTCACCGAGGTGGCCTGGTCGGATCTCGATCGGGTGGTGGAGCCCGATCACCTCACCTCCGTGTACCTGCCGGCGCTGGCCGAACCGGTGGGTCGGGAGTTGGCGGACGCCGTGGCCGTGATGCACCGTCTGCGTCAGGAATGCCCGTGGGACCGGCGGCAGGACCACCGCAGCCTCCGCCGCTACCTGATCGAGGAGGCCTACGAGGTCCTCGACGCCATCGATCGCCTGCCCCCCGGCGCCCCGGGGCCCGCCGTCGAGGCCCTGCCGGGCGGGAACGGCCCGGGCCCGAACGGGTCAGCCCCGAACCCGGTCGAGGTGGTCGGTGGGGCCGCCTACGCCGATCTCGAGGAGGAACTGGGGGACCTGCTTATGCAGGTCCTGTTCCACGCCGAGCTCGCCTCCGAGGCCGGGCAGTTCGGCCTGGCCGAGGTGGCCTCCGGCCTGACCACCAAGCTGATCGCCCGTCACCCCCACGTGTTCGGCGACGCTCCGGCCACCACGGCGGCCGAGGTCCGGGCCTCGTGGGACCGGATCAAGGCGACCGAGAAGACCGACCGGGATTCCGTCCTGGACGGGATCCCGAAGGGGATGCCCGCCCTGGCGTGGGCGGCCAAGCTGATGGAGCGCATCGACCGGTCCGGAGTGGAGGTCGTCGCCCGGGAGGTCGGGGAGGCGACCGGACCCGGCGAACGGGAGACGGGTGACGCCCTGCTGCGGATGGTGGTGGCGGCCCGATCGGTCGGGGTCGATCCCGAGTCGGCGTTACGGGTAGCGGTGTCGGCCCTCGACCACCGGTTCCGCACCGCGGAACGGGCCGGCACCGTGGCCGATCGCTGGGTGGTGGGCTGACGCCCGAGCCGGGGGCCGGTCAGAACCCGAGGCGCCCGGTGGCCACGGTCACCAGGTTGGACAGGTCAGTGAGGTCCGAGGGTCGGAGGGCCAGGAGGCTGACGTAGAGCACATCGGCACCGTCCCTGACGTAGATGGTCTGCAGATAACCGACCAGGCCGTCGGATTCGAGCTCGGAGTTGACCTGACGGGTGTCGTCACCCCAGGTACCGACCGGGGTCTCGACCACGGGCCGGAACGTGACGCCGCCACCGGCGTCGGCCCATTCCTCGCAGTCGATGGTGCCGATCAACGAATCGAGGTAGGCGGCCGCCTGAACCTCGGTCTCGAAGCGCACCAGCCTCTGGTACAGGGTCGGGGCCTTCTGCTCAGCCTCGATCAAGCTCGCCCGCCAGTCCACCGCCCCCGTGGCGTCGGGGGCCTTGTGGCAGTACTCCGCGTTGTACGGACTGTTGTCCGGGAGATCGACGGTGGTGGGCCTGTCGAAGCTGACGTCGGCCTCGGTGAGGGGCAGCACGATGGGGGTGACCGTCGACTCGGTCGACGAGGTGGTCTGGGTCATGACCGAGTCGGTAGTGGTGCTGGTGACCGGAATGGTCGACGGCGTGCTGCTGATCACGTTCTGCATTTCCTCGATCTGACCTTCGGCACCGTCGTTGACCTGCCGAATGATCAGGGCGATAAGGCCGAGGATGACGAAGGCGGCCGCGAACGCCACGATGAGGATGATGCGGTCGCGGTTGCTCGACAGATTCGACGACGGGGAGGACCCGTGGTGGATCCCGGTGGTGCTGTGGCCTCTGCCCCCGAAACCGCCGGACGAGGTGACCCTGTGGGGGGCTGCCGGATGGCCGGCCACCGTCGGCTGACCTGCTGGTTGACCGGTGATCAGGCCCTGGATCGCCGGCTGGGGTGTGGTGGTGGGGGCGACCGGGCCGCCGGGGGCGTGGGGCGTTTGGGGCGGCGGTCGCTGGCCGGTGTCGACGCCCGGAGGTCGGACCCCGGGCCCCGGGCCGGTGCCGCCGGCGGAGAACCCGTGGCTGAACGCGGCGGCCGGATCGGGTACGGGAGGGGCCGGCATCCCGTTCGTCCCCGGTGGCGCCGGGGGGGTCGGGCCCGGCGGCGGGGCGTACTCGTCGGACCGGCGGGCCTGGCTCATCGGGTCCGGAGGCCCCGGGGCCAGCGGGGGCACCAGCTGGGTCGGGTTGCCACGGCCACCGTCGCCTCGGCCGGTCTGGTCCGACGGCGCGTCGAGCGACGGCAGGGCCTCGAACTCGGCCAGGACGGCGCCGGCCGTGGCGGGGCGGTCGGCCGGTTCCTTGGCCACCAGGCGGGCCACCAGCTCGGAGAAGGGTGCCGAGTACCCGAGCCGGGTCAGGTCCGGAGGGTTGTCGCTCAGGACCCGGTTGAGGATGGGGTGGATCGACTCGTCGGTCGTGTGCACGAACGGGACCGCCCGGATGGCGGCGGCCACGAGGCAGATCCCGACGCCGTAGACGTCGCTGGCCACCGACGGGGTTCGTCCGGCTAGGATCTCCGGCGCGGCGTAGGCGACGCTGGCCGTGATGGCCTGGGCGGTGGTGTTGGCCCCGTCGTGTAGGCGGGCGATCCCGAAGTCGCCCAAGACCGCCTGCCCGTTCGGGCGTAGGAAGATGTTCTCCGGCTTGAGGTCGCGGTGGAGGATGCCGGCGTCGTGGGCGACGATGAGGGCCTCGGCGATTTCTCTCCCGACCCGGCGCAGTTCCGGTTCGGGGATGGCCTCGTCGCGGAAGCGCTGCCAGAGGGTACCGCCGCTGACGTACTCCAGCACCAGGAACGGCCGGCCGTCCGGAAGCTGACCGACCGTGTAGACGTCGATGATGTTCGGGTGCCCGGTCAGGCGCCCGAGCGCGATGCACTCACGTTCAAAGCGGAGCTGAGCGGTCTTGTCGTCGATCGGGGCGTGACCGACCTTGATCGCCACCTCGCGGTCGACATTGGTCTGGCGGGCCAGCCACACCTCACCGAAGCCGCCTCCGCCCAGTCGGCGGATCGGCTCGAAGCCCTCCAACGTGAACGGCACCGTGCCCATCTAGCTGACCGACGGTCCCGCAGCCCGGTAGCCGAAGATCCGGCTTGCCACCCGGATCTGGGCTCGGTCGACTAGGGGGCTGTGCCCCTCGAGCTGCCGAACCGGAGCGCCGGGGCTCTGAACCCACGCCGCTCCCCCTCCGATGTTCTGTGCCACGGCCGTGCCACCACTGGTAACTATTCGCACCTGTACCTCGCCAACCCCAGGTTCCTCGACGATGATAACGGTCGCTCCCGGGTCGTCAGCCGCGGCACGGCGTGGGTCGGCCCCGATCAGGATCGGGCCGGCCACCGGGTACCGGGTTCCCCGCTCCAGGTCGAACAGGGTTCCCACCGGGGTGGTGACAGCCCCGACGACGGGGCCGGTGGGGGTGGCCGGGCCGGGTGGGTCCGGCGGCGGCGCCGGCCCCGGCGAAGCTGCGTCGGGGGTCGGAGCCGGGGGAGCGCCGCCCCAGCGGGCCCCGGGCACATCGACGCCGCCCGGCCCCGGCGGGGCCGCCGGAGGCCCGGGTGGTGGGGCCGCCCGCTCCGGTGAGCGGGGCGGCCCGGGCGGCGCCCCGGCCGCGGACCCCGGTGGTGGGGGCAGGTGGCTGAGATCGGGCGGGGCCGCGGCGGGGGCCATCGCTGGGGGCTTGGGGAGCGACGGGTGGGAAGCCGCGGGTGGCTCGGGGGTCGGCCCGTCCCCGGCGGGCGCCGAGGGGGTCGTGGCTGACCCCGGGCCCGGGTGGCCCGGGGGAGGGGAGACGGCGACCGGCCGGGGCCGGGCGCAGCGGGTCAGGGGCACCACGGCCCTGGTGCCCGGCACGACCCCGCCGCGGAGCACGATGCCGACAGGGTCCGAACCCAGGCCGCCGACCTCCACCTCGACCGAGCGCCGGGTCAGCCGGCTGGTCACCCAGCCGTCGGGTTCGACGCCGCGGTGGTCGATGGGCAGGGCGGCGTCGGCGGCCGCCCGTCCGGCCCGGCCCCCGCCATCCAGCCGACCCGGGCCCTCGTCGCCATCGGTCGGGATCCCGTCGATCGGGGCCAGAGCGGGGGTAGGGGGCTGATCCTCCGGCCGGGGATCGTCGTCCACGGGCTCGGTGGCGAACGCGTTGTCGAGCAGGAACAGGATCGGCTCGGGCCCGTCGAGCACGGCGGCGACGCCGGTCGGCTGGTGTTCGACGACGAAGTCCTGGAGAGCCTCGGCGGCGGCGGCGAAATCGGGGTCGGGGTGGGCGGCCACGGTGTCGGCCACGGCCAGCAAGGCGGCGGGCAGGGGGCTGTCGGCGGTAAAGCTGGAGCCCGGCACCTCGATCAGGACGGTGAGCGGGTGGTGGCGGGCCACCAGGCCGCGACGACGGAACACACCTTCCACCGAGACGCCGCGGGGCCCCGGCTCGTCGTCCGGGCCTCCGTCGTCTGACCTCGACGTGGCCGTCATGAGCGATCCTCCCCTGGGGCGGTGGCAGCCATCCGAAGAGACCACGTTAGGTCACCGGAGGCCCGCTCACTGAGACAGATCGCCCACGGCTCGGCCGATACGCTTGAAGGCCGGATGCTAGGCTGCCACCGCGGGCGGCAGGAGGAACGCACGGCGTGAGCGCGATCGAAAACATCATCGGACGAGAAGTCCTCGATTCACGTGGAAATCCCACCGTCGAAGTGGCGGTCGAACTGGTTTCGGGTGCGGTCGGCCGGGCCATGGTCCCGTCCGGCGCCTCCACGGGACAGTACGAGGCCGTCGAACTGCGCGACGGCGGCGAGCGGTACGGCGGCAAGGGTGTGCTGGACGCGGTCGAGCACGTCAATTCGGCCATCGCGGATGCCCTCATCGGGATGGACGCGCTGGACCAGCGCCTGATCGACCGGATGCTGATCGACCTCGACGGCACCCCGAACAAGGCCCGGTTGGGGGCCAACGCCATCCTCGGCGCCAGCCTGGCCGTGGCCCGGGCC
>JBKECK010000015.1:0-2290 GCA_047974625.1 Acidimicrobiales bacterium
ATCTATGGGGCCGCTGCCGCGGCGCGGATCCGGCGGGTCGGCCCACACCCGGCACCATGGCGGCTTGCCGCCTACCTCACCCGGTCTGCGCTGCTCGCCCCACGACCCGAACACCTGTCCTGGCTGTGACGGTCAGGTCTGCTTCGGCGCGCCCGCCCCCAGAATCGGCGACAAGACGTCGGGCACGCGCGGCCCGATTCCATCCTCACCGAACCTGTCGCCGGCATCCTCACCTGACGCGGCGCCCTACAAACGTCACCCTCGGCGCCAACACCGCAATAGGTCACCACACCCTGCTCCGAACTGAAGTCCGGATCGGAGACGAATCCCAACTCGCCCACTACGTCTCGGTGGAACGCGGCGCCCAGCTCGGCCGCTACGTACGCTCGAGCCCGCACAGCCACCTCACCGGTGACCTGATCGCCGAAGACCGGGTCTTCTTCGGAGCCGGGGTGAAGACAGTCAATGACCGGTCCATGCTGTGGCGCACCGGCCAACCAGTCGACCTCGACCCCCCGGTTTTTCGGCACGGGGCCTCGATTGGATCCGGGTCAACCGTCGGGGCCGGCGTCGAGGTAGGGGAGTGGGCCATGGTCGGCTCCCACAGCCTCGCACTCGACGATGTGCCCGCCTACGCGATCGTTGTTGGCTCCCCAGCCCGGTATCTCCGCGACCGGACTCCGCCCGACATCAGATGAATGAATGATCAGCGGCTGACGGTCACCCATCAAACACCCCGGGGGTGGCCGTCAGCTGCCGCTCACCCCCGAGAGACTCCGGGGACTAGCGTGAACGTTCGTGACCCATCCTCATTCGTTCACCCCCGGAACGTCCGTTGTATGGCGCTCCGTCTTCCCCGACCACGTCGGATACGTGTTCGCAGCCCGCGTCATTATCGACACCGACAACGTCATTGCGTTGCAGCAGCCCACCGGCTCACCGGTGCTCCGGCGGGGAGGGGCCCGTGGCGGCCCTCACGGACGGTCTCTGCTCCCTGGTGGGTGGGATGGAACCCACCAACCCGACACCTTCCGCGCTGGTCACGTAGTCCGAGCTCACGAACCCGGCCGGCCCTACTCCATCATCCGCCGCATCACCCCGGACGGATACGCAGGCTGGTACATCAACATCGAACTCTGCTGGCGACGCACCCCGATCGGTTTCGACAGCCGCGACCTGACCGTCGACGTCATTCTCGACAACGACCACGCCAACCCAGAGTGGAAGGACCTCGACGAACTCGACTGGAATCGCGACGTCGGGAACATCACCGCGACCGCCCACACCAAGTACGTCGACTACGGCCACCAAGCCATCAAGGACGCTCGCGCCAACCGCGGCCTGTTCGCACTGGACTGGGACAACGCCCTACCTCCCATAACGGACCCAACAAACACCCTCTCGATCCCCCCCAGCGCAACGGCACACCACCGGCGAACCGGGGACCGCCACGCACCAGCGTGATCTCGTCTCGGCCGAGCCAAAATCGTCAGCGGCTGCAACCTGGGCCTCGTTGACCGTCCGCGCCGTCCAGATTCCTGGCGCAACCAGCCGTCGCCTGTCCGCATCTGACCTTCGAGCCCGGGCGGGTGACGCCAGACCAGCGCGCTACGTGCTGCTCGCTGAATTGGACCATGACCCCACAAAGAAGGAAGCCGGGGCAAGGCGGAATCGATGGCGAAGGCGCCCAGGTGGGTTCGTCTGGTCGGTCCCGCCCGGTTGAGTGCTGACCACGTCACGATGACCGGCCCGTTCACCGCCGTCCAGCACCGTGAGAAGTTCTGCGCCAGCATTCTCGGCCCCTCCCTACCGGTCGGGGTTGGCCACGCCTGACGGCGGGCCACCGGGCCCCGTATCGGGGAGGCCCGGCCTCCGAGGTCTGCAGAACTTCTCATCTCTCCGCTCCGCTTCGTGCTTGACGGCGGTTCTGCGAGCCGGCTCCTGCGACGTTCAGTCAGCCCCAACACCGGGGAGGACACAGAACAGGAGAACCCATCATGAACACCATCACCGTCATCGGCCGCCTCACCCAGCCCCCCGTGGGTGTGATCATCTGATCTGGCCCCACTTGGAGCGGTAGTGCTCGTTTGATTTGGCCCCACCTTCGGCGCCTGGGGTCCGCGACCGGCCTGGCTGGTTGGGGTGGCGTGTGGGATGGCGAAGAGGTCGAAGGTGCAGCTCTACGAGGCGATCCGTCGTGCACACGCGGCGCAGGAGACGAAGTCGATTCGGGCGTTGGCCCGCCAGTTCCGGGTCCATCGCCGTGACGTGCGCGCTGCGTTGGATTGCG
>JBKECK010000016.1:0-131675 GCA_047974625.1 Acidimicrobiales bacterium
CCCCCCGCGACCCCGATGAGGAGGCAGGCCGACACGGCCACCGCGGCGATCGGTGAGGGGATCCTGACGGTGGGGGCGCTGCGCATGGCCACCAACTCTCGCACGCCCGGCCCGCGGGCGGGCCCCGGGGGACAGTTGGGACCGGCGCCGCCGGGCGGCGGTCAGAGGTCGAGGCGGACGAGGCCGCCGTCGGCCCGGCCGACGATGAGACGGTCGTCGTCGGCCCAGCGGAGGCGGCCCACCCCAGCGTCGGATTCGAGCGCGGTGCGCAACGGGAGCTTCTCGCCGGCCCGGGCCGGTGCGGTCCACACGATGACCCGGCCGTCTCCGCCCCCGGTGACCACGGCGGCGCCCGAGGGTGCCCAGGCCAGGTCCTCAATGTGGTTGTCGTGGCCCGAGGCCGAAGCCGGTGCGGTGCCAGCCGGTCCCCGGCCGCCGAAATCCCACACGGTGAGCTCGTCGAGGCAGGCCACGGCCAACCAGTGGCCGTCGGGACGGAAGACGAGCCGTTCGATCTTGGACGGATAGCCGGACATCGAGAGGTCACCGCCGCTCCACAGCCGCCAGAGCTGGACGGTGGCGTCCTGGGCCCCGGCGCACGCCCACCTGCCGTCGGGCGAGACGGCGAGCGACAGCAGTGACCCCTTCCAGTCGAAACGGCGGCGCCGGCCGGCCCGGGGGCCCACCACGTCGTACCAGCCGACGCCCCCGTAGGCGGTCGCACCCACCCGGGTGCCGTCCACCGACCACGCCACCGAGGTGACGGTGGAGGTCTGGCCGTCGAAGTCGTGACCCGGCCCACCGTCACGGTCGACCACCAGGAGATGGCGACCGGCGCCGACAGCCAGCATCGGGGCGGACGGTGACCAGGCCAGCGCGGTCACCCATCCGGGAGCCTCCACCACGCCACACCCGGCACCGGAAGGATCGTAGAGGCGGACCAGCCCGTCCTGGCCCCCCACGGCCAGGCGCTCACCGTCCGGTGACCAGGCGGCGCTGAGCACCCCCATGTCGTGGCGTTCGAGCGGGGTGGCCCGGCCGTCCTCGGTGTCCACCAGGACGGCCTCGCCGCTCAGGGACCCGGCCACCAGCCGCTGCCGGTCGGGGTGAACCTCGAGGACCTGCACATAGTCGTCGAGATCGGTCCGCCACCGGGCGGCCGGTGGGGTGGCCGTGGCGGTCATACCAGGCACGACCGGAAGCCGCTCTCGAGCTCGTCCCGGTCCAGATTCCGGCCGATGAACACCAGGCGGTTGCGGCGCTCCTCGCCCGGAGGCCAGGCGCCCTCGGCCTGGCCGTCCAACAGCATGTGGACGCCCTGGAAGACGTAGCGTTCGTCCCAACCGGCGATCGAGAGGATGCCCTTCGAGCGGAAGATGTCGGTGCCCCTGGTTCGCAACAGGCCGCTGAGCCATGCGTTCAACCGGTCGGCGTCGAGATCGCCGGGGGTCTCGATACCAACCGAGGTGACGCTCAGATCGTGCTGGTGCTCGGCGTCGGGATCGAGGAACTCGGGATCGTCGGCGAGCACCCGGTCGAGGGCGAAGGCGCCGACCTCGAGAATGGCGTCGAGATCCACCTTGCCGTGGCGGGTGCGGACGATGGGCGCCAGGGAGTTGACCTCTCGGAGCCGTACCTCGACCTCGTCGAGTTCGTCGTCGTCCACCAGATCGACCTTGTTGAGCACGATCCGATCGGCGAACGCCAGCTGTTCGACGGCCTCGTTCTCGACCCCTTCGGGCCGGGGGTCGTCGAGGTGGGGCAGCAGGTGTTTGGCGTCGACGTCGGTGACGATGGCGTCGAGCCGCAACTGGGCCGACATCTCGTCGTCGACGAAGAAGGTCTGGGCCACCGGTGCCGGGTCGGCCAGACCGGTGGTCTCGATCAGGATCTGGTCGAAGCGGTCCTTGCGCCGCATCAGGTTGCCGAGAATCCGGATGAGGTCGCCTCGCACGGTGCAACAGATGCAACCGTTGTTCATCTCGAAGATCTCCTCGTCGGCGTCCACCACGATGGCGTCGTCGATGCCGACCTCACCGAACTCGTTCTCGATCACGGCGATCCGCTTGCCGTGCTGCTCGGTGAGGATGTGATTCAACAGGGTGGTTTTGCCCGCACCGAGGAAGCCGGTCAGCACGGTTACGGGAACTCGATCGTCGGTCATGGCCGTCATCCTACCTTAGAATGGGAACTGTTCTTATGTCTCCCGGGGTGCTGGTCCCGGTCCTCGGGCGGCGGACGCCGTTACCCAGTCCCGCCTCCGTGCCACTAGAACGGGGCCGGGACCACCAGAGGAGCAACCGTGACCATCTATTCGGTGAAGACACCGCCCCAGCACGGCGCCTGGACCGACTTCCTCGACGTCTGGAGGGCCGCCGATGACATCGAGACCTTCGCCACAGCTTGGAACTTCGACCACTTCTACCCGCTCGTGGGCGACACCGACGGCCCATGCCTGGAGGGCTGGACCATGCTGGCCGCCCTGGCCCAGGCCACGAGCCGGATCCGGATCGGCACCATGGTGAACGGTATGCACTACCGGCACCCGGCGGTCACGGCCAACATGGCCGCCACGGTGGATCATGTCTCGGGCGGGCGCCTCAACCTCGGACTCGGCGCCGGTTGGAACGAGCAGGAGTCGACCGCCTACGGGATCGAACTGGGCAGCGTGAAGGACCGTCTCGACCGGTTCGAGGAGGGTGTGGCCTGCATCATCGGCCTCCTGAGTAACGAACACACCAACTACCAGGGCCGCTTCTTCACCCTGACCGACGCCCGTTGCGAACCCAAGCCGGTTCAGCGACCCAACCCACCGATCGTGATCGGGGGTTCCGGCCCGAAGCGCACCCTGGCCATCGTCGCCCGCCACGCCGACCAGTGGGACGGGGGTTTCGCCGCCGACCCCACGGCCTGGCTCAGCCTTAGTGAGATCCTCGACGGCCACTGTGCCGACATCGGCCGCGACCCGGGCGAGATCAGCCGCTCGATCCACCTCGCCTGGGCCCCGGACGATGACCCCTCGAAGCTGGCCGCCCGCGCCGCCGAACTGGCCGACGCCGGGGTCGACGAGATCATCTTCTCCATGCGTGGCCCCTACCGGGCCGACCTGCTCGAACCGCTGGCCAACGCCATCACCACCGGGGCCTGACGATCGACCACGACCGTCTACCACGACCGCGGACGGACGCCTACCGCTGCGGGTAGGGTCGGACCCATGGACCTCGAACGCCTAGCGCTCCTGTTCGGTGACGAGGTGTTGGATGCCCTCGACGAGTTCGACCTCGACCACGAGGCGGGCCGGCTGGAACTGGTCGAACGGTTCGCCGGCCTGCCGGCCGGTCCAACCGAACCCGGCGGCCGGGCCGGCCTGCGCGCCGTCATCGTCAACCAGGTCCTGGACGACGATCCACCCCACACCTGGTCGACCGTCCAACGGCTCCACGACCTGGGCCTCGACGGCCGACAGATCCTGTCGCAGCTGGCCATCGTGGTGGGTGAACAGCTGTCCGCCGCCCTGGCCGACGACCAGCCGTTCGCCGTCGACGACTATGTGCAGGCCCTCGACGACCTGCCCCTCCCCGAACGCTCCGACGTCGCTGATCGGATCGTCACCGCCGTCCGCAGCGGGTCGGGCCCCGATGCCTCCGAGTGCCTCAACGCGGTGATCTCCTCGTACCAGCCGCTCGCCGGCGCCGTGATCGAGCGGCAGGTCGATCAGGTCTTCGACCGGATGCTCGGCGGACCGCTCCACCTCCTCCCCGACGACCGCGTCGTCCTGCTCCCCGATC
Source organism: Acidimicrobiales bacterium (assembly GCA_047974625.1). GTDB lineage: Bacteria > Actinomycetota > Acidimicrobiia > Acidimicrobiales > SZUA-35 > CADEDH01. The sequence continues at coordinate 3,789 of JBKECK010000016.1, forward strand.
TGGTGGACGGCACCACGTTCACCCACCGGCTCACCGACATCGAGTGCGACCTCGGCGCCCTCACCGTCTCGTTCGATCTGGCCGCCTTCGATCGGCTCGACCTGGTGCGGCTGGCCGACGGGACCGAACTGGAGCCGTTCTCGGTCGAGGACGGCCACCTCGGGTGGGGTGGACCGGAGGGATGGCTGGCCCGATTCGAACCGGGTGCGCTGATCAGCTGCACCGTGGCGGTCGATCCCTCGGGCGAACCAGGTGTCGACCCCGTGGCGGCCACCATCACGGTCGAGGCCGCCGACCACGAACCGGCCGTGACCGACGCGGCCGCCGGCCTCGTCCGGGCCGGGTACGACCGCCTCACCGCCGAGCTGGCCCTACCGGTGGCGGCCGACGATCTCGTGTGGTGGCTGCTGTTCCACCACCGTGACCTGTTCGCCGAGCTCCAACCACCGCTCGCCGACCTGTGCGACGCGGCCAGCCTAGAGCGTCGGGGCAGCGAGCTGGGTCATGACGAGGATGTGTGGCGCACCCAGTTGTTCGTCCAGCGGTTCCGCCAGGCCGCCGCCCTGGTGCCCGAGCCCCGGTGGCGGCAGGTCCTGAGCAACGCCCTCCAGGTGCTCGACGATCCGGACGCTCCGATCGACGATGTCCGGTCCGCCCTCGCCGAGACCGCCGCACCCGAGGTGCTCGACGCCCTGGCCGACGCCCTCTTTCCCCACCACCTCTCGTTGGAGGACCAGTTCGAGCTGGGCTGGGCCGACGCACCCGGACGCCTGTTCGAGCTGGTCGGGCGAGCCACCGCGGTGGCCCGCCGTCCCGCCGAGGTGGCCACAGCCGAGTACCTCTCCGCCGTGCTCCACGAGCGGTGCGGGGCCCCCGAGACGGCTGAGGACCACCTCAAACGGGCGGCCGAGGCCCAACCCCGGCTGGGCCCGGTGGTGGAACGGCTCGGCTGGTACCGGTTCGACCGGGGCGACGCCTCCAGTGCGATGCAGTGGTGGCGCACCCTGTCCACCCTCCCAGAGGCGGCCCGCACCATCGAGCCGTTCCTCTCCCCCACCGGCGGGGCGTCCCGGATCGGCCGCAACGACCTCTGCTGGTGCGGGTCGGGCCGCAAGTTCAAACGGTGCCACCAGGGTTCCGCCGCGCTCCCCGCCCTGCCCGACCGGGTCGGCTGGCTGTGCCGTAAGGCGTCGCTGTGGATCGACCACAGCACCGGCGACGTCCGCCGCTCGATCGTCGAGCTGGCCTGGGCCTGGGCCTCCGGCGACCCAGACGGCGACCCGGTCGACCTGGCCTCCATCGACGACGAGGCCGACTTCCAGCGGATCGGCGAGGCCTTCTCCGATCCCATCCTGTTCGACGCCGCCCTCCACGAGGGGGGTCTCTACAGGCTGTTCCTGTACGAGCGCGGCGTCCTGCTACCCGAGGACGAGCAGCTCCTGGTCACCTCGTGGACGGCCGTCGACCGCAGTGTGCACGAGGTGGTGGCCGTCGACCCCGGGGTGGGCGTGACCCTGCGCGACCTCGCCACCGGCGAGGTGCTCGAGGTCCAGGAACGGACGGCCAGTACAACGATGGGGGTCGGTGAACGCTATTGCGCCCGGGTGGTTCCCGACGGCGTCGGCCACCAGATCATCGGTGGGGTGTTCCCGGTGCGCACCGGGAACGAGGTCACCGTGCTCGATCTGTGCGCCGCCCACGACCCCATGGCCCTGTGCGCCTGGGCGGGGGCGCGGCTACGTCCGCCCCAACTGGTCCACCGGCCCGGCCTCATCGACGAGATGTTCGACCGGGACGCCATCGAGACCCTGCTCCAGAACGCCGACGACGACCCCGACACAGCCATGGCCACCGTCCGGACCGAGCTGGCCCGCCAGGCCCAGGCGCGATGGCTCGACGACCACATCCCCGCCCTCGGTGGCCTGACACCACGGGAGGCCGCCGCCGACCCCACCCGGCGGGAACAGCTCGAACGGCTGCTGGCCGAGTTCGAGACGGACGGTCGCCGGGGCCCGAGCGGGCCGGACCTGCCCGACGGTTTCACCCCGTTCCGTTACGACGTCGACGCCATGCGTCGGGAGCTGGGCCTGGGCTGAGCCCCGGGTGAGACCGGCCGGCCATTCTCACCGGCCGGGTTACCCGCCCGCCCGCAGGCCGTCGACGTAGTCGATCAGGAACGCTACGTCGTCCTCCAGGGGGCGGAAGAGGGAACGGTCGGTGTGGTTGCGCGACACCGGGACCACGAGGTCACGGTCCCGGTCGTCGAAAGAGGCCACGATCAGGCCGTCGCCGCTGTACGACTCGGCCACGGTGTGAGCGGCGATCACATGACCGCCGTTGCCCTCGATGAACTCGAGGCAGCGGCGGTGGGTGAGCGGCGAGTCGGAGAACAAGTAGTGGTGGGTGGAGACCACCACGAACCGGACGGCACCGGCGGCGATGGCGTCCCGGGCCCCGAGGAGGGCGTCGTACTCCACCCCCTGCACGTCGAGGTGGAGGATGTCGCAACGATCCACCTGCCCCGCCGACCGCAGACCGTCCAGCGACACGATCGTGGTGGTGGTCGACTCGGACGGGTCGGAGTCGAGGGGCAGGGTGACCGGGGCGCCGTGGTCAGATCCGGCCGCTCCGTCCAGGAAGGTGATCCGGTCGGTCATGGTGTTGAGCCGGGCGTTGCGTTCGCCCAGGGCCCGGTTGTGGTGATCGGGCTCGACGGCGATCGCCCGGCCGTCGGGCCAGCGGTGGCCGACCCACAGCGAGTAGTAGGCCCAGTACGACCCGAACTCGACGATGGTGGGGGCCGGGTCGAGCCGTTCCACGATGGCGACGAACGCCCGCTCCTCCTGGGGCTCGTGGAAACCGCCGAGGCCCTCGATGATCTCGGTCATCCACGGTCCGCAGTAGCCGTCGGCCTCCACTACCAACCCGTTGTGGAGGACCTGGACCCGCTGGCCGTCGCGGTCCACCACCGCCCCGGCCCCGGGCACCCGGTCCAGATCGGCCGTGTCCCGGCAGGAGGTGGTCATGGCCACCCGCTGGGCGTCGCTAAGGCGGCCGATGCGGGGGGCGCTCAACAGAACCTCCAGACCCGACGGTGGCGTCGGCTGGTCGGGCGGCACCGAGGCGTCGTCCCCGGGCGGCGCCGCCCCGAACCAACCGGCGAGAACTCGTGACGACGGGCGCAGGCGCCGACCGAACCCAGAGAGCATGGGGTGATGGTAGGCGGACGACGTCACCCGCCACTGACGCCCAGGGGACCAATCTCGGGAAACCCGGCGCCCGGCCCGGTCATCTGGCTCCCCTCTCCCCTGGGTCAGGGCATCACCTGGTCGGGGTGGGTATGGTGCCGACGGATGCAACAGGTCCGCCCCCCAATCTGGTTCATCTACGGCATCACCGTGTGTGGCATCCTGGCCAACACCCTGCTCACGCCGAATGTGCCCGACATCCTCGCCGACCTCGGCCAACCGGAAGGGCGCGCCGGGATCCTGGTGGCCAGCGCCGCCCTACCGGGTGTGTTCATCGCCCCCATCATCGGGGTGTTCGCCGACCGTTGGGGCCGGAGACCCGTTCTGCTGCCGTGCATGGTCATATTCGGTGTCGCCGCCCTGTTGTCGTCAGTGGCCCCCACCTTCCCCCTGCTCATCGGGGCCCGCCTCATCCAGGGGATCGGATCGGCCGGGCTGATCAACCTGGCGGTCGTCCTGATCGGCGACCACTGGTCCGGTTACCAGCGCACCCGGCTGATCGGCCACAACTCGGCCGTGCTCACGGTGTGTCTGGCCCTCGTGCCGTCCCTGGGCGGCCTGATCGCCGAATGGTCGAGCTGGCGCTGGGCTCTGGCCTGTGGAGGAATCGCCCTGCCGATGGCCTTGGCCGGGGTCTGGATCCTGCCCGCCCGCCGCCCGGATCACATCCGCTCCCTGCGCGACCAGCTCGACGGGGCCCGGCGGGCGATCTCCGACCGGGTGGCCCTGGCCATCGTCGGCACCGGGTTTCTGCTCTTTGTGGTCGTATTCGGGGTGTTCCTCACCGCTCTCCCGGTGCACCTGGAACAGGAGTTCGGGCTGGGCCCGGGCGCCCGGGGCCTCGTCCTGTCGGCCCCGGCCATCGGCTCCACCTTCAGCGCCATCAACCTGGCCCGGTTCCGGGCCCGGTTCGGGCTGCGGCCCATGCTCGTGGGCGCGAGCGCCCTCGTATCGGTGGCCGCCCTTGGGGTGGGGATCGCCCCCACCGTGACCGCCGTGGTCGTGGCCAGTGTCGTCTACGGCCTGGGCGACGGCTCGCTGATCCCCAACCTCCAGGACGCGGCCAACACCGCCAGCCCGCCCAGCCAGCGGGCCGCGGTGATGGCGGCCTGGGTGTCGGCGGTCCGACTCGGCCAGACGGTCGGGCCGATCACGGCCGCCGCTCTGTTCGCCGCCACCTCGACCGAGTTCACCATGCTGGTGGGAGCGGCCCTGTTCGCGGTGGTCGCCGTGTTCCTCGCCGTCGGGCCCATCAGCGAGGAGGAGATCGAGCGGGCCGGGGCAGCCTGATGGGGTGGGCCACCGGACGCGGCCATCAGCCCGCCATCTACCGGTGGATCACCTGATCACGGCACAGTCGGCGGTGTTGAGGTCGAGGTCGGCGTCGATGTAGCAGGTACCGCCGCCGACGCTGTGGTCGGCCTCCCCGTCCTCGGCCCAGGCCTCGACGGAGCCGTACACGGTGTCCCGCCCGGAGCCGCCGCCGGCGAAGTTGGCTTCGACATGGTCATCGCCGGCCCCGGCGTAGGCCCGGACGCCTTCGGTGTCTCCCACCTCGATGAGGATGAGATCCTCGCCGTCGCCGCCGTAGACGGTGCTGCCGTTCCCGGCCCCGACGAGGGTGTCGGTACCCGAACCGAGGGCGACGTAGTCGGCCCCGGTGTCGCCGCCCAGCAGGGTCACCGAGTCGTTACCTCCACCGGTGACGATCCAATCCGAACCGCCGGTGCTGCCCTCGCCTTCCTCGATCTCGTCATTGCCCGAGGAGCCGTAGACCACGTCATCGCCGGATCCGAGCTTGGCGTCGATCTCGCCCCCGTTGGAGTAGAAGCGGTCGTTGCCCTCGCCCCCGTAGAGGACCTTGGGCTCGAGCATCAGCTCGTCGAGCGGACCGGCCGTGGTGTCGTACCCGGTCAACCGGTCATCGCCGGCCAGTCCGTACATCGTGTCCCGGACGCCGGGACCGGTGTAGAGCACATCGTTGCCGGCGCTGCCGGTGATCACGTCGTTGCCCTCGCCACCGCCCACGGTGTTGGCCGACGTGTCGCTGGATCCGCCGGCGTCGATGACGTCGTCGCCCTCCTTACCCCAGATCTCGTCGGAGCCGCCCCCACCGTTGAGCACATCGTCGCCGGGGCCGCCGTAGATGACGTCGTTGCCGGCGTCGCCGTAGACGACGTCATCGCCGTCGAGCCCGTAGACCACATCGTCGCCGCCCAGGGCACAGCTCACGTCCGGCCCCGCGGTGCCGACCAACCGGTCCGCCCCTCGGTACCAGTGATGGTGCAACCCCGCTCATCCTGAGCACTGGCCGGCCCCGCGAACAGCAGGCCACTTGCGGTGGTCGCCACGATGATGGCGCCCAGTCGTCGCCCGTTCATGCCGGGTCGTCCCCCATTCACGCTGTGTGTCTGCCTTTTGTTCATGTCATATCCGCCTTCGGATCGGCATCGGAAAACCGAGTAGTCGACCCCCAGGCGGGTGGGGGGTGTCGACGATCTCCCAGGAGAAGAACCCGGAATCGGCCCGGAGGGTGAGCGGGCCGGTGGCGCCACAGGCCCGGACCTTCACACCCACATGGTTAGACAGCATGGCCCCACTTCGGGCGACCACGGGGATACACGAACGGAATGTGCTACCATGTAGAACATGTCCGAAGTTGGGATCCGAGCGCTGAAGCAGAACGCGTCCGCTGTTGTCGCCGAAGCGGCGTCGGGGGAGACGGTCACGATTACCGATCGGGGGAGGCCAGTTGCTCAGATAACTGCGATTCCGAAGTCGCGTCTTGCTGCATTGGTCGACGCGGGCTGTGCCCGACCTCCTCGGTGTAGGCTGGTCGACCTTCCGGCTCCGGAGCCTGGCCCCGATCTCTCGGAAGTACTTGCTGAGATGCGCGGCGACGAGCGGTACTGAGGTGGCGTTCTACGTTGATACGTCGGCTTTGGTGAAGTTGGTCGTCGCGGAGTCTGAGACCTCCGCACTTCGGACCTGGATGGCTGGTGTCGGGAGCGACCTCGTGGCGGGCGATCTCGTTCGGACCGAGTTGATGCGGGCTGTCCGGCGGGTCCTCCCGGCCAGAGTTTTGCTTGCTCAGCGGGTGCTGGACTCCCTGACCCTCATCGACGTCACGACCTCGCTGTTCGCTGAGGCGGGTCGGCTCGACCCTCCAGAGTTGAGATCTCTCGACGCCATTCATTTGACGGTGGCGCTCGATCTGGGCGATGACCTGGACGGATTGGTGACCTACGACGACCGCTTGTCCCAAGCTGCCATTGCCAACGGCGTGCCAGTCGTTGCTCCGCAGTGATGAGTCCGACCCGAGTTTGGCGGGGCAGGCCGCTCTCGGGGGTGAGTGCGGGTGGTTGACCTGGGGAAACAGGCTTTGGGGAGGGGTTTGAGTCCGAAAGTGCAGGGGCGACACTTTCTCAACTGGGCCCCTCCAGCCGTCTCACCCCACCCCTCGGCCCCATCCCAAAATCCACGAAACCCCGCCCGAGCCTTGGCGGCCTGGAGCGGGGTTCGGGTGCCTCGGGCAGTCATTGGGATGACAGTGGACGCTGGCGGACTCAAACCGAACACCTGGCACAGGTTCGAGCGGCTCGGTCCCGTGTGGGAGCAGGCGAAACTCGGTGTCGGTAACGAGCCGCAAGGTGTCCTCGAGGCCGAGCCGGGGGTCGTCACGACCCCAAGGAGACGGACTAGAACACCGTTGACGGATAGCCAAGTGGACTCTATCCGAACTGCTCGGGCGAACGGCGAGAGCGTGGTGTCCATCTCCCGGCGATTCGGCGTGCATCGGATGACGGTGTGGACGGCCAGTTCCATCGGTCGGTGCACGGTCCCGGTCACTGGCCGCGCCGGTCAGCCCCTTCTGCAGGCCTGGCAGCGTGGGCCGCGGACGCTGCGCGTATTCTTCACGCACGGGTTTCCGAACCTGTTCCAGCTCGGCGCGATCCAGAACGCCAACTCGGTCAACTTCGCCCACATCCTGCAGGAACAGGCCCGGCACGTCACCGCAATCATCGCCCGTGCCCAGGCGGAGGTGGCGCTGGCCGTCGAGCCGACCGTCGAGGCCGAGCAGGCATGGCTGCAGACCATCGCGGACACCGCGCGTGATGTCTCGGCGTTCCCGTCCGAGTGCACCCCCGGCTATTACAACGCCGAAGGGACACAAGCCATCACCGGGCTGACCTACTCTCCCAGCCCGGTCGCTTTCCACCGTCTCCTCGAACGGTGGCGGGAAGGGGACATGAGCGACGTCTTGGTCCGGGCCGAGGGCGACACCCGTGCCCGGGTCTTCGCCGCGCACGGGGCGTCCTGAGATTCACGGCGACCTGGCCTGCTACACGAGCCGACCCACCTCCCGACCTCACTGGAACGTTCAAGCTCACCCGTGCCGTACTGCCAACCGATGCTGGCCGCCGGGCACGGCACCATTGTCAAACGCCGCCAGTGAGGGCGGCCCTGCGTGGGAACGCGTCGGGCAACGCCTATACCGCCTCGAGCACGCCATCGTCGGCCTGACGAAGTCCGCTGCCTTCACCGTCCATGCTGTCCAGCGATGCGAGCAACATCAACGGTGCCATCCTCGCGTCCGATGGCGGCTCGTCAGTGCAATGGTCCGAGACACCCATCGCCGCTTTCAGCCGCGTCGCCACCCTGCGTACGCTCTGGGCGCGGAAACTGCTAGCCGACGATCAGTCCCGCCGTGACGTTGATGATCGCGTGAACAGCGGTACCCACCGTTATTCAGACGGTGCCTGTCAGGACAGCCTGAACGGTTTGGAGTGCAGGACTGCGACACCATCGCGTAGGTAGGTAGGGTTCATATCGGCTGCCAAGCTCGCCTGCCACGCGCACAGGATCTCGCGGCCGTTGTTGATGATCGACACAGGGAGGGCATCGGCCGGGGTCCAGCGCAGCATCGCCACGTCAATGGCGACGTATTGCTCCCAGATGTAGTCCTCCCGGATTGGTGAGATGTAGGCGAAGACGGCGCCGCGTCCGATCAGGGCCCGTAAGAACCTTAGGACGATCCACTCGCTGATCGCGATATCGGCGGGGGTGTTGACCCGCAACAGGTCGATGCCGCTCATGGAGAACTCGAGGCGGCGCTCATCGATCCCTTCGAACCACAAGCCCGAGTCATCCGGCAGGTCGACCACGGGCATCTCGGAGGTATCACCGCGGCGGAAATAGGCTGAGGCCGGCTCAAGTGCTGCCCTGGCGTCTGATGTGGTGGGGCTTCCCGGGTACCAATATCCGCGCGCGGGATAGGGACTTGCCACGCGAGGTCCTCTCGGTGATGGGTGAAAGTTCCATGCTAACTCGCTGGTGGCGGCGCCCTTCGAGATGCTGCTCGATCCGCAGGTCGACGCCAACGCTCTGACCTGGGCCGCAGACACCAACAAGGCCCGAACCTCGACCAGCGTGTCAAGGGCCATCGGGATCTGCCCAGTGGCGGACGTGAGATGTGCCCGCTGACGGTCACGAGAACCACCGGTCCGGGGGTACTCAGGCCAAGGGGCTCACCCCCTGGCCAGCGAGTGCCTGGGTGAGTCGCACGGAGTCGCCACTGGTTTGGCAGAGGTAGGCGTGGTGCAGCAGCCGGTCGACGGTGGCGGTCCAACCCCTCGGCAGCGTCGGCACCGACCGGCAAACAGGCCAATGCCGTCCGCCACGACCAAATCGGCACGCAGCACACGGGCGATAGCTTGGTGACGGTGTCGTCGGCACGATGCTGTCGCAGCAGTACCCCGACGTCTTCCAGGGTGAACCAGGCGACCTTCAACCCCTGCTCGACTGCCTGCTGGCCGAGGGCCTGGGGTAGGAACGTATTCCCGGTCCCGGACGGACCGCACACCACCAGGTTCTCCCGGCGATGCACCCACTCCAGGTTCCGTGGTGCCTGCTGGGTCTCATCACCTCGAAGGACACGAACCTTACGAAGTCGCACGTGCTGAAGGGCCCTGGGTTTGTTGGGCCTCGCGCGCCTTTCGTGGGTCGGTCGCACGAGTGGCCGTTCGTGCCGCTGTAGCCAAGGGCTGGAGTCGCTCTGAGGCCAACCCCGCAGCGAAGCGGAGGGGGCGGCAGGACAACGAGCGAAGCGAGGCGTCAGCCCTGGTCAAGGCGGCGGCGTGACCCATCAGCAGCGCCACTGGCCGCGTGAGCGGTCGCGTCAAGCCCGCAACGCTGGCGGTGTCGTTGGGGTCGGCTCGGCCCCGCTGGGCCTGCCGTCGAGGTGCGCTCCTCGCTCGGTCGGCCGCAGCAGCCATCAAAGAGCAGAAACCCCAGGTACCACGCGGCCTCAACACCTCAGCGGCGTATCGACTCACCCACGACAGGCGCGCGGGCGCCCGATTCCGAGATCGACCAGCAGTACCGGAAGCTCTTGGCAGAGTTCTCACACCCAGATGTACACGAGCCCATCAGCGACCGGTGGCTTCCGGCAGTCACCGGCCGACCTGAGCCGAACTCCAGTTGAGCGCAAGATCGATCGGAGGAAGCCGTCCGCTTGGAGCGCCGAAACTGCTTTCGGGCATCGACATTGCAGGCGATCAAGGAGGACAGCCAGCAGACAGCCAGATGGTTCCCGATAGACCGCGGCACTCAGATGTTCGACCGATGTTCGACGCCGCCCCTCCGGCCCCCTCGCCCCACCCACCGGCCCCGCCCCCAAATCCACGAAACCCCGCCCGAGCCTTGGCGGCCTGGAGCGGGGTTCGGGTGCCTCGGGCGGTTGTGGAGCTAAGGAGAATTGAACTCCTGACCTCTTCCATGCCATGGAAGCGCTCTACCAACTGAGCTATAGCCCCGAGCGGAAGATGATCCTACCGCGCCCCGAGCCGTTCCCAACCCGATTTGCAGGCGTCGAGGATCGGGGCGTCGGACACGCCGACGCCGTCGCCTCGCCCCGGACGGAACCGGGCGGCCGGTACCCTCCAAACGATGACGAGTTCCCTTGCCGCCGCCATCGTCCTGGCCGCCGGCCTGGGCACCCGGTTCGGCCGGGCCAAGCAGTTCGAGATGGTGGCCGGCAGCCGCCTGGTCGACCGGTCGGTCCGGTTCGCCACCGAGGCCACGGGCCGCCCACCGGTGGTCGCCCTACCGGCCGGGGTGACCTGGGACGGCCCGGAGGTGGCCGCCGCGGTGACCGGCGGCGACGCCCGCCCGGAGTCGGTCCGTGCCGCCTTGGCCGCTGTCGACCCCGACGCCCAGATCGTCGTGGTGCACGACATCGCCTTCCCGCTCGCTTCGGTGGCCACGGTCCGGGCCGGGATCGCGGCCATCGAGGCCGGCGCCGACTGTGCCGTGCCCACCTGGTCGCTGCCCGACACCATCAAGCGGGTGCGGCCCGACGGCACCCTCGGGCACATCGGCCGGGAGGGCTATCTGATCGCCCAGGGGCCGATGTCGTTCCGGGCCTCGATGCTCCGGGCTCTGTACGCCGAGCCGGGCAACGCGCCGCTGGAGGACTCGATCGGGATCGAACAGCTCGGCGGCCGAGTGGTGCCCGTCGAGGGCGACCGCTGGTCACCCCACATCGTGCAGCCTCGCGATCTCGACCTGGTCGGCCGGATCCTCGACACCGGCGGTCTCCCCCCACTCTGAGCCCCAGGGAACCGCGCCCGTGCTCCACCCGAAACCCGAACACCGACGGACGGACGATCGGCCACCCCAACCCTGAGCGCCGGACGGGGCCGCCGACGGCGCGGTCCGGGCCGGGCCGACTACACCGAGAACGTCCGGGTCTGCTCGGCCCGGAGCTCGTCGATCAGGCGGCCGGCGGGCACTTCGACGTCGGCGTAGGTGATGCAGTGGTCCTGGGGCACGTCGCGCACCAGCACGCAGCCCTCGGCCACCCCCTGGGGCAGGAGGTCCTCCGCGGCGGTGAGGGCGGCCGTCTCACACTCCCCGTAGGTGTGGTAGCCGCCCAGCTGGTCGAGCACGGTGCCGGCCGGCAGGTCGGTCTTGGCCCGGGTGATGACCTCCACCCGGGGCCCGTCGAGGGGCTGCATGACGGGATCACCGGCCAGGACGGCCCGGGCCACCGATGTGGGCACCTCGAAGTGGCAGAGGTGGTACGGGGTGTAGAACGAGTAGAGCGGACCCTCCCCCAGCTTGTAGAGGTTGAGGTAGTGCCGCTGTTTCGGGTCGTCGTGGGTGCCGAACACGTACACGCCGGGTCCGGGTTTGGCCCCCACCACGTAGTCGACGACACCGCCCAACTTCTGGAGTTCCTCGATGTCGTAGAGCGAGGTGGCGCCGTCGATCTGCTCGGTCCAGTCGCAGCCCTCCATGCCCCGACTGGACACGGTCATGCCGGTGGCGTTGGCCACGATGGCCTGTTCGAAGCTGATCTTGGTCCCGTCGGCGAAACTGGTCACCATGTGGACGTTCTGGCCCCACTGACGGGCGAACCCCTCCTGGGTGGTGGGGTTTCGGTAGCGGTCCTGCAGGCCCTTGATGTTGCCGCACACCAGTGGGGTCACCCCGATCCCGGTGACGAACCGGTACAGGTTCATCTGCACCCCGGGCTGGTCGCCGTCACACGCGGTCAGGATCACGCCGTTGGCGTCGGCCCGCCGCTTCAGTATCGGTCCGACCGTGCCGTCGAGTTCGGCGTTCATGAGGACGACGTGTTGGCCGTGGTCGATGGCCTCGACGGTGGCGTGGGCCCCGTACTCGACGGCGCCGGTCACCTCCACCATCGCCTCGATCGACGGGGCCTGACACACCACGGACGGATCGTCGGTCACCGCCACCTTGCCGGCGGCCACCACGGCGTCGAGTTCGGCCGGGGTCGACACCGAGACGATGTCCGCCGGGTCGATCCCGGCCTCGACGTAGGCGTCCACGGCCTGTTGGGGGCGCCGGGCGGCCACCGCGGCAACCTCCATCCCCGGGGTCGAGTTCACGACCTGGTTGACCAGGCCGCGGCCCATGAAGCCGCAGCCCACCATGGCGAACCGGACGGGGTTGCCCTCAGCGGAGCGTTCGGCCAGTGCTCGATCGACGATGATCATCGTGAATCCTCATTCCAGGGCTGCGTTCCGAAACCAGCGTTGTCGAGGCCCCTGTCTTCGGAGCAGTGGTCACGTCGCCGCGTGTTCGACGGGCCGCCCTGGGCCTGTGGGGCCGGTCACCAGAGGGGTCGCTCCGGATCGAAGTCCGGCCATTTGGCGTCCTTGTCGGAGATGACGTTGACCGGAACCGGCCACTCCAATCCAAGGGCCGGGTCGTTGAATCTGATACCTCGCTCGTATCCCGGGGTGTAGAACTCGGTCACCTGATAGGTGACCTCAGCGTCGTCGGTGAGGGTCTGGTAGCCGTGGGCGAATAGTTCAGGAACGTACAAGGCCCGCCGGTTGTCCGCGGTCAATTCGACCGACACGTGCTGGAGGTACGTGGGCGATCCGGGTCGTAGATCAACGATGATGTCGACGATGCCGCCCCGGGTGCAGCGCACCAATTTCGCCTCCGCCGCGGGCGGGAGCTGGTAGTGCATTCCCCGCAACGTCCCCGCCTTGTGGTTGAACGACAGGTTGCATTGGGCGGTCACGTCGTCGAGGCCGTGGGCTCGGAACTCGTCGCGGCAGAAGGTCCGGGCGAAGAAGCCACGGTCGTCGCCACGCTCCTCAAGGTCGAGGATCCACGCGCCGGCGCAGGCCGTCTCGGTGAAAATCATCTGCTATCCGATGCTCCGGAAGTCGAGGGGTGGGACGCCTGAACGCTAGCGGAACCGACGGCTGTGCTGGCGTTTGGGCCCGATCCCCTCAAGCCGTGAGTGGCGGTACCGCCCAGTAGAAATCGGGATCAAGTTGCTTCGTGGCCAGCAGTTCCTCCAGGCGGCGGAGGCGGGTGAACGGCGGCGCCTCAAACGCCGACGAACTCATATCGATGGCCTCGAACACACCTCGCAACTGGCGAGCGCCACGCTCGACGTCCCACTCGCAACCGAACCCGGGGAGCTGGCTGTTGATCTTGTCGAAGTTCACCTTGTAACTACGATTGTCGGCCCCCTCACCGAAGCTGAGCTCGCAGCCGGGGAACACATCGGCCACGATCTCGGCCACCTCACGCACCCGGTAGTTGTGGTCGGTGTCGCCCACGTTGAACACCTGATTGTGGACCGCCTCCCTGGGCGCCTCGAGAGCGCACTGGATGGCCTTGCCGATGTCGAGCGCGTGCACCAGGGGCCGCCAGGGTGAACCGTCGGAGGTCATGGCGATCCGGTTCGTGGTCCAGGCCAGCCCGGACAGGTTGTTGACCACCAGGTCGAACCGCATCCGGGGCGACGCCCCGTAGGCGGTGGCGTTGCGCATGAAGGTGGGCGAGAACGAGTCGTCGGCCATCGGCGTGAGGTCGCGCTCCACCAGGGTCTTGCAGTCGGCGTAGGCGGTCTGGGGGTTGACGGGCGAGGTCTCGTCGACCACCCCTTCGGCCACCCCGTACACCGAGCACGACGACATGTAGACGAACCGTTCGATCCCGACCTGTTTGGCCAGCTCAGCCAGGCGCACCGTTCCCACATGGTTGATCTCGTGGGTGATGCCGGGGCGCAGTTCGCCGGTGGGGTCGTTGGAGAGCTCCGCCATGTGGACGATGGCGTCCAGGCCCTCGAGGTCCTCGGCGGTGATCCGGCGCAGGTCCTTGATCAGGGTGCGCGGGGTCAGTTCAAGGGCCGGGTAGAGCCAGCCGGTCATGTAGTAGCCGGTGTCCAGCCCCACCACCTCGTGACCGGCCGCCATGAGGCGCGGTGCCAACAACGAACCCAGGTACCCCTCGGTCCCGGTGACCAGGATCTTCATTCGGACGTCCTTTCCTTCTTCGGAACCCGCGGTGGTCGTCCGGTGGCCATGCCCCTGTCCACCTCGACGGCCGCCGGCCCTCCCTCCCGACGGGAGCGGCCATGGGTATCGCGGGCCGGATTCAACCGATCCCCGCTGAATCGAGGGCCGGCGTCGCCGTGTCGACGATCGTACGGGCGATTTCCAGCGATGCCGTTGCCGCCGGGGATGGGGCATTACACACATGTAATGCCCGGGGCCGTTCGACCAGCAGGAAGTCGTCCACCAGACCCCCGTCGGGGCGGAGGGCTTGGGCCCGGATGCCGGCCGGTGACGGCACGAGATCCTCGGACCGCACGGCGGGGATGAGCTCCTGGAGGCTGGCGGTGAATCGGGCCCGGCTGAACGAGCGGGCCATCTCGGCGATCCCGGTCTGCCAGTGCTTGGCGGCCAGGCGCCAGAAGCCCGGGTATTCGAACACCTCGCGGAGCTCCCCCAGGTCGATGTCGCGCTTGGTGTAGCCCTCGCGGGCCAGGGCGAGCACCGCGTTGGGTCCGGCGTGGACCCCACCGTTGATCATCTTGGTGAAGTGGACGCCGAGGAACGGGAACGCCGGGTCCGGCACGGGGTAGATGAGGGTGTTGACCAGGTACTCCTTGTCCGGGACGAGCTCGAAGTACTCCCCCCGGAACGGCACGATAGTGGCGCCCGGTTCGCCACCCTCGGCTCGGGCCAGCTGGTCGGAGTGGAGGCCCCCGCAGTTCACCAGATAACGGGCGTCGAACTCCCCGTGGTCGGTGATGATCCGATGCCCGTCCCGGTCGGGCTCGATCCCGGTCACCTCCTCCCCCAGGCGGATGTCGACCCCCCTCTGTTCACACAATCCGGCCAGGGCCCGGCACACCCCGACATAGTCGATGATGCCGGTGGTCGGCACCCGCACCGCGGCCACGGTGTTGACGTGGGGTTCGGTCTCGCGCGCCTCGGCCGGGGTGACCATGGTGACGTCGAGGCCGTTCTCGCGGCCCCGCTGGTGGAGGGCGGTGAGGCGGTCGCGCTGGTCGTCACGGGTGGCCACGATCAGCTTGCCGCACAGGTCGTGGGCGATGCCGTGCTCCCGAGCGAAGGCCACCATCGACTCGCGACCGGCCCGGCACAGTTCGGCCTTGAGGCTGCCGGGTGTGTAGTAGATCCCAGAGTGGATGACCCCCGAGTTCCGGCCGGTCTGGTGGCGGGCGAGGTCAGCCTCCTTCTCCACCAGGGTCACCGACAAACCGGGGTTGCGGTGGGTCAGCTCGTTGGCCACGGCCAACCCGATGATCCCCCCTCCGATCACGACACAGTCCTGTTTCGTTGCTGGCATCGCATCAAGTATGGCGGCCTCACCGATGTATGGGCGTGGGGCGCCGGAACCAGATCAACCACCGCCGACCGCCGCCGCCTGACCACAAATAGTGGTCACGCGGACGGTGCGTGAGAAGCGCTACCGTGATCGTCGCCACCCTCCCGCCAAATCCCGCCGCACCCGGGTGGTCCGACAATCGAGGTGGAGATGCCCGCCGAGCGACCTGGTCGCAACCGTCTCTTCCAGTCCGAACCCGCCGATCCGGAGTACTACGCGACCCTCTGGGGAAGTCGGCGTGTCACCCGGCCCCGCCTTCCCTCCGACGTGGCGGCGCCGACGGGACCTCGACCCAGCCCGTGGTCCTGGTCGGAGCTGCGGCGACGCTCCGGCTATCTGATCGCCCTGGCCGCGTTGCTGCTGGTCAGCCAGGTGGTCCTGGGCTCGCTGGTCCACTCCGAGAAGACCGAACCGGCCGGGGAACCACCCGCGGCCCCGGCCGCCCCTACCACCACGCCGTCGCTGCCGGAGCTCACTGTTCCCGCCGGTCTCAGCCGGGTGGTGGAACCCCCTGACCCGTCCAGCTTTGCGGCCACCCCCACCAGCACCGATCCGGTTCCCGTCCTTCTCGACGCCGACCTGACCGGCGACGTCGACGGCACCCTGGCCCTGGCGTTGCTGAACGGCTACCGCAATACCGGGACCGTCGACCTGCTCGGGGTGACCCTGGCCCCTGCCCCGGCGGGGGCGGCCGCCTACGCGGATGCCGTCACCACCTTCTATGGGGCCGGCGACACCCCGATCGGGGTGCCCAACACCGCCGACGCCCCGGGCCGGACCGGGGTGTTCGTCGCCCCGGTGGTCGGCGATCCCGGCCGGTTCCCCCGCGACGTCGGCCCCGACGCCGTGGCCGGCACCCCGGGGGTGGAGGACGCGGTCGGGCTGTTGCGGCGCCTTCTGGCCGCGGCGGCCGACAACAGTGTGGTCGTCGTGGCTACCGGGTCGTCCACCAATCTTGCCCGGCTGCTGGCCTCCCCCGCCGACGCCACCGTCCCCGCCGACGGCCGCACCCTGGTGGCCAGCAAGGTCCGGCTCCTGTCGGTGGTGTCGGGCGATCCCGGCGGCCGGGCCGCGGATCCGGCCGTAACCGCCGATCTCGGGGCCGCCCGTGAGGTGTTCTCGGCGTGGCCGACCCCGGTGGTGGTGACCCCACGAGGCCTGGGTTCCGACCTACCCCTGGCCACCGATGCGCTGGTGGTGATGCCCCGGGCCGACAACAGCCCGCTCCTGGAGGCGACCCGGCAGCAGGCCGCCAACGGCCTCAAGGTGACCTTCCCCTACCAGCAGCCCTCGGCCGGGCTGCTGGCCGTACTGGCCGCCGTCGAGGGAAACTCCGGGTTCATCACCGTGGGCGGCCCGGGGCAGGTGTTGGTGGCCGACACCGGTGAGGTCACCTTCGAGGCTCGTGACGACGGTCGGAGCCGCCTGGTCCAGGAGCCCTCGGAGGTGACGGTGGTGCACGCCATCCACGGCCGCTACCACCAGCTCCTGGGCGCCTCGGGGTGACCGGCCCCGGCCGATCAGGCGATGAGCTCCCGGGCCGATCAGGCCCCGACCCTCAGGCCCCGACCCTCAGACAATGAGCCGGGCTCAGGCCACGTCGCTGAGGCGGGGTACGTCCTTCCACAACCGTTCGAGCGAGTAGTACTCACGGGTCTCGGCGGAGAAGACGTGGACGATGAAGCTGCCGTAGTCCATGAGGACCCAGTCGAGAGACTCCCGGCCCTCGATTCGGACCGGTTTGGGGCCACCAGTCCTGGTGAGCTGCTCCTCGATCTCGTCCACGATGGCCCGGACCTGGCGGGGGCTGCCGCCGGAGGTGATCACGAACCAGTCGGTGATGCTGAGTACCTCGCCGACGAAGAACGCCTCAGTGTCCCGGCCGAGCTTGTCGTTGGCCGCATCGACGGCGGTCCGGACCCAGCCGACGATCTCGTCGCCCGCTCCTGGGGTGGGACCGGGGCTCGTCGGGTCTTGGCCGGGTGGTTCGGGTCGGTGGTGTGTGGACAGGGTGGGGTTCTCCTGGCGGGCGGTTGATCCGCGGCCGCCGAAGGTCAGTCGATCGGGCTGTCGGCGCCAAGAACGACGGTGATGACCCCATCGCCTTCGACATCGTTGCTCCGCACAGTACTAGCCCCCAGCAACGACGCAAGCTCGTTGACCGCCGGGTCGTCGACCCCCTGGGGGACCACGATCTCCCCCGGACCGTCGTCGAAAAGGCCGGCGTTGCCGATCTCCACCACCTCGACCCCGGTGGCGGCCAGGCGGGCGGCCACCGCCACCAGGTCGGCCTCGCCGGTGCGGTCGATCAGCCTGACCCGCAGGCGGTCCCCGGGGACAGCCCCGGCCGGGGCGGGCACGACCTCGCGGATCAGGGCCTCGACGGCCTCGTCGTCGGCCACCGGCGTTGGTTCGAGGCTGGCCAGGGGCAGGTCGACCACCCGTGACGCCGGGCCGGCCACCGAGGCCACCGCGGCGGCGGCCGGGTCGTCAGCGGAGGGTGGGGCGGCCAGCATGGCCGACCACAGCAGCCGGCGCCGGTACATGACCGTGATCGGCTCGGCCCCGTCGTTCACCTGGCCGAGAAAGGCGGCCGCGTTGCCGCCGTCCACGCCGACGTCGCCCTTGGCGAAGACCAGCGACTGATCGTGGACGACGTCGTCGGGGTTGCGCACCGTGTGGACGCCTCCGCCCAGCACGACCGGCCAGCGGGCCTCGTCGATCACCTCGATGGTGGGGATGCCGAGCCGGATCGAGCGGCTGAGAGCGCCGACGGCGTCGCGGGGTGGCCGGTCAGCCAGGCGTTCACCGTCGACCACCAGGTCGCCGGGTACCAGGATGACGGCCCCGCCGGTCGAGGAGGACGGGTGGGCGGCCAGGATCGAGATCCCGGTGATCCGGTCGTCGGCCATCTCGACCACGGCGGTCACGGGGCTGGGTGAGACCGCTGCCCGCCACCCCGGTTCGTCGGCGGCCACCTCCTGAACGAAGGTTCCGGCGCGGGACTGGAGCAAGGCGTGGTAGCCGCCAACGGCCAGGAACGGCACCGCCATGGTGAGGATGAGTTCAGCGCCGGTGAACAGGACCATGGGGCGGTGCTGTTGCGACCAGCGGCGGCGGAGCCGTTCCCTGAAGCCCGGCGGCGTCCGGGCGGGAGACGTCACGTCCGCTGACGATAGAGCCCGGCGCGGTCCAGGCGTTGGATCACCCCGTCCGGGGTGAGGTAGCGGATCGACCGGCCGGCGGCGACCAGTTGGCGCAGCTCGGTGCTCGACACGTCCAGGGCGGGGATGGCGAGACGATCGACCGTCCAGCCCTCGGGGAGGGGCTGGTCGTCGGCGCCGGGACGGTTGGCCACCACGATCCGGCATCGGTCACGTAGCTCTTCGGCCCGGTGCCAGGTGTCGAGGCCGGCGGCGGCGTCGATCCCCATCACGAGGGAGAACTCGTCGTCCGGGTGGTCCCGGTGCAGGGCGTCCAAGGTGTCGAAGGTGTAGCTGGGGCCGCCGAGCTCGATCTCCACCGCGCTGGCCGTCAGGCCTGGCCGTCCCGCCACGGCCGCCTCCACCAGCTCCAGGCGCACCGGGGCCGGTGTGATCTCGCGACTCCCCACCTTCTGCCACGGCTGGTTGCTGACCACCAGCCATACCTCGTCCACGCCGAGCTGGTCGAGGGTCTGGTCGGCGAGGACCAAGTGGCCGATGTGGGGAGGGTCGAAGGTCCCGCCCAACAGGGCGACCCGTCGGGGCTCGGGCGACCGGGTACCGGAAAAAAAGGCCTGCACCCCGTCGAGTATCGGTCACCGAACCGGGAACCGACGCGCTTGATCGGGTATGGCGATCGAACCCATCCACCACTTGACCCCATCGGCCGTGACATCGTTGGCCTTAACTATCAGGGCCCAGCAACGACATCCGGTTCGTTGTGACGCGACGGCACGACAGGCGGCTGCGAGTGGCGACTCCTACTCTCCTCGGGTCCCGTACCGCAAAATCTGAGCGAAAACGGCAAAAAGTGACCTATGTCACTTCCCTGTGGGAATCAGCCATACTAAAACAGGTGTTTGGTCCTGTAGCGCTCCTCAATCCCGCCCGGACGCTCGCTCACCCACAGATCCAGCTGATTTCGGATCCCGAATGATCAACACGTCTGGCTCCAGCTGAGTGTAGCAAGACCAACGCTATAGGGAAAACTTCCCTTTTGGCCCCATGCCCCGCAAGCACGCAACGCAGAGAAGCACGCCCCATGAGTGATTCCGTAGGACAGTACCTGAACGAGATCGGCCTGGTCCCCCTCCTCACCGCCGATGAGGAGCGCGAGCTGAGCCAGATCATTGAGAAGGGCCGCGAGGCCCAAGAGTTCATCGACGCTGGTGAGAACACTGCTGCCAACAAGCGAGCCGTACGCAACGCGGCCCGCGCCAAGGACCGGTTCATCCGAGCCAACCTTCGACTGGTGGTCAGCGTTGCTCGCCGTTACCCGCTTCCGCCCTCGATGGAGTTGCTCGATCTGATCCAGGAAGGAAATCTGGGTCTCGAGCACGCAGTCGACAAGTTCGACTGGCGCAAGGGCTTCAAATTCTCCACCTACGCCACGTTCTGGATCCGTCAGGCCATCGGCCGGGCCCTAGACCAGAAGGCCAGCCTGGTTCGGCTGCCCGGCGATCGGTCGGCCAGCCTCCGGGCGGCCCTCCGGCAGGTGTCCGGCGACGGCGACGAGCTCGACGACGAGCACGCCCGGCTCCACCGCCTCACCACCCCGACCGCCCTCGATCGGACCATCGGAGACGATGACTCCAACGAGCTGGTCGACCTCCTCCCCGACTCCACCCCGGGCCCCGAGTTCGAGGTGATGGCCAAGGCCGAGGAGTCCATGGTCACCGGCCTGCTCGACGTGCTCGACCCCCGGGCCAAGTACGCGGTCGAGCAGCGGTTCGGCCTCAACGACGGCCGTAAGCGGTCCTATCGTGAGGTTGGCGAGGAGCTCGGTGTAACCGCCGAGGCCGCCCGCCGTCTGGTCAAGCGGGCCGTGAGCGCGGTTCGGGACCAGGCCGGTGACGTGATGAGCGACTTCGACGCCGCCTGATTGCGCCGCCGCCCCCGTTGCCGGGGAGCGGCCCGAACCGACGAGTTCGTGTGTGAATGAATGCTTGTGGGGAGCTGGCACCAACCGGCTCCCCACAAGCCGTTTTCCGCCTGGTGGCGAAACTGCGTTGCCACCGGTCACGCGACGCCACACAATGAACGCCGTGACCGAGAGCCAAGCGCCCCCCACCCCCTCCCCCACCGATTGGAACCCCGGGACGTGGCGTTCGTACACCGCGGCCCAGCAGCCCACTTGGCCCGACCAAGACGACCTCCAGCGGGTCGAGAAGGAACTGACCACCCTCCCCCCGCTGGTGTTCGCCGGCGAAGCCCGGGACCTCCGTGAACGGTTGGCGGCAGTGGCGAGGGGCGAGGCCTTCCTGCTCCAGGCCGGCGATTGTGCCGAGTCGTTCGACGGCTTCGGGGCCGACGCCATCCGGGACCGGCTGCGGGTCATCCTGCAGATGGCCGTCATCCTCACCTACTCATCGGGGGTCCCCGCCGTCAAGGTCGGACGGATCGCCGGCCAGTTCGCCAAGCCCCGTTCCAAACCCACCGAGACCGTGGACGGCACGGAACTGCCGTCCTTCCTCGGCCACATGGTCAACGACCTGCCGTTCTCCTCAGGAGACCGAACCCCGCAGCCCGACCGGTTGCTGCGGGCCTACCACCAGTCGGCGTCCACCCTAAACCTGCTGCGGGCCTTCACCAAGGGCGGTTTCGCCGACCTAAACCGGGTCCAGGCCTGGAATCAGGAGTTCGTCGCCTCCTCCGCCGAGGGTCAGCGCTACGCCACCCTGGCCCGCGAGATCGACCAGGCCCTGCGGTTCATGGAGGCGGCCGGGGTGTCGGCCAACGACCCCGCCATCCATGAGGCCGACTTCTACACCAGCCACGAGGCCCTCATCCTCCAGTACGAGGAGGCCCTCACCCGGCGGGACAGCCTCACCAACGACTGGTACGACTGCTCGGCCCACATGCTCTGGATCGGTGAACGGACCCGCCAGCTCGACGGGGCCCACGTCGAGTTCCTCCGCGGCGTCGGCAACCCGCTCGGCTGCAAGATCGGCCCCACCGCCACCGCGGCGGAGGTGGTGGAGCTGTGCGGCCAGCTGGACCCGAACCGTGAGGGGGGCCGCTTGACCCTGATCTCCCGGATGGGGGCCGAGAAGGTGACCGACGTCCTGCCCGGACTGGTCGAGGCCGTGCGCGACGCCGGCCACCCCGTGGTCTGGGCCTGCGACCCGATGCACGGCAACACCTTCACCTCCGAGACGGGCCACAAGACCCGCCACCTGGAGGACGTCCTCGCCGAGGTGGCCGCCTTCTTCGCCGTCCACCGACGGACCGGGTCGTGGCCGGGCGGGATCCACATCGAGCTCACCGGTGATGATGTCACCGAGTGCCTCGGCGGGGGTGACGCCATCGTGGCTGAGGATCTGGCCAAACGGTACGAGACGATGTGCGACCCCCGCCTGAACGGCCGTCAGAGCCTCGACCTGGCCTTCCGGGTGGCCGAACTCCTCCAGGCCGACTGATTCCCGGCCCAGGGCCGGGAATCAGTCAGTCCAGTCGGCCCCGGGCGATCACCTGGCCCGGGGAGGCGGGGTCGTCCCCGTCGTTCCCCACGGTGATCTCCACCAGGTTGAACCGGTCGGCATCGATCCGGCCGACCGGGAGGCCGGCCCGCCCGTCGACGGGCCCGAGCCGGCGGTGTTCAGACCCGTCCCGCGAACTCAACCAGACGTCGTAGACCGCCCCCACCGCGGCGGGGGGCAGGTCGACCACCACGTCGAGGGCCCCGTCGATCAGGGTGGCGTGCCCGATCGGGTCGGCCCCCGGGTCATCGGTCGGGGTGAGCACGGCGGCCCGCACCGGCGACACCTCCTCAGGCAGCATCCGCCCGGCCAAGAGCAGGGGCAGGCCAACCAGGCCGACGGAGGCGATGACGGCCACCGCCACCGCGGCCCGCCTCCCGCGTGAGGTGGAAGCCGACCCCACCGGTCCCTCAGACGAGGTTGTCCACGAACCGTTCGAGCTGGCGGAGGTTGCGGACCTCGAAGGTGCCGTCGCAGTGGGCGCCGTACTCACCGACGATCGAATCGCCGGTGTCCCAGTAGGCGGCCGGTTCGGGGTTGAGCCAGAACAGTTTGCGGGCCCGCTTCGAGATCTCCTTGGTGATCCAGGCCTGCGAGGCGTGGTAGTTGTTGCGGGCGTCACCCAGGATCAGGACCGTCGTCTTCGGGCCGACGTCGTTGCCGTACTGCTCCCAGAATACCTCTAGGGCGTGGCCGTAGTCGGAGTGCCCGTCCACCCACACCACATCGGCCTCGGTGTTGACCCGGTGGATGGCTTCGGTGATGTCGTCCACCCCCTCGAAGTACTCGGTCACCTCGTCGAGACCATCGATGAACACGAACGCCCGGACCCGGCTGAACTGGCTGGAGATGGCGTACACCAGGTGGAGGGTGAACCGGGCGAACGCCGCCACCGAACCGGAGATGTCGGCGATCACGAAGATCTCCGGCTTGGCCGGTTTCGGGTACTTGAAGCGGGGCTCGGCCGGTACCCCGCCGTAGCTGAGGGAGTGCCGGACGGTGGAACGGAAATCGAGCGGGCCTCGGCGCTTGTGCTTGCGTTTCCGGGCCAGGCGGACCGCCAATTTCCGGGTCAGGGGGTAGATGGCCCGCCGGAGGTTCGTCATCTCCTCCCGGCTGGCGTGCATGAAGTCGACGTCCTCGGGGAGGGGTTTTCGGAGCGTCTTGGCCATGGCCTCGGCCCCCCGGTCGGCCACCAGACGGCGCCGGATCTCGGCTTCGATCTCCTTGCGGAGCTTGTCGATCCGGGACTCGTACTCGTCACGCTCCAGACGCTCCTGGAACGGGGTCAGGTCCTCGTCGGCCTGGCGGGCCTGCTCCATGAGGCGTTCCAGCACCCCGTCGAGGTCCAGGTTCCGCAGGGTCCGGTAGAGGTAGTAGGTGCCGCCGACGGGCCGGCCCGGTTCCATGCCGGCGAACCGCTTTACGGCCTGGCGGGCGATGGCCCGCATCAGGGTGTCGTCACCCCGCAACAGGGCCTGGTAGAGCAGTTCGGCCAGGTCCTCGGGGGTGAGGCCGTCACCACCTCCCTGGCCGCCGTCACCCTGGTTGCCTTCCTGGTTCTCACTGGCCTCCGGGTCGAAATCCAGATCGCCGTTCTCGCCGTCGGCGTCGTTGCCGATGGCGTACTCGGTACCCCGTAGTGAGAAGTAGACCTCGAACAGGGTCTCGAACGTCTTCCAATGGTTGTTGTTCTTGACCAGGGTGGCCGCCAGGGCGTACTTGAACGCGTTGCGGTCCTCCAAGGGGATGTGGCGCACCGCCTCGGCCGCGTCGATGTTCTCCGACAGCGACACCGGCAGGCCAGCGGTGCGCAACTCCTGGACGAACCCCTCTATCAGGTCGAACAGGGGCCGCTCGGCGGCGGGGGCGGCGCCGTCCGCGGTGGCGCTGGTGCTCACGACGGCGTGGCCGCCTCGAAGTGGGCTGCGGAGTTGGCCGAGAACTCCTTGATGGCCTTGTCGATGTCGGACCGATACTTGAGCAGGATGTTGACCGTGTCGACAGCCTGCCGCTCGTCGATCTGGTCGATCCCCAGCAGCACCAGGGTGCGGGCCCAATCAAGGGTCTCCGACACCGACGGAGCCTTCTTGAGCTCGAGCTGGCGAACCGACCGGACGATCCGGGCCACCTGGTCGGCCAGGTTGTCGCTGATGTCGGGCACCTTGGTGAGCACGATCTCCTTCTCGCGGTCCATCTCCGGGTAGTCGAGGTGGAGGAACAGGCAGCGCCGCTTCAGGGCCTCGGACAGCTCACGGGTGTTGTTGGAGGTGAGGAAGACCAGGGGAATCTGCTTCGCCTCGATCGTGCCCAGCTCGGGGATCGATACCTGGTAGTCCGACAGGATCTCCAGCAGCAGGGCCTCGGTTTCCAGCTCGACCCGGTCCACCTCGTCGATCAGGAGGACCACCGGGTCGTCAGCGGTGATGGCCTCGAGCAGGGGCCGGGTGAGCAGGAACTCGTCGGAGAAGATGTCGTCCTGGATCTCGGTCCAGCTGGCGTCGTCGCTCTCGGCCTGGATCCGCAACAGCTGCTTCTTGTAGTTCCACTCGTAGAGGGCCTTGGACTCGTCGAGGCCCTCGTAGCACTGGAGGCGGATCAGCCGGGAACCCGTCATCTCGGCCACCGACTTGGCCAGCTGGGTCTTACCGGTTCCGGCCGGTCCCTCGATGAGGACGGGCTTACCCAGCCGGTCGGCAAGGTAGGCGACCCCGGCGATCGAATCGTCAGCCAGGTAGTCGACCTGTGCGAGGCCCTGACGGACGGCATCGACGGACTCAAAGCGGTGGCTCATGGTCGACACCGTACAAGACGGTGCATCCCGACGGTCAATACGAATAGGCACGGCACTAGCCTCGGCGCTGATGGATCGCGGGTTGACCACTGCCGTGGACGCCTTCGTCGACGCGGTCGGCGGTGCCCTCGTGGAGGCCGCGGCCGGTACGTCGGTGGATCAGGACCAGCTCCGGCGGGACGCCCTGCTGGAGGCGTTCTCCCTGTGCTGCGCCCTGATCGACGCCGACGGTCGCCACACCGACGACGAGCTGTGGGCCCTGGTGGCCGCCTTCACCCACCTCGGCCACATTCCCGGGGCCACCACGCCGGCCACGATCCGGGAGAACGGGCTCGTGGCCGGGAAGCGGACCTGGCTCAACACCCCGTCGGAGCTGCTACTCACCCTGGTGGAGGTGGACGCCCGGCGGCACACCACCCTGGCCCGCCGCTACTACGACGCGGCCATGGCCCTGGCCCACACGGTGGCCTCGCTCGACGCCTATCCGGCGGAATCGGAGTTGGAGGCCATCGACGCCTACCGCCGCCTGGTGATGGCCTCGCTGCCCACCGGGCGGCCCGGGGCACCGGGAACCCAGGCTCCGGCCGGCCGAGCCGACCCCGCCCCGGCCGACGCGGCCGATGGGGCGGCGGCCGACCCCGAGCCCGACCCGCCGGCCGAGCCGATCGACGACCTCCTGGCCGAGCTGGACCGTCTCATCGGGCTGGATCCGGTGAAGCGGGAGGTGCGCCTGCTCACCGCCCTCCTCCGGGTCCAGCAGCTGCGCCAGGAGCGGGGCCTGCCGGTGGTTGACAAGACAAACCACCTGATCTTCAGCGGCAACCCGGGCACCGGGAAGACCACCGTGGCCCGGCTCCTGGCCCGCATCTACCGGAGCCTGGGGGTGGTGAGCCGGGGTCACCTGACCGAGGTGGACCGCAGTGGCCTGGTGGTCGGCTTCGTCGGCCAGACCGCCACCCGGGTGGCTGAGGTGTTCGAGGCCGCCGACGGTGGGGTCCTGCTGATCGACGAGGCCTACTCCCTGACCCGGGGTGGGGAACGGGACTTCGGTCGGGAAGCCATCGACGCGGTGGTGAAGCAGGTGGAGGACCGCCGCCGGACGATGGTGGTGATCCTGGCCGGTTATCCGGCCGAGATGGCCGATCTGGTGGCCACCAATCCGGGCTTCCAGAGCCGGTTCCCGAAGACCATCCTCTTCCCCGACTACAGCGACACCGAGCTGGTCCTGATCCTGGACCGGATCGCCGAGGGCTCCGCCTACCGTCTGACCGACGAGGCCGACGAGGCGGCCGCCGCCTGGTTCGGCTGTCACCCCCGGGGCCCGGGGTTCGGCAACGGGCGCCTGGCCCGGAACCTGTTCGAGGCCGCCGTGGCCAACCACGCCACCCGGCTGGTGGATATCGAGAACCCCACCGACGTCCAGCTCACCACCCTGGAAGCCGTCGACATCGCCCCCGTTCCCACCGGCGCCGGCGACACGCCCCCGAACGCCGGCGCCCTGGCCGAGGAACCGACGCCGCCGCGATGAGGCCCCGGGCCTAAACGCACCATGACACCGCGAAGCCGACACCGCCCCGCGATGAGGCCTCGTACGAAGAGCCAACAACACAGAGGCCTCGGACGAAGAGCCAACAACACAGCAGGTTTCGGCCGTGCGTCGGGCTGATTCCCGCCCCTGGGGACTAGTTCCGGGTGTACGGGGTCGTGACCTCGTCCGGGGGTAGCATTCGACCCATGTTCAAGTTGCTGAGGCGTTGGTGGAACTACCTGGTGGCTCGGGGCGAGTCCAGCTTCAACGAGCGCGCCGACCCGAAGATCCAGCTTGAACAGGCGATCAACGAGGCCAACCAGCAGCACCGCCAGCTGAAGGAGCAGGCGGCCAACGTCATCGCCCACCAGAAGCAGACCGAGATCCGCCTCAACCGGGCCATGGAGGAGTACGAGAAGGTCTCCGGGAACGCCCGCCAAGCGGTGATGATGGCCGACGACGCCCAGAAGAAGGGCGACCAGGAGAAGATGGCCCAGTACACGACGGCGGCGGAGTCCTTCGCCAACCGGATGGTGGCCCTGGAGCAAGAGGTCGAGGACCTGAAGGCCCTGCACCTGCAGGCTTCGCAGGCGGCCGAGCAGGCGAAGCAGGCCGTCAACCAGAACTCGGCGGCGCTGCAGAAGAAGCTGTCGGAGCGCCAGAAGCTCCTGTCCCAGCTCGACCAGGCCAAGATGCAGGAGCAGCTCAACTCGGCCATGTCGTCGCTGTCGGAGCGGGTCGGCGAGGAGGTCCCCACCTTCGAGGAGGTGCGGGAGAAGGTGGAGAGCCGTTACGCCAAGGCCAAGGGCGCCTCGGAACTGGCCCAGAACTCGGTGGAGGGCCGGATGTTGGAGGTCGAGCAGGCCTCCATGAACGTCGAGGCCCAGGCCCGCCTGAGCGATATCAGGTCGCAGCTCGGCCTGGAGGCCCCGGCGTCCGAGCCGATGGCGGCGCCCGCGGTCGATCAGCAGGCCTCGGAGCCGGCCGCCCCCCAGACCGACACCAGCACCACCTCCTGAACCGCGGTGTTGCCACCGCCGGATCAGGCGGAGGCGGCCGGCAGCATGACGAGGTCGTCCCGGTGGATGACCTCGTCGGTCAGGTCGTCGGGTACCTCGGAGGTGCGACGTCCGGCGTGGAGCCCAAGCTGTTCGCTCGACCATCGCACCAGGCCCTTGGCGAACACCTCCCCATCCTGATCGGCCACCTCGACGGCGTCATCGGCGGGGAACGTCCCCTCGATCTTGCGGATCCCGGCCGGCAGCAGCGAGCTGCTGCGCTCGGTGAGCGCCCGGCGGGCCCCGTCGTCGACGACGATCCGGCCCGTCGACCGCAGGGCGAAGGCGATCCACAGTTTCCGGGCCGACAGGCGGGCCGCCCGGGGCCGGAACGTGGTGCCGATCCCGTCCGCCCCGGCCATGGCGTCGTTGATCACCCGGGGCCGGTCGGCCTGGGCGATGACCGTGGCCACCCCCGACCAGGTGGCGATCTTGGCCGCGGCCAGTTTGGAGGCCATCCCGCCCCGCCCGGCCGACGAGCCGGGGCCGCCGGCCATCTCCTCGAGCCGCTGGTCGAACTCGATGATCTCCTCGATCAGGGAGGCGTCGGTGTCGGCCCGCGGGTCGGCGGTGAACAGGCCGGCGGTGTCGGTGAGCAGCACCAACCGGTCGGCGTCGATCAGGTGGGCGACCAGGGCGGCCAGCCGGTCGTTGTCGCCGAAACGAATGTCGTCGTCGGCCACGGCGTCGTTCTCGTTGATGACCGGGACGGCGCGGTGGGCCAGGAGGGCGGAGATCGTGTCCCGGCTCTTGAGGTACCGGTTCCGGAACCAGAAGTCGGTCGGGGCCAGCAGCACCTGGCCGGACACCAGGCCCTCGGCGGCCAGGGCCGCCTGGTAGGTGGCCATGAGGTGGATCTGGCCTACGGCCGAGGCGGCCCGCAGGATGGCCTCGTCGCGGGGCCGGTCGTGGGGGTCGAACCCGAAGGGTCGCAGCCCGGTGGCGATGGCGGCGCTGGTGACCACCACGACCTGGTGGCCGTCGGTGATCGCCCGGGCCACCTCGGCGGCCAGTTTGGACACCGCGGCTCCCCGGAGGGCCCCGTCCTCGGTCACCAGTGACGATGACCCGATCTTGACCACTACTCGCACCGTTGGTCACCCTCATTCGATCGAAGCCGGGCCGGGGACGGCCGCCCGGGGGTCGCGACCCGGCTCACAGGTCTGACTCGTAATCGAACTCGAAGCTACCGATCCGAACCGTCTCCCCGTCGTCCACCCCGGCCCGGCGGAGGGCCTTGTCGACCCCGAGGCGGTCGAGCCGGTGCCGGGCGTAGTCGAGCGCCCCGACGTCGGTCAGGTCCGACAGGGCCACCGCCCGTTCCGCCTGGCGGCCGACCACCCGCCACACCCCGTCCGGGTCCCGCACCACCGTCACCCCGGTCGGTTCGGGCCGGTGGAGCACGTGGGCGGGCCGGGTCGGCTCGACCTCCCGGGCCGCGGTGACCATCTCAGACAGGCGCCAGACCAGGGGGCGCACGTTGTGACCGGTCACGGCCGAGA
The DNA here is from genome assembly GCA_047974625.1 of Acidimicrobiales bacterium. Lineage (GTDB taxonomy): Bacteria > Actinomycetota > Acidimicrobiia > Acidimicrobiales > SZUA-35 > CADEDH01. The sequence goes on from JBKECK010000016.1 coordinate 32,793, forward strand.
TGGCCAGATCGACCGGGGCGTCGTCGCCCCAGTCGTCAGGGGTGATCTGATCGGCCTTGGAGCCGACCACCAGGGTGGGCCGGTCGGCCAGTTCGGGCCTGAACGCGGCCAGTTCCCGTTGGAGGATCTCGAGTTGGCGACGGGGGCTGGGCCCATCCACCGAGGTCAGGTCGAGGAGATAGACGAGGACCCGGGCCCGTTCGGTGTGACGCAGGAACTGGAGGCCGAGCCCGTGGCCGTCGCTGGCTCCCTCGATCAGGCCGGGCAGATCGGCCACCACGAACTGGTGGTCGTCGTCGGCCCGGACCACCCCGAGATTGGGTTCGAGGGTGGTGAAGGGGTAGTCGGCCACCTTCGGTTTGGCGGCCGAGATCACCGAGATGAGGGTGCTCTTGCCGACGCTGGGAAACCCGACGAGGGCCACGTCGGCCAGGAGCCTGAGCTCCAGCCGGTACCAGGTGTCCGGGCGGGACTCGCCCTGTTCGGCGAAGGCGGGGGCCCGGCGCCGGTTGGTCAGGAACCGGGCGTTGCCCCGACCGCCGGTGCCGCCGGGGGCGGCCAGCCAGCGGTCGCCGGGGGCGGCCAGGTCAGCCAGGATCTCGCCGGTGTCCCGGTCGTGGACCACGGTGCCCACCGGGACCGGCACGACATTGTCGGCGCCGCGCCGGCCGTGCTTGTTGGAGCCCTGGCCGTGGGTGCCGTTCTCCCCGCCCCGAAACGGGTAGTCCCGGAAGGCGAGGAGGGAGGCCACGTTGACGTCGGCTTCGAGCCACACCGCCCCGCCGGCGCCGCCGTCACCGCCGTCGGGGCCGCCCTTGGGTACGTGGGCTTCCCGACGGAACGAGACACAGCCGGCGCCGCCGTCTCCGCCCCGTACGCAGAGGTTGCACTCGTCGACGAAGTTGGACACCGCATCCCAGGATACGGGGTCGCGACTACTCCACGAGGTGGACGGGCCCGCCGACCACCTTCACCGACCAGGTGGTCCGGTCGTTGACCGCGGTGCCGCCCTCGGGGGTGTAGCGGATCTTCCACCAACAGTTGGAGCCGCAGCTGTAGCCGGCCGGGAGCCGGGTGGTCACCTGGATCCACTGGTCCTGGAAGCGGGCCTTGGTGACGTCGAGGCAGGGCACCCCCGAGCACGTGTCGTTGCCGGTCGGCGTGCTGTCGGGCCAAGCCACCGGGTCGGTGCACATCTTGCCCACGGCGCAGTTCACCAGCCTCCAGTCGAAGGAGACCGGGTTACCGGACGGATCGAGGAACTGGACGTTGTCCATCCCCTCACCCGGGTCGAACATGGTGATGGTCACGTCACGGCCGGCGTACTGCTCGGAGATCTCGGCCAGATAGAACTCGGCGACGTTGCCGGCCCCGTCGAACGGAGGCCGCCACACCGGCAGCCATTCGAGGGCGTACACCTGGGGGCAGGTAGCGTCAGTGAGGCTGCTGCAGAGCTGGGTGTCGGTGCTCGGCCGGGCCCGGATGGCGAAGTCGTTCTTGCCGGTCTCAGTCGAGTTCGGTGTGGTGCTGGTGCGGATGTACCACCGCCCCTCCCCCGCCGGTCCGGCCGGGATGACGTGGAACGGCCACCAGCGGCTGTACGCGCTCAGCTTGTACTTGCAGGCGGACTTCGACCAGGTGATGTCCCGGACCGGGGCCGCTTCCAGGTTGTCCTGGTCGTAGAGATACGTCGAGTCGTTGGCGTAGACCCGGGTACGGAGCCTTGGCCCGTTGGCGCTCCAGTCGTAGGCGCTGTTGTAGTCGTCGGTGGGGTCGTTGTCGGTGCAGAGTCCGGGCTCGAACACCTCGAGGACGACGTCGCCGGCCCCCGGTGGGACGTCGACCACGTAGGTGTAGGCGCCCTCGTCGTAGGTCGGGTTGGCGCCCCCGTTGGGCCCGTTGCAGGGGGCGTAGGTGTCCCCGCCGGCGGCGGCGGTGCCGATGTAGCCGACCCCGAACGGGTCACCGTTCTGGTGGTCGTAGCACCAGCCGCTCACGCTCAGCCAGACCCCGTCCGACGGTTGGCCCAGTTCGGCACTGGTCAGATTGCCGGTGCCCAACCCGTTGGTGGGATTCCCCATCTTGACCGGGTCGCTCTGGGTGGCGATGGCCTGCCGTTCGATGGCGATCTCGTCGAGGACGACGGCCCCGAAGAACGACTGGGCGGTCGTGTCGATGTCCACCTGGAGGCCGGTGCGGTTGGCCACGGTGTTGACGGTGATGGTGGCGTTGGCGTCCCCGCCGTGCGTCGCCACCCATTCGGGCGAACGGTAGCCGTTGCGGGCCGCGGTCTCGTGGGCCACCTCGACCGCCTTGGCCTCATCGGGCAACCAGACGGTGCCGGCCAGGGAGGCGGCGTCGGCGGTGCGCTGGGCCTCGTCGGCGCGAACGTACCAATAGCCCACGTCGGTGGCGAACGCGGCGAAGATCATCAGGGGGATGATGATCAGGGCCGACATCGGCAAGATGTACCCCGCCTCATTCCGGCGCCCCCCGCCTGGGGGCGGGGCCGGCGACGCCGACCGTCGAACCGGTGGCGCAGCCCGCCCGGCCCGTCGCCCGGGGGTTCGCCGTATGGGTTGGGTTTTCGACATGCTGTTCATTCCTTGCCCCGTCATTCCTTGCCCCGTCATTTCTTGCCCCGTCATGTGTTGTCCGGCTCGATCCGCATCACCGTGGCGTCGGTCATCGTGTGGGTACCGCCGCCGAGAACCTTGGTCAGGTAGGTGCGCCGCACCGTGACCTCGACTCCCACCCAGGCGGTGGCGTCCGACAACGCCGTGCTGCGGGTCACGGGACACCAGTTCTTGTCGTAGATCCCGCACGTCGTGCCGTTGCTGAAGGCGAGCGGGTCGTTGAGGTGGGTCAGCGCGGTGCCGTCGTACACATTGCACCGGGCCGTAACGACGGCCCCGGCCACCGCGTTCTCGCACGCCGGCGGCATGGCCCCGTCGATGTCGGCTTGGTAGATAACGACCCGTTCGATGACGGCGTCCGACCCGCCCATGGCGGCCTGGACGGCCAGCAACGCCTCCCGGTCGGCGACCGGCTCGTTGCCGAGCTGGGTCACCACCCGGGCTCCCTTCTGGCTGGCCTGGGTGAGGACCTGGCGGGAACCCCATCCCGCCCCCACCTCAACCACTCCGAGCACGAGCAAGAGCAGGAGCGAGGCCACGATGGCGAACTCCACCAGTACCGCCCCCCGCTCGTCGGGCCGGGCCGGGCCCCGGCGCCGGGCCGTCACTGAACCGGCTCCAGCCGGGTGATGGCCGTCCGGGCCAGGTCCTTGCCGCCGGGCAGGATCCCGGTGATGAACTCGTGCCTGGTCTTGACGGCGATACCGACGTACTCGGTTCCCCCGGCCAGGGCGTCGTCACGACTGGTCGGGCACCAGTACCGGTCCACCGAGGTGGGGCCGCACCGGAAGTTGCCAGTGTCGAGGCCGGTGACGGGGTCGTCAAGGTCCTTGAAGAAGTCGGCCCGCAGGTAGCGATTGCAGGCCGGGGCCGTGGAGTCACCGGGCGGGGCGGCGATGGACCCATTGGCGCAAGCGGCTGGCATGGTGGCCTCGGGGCCGTCGGCCCGGAACACCACCACGTACTCGACCTGGTCGAGACCGATAGCGCCGAGGCCGTGCTGGACCGACCGGAGGATGAAGAAGTCGGCCTCCGGTCGGGCCCCGCCGACCGCGGCAGCCCGGGCCGCTTCGGCGGCCCCGTTGTTGGTGGCCAGCAGGGAACGGAACAGGAGGCCGAACTCCAGGATCCCGAACAGGAGGGCGAAGAACGCGGGGGTGACGATGGCGGCCTCGATCATGGCCGCGCCCCGTTCACGGTGGCGCCTTCGGCGGGCGCCTTCGGTCCCAGTGATGTTCATCGACCGACATATCGACGGCCGTCCGAAGCTGATTTAGATGATCGGTCCGGGTGGCCCAGGTCCAAATGACCTAGCCCGGGGCGCGACAACGCCGGACCAGCCCCTCAGGGGTCGATGGTCCGGCGAGCCGACGTCCAGGTAAACACGGGGGTGGCGGGGGCCCGGGATCCGGACGGCGCCGATCCTCCCGGGGCGGTCAGTCGGCCAAGACGTCGACGAGCCGACGGCCCTTGCGGAAGCCGAACTTGACCCGACCGGCCGCGGTGGCGAACAGGGTGTCGTCCCCGCCCCGGCCGACGTTGACGCCGGGGTGGAACTTGGTGCCCCGCTGGCGCACGATGATGGCGCCGGGGGTGAGCAGCTCGCCGTCGAAGGCCTTCACGCCGAGCCGTTTGCTTTCGGAGTCACGGCCGTTCCGGGTGGAACCGCCGCCCTTGGTCTTCGACATGTCGTCAGCCCCTGCTGATTCCGGTGATCTCGATGGTGGCGTACGTCTGACGGTGGCCGAACCGCCGGCGGTTGTTCGATTTCGACTTGTAGACGAAACCGTCGATCTTCGGGCCCTTGCTCTCCCCGAGCACCCGGGCCGACACCGTCACCCCGGTCAGCTGGTCGGGGGTGGCGAGCACCTGATCATCGTCCACCAGGAGGACGGGCTGGAGCTCGATATCGGCTCCCTCCTCGCCCACGCGTTCGACCTGGAGGGTCTGGCCCTGTTCGACCCGGTACTGCTTGCCACCGGTGGCTACCACTGCGTACATAGACGTGACAATCTACCGCCCGGTCGGGGCCGAACCACCCGGCCCGGCCCGGCGAATCGGGATGCGGCCGGTTCAGCCCGTGGCCTGCTGGTCGGCGGGGCCGACGAGCTCACCGGTGTCCACCTGGAGGCCCCGACCGTCGCAGTGGGGGCAGGCGTTGGACAGGGACTCGAGCAGCCCCTCCCCGATCCGTTTACGGGTCATCTCGGCCAGGCCGAGGTCGGAGATGTCGAAGACCTGGGTGCGGGTCTTGTCACGGGCCAGGGCGGAGCGGAACACCCGCATCACCTCCTCGCGGTGCTTCTTGCTCTCCATGTCGACGAAGTCGATGACGATGATGCCGCCGATGTCGCGGAGCCGGAGCTGGTGGGCGATCCCCTCGGCCGCCTCCAGGTTGTTCCTGAACACGGTGTCTTCGAGGTTCGATGAGCCCACATTCTTGCCCGTGTTGACGTCGATGACGGTGAGGGCCTCGGTCGACTCGATGATCAGCGACCCCCCGGAGGGGAGCCAGACCTTACGGTCGAGGGCCTTGTGGAGCTGTTCGTGCACGTGGAAGCGCTCGAACAGCGACAACGGCTCCTCCTCGGGATCGTAGAACTCGACCCGGTCGGCCAGGGCGGGGGTGATCATCCCGACGTACTCGGCCACGTCGTCGTGGAGGGCCCGGTCGTCGATGATGACACCCCGGTACTCCTTGTTGAACTCCTCCCGGATGACCCGCACGGCCATGTCGGGCTCCTGGTAGAGCAGGCTGGGGGCCTTGACCCGGCCGGCCAGGGCCTCGATGTCGTTCCACTGTTGGACGAGGGCGGCCACGTCCCGCTCGATCTCGGGGGCGGTGACGTTCTCGGCCGCGGTCCGCACGATGAGGCCGTGCCCCTTGGGCCGCACCCGGTCCAGGATCTGGCGGAGCCGTTTGCGTTCGTCGTCGGGGAGGCGCTTGGAGATCCCGTAGGTGTCGCTGTTGGGAACCAGGACCACGAACCGTCCGGGCAGGGAGACCTCGGTGGTGAGGCGGGCCCCCTTGTGGGCGATCGGGTTCTTGGTGACCTGGCAGAGGATGGTCTGCCGGGCCTTCAGCATCTGCTCGATCTTGGGCTGGTCGGCCTTGCCGTCGAAGTCGTCCTTGTCGTATTGGACGTCGCCCCGGTAGATCACCGCGTTCTTCGGGGGGCCGATGTCGACGAAGGCCGCCTCCATGCCGGGCAGGACGTTCTGCACCCGGCCCAGGTACACGTTGCCGTGGATCTGGAAGACGTTGTCGCTCGGGCGGGAGACGTAGTACTCGATCAGGTTGCGGCCCTCCAGGACCGCGATGTGGGTGGCGTCCGGGCGCTTGGACACCACCATCAGGTAACGGCCGACCGGTCGGCCCTTCCGGGACCGCCCCCGCCGCTGCTTCAGGTCGGCCTCGTCGAGCTCGATCGAATCGCCGGACAGGACCGCGCTGACCGGGGCGTCATCACCCGAGCCGGAGCGTCCACCCCCACGGCCCGGCCGAGGCTTCGCGTTCCGGGCGCGTCCCGCGCCCCCGTCCTCACCTGCACCCTTGGGCTTGCGGCGCCGCCGTCGACGACGATTTCCGCCGCCCCCCTCCTTGGCCCGGGCCTCTCCTCCGTTCTTGGCCTTGGTGGCCGAGTTGCTGCGCTGTTCTCCTGATCCGTCCTGCTGGGCCGGTTTGGGGGCCGGCCGGCTGTCCCCGATCTTGGGTTTGGCCGGCGCACCCCGGGCCGTGTCAACGGCCGGGCGCTCGATCTTCTGGCCTCCGCCTTCGGATCCGTCGGGCATCGATCTGTTCCCTTCTCATGAGGCACGCGCCATGGCGTGCCCGGTCGAGGGGCCGGGCCGGCTCAACGGCTCGCACCGGGCCCCGTCGACGATCATCCATTGGTGAGTGCGACACACCCGTCCCTCGGCCGGCGAGGCCGGTCCGGTTGACGGGGCCGCTGTCTCGGCGGTGGCGCCCGGGAGCAGTTGCGCAAGCAGCTGGACCAGCTCGGAGGGGCGCACGGTGATCTGACCGGTGGCCAGACGGGCCGAAACCTCCACACCGTTGCTCGTCGGCCCCGTGATCTCGATGTCGAGAATGGCGGGGCGGACATCGGCGACGGCAGGTTTCCCCTTCCGGACCCGCTCGAGCGGGAGCTCCCCGGCCGTCAAGGCGTGATCGACCGCGGTTCGGAGCGCCGCGACGGAAACGCCGAGCACCTCGATCCGCCAATCGCACGATTCGACGGCCTGTTGCAGGGAAGGGGTGCCCGACGGCACTGCCACCACGGCCTCGACGGTCATCCCGTCGGGTAGGGCCGTGGTGAGGGCCCCGGGCAGGGACTCGAGGTCGACCTCCTGGTCGAGGTCGACGTCGAGGTACTCGGCTTCCGACTCGTGGGCCACCGTGAGGGCCAACCCGAAACTCAGCCTCGGCCGCGGGGAGAACCCGGCGGTGTAGGCCACGGGGAGTCGGAGCTTTCGCAGGGCCCGCTCGAAGATGCGGGCCACATCGCGATGGGACACGAACCGGATCCGACCGTGTTTGGTCCAGCGGATCCGGACGGTCTGGGCCGGGCCGGGGGCGTTCACGCCACCGGCTCCTTCGATCTGATTTGGACCGGCACCCAACCACCGGTGCCGAGGTCCTGGCCGGTGCCCTGGCTCCCGCCCGCCGGTGGGGTGGCCGAGGCCACCACGTGCTCGATGCCGTAGCCGGTGCAGGCTCCGCAGTCGTAGCACGGCGTCCAGCGGCAGTCCTCGAGACCCACCTCGTCGAGGGCGTCCCGCCAGTCCTGCCACAGGAAGTCCTTGTGCAGCCCGGCCGACAGGTGGTCCCAGGGCAGGGTCTCCTCCTCGGTGCGGTGCCGGTGGGCCACGTCGTCGGGGTCGAGACCGTGGTCGGCCAGGGCCTGGAGCCACAGGTCAAGGTTGAAGTGCTCGGACCACTCCTGGAAGGTGCCGCCATTGCGCCACACCTGCTCGATGACGGGACCCATCCGACGGTCACCCCGGCTGGCCAGGCCTTCGACGAGGGTGGCCTTCGGGTCGTGCCATTTCAGCTGGACGCCCTTCATCTTCCGGGTGGCGTCCCGCAGCAGGCCGACCTTGCGCTGGAGCTCGGCGGTGGTGTTCTGGCCGAACCACTGGAACGGGGTAAACGGCTTCGGCACGAATCCGCCCACCGAGGCGGTGACACTGGCCCGCTTGTTGTGACGGCGGCCGATCTCGACACAGTTGGCGGCGAGCCGGGCGATACCGAGGGTGTCCTCGTCGGTCTCGGACGGCAACCCGATAAGGAAGTACAGCTTCACCCGCTGCCAGCCGTTGGCGTAGGCCGCCTCGACGGCGTCGTAGAGGTCCTCTTCCCGGATCAGCTTGTTGATGATCTGCCGCATCCGCCAGGTGCCGGCCTCAGGGGCAAAGGTGAGGCCGGAGCGACGGGCCCGCTGCAGCTGGGCGGCGATACCCACCCCGAACGCATCGACCCGGAGACTGGGCAGCGACACCGACACCGTGGCGCCGCTGGCCTCGCTGTCGTCCATGATGTGGTTGACCACCGAGGTCACGTCGCTCAGGTCGGCGGTGGAAAGGGAGGTCAGGGTGACCTCGTCGTAGCCGGTCCGTTCCAGGCCCTCGGCCACCATGGTGCGGATCTGCTCCGCCGGGCGCTCCCGCACCGGGCGGGTGATCATCCCGGCCTGGCAGAACCGGCAGCCCCGGGTGCAGCCCCGGAACACCTCCACGTTGAGGCGGTCATGGACCACCTCGGTGAGCGGGGCGAGCTGCTGGCGGGGGTACGGCCAGTCGGCCAGGTCGGCGACGGTGCGTTTCTCCACCACCGGTGGGGCGGCCACGCCCACCGGCCGGATCCCGGCCACGGCCGGACCGTCGTAGGTGACCTCGTAACGCGACGGCACGTAGACCGAGTCAATCCCGGCCAGGGCGTCCAGCACCGCGGCCCGGCCGCCTCCCGCCGCCCGGACGGCCGTGATGACGTCGGTGATCTCGCCGACCATCTCCTCGCCGTCTCCGAGGGCGACCGCGTCGAGGAAGTCGGCCAGGGGTTCGGGGTTGTAGGTGCAATGGCCCCCGGCGATGACGAGGGGATGGCCCTCGCCCCGGTCGGCGGCCCGCACCGGGACGCCGGCCAGATCCACACAGTTGAGCAGGTTGGTGTAGGTCAGCTCGGCGGAGAGGTTGAACGCCAGCACGTCGAACGTGCCGGCGTCGGTGTGGTGCTCGACCGAGAACAGGGGGATGCCCTCGGCCCTCATCAGGGCTTCGAGGTCGGTCCAGGGGGCGTAGGCCCGGTCGGCGGTGGCGTCGGGCCGCTCGTTGATGATCTCGTACAGGATCTGGAGACCCTGGTTGGGTAGGCCGATCTCGTAGGTGTCCGGATATACGAAACACCAGTTGACCAGGTCGGCCTGCGGGGGTTTAGCCTTGGCCCCGTCTTCACACCCGATGTAGCGGGCGGGCTTCTGAACCCGGGGCAACAATGGCTCGAGTCTCGACCATACCGACGTCATGTTGGGCGCCAGTCTATCGGAAGCGTCCAGGTCAACGGGCCAGTCGTCACGCGGCCGCCCCACAAGGGCCCAGGTCCGCCGCCGCCCGGGGCGTTCAGCCCAGGGCGGGGAAGAAGATGCCGATCTCGCGGGCGGCCGACTCCGGCGAGTCGGAGCCGTGGATCAGGTTCTCGGTCATCTCGGTGCCGAGATCGCCCCGGATGGTGCCCGGAGGGGCCTCGGCCGGGTTGGTCGGCCCCATCATCGTGCGGACCAGGGCCGGGGTACCTTCGGGTCCTTCGACGACGGCCAGGACCACTGGGCCCCGGGTCATGAACGCGATCAGGGAGGCGTAGAACGACTTCCCGACGTGCTCCTCGTAGTGCCGGGCCAGGGTGGCCTCATCCAGCGTGCGGAGCTCGGCGGCGACCAGGGTGAGACCCTTGCGCTCGAACCGGCCGAGGATCTCGCCGACGTAGCCCCGTTCCACGGCGTCGGGCTTGCAGATGACGAAGGTGCGATTCACCGGTCGGAGAATAGCGTCCCACCGACGCACCACGGCCCCGGACCACGGGGGTCGAGCCCGCGGTCGGGGTCACCCCGCGGCCCGGGCCGCCCGGAGGGGGACGGTGGTGGGCCGGCGACCGGGTCCCGGGCAGGCGTACCCCCGGCCGACGGGAGCTCAGTCGTAGCCGCGGGTGGTCGTCGTCTGGACCGTGGTGGCCGTGGTGGAGGAGGTCGCGGCCGCCGTGGTGGAGGTGGTGGCTGGGGCGGAGGTAGCGGGAGCCGAGGTGGTGGAGGTGGTGCTCTCGGTGGTCGACGGGTCGGTGGTGGGCGCCCCGACCGAGGTGGTGGCCGGCGCGGACGTGGTTGGTGGCTCCGTGGTGGAGCTGGTCGAAACCGTCGTCGGCGCGGCCGTGGTCGAGGTGGGCGCGGGAGTGGACGTCGTGGTCGTGAGCAGGGGGTCCTTGGTCAGGTCCGGGTCGAGGTCGTAGGTGAACTCGCGGGGTTCGCCGACCCGGCTCCCGGTGTCGTTCAGGTACTCACCCGAACGGTTGCTGAGGAAGGTGATGCCGCTCAGGACCGCGCCGAGGAGCAGACTGCCCAGGAGGGCGTACTCCGGTAGGGCCGCTCCCCGACTGGTGTTGCGGCCCCCGAAACCGACCGTCGACCGGTGAGCCCGTGGCTCTGCTTGTCCCGTCATCTCCAGGCAATCGACGCCGGATTCTGACCAGTTGAGCAGGTTGATCCGTCCGGATCGGATTCCCGGTCGATCGGCCCAACCGACCGCGGCAACCTTGCCCTTCGGCCGGTCACCCGGCCTTCCCCTTGCCCTTACCGGAGTTGCCCTTACCGGAGTTGCCCTTACCGGAGTTGCCGTTGGTGACGGCCGGCACCGGGACCGAGGGGGTAGGGGCCGTCGACGCCGTCGACGTGGCACAGGCGGCGGCCTGGGAATTGGCGTTGGCGTTCGCCCCGGCGTTGGCGTTGGCGCTGCCGGCGTTACTCCGGCATTCCCCGGTGGTCGTGGTGGTCGCCGGGGCCAGGAAGTCGTCGGTGGTGTACGGGCCCACCGTGGTCTCACCGCCCTCGGTAGTGCTGGTGGTCGTGGGGATGGTCGAGGCGAGGGCGGCAGTGGTGGGCACGGTCAGGGAGCGGGGCTGCCCGATGGTGTCGGCGTCGGCGGCCAGGAACTCACCGGCGCCCGCCTGGAGGGAGTCGACGGTGGCGAACACCGAGGCGAGGGCCAGGGCTAGGATCAGGCCGTATTCGATGAGGGTGGTCCCCCGCTCGTGGGATCGGGGGTGGTCGGGATCATCGGGGGACGACGATCCGCGCCAACGGGATGGGCATGACGGGCGCATACTATGACCAATCGGGCTACCACCGGACGACCTTGACCCGGTTGGCCCGCCCGGCCCGGGTACGGTGCCGGCGGCCGCAGATGCCGATCGGCCCATCCACCACCACCCGCCGGCGGGACCGGCAGTGATGCTCGACCTCGGCCGGCCCCGGTTCAGTCCGGCGGCGGGCCGAGGAGGGCCCGGGCGGCGGGCCGGGCGTCCCCCACCACGTACAGGCTGCCGCTGACCAGGATGAGGTCGTCGTCGGCGGTGACGGCCAGAGCCCGGCGGAGGGCCTCGGCCGGATCAGGCACGACCTCGGCGGAGAGCCCCATGGACCGGGCCGCGGCGGCCACCTCGGCGGCCGGTTGGGCCCGCGACCAGTTGGGCTGGCAGCAGATGATGGCGTCGAAGTCGGCGGCGTCGAAGGCCTCGAGCATCTCCCGGGGGTCCTTGCCGGTGAGCATCCCCACCACCAGGACCCACGAGCCCAGGCGGGCGAAGGTCTCGTCCAGGGTGCCCTTGGCGGCCTGGGCCCCGGGCGGGTTGTGGGCCCCGTCGAGGATAACGATCGGGCTCTGGTTGACGACCTCGAACCGGGCCGGGAGGTCGACGGTGGTGAGGGCGAACTCCGCCTGTTCCTGGGGGGAGGGTCGCCCGAAGAAGGCCTCCACGGCGACCAGGGCGGTGGCCAGGTTGTCGCCCTGGTGGGCGCCGTGGAAGGGCAGGAACAGCTCGTCGTAGACGGCGTCGGGCGTGCGGATGTCGAGCAGTCGACCGCCCACGGCGAGCTCGTTGCGCACGACCTCGAAGTCACGGTCGGCCATCCAGACCTCTCGCGGCTGTTCCGCGGTGAAGATCGGCAGCAGGTCCCCCATGGGGCTGCCGAGCACGAGCCGGGAGTCCGGGTGGATGATGCCGGCCTTCTCGCGGGCCACCGTCTCGGCCCACCCCTCGGCCCCGTCGGTGTGGTCCTTGCCAATATTGGTGACCACGGCGACCTCGGCGTCGATGACGTTGGTGGCGTCGTACCGGCCGAGCATGCCGACCTCGACGACGGCGACGTCGACGGCGAGCTCGGCGAACCAGACCAGAGCCGCGGTGGTGAGGATCTCGAACCGGCTGGGACGATGCTCGACCAGCGGCTCGATCCCGGCGATGAGGCTCATGACCCGGGCGAAGTCGGCGTCACTGATCGGCTCACCAGCCCAGCTCAGGCGCTCGTTGATGCGTTCGATGTCCGGGCTGGTGTAGGTGCCCACCGACAGGTCGGTCGCGGCCACGAGGGCGGTGACGAAGCGGGCCGTGGAGCCCTTGCCGTTGGTGCCGGTGATGTGGAACTTACGGTAGGCGTCCTGGGGGTTGCCGAGGGCGGCGAGCAGCTCCCGCATCGGCTCGAGGGACAGGCCGTCGGTGGCCCCAGCCACGGGAAGGCCCGGCCCGGGACGTCCCCGCCGGGTACCGTCCCGGCTGGTGTGGTCGTCGAGATAGGCCAAGGCCTGCTTCATGTCCATGGCGACCTCACCTGGGGGACGGGTGACGGGTGCGGCGGATGCGACCGGGGCGACGGGACCTACGAGGCGGCCCGACGGGACCGGTCGCCGGTCTCGTCCCGGGGAATAAGGGTGGGGTTGACCCGATCGTTGACCACGTCGGCGTCGATCACGCAGCGGCCGACGTCCTCCCGGCTGGGAAGGTCGTACATGACGTCGAGTAGGACCTCTTCGAGGATGGCCCGCAGGCCTCGGGCGCCGGTGCCCCGGAGCAGGGCCTGGTCGGCGACGGCTTCGAGGGCATCGTCGGTGAACTCGAGTTCGACGTCCTCCATGTCGAAGAACTTGCGGTACTGCTTGGTGAGCGCGTTCTTGGGCTCCACCAGGATCCGCACCAGAGCGTCCTTGGTGAGGTTGGTGACGGTGCCCAGCACCGGCAGCCGCCCGACGAACTCGGGGATCAGGCCGAACTTGAGAAGGTCCTCGGGCCGGACCTGGGCGTAGAGGTCGTCGGCCGCCCGTTCGTTGCTCGTGGGCACGTCGGCCCGGAACCCGACGGAACGGGCCCCGATCCGGCGCTCGATGATTGTCTCGATCCCGGCGAAGGCACCGCCACAGATGAACAGGATGTTCGAGGTGTCGATCTGGATGAAGTCCTGGTGGGGGTGCTTACGGCCGCCCTGGGGGGGCACGGAGGCCACGGTGCCCTCGAGGATCTTCAGGAGGGCCTGCTGGACCCCTTCGCCGGACACGTCCCGGGTGATCGACGGGTTCTCGCTCTTGCGGGCGATCTTGTCGATCTCGTCGAGGTAGATGATGCCGGTCTCGGCCCGCTTGACGTCGAAATCGGCGGCCTGGATCAGCTTCAGCAGGATGTTCTCGACGTCTTCGCCCACGTAGCCGGCCTCGGTGAGGGCGGTTGCGTCGGCGATGGCGAACGGGACGTTCAACATCCGGGCCAGGGTCTGGGCCAGGAGGGTCTTGCCGCAGCCCGTGGGACCCATGAGCAGGATGTTGGACTTGGCCAGCTCGATGTCGGTACCGGTGTGGGCCCCGTACTGGATCCGCTTGTAGTGGTTGTAGACCGCCACCGCCAGGATCTTCTTGGCCGCTTCCTGACCGACGATGTAGTCGTCGAGGAACTCGCAGATCTCGCGGGGCTTGAGCAGCTCCTCGAACGAGACGTCGGTGCCGTCGGCCAGCTCCTCCTCGATGATCTCGTTACAAAGCTCGATGCACTCGTCGCAGATGTACACCCCTGGACCCGCGATGAGCTTCTTGACCTGCTTCTGTGACTTCCCGCAGAACGAGCATTTGAGCAGTTCCCCGCCTTCACCGAATTTGGCCATGGCGTCTCCTCTACCCCCTACGATCCCACGGCCCGGATCGGCCCGCTCGAGTCCGCGCTGTTGCGCTGGTACAGAATCTCGTCGACGATCCCGTATTCTCTCGCCTCCTCGGCCGTCATGACGAAGTCACGGTCGGTGTCGGTGGCGATCTTCTCGATCGGCTGATTGGTGTGGTTGGCCAGGATCTGTTCCAGGGCCAGCTTCAGACGATCGATCTCCTTGGCCGCGATCTCCAGATCGGACACCTGCCCCTGGGCCCCGGTGTAGGGCTGGTGGAGCAGGATCCGGGAGTTAGGCAGGGCTAGGCGCTTGCCCGCCGTGCCCGCGGCCAGCAGGATCGCCGCCGCCGAGGCGGCCTGGCCATAGCAGATCGTGGCCACGTCGGGCCGGATGAACTGCATCGTGTCGTAGATGGCGAACATGGCGTTGATGTCGCCACCCGGGGAGTTGATGTAGAGCGAGATGTCCCGGTCGGGGTTCTCGGACTCGAGGTGGATCATCTGGGCGCACACGACATTGGCCACGCCATCGTCGATCGGGGTGCCCATGAAGATGATGTTGTCCCGCAACAGCCGGGAGTAGATGTCGGAACCCCGTTCACCCCGGCTGGTGGTCTCGATGACGTTGGGGATCACGTAGTTCGCCACGGCGGCGTCGTGTGTCACTCGTCGTCCTTCCCGGTTTCGTCCTCGGATGGCAGTTCTAGCGCATCGGCGGGCACCGGTTGGCCATCCTCGTCCACAAGATTCACTCGTTCTGTGACCCATTCAAGGGCCTTCGCCTTCAGTAGATCAGCCCGGAGCGCCGGGAGCCGACCCGCCTGACGGAAATCACCCATCAGCTCATCCACCGACCGGCCGACCTGGCCGGAGATCTCCTCGAACTCGTTGGCCACGTCCTCGTCGACGATCTGCATGCCCTCGGCCTCGGCGATGGCCCGCAGGGCCAGATCGACCCGGGCCGACACCTCGGCCCCGGCCCGCAGCTCACCGGCGAACTGCTCCTGGGTCTGACCGGTGATCTGGAGGAACGTGTTGAGATCGAGGCCCTGGCTCTGAAGCCGGAGGGCCATGTCCTCGGCCCGGGTCTCGACCTCGCTGTCGACCATGGCCGGCGGTACGTCGTCGTCGTCGACCAGGGCGGCCAGGGCCTCGGCGATCCGGTTCTGACGGGCCTGGCGGGCCTGATCCCGGCGGCTGCCCTCCAGCCGCTCCCGGGTACTGGCCCGGAGCTCGGCCACGGTGTCGAACTCGGTGTCCTCGGCCACCCAGGCGTCGGTGAGGTCCGGCAGGACCTGGGCCTGCACCGAGGTGACGGTGATCGAGAACTGAAGCGGTTCATCGACCTCATCGTCGGGATAATCGGCCTCGAAACTGAGCTCGTCGCCGGCAGACACCCCGGCGAGCTGTTCGTCGAGTTCGGGAACCACGGCCCCGGAGCCGACCTCGTAGCTGTAACCGTCGGCGGTGAGGCCGGCGACCTCGTCACCGTCGTGGATGGTCTCGATGTCGATAACCACGGTGTCGCCCTCGGCAGAGGGCCGATCGACGGTCTCCAGGGTGCTGGAGTTGCGACGGAGACGGTCCACCGCGGCGTCGACGTCGGCCTCGGCCACCGCCGGATCCGGCACCTCGATCTCCAGGCCGTCGTACCCCTCCACCGTGATGGCGGGACGGATTTCCACCACCGCGTCGAAGCTGACCGGACCGGACTCCTCACCGTTGGTGATGTCGATCTCGGGGGGAGCGATGACGTCGACCTCGTGCTCCCGGACGGCGTCGGAGTAGTAGCCGGGCAGGGCTTCGCGGAAGGCCTCCGTGCGAGCGTAGGACTGGCCGATCCGGGCCTCGAGCACCTTGCGGGGAGCCTTGCCGGGGCGGAACCCGGGGAGCTTGACCTCGCGGGCCAATCGTCGGAAGGCGGCATCGAGATCCTTCTCGAACTCCGCCTCCTCGATGTCGACGACGACCTTGACCTTGTTGCCCTCGAGGGCCTCCACAGTGGACTTCACCTCATGGAGTGTACAGAGGAGGTATGACACCCTGCGGGGCCGCAGGCGTCCGTCGTGGCGGAGGCGTAAGTTGTCGGGCATGAACGCCCGACTCCTGCTGGTGGCCGACAGCCACCTCGCTCCCGGCAACACCCTGGCCTCCGACAACTGGGCGGCGATCACGGCCCACGTGGCCGCCAGCCGGCCCGACACCGTGGTCCACCTCGGGGATCTGACCGTGGACGGGGCCGGCGACCCGTCACAGCTCACCGCTGCCCTTCCCCACCTCGAGACGTTGGCGGCCCCGTGGCGGATCGTGCCCGGCAATCACGACATCGGCGACAATCCGGTGGGCGGGGCCGACCACAGCGTGGTCTCCCCCGAACGTCTCGCCGCCTGGAGTGACACGTTCGGCTCCGACCGGTGGCGGCTCGACTACGACGGCTGGACCATCCTGGCCCTCAACGCCCAGCTGCTGGACTCGGGTCTCGACGCCGAAGCCGATCAGTGGGCCTGGTTGGACGACGAACTGGCCGGGCTGGACCGGGGCCAGGGGCTCATGCTGGCCCTTCACAAACCCCTGCTCGCCCCCGCCGAGGAGCGGGAGAACGCTCCCGTCTACCGGTTCGTCCCGGCCGGCACCGCCGATCGGCTGCTGGGCATCCTGCGGGAGTTCGCCCTGGCCGCGGTGATCAGCGGGCACGTCCACCAGGCCCGGACCCTGGACATGGACGGGATCCGCCACATCTGGTGCCCCACCAGCTGGGCCACCCTCGGGGCCGGCCAACCCAGCTTCGGGTTCAAGCTCACCGGGGCCGTGTCGGTCGACCTCGAACCCGGCCGGCCACCCACGGCCGATCTGGTGGTGCCCGACGGCGTCGGCCAGGCCACCATCGGCGAGACCACCCCCAACCCCTACCAGGGGCATCCCGCATTCGCCCGGCCCGCCGACTGAGCCGACGGGCAAGGGCGAATCCGCCACCACCGCCGATCAGCGAGCGGTAGAGTGACGGCCAGACCGGGATGTGGCGCAGTTTGGCTAGCGCACCTGCTTTGGGAGCAGGGGGTCGGGAGTTCAAATCTCCCCATCCCGACCACTACTGGAGCGGAATCCGGGGGGATCCGCTTGGGGGACACGGGGTGCTGGTAGCCATTTTGGTAGCCAAGACCGCCCACCACGAAGGCCAGTCGGTCGTGCCAACTTCGGCTCTCGACGCTCCCGATCTCAAGCGGGGAAGGCGAGAAGCGGGCGTCTGGCGCGCCGGAGAACGGGCTGGATCGAGCTTGTCTGATGCGCCGGCCTTTTGCAGTCGAGCGCAACCTTCTCGATAGTCCAACAATGACTCGCGGACGATCAGAGGAAATATGCCTACATGTCAGAACTAGTGTGTAACCAGTCAGCCTGATTCGCGCTGTTCGCGCGAGGTCCACCACTGTGGGTGTGGCTCATGGAGGAGATGTATCGTCAGATCGCTTCCGGCACCGCCCCGACATCCGCTCTGGTCGCGGCGCAGCGACAGCTCCAACGGGCCGAGCCATCAGTTGCCCTCTACCAGAGTTTCGGCGCCGGCGGGTGATCGACGAGACCAGGCGAGCAGTACCAGCCCGAGCGCCAAGGCCACGTCGCCCACGCTCACGATGGCCACCGACCCCACCACGATCGAGTCGGAGAGCACTCCGACAACGCCTGCGCTGGAGTCCAACTGATGCTTGCTGGCCATCCAGACCGGTTCGTCCGACCCCGTCGCGGCCAGCGACACCATCGCTGCCGGGCTGACTGGCATTGCCCCCCGCATTCCGATTGGCACCAAGTTCAGGACCGCTCCGCCGACAATCAACGCTCGGGCCCAGGGCGAGGACGTCGATCGGCGAACGACGCCGATCGCCGCCACGACCCCGGCCGCAAAACTGGCGGGGACAACGACCCGACCCGGCACCGCGGGATGAACCGCTGAAACTTGCAGCGCCACCGCAACCGCGAGGACACCGGCATCTCGCCGACCCACATCGAACAACGGACGAGCGCCCACGATCACCTGCAGGACGACCAGCGGCACGACCAACATCAGCAGACTGAACAACCGAACCCTCCTCTCGGGGCCCGGACAACAGCCCCCGAGGAAGAGCGCGAACGGAGGCTGCATGATCCACGAACGGCGAACAAACAGCTTCGCCCCGCGGGCGATCTCCACCGTTGATGCACACCAGTGTCGCAACGTGCATCAGGACCGGAGTTTGGCGGAGCTCGTCCAGGGGGCCCAAACAGGTGATCGAGCAGCGTGGTGCGAGCTCGCCGACAGCTACAACAACACATGGTGTGGTCAGTCGTCCGTAGCTTCCGCCTGCCCGACGATGACGCTGCGGACGCGGCCCAGATGGCGTGGCTCCGCGCCCTTGAACATCTCGGTACGGTGCGCGACCTAGAGCGGATCGGGCTGTGGTTGGCCACGATTACCCGACGCGAGTGCCTCCGGCTCATCGAGCGTCGCACTCGGCACGACGGTGGACCTCGGCGATGACGCCCCACGTCGTCCCCGACCTCAGCGTCGACGTCGAAGCGGAGACCGTCAGCATCCACGAAGCGCAGCGAGTCGTGCTGGCCCTTCGACACCTAGCCGCCGACTGGCAAGCCTTGCTGCGGATGGTCTTGACCGAACCCGCACCCAGCTACCGCGAGATCGCAGCGGCGCTCGACATCGCGGTCGGCACGATCGGTCCGCGCCGAGCGCGATGCCTGAGCAGTCTCCGCGCCGCGTACAACAACCTGCCGGGCTGAGGGTCACGACGGCACGACAATGCGCCGCAACGACGATCCGGGCGAGCCAACCTGAATCACCAGGGCCGTATCACCGCTCTCCTTGGTCGCTATGACGATTGACCACACCACCCTCGCCCAGACCACCGGCTCAGGGCCGTGACCCTGGTGGCCACCGCCGCTCCGAGCCCACGACGAGGTGAACGACCCCTGGCACCTGGTCTCGTCCACGTCCAACACGACCCGGCGGCTGCCGTCGAGGTGCAACTGACGGACCGGATCGATGTCGAAGGTCCATCCGTGGTCCGCATCGTCCGTGCCGACGGCCTTCCCGCCCAGTTGGCAATCGCCGCCGTGGCCGCCAACGACATCTCTGCTGCCCTCACCCTCGACGAGGTCGAGCAAGTGGCGGCGGTCGCGAGCTCCGTGGCCCAAGGCATCTCGTGCCTGACCGCAGGCGTCATCCACCACGCTCGATCCATGGCGATCCTGAACGATCGGCAGCTCGAGGTGGTCAAGCTCCTCGCCCTCGGGCTGAGCAACGAGTGCATCGCCGAGCGGGCACACATTTCCGTCTCGACCTTGAAGCGAGAACTGCGGGCGCTCCGGAGTCTGACCGACTGCGACGACCGAGCAAGCGTGCTCGAACGACTGGCTATCTCGCCGACCGCAACCTGGCCAGATAGCCGGCCGCGGCGCAGAGACTCAGCGGATCTTTGAATCAGGCCGCGAACAGCAGGGTCTCTTTCCCCACCACACAGCGGCGATGCCGGCACCTGTCGGCGAGGGGGAACTATGCCAAACGGGAAAGCCAGACGAATCACGGCCACGGTGGCCTCACTGCTGATGGGAGCAGCGCTGCTCTTCGTCACGACGGCACCGATCTCCATTCACCACGTCCTCCACGCTCCGTGACCGTTCACGAATCAGGCCCCACCACGGGCGTCCAGCATGCAGACGCTGTCCCGGCATTTCGGGACAGCGTCTTGCTGCTCGAGCACAACGACGGCGCGATCGATGCGCTGATCACGACGACCCGGGAGGTGAAGACCTTCCGACCGACGTCGACCTGTACGGCGCTGCTGCCCGCTATCGACGGACTGCGGTCGACCAGCGACCTCGTCGAGGCGCTCACGTCGGACGGCCACGAACGCCAAGACGTGCTCGACGTACTCACGGTGCTCGAGCGGGAGCGGCTAGTGGTTGACCGTTCGACCACGAGTTTGGTTGCGGCCCATCCCCTCCGGGATCGCCGCGACCGGTTCTTGGCCGAAGGTGCGCTCAACCCTGCGGCCGGGTGGCCAGCGTCGTCGGCCGACATGCGTGGTCGTCTCGAAACGACATCCGTCGCCGTCCTCGGCACCGGGGGCCTCGGGACTTGGATCGCCCGATCTCTGGCCGGGCTGGGCGTCGGGGAACTGATCCTCATCGACGCCGACGTGGTCGAGGAGCAGAACCTCGCCCATCAAGTCGTGTTCACCCGTGACGACATCGGCCGCGCCAAGGTGGAGTCGCTCCGCGACCGCCTGGAATCGCTGTTTCCCGACGTGTCGGTCCGAGCCGAACGGCGGTTCGTCGAAACGGCGGACCAGCTGACCACGGTCGTCGACGGCGCCGCCTTCGTGACCACTGCGGCCAACACGCCGACAGCGAACGCCGTCGCCCGACTCGTTTCGACCGCTTGCCTCCCACTCGGGATCCCCCACAATGTTGGCGCTGGCTACAGCCACGACCTCGGCACGGTGGGGCTCACAGTGCTTCCCGGTGTCACTGCGTGCTGGGAGTGCCTCCAAAGCTCCCTGTCGGATCCGGTGTTCGACGCCACTCGGGTGCTCCGACCCGCCCGGTCCCCCGTTGGCATGGTGCCGATGGTGGCCGGGATCCTGGCCAACCTCGTGGCGTGGGACGTCTTCCGGGTCGTCACCGGGGCCACACCCGTACTGGCTGGCGCAATCACCGAGATCTCACTCTCCCGGCTCGAGTTCTCGGCCCGGCCCGTCATCCCCAACCCAAGCTGTCCGTGCGGGGCAGCGACCCTCAAGGAGAGCACCGATGGCACAAGGTCCTGAGTCCCTGGTCGACCCGTGGCGGGCGTACCAGCACCCCCTCTTCTATCAACGCGTGGGCTTGCTGAACCCCGCCGACCGGTGGGACGTACTCACGACGCTGCGGTCCGCTGAGATCGCCTCACCCGAGTCCCGGCCGGTGTGGGAGCGACTGCTCCCCCACTTTCGGGAACGCCTGGCTCTGTCGCCGATGCACGCAGTCGACGAACTCGACGAACTCGCAGTACGCGCTGTCGGCCACGCGCTGAACCGCAATCTGCACACCACGGCGATCATCGCCGCGCTCGCCGCCGGCACCCCGATCGACGCCGTGGTGGACGTGTCGACGAGTGCGACCCTTCGCAGCGCCGTGGCGGCGCGAGGCTCAGCCATCGTGCTGCCCGTGCATGCCCGTGCCATCGAGGCCGGGGTCTTCGCCCTGTCTCGAGTCATGCCGACCACCTTGGTAGTGTCGCAAACGGCGGGCATACCCGACGACACGACGCCGTTCGAGGATCTCGTCGGACCCACCGACCTCCAGGTGCTTCGGGCACCCGACAACCGCGTCCTCGTCCGTTGCGTCAAGGCAGCCCGGTCCGGACGAGTCCTGGTCCTGCCACCAGAGTTCACCAGCAACGACCATGACATGGTGATCCCGTACGAACTGGCAGGACGCCAGATCGGCGTGCCCTCGGCCTACGTCGAACTGGCTCGGCGGCTCGACCTCCCCCTCGTCCCCATGCTGTTCGAGCAACGGGCCGACTCGGGCTACCAGTGGATCCTCGACGGCCCGTTCGAACCCGATGACCTCACCGGTGGCGTACCGACCGTCATCGGCCGGGTCTTCGCCATGGTCGAGGCCGTCCTCTCCGAGGATCCCACCGAATGGGAGGGCTGGTACATGTTCGACCGCATGATCGCGGACGGCGAACGCCTGGCGATGACCCCGGCCGCGCCACCGCTCGTTACTGCCTGAGCGTCGAGTCTCTGCGCTCGCAGTGGGCCGACCTCAGCAGTCGACGCACCTTGGAAAGGGGGTGACGACATGACCATCGAGACTCGTGAACTCGAAGTCGGAGCGCTGAGCTTCTGCGGCGAGAACTGATCCGATTCGACCAATGAATCCGACCCATAACGGGTCGACTCCGACGTCACACGAGGAGGTGAACCATGACCATCGAAACCCGCACCCTGGAGCAAGGGGCCTTGAGCTTCTGCACCGAGAACTGATCAAGAGCTGCTGGTGGGGGCGAGCGCCCCCCCAGCGCTCCCATTCATGCCCCCGCTCCCAAACGTTCACTCGGATTCCGTATGCGCCATCTCATCTCGACTCTCAACAGCCCCACGGACTGGGTCGCCGTCGCGTCCTACGACGGCGCCGAGACCACGATCCATGGGTCCTCGGGCGCTACCGGGGCATCCCTACCGTTGGGGTCGTTCTCCAAGGCCGTGCTGGCACTGGCGATGCGCCACGACCGTGACTTCATCCGGTCTCGAATCACCGTGCGCGGGGAGGCCTGGCCCGTTTCGATCAACGATTTGCTTTCGCATCACCGCCGAGTCGGACCACCGGGGGTCCCCGTCTACGCCTACGACGACGAACGCTTCCGTCTCGCCGTGGAGCACTACCTGACCCGGCACCAGTGCAGCGTCCTCGACCTTCCCGCTGTGGTAGCCGACGCCATCGGGATGCGGGTGACGCTGATCGACCCGGTCCGACCGGAGCGAGGACTGGCCACCTCCCCGCCCGAGCTGCGTCACATGCTGGCGATGGCTCGCGGCCTCGTGGCCCTCGATCCGCCGACGGACGACCCCAGCGGTCACCTACTCCTCGGAGCGGCGGTGAGCACCCCCCAGTTCCGAACCGGATCCCCGTTCTTCTGGTCGGACGACCCCACCCTCGTACTCCAGCACGGTGGCATCGTCGACCGACACGCGGTGCTCATGGTACTCGCGCCTGCGCTCGACCGTGGCTTCGTGCTCGCCCTGCACGCCTCCGACGGCGCCGAGAGCGGTGTCCACGCGCAGCGGGAGGTGAGCGCCCGTGTCTGCTGCGAGCTCGCCATTCCGACCGACCCCGTGACCGACCGATCCCGGTTGCACGGTCACCCCGACCTCGAGGTCGACGGGCTCTACTCGGACGGACGCGATCGGCTCCGCATCTGCGGGGATTCCACGTATGTGATGGTCGAGCCGTCCGATGGACCAGCCCGTGCCACCAGGCGGATCGGCCGGCACGCCTTCGTCGACGTGGCGCATCCGGCGCCGTGGCGCTACGCCCACACCTTCTTCACCCCGTCCCCCCGGCCGGACGATGACCGGCACGAACCGGTCATCGGTGTGGTACTCGACCAACGCAGCTACCTCCGCCAGCCCGAGTCGGAATCGGTGACGCGGTGACGGCCCCGACCCGGTCGACACCGGGCCCATCCTCCGGCTCGAGCGCTGCCACCAGAGGCTGGGTGGACCGGTGCGGCTGTCCCCGATGTCTGGGCCGGCAACTGGACGGGAGCTGGTTGACCCAACCGCCGACAACCCGACTCCGCCGGCAGGTCGTCGACCCCGACGCGCTGTTGAGCCAGCGGAGCCTCGAACGCCTGGCCACCGACCCCCGCACCACGACCAACAGCCGACGCAACGGAGACCGCCAGCGGCACGACGGGCACCACGCGCTCCTGAGTCGACTCGCCGAGGGAGCCACGGTTCAGATCCAGAACTGCGAACGGAGCGACGCCGGCCTGGCGCTCGTGTGTGCCGAACTCCAGCGCCTGGCGCTCGGCACGACCGTCGGCTGCAACGCCTACCTCTCCCCCGACGCTGGGGTGCCTGGGCTCACCCCACACCGCGATGCCACCCACACCACCATCGTGCAGATCCACGGGACCAAGGAATGGACCGTATGGGCAACCACCCCACCCCCGAACGCGGAGACCCTGGCCGAAGGCCCATGGTCTCCGAGCCGGGACCCCCGAGCCGAAGTGGTCATCCAGGCCGATCTGCGTCCGGGCGACGTGCTCCAGATTGCGCTCGGCGACCCCCATGTGGCGTTGTGCCGATCGGGTCCCTCCGTCCACCTCACGTTCGCCCACCGACCAGTCCGATCCAGCGATGTGCTGGCGTGGGTGGCTGATCGGCTCGCGCAGCGAGACGCAGCCGACCAACAGTGGTGTGCGACCACCGTCCCCGAAGGCTTCGACGACTGGCTGCGAGGCCAACTGGCGGCGCTGACCACTCGGGTCAGCCTGTTGTCGAACGAGAAGGGCAGCGCAGCGGCGGCCGCAGCGGTGCTCCACGGACGCCGGCTCGACGACGACGGCTCACTCCGACCACCCCATCGAGACGACGGTCATGTTGTCGGGCTCCGACTGGCCGCCGCAGCAGGCGAACTGGACCCCGAGACCCGCATCGGGGCATCGCCCCAGCTCCTTGCCGGTCCCTCCGCCGACCGGCAAGGAGCGGAAGCAAGCGATTCCGCTGGCGTACGGTCCCGGCTCCTCGACCAACTCCTGAATGAACCGCACAGCACCACGACCATCAGCGACCTCCGAGCCCGACTGGCTCCCGCCATCGCGACCTCGGCCGACTTCGGAGCCCTGCACGCCGCCGACCTCGTGTGGCTGTGGCCGCCGGAAGGATCCCGATGCTGGTGATCGAGGGGGTGCACAAGCGCTACGGCGACGCCGTTGTGCTGCGCGGCGTCGACATGCAGGTGGAACCCGGCCAGGTCGTCGGCCTGCTCGGACGGAACGGGGCCGGCAAAACCACGCTGCTGTCGATCGTGGCCGGCCTGCTCCGGGCCGACACCGGCACCGTGTCCCTCGACGGGCACGATGCAGTGGCCGACCGCCAGTACCTCATGGCCCGGCTGGGGTTCGTTCCCCAGAACCTCAGCGTCTACCCGACCCTCACGGTCGAAGCCAACCTCCGCTTCTTCGCTGACCTCCGGATGGTGCCGCGTGCCGATCGCAACCGGGCCATCACCCGGGTGGCCGATCATCTTCTCCTCGACCAACTCCTCGACCGGAAGGTGGGCCAGCTGTCAGGCGGCGAACAACGCCGACTCCATGCCGCCATCGGACTCCTGGGCCGACCGCGAGTGGTGCTTCTCGACGAGCCCACCGCAGGAGCCGACGCCGCGACTCGATCCCATCTCCTCAACGCCGTTCGGGCGTTGGCCGTCGAGGACGGTACGGCCTGTGTCTACACCAGCCACTACACCCCCGAGATCGAGACGATCGCCGATCGGGTTGCCGTCCTGCACCACGGCAAGGTCCGAACCTGGGGCAGTGTCGAGTCCGTCATCGAGGCCCACGGCCGGACCACGCTCGATCTCAGTTTCTGCCGACCGGTCTCAGCGGGCGCCTGGGGACACCACGCACTCGACCACGTCCGTATCGATACCGAACACCCCAGTGAAACCCTGGCCAAGGTCCTGGCCGAACTGGAGGCCGACGCGTCGGCCCTTTCGTCGGTGGACATCAGCCGACCCAGCCTGGAGTCGGCCTACCTGGCCCTGACCGAGGAGCCCGAAGTTCGATGACCCGTCACCGTGGCCGAGCCGTCCACCGCATGACCACGCTCGCCCGCCAGGACCTCCGACTCTTGCTCGCCGACCCCATACCCACCCTGATGCTGCCCGTGATGGCCGTCGGGTTGATGACTTTCATCGAGCCCGCGTTCGACGCTGTGATCGCCGATCACTACGGGCCAGGATTTGGTGGAGCCGAGCAGGCCGTGCCGGGCATGGCCGTCATGTTCGGCTTCTTCCTCGTGGCCAACGGAGCGTTCGCCTTGTTCCGGGAGCACGAATGGAACACGTGGGTGCGGTTGCGGGTCAGCGAGATTCGCGCCGTCGATGTCCTCGTCGGCAAGGCCCTGCTACCGGTCACGATCGCGCTGCTCTACTTCGTGGTGGTGTTCGGGTTCGGGTTCACCGTGCTCGGGCTTCACCGGCCGAGCAGCTTCGCTGCCCTCGCCCTGGTCGTTCTGGCCTTCTCAGTGACCCTGGCCAGCCTGTCATTGGCGCTGGTGGCCATGGCGCGGTCGGTGATGGAGGTCAACGCACTCGGGAGCCTGTGTTCGCTGCTCTTCGCCGGCCTGGGCGGCGCACTCACGCCGTATGAGGTGCTTCCCGCCTGGGCCCGCGCCATCTCATGGATCTCACCCGGCTACTGGGCGATGGAGGGTTTCCGGGCCGGAATCCTGGTGTCGGAGCCGACCCGGGCGGCAATGTGTGCCATGGTCCTGCTGGGGTTCGCCGCGGGGTTCTCGACGCTCGCCGGACTTCGATTCCGGATGGACGAGACGAAGGCCACGGCCTGAGGGAGGTTCGCCATGTCGGTGATCACAGTTCGCAACGTCGTCAAGTCCTACGGCAAGCAGCCCGTCCTGCGCGGAGTCGATCTCCACGTCGAGCGAGGTGAGGTTCTGGGTCTGCTCGGGCGGAACGGGGCCGGCAAGTCCACGCTGGTCGAATGCATGCAGGGTTTGCGAACCATCGACGGGGGCGTGATCGACGTTCTCGGCATCCACCCGTCCCGCGACCAACGGGCACTCCATCGAGTCATCGGGAGCCAACTCCAGTCGTCAGGCCTCCCCGACCGACTTCGGGTCCGTGAGGCCATTCGCGTCTTCGCCCGAAACCCCCGCGCCGACGTGGACGAGATCCTGGACCAGAACGACCTCACGGCGATCAGCTCCAAGTACGTCGGGCGCCTCTCCGGGGGTCAACGGCAACGCTTGTTCGTGGCGCTCGCGTGGCTCGACAACCCCCAGGTCGTGTTCCTCGACGAGATGACGCAGGGTCTCGACGCCGAGGCCCGGGAGGCGGTCTGGAGTGACGTCAAACGTCGGCAGGGTGCCGATACCACCATCGTCGTCGTCTCCCACTTCGCCGACGAACTCGAGGCCCTGTGCGACCGAGTCGCCGTGCTGGCCGACGGTCGGATCACCGCCACGGGCAGTCCGGCCGAGCTGCTCGACACCTTTGGTCTTCCGGCGGCGCTGGAGCTAGACCAGGAGCCGCTCCTGGAGTGGTTCCGTCACGTACCAGGAGTCCGGTTGGAGCAGACCAGATCGGGTTGGCGGGTGTGGTTTCCGCCCAAGTCGCTGCCGGCGGTCGGCGCAGCGCTCGACGCCGCTGGGTACGACGGTGCCGTAGCCATGCGACCAGCCAACCTGGGCGATGTGCTCCGCCACACAAGCGATCCGGTCGTCACGTCAGGTCCCACCACGAAGGAGGTCACGCAGGTATGAGTCGGTTGATCACAATGGAACTGCGGCTCCTCACCCGAGACCCAGCCGCGCTGATCTACGTACTGGCGTTCCCGGTGCTGACCGCCACCCTCCTCGGTCAGGTGTTCGGCCCTGGCGGGCCGGAGTTCGAAGGCATCGCACCACCCACCTACTACGCCTACGCCTATGTCGGCGTGGTAGCCGCAGCGATGGCCCTCGTGACTCTGCCTGGCCATCTGGCCACCTACCGCGTCACGGGCGTACTCCTCCGATTCCGCGCCTCTAGGTTCGGGGCAGGCGGCCTCGGGGCTGCGGTCGTTGTGGTGTCGGCCGCCACGATCGTCGTCGCTTCCACCGCGCTGCTGGCCACGACGGCGACCTTGTTCGGGCTCCCGCCGATTCGCTCGATCTTCGGACTGGTCGCCAACTTCGCCGCCGGAACGGCGGCCATCGTCGGGCTCGGGGTGCTCCTCGGTCAGATCACTGGTTCCCCTCGTTCGGCGCAAGGCCTGGGTCTTGCCTTGTTCTTTCCCTCCTTCCTCTTGGGGGGCGCCGGGCCTCCAATGGCCTCCATGGGAGCGCCACTGCAGCGAGTCAGCGAGTTCCTGCCGCTCTCCCACATGATTCGGGGGATGCAGGAGGCGGCGTTGGAGCTCCCCGCTGACGGGTGGAACCACGCGCTCGTCTCGTGCGGATTCGCCACCGTCTTCTGGAGCATCGTCGTCGCGACCGAGCGTCGCGCGACCTAGTACTACAGCCGTAGATCAGGGCGGGGTGAGTGCTTGTCGTCGCCGGTAATGGGCTTGTTGGGCTCGGTGTTGGTGGCGTCGCCGCCATCTGGACCAGGCGAGGATGTGGGCCAGGGTCGGGATCCGGGCTCGGAGTCGGGCGGAGCAGAGAACGACCCGACGATCAGGTTGTCCGAATTCAGAATTCTGAAACCTGGGGAGGTTGATCCAGGGCCCCGGTAATGGTGACCCGCCACGCACTGTCGCCACCATTGCTGACGGGACCGCCACGATCACGGTAGACGACGAACCTGTCCGCAACTGATTCGGTCACTCTGAGTCGGAGATCACCTTTGCTAGTACCGCAGCGGTAGCCCAACTGGTAGCCATTCGCCTCCGCGCCACCCAGCACCCACCGGCACCGATCGCGGCTGAAGCCCTAGCCACAGGCCACGCGAGGCTCCGCCCAGCACGCTAGCCCACGGTTTGGGAGCAGGGGGTCGGGAGTTCAAATCTCCCCATCCCGACCACTACTGGAGAGGGTTGTCGGGGGCCGCTCGGGCCGCCGGAGGGTTAGTAGCGGCGGCGCCAACCGGCACTGAACGGCGCCCGACCGACACATGACCGTGCTCATCAGCGCGGCCGCCCGCAGCGCCGGGCCGGCGGCGCCGCGGGCCCACGTTGGAGCGACAGACCTGACGGCCGGATCCGGCGTCCTGACAGCTGACCGTTCCCCTGTCCCCTGGGATGCGCTCGGCTCGCCTGACCCCGGCGATCCGCTCGGCCGAGCTGCCTATGACCGGCTCCGACTCCGGCAACCCCCACGTTGTCGCTTCAACGTGGGCAGCCACGCCAGGGTGGGCGCCTCGATAACCCGTCGCTCCGTCAGGGGGGATCGGAGCTCCGGCGCGTCGGGGATCCTGGGCGTGCCGCGGCCGGTGAGGCGGCAGGAGGCACACTCCCCCGAGCAGTGCGCCCATCGCGCTACGGTCCCCGGAGGTATGGACGCCCCCAACCGCCCTGAAGACGTCCTCGATCACATCGGCCCCGGCACCCAGCTGGTCGTGCCCCTGGCCAACGGCGAACCGACCTCGGTACTCGACGCCATCGAGCGGCACGCCGAGTCCCTGGACGAGGTCCGGGTGCACCAGATGCACGCCCTCCATGACCGCCCCTACCTGTCGGGCACGTACGGCACGCGCCTGAAGCACCTCTCCTACTTCCTGTCGCACGTCACCCGGCCCCACTTCGCGTCCGGCGCCGTCGGGCTGATCCCCGCCCACTTCTCCGAGGTGTTTGACATCATGCGGGCCCGAGCCGACGATCCCCTGGTGCTCGCCGCTGCCACCCCGCCGGACGCCCACGGCTACTTCTCACTCGGTGTGTCCGCCGACTACACCTCCAGCTTCATCGGCCGGGCCCGGTTCTTCCTCGAGGCGACCGACCACATGCCCCGCACGCTCGGCCGGAACCAGCTCCACGTAAGCCAGGTGGCGGGCTGGTGTCGGAGCGACCGGCCCCTGATCGAGGTCCCGCCGCCGGTTCCCGGTGAGGCCGACCATCGTATCGCCGGCTACGTGGCCGACCGCATCCCCCACGGGGCCACCATCCAGACCGGTATCGGCGCCATCCCCAACGCCATCATGGAGGCCCTCACCAACCATCGTGACCTGGGCGTCCACACCGAGCTACTGTCCGACGGGGTGGTCGACCTGATGGAGGCGGGTGTGGTCAACGGGGTCGGCAAGGACCTGAACCGGACCAAGACGGTGGGCACGTTCGCACTCGGCACCGACCGACTGCACCGCTTCCTCCACAACAACCCGGCGGTGGAGCTGTGGCCGGTACGCTACGTGAACAGCCCCGCCATCATCGGCCGGGAACGTGGCTTCGTCTCTGTCAACGCCACCCTCTCGGTCGACTTCCTGGGCCAGTGCGCCTCCGAGACGATCAACGGCTCCTACTTCTCCTCGTCGGGAGGTCAGAACGACTTCGCCCGTGGAGCCATGAACTCCGAGGGTGGGCAGGGATTCGTCGTCCTCCACAGCACCACCAGCCACGGCGGCTCCCGGATCGTGCCCCGGCTGGCCTCCGGTGACGTCGTCACCACCCCCAAGAACACGGTCGACAAGGTGGTCACCGAATACGGCGTGGCCGAGCTCCGGGGACGGTCCATCCGCGAACGCACCCGGGCCCTGATCGCCGTGGCCCACCCCGACCACCGGGCCTCCCTCACCGAGCAGGCCGAACGGATGCACTATGTATAAGCACCCGCGCATTCCCCGGGCCGGGTACTACGGTCGGTGACGGGGGCAGGCACACGGGCCGGGAGGGACCACGATGGCACGAGTCATGATCGTCGGCGGACACGGGAAGGTGGCCCTGCTGGCCACGCCCCTGCTGGTGGGAGACGGGCAGGAGGTGACGTCGATCATCCGCTCGGAGGATCAGGCCGCCGACATCCGGGAACTGGGCGCCACCCCGCTGGTCGCCGACATGGAGTCGATGAACACCGCCGCCATGGCCGAACGCTTCCGCGGTTCCGACGTCGTCGTGTGGTCGGCCGGGGCGGGCGGCGGTGACCCGACCCGCACCTACGCGGTCGACCGGGACGCCGCCATCCGCTCCATGGAGGCCGCCGTCGAGGCCCGGGTACCCCGCTACGTGATGGTCAGCTACTTCGGCGCGGGCCCCGACCACGGTGTCCCCGAGGACAACAGCTTCCACCCCTACGCTGCGGCGAAGGCGGCCGCCGACGCCGCCTTGCGGGCCAGTTCACTGTCGTGGACGATCCTCATGCCCAGCCGTCTCACCGACGATCCGGGCACCGGCCGGATCGACGACGGCGGCGGCCCGTCGGGCACCGTGGCCCGGGCCGACGTGGCCGAGGTGATCCGCCGGGTCGTATCGGCCGAACCGGCCGCGGTGGCCGGTCAGGACATCCCGTTCAACAACGGGGAGCTGGCCATCGTGGACGTCATCGGCGGCTGACCGGCCGTCCCCGTCCGGCGACGGGCCCGTCCGGCTACTGGGCCGATCACGAGCACCGAGGGACTGGGCCGCGGGCAGCCGTCGCGGACCAGGTCGGCCAGGGTGGTGGAGACGGTCCGCTGGTCGGGATAGCCGGCCCGGTGGACCACGGCCACCGGTTCGTCGCCGGGACGACCCGCCGACCGCAGCCGCTGGGCGATCGTCGCCGCCGTCGACGCCCCCATCAGGACCACCAGGGTGGACGCCGAGGCGGCCAGGGCCTCCCACTGGTGGTCGAGATCGGCGATGCGGTGACCGGACAACACGGTGAACGAGGCTGCCGTGCCCCGATGGGTCAACGGGATCCCGGCCAGAGCCGGGCCGGCCACCGCGGAGGTGAGCCCGGGCACCACGTCCACCGCGATTCCGGCCCCGGTCACCGCGTCGACCTCCTCGCTCCCCCGGCCGAACACGAACGGGTCTCCACCCTTCAGGCGCACGACCCGGAAGCCGGCCCGGGCCCGCTCGATCAGGAGCCGGTGGATCTCGTCCTGGCCCACCCCGCCTCCCTTGGTCTTACCCACCGGGACCCGTTCGGCCGCCACCGGCGCCAGCTCCAGCAGGCCGGGGTCGGCCAACCGGTCGTAGACCACCACGTCGGCGGCCGCTAGGGCCCGGGCACCCCGGATGGTGATCAGATCGAGCCCGCCGGGACCGGCACCGACCAGGGTGACCGAGCCGGTGGCCACCGCGGTGGGACCGTCGAACCCGGCCAGAAACCGGCGGCGGATCTCGCCCAGGGCACCGGACCCACCGGCCCGGACCGCGGCCAGGCCCGGTTTGAGGAGGCGCTGCCGCCAGGCCGGATAGTCGTACCGGTACCGGCCCTCGGCCCGCAGCTCCCGCCGGGCCGAGGCCGCCTCGTCGATCAGGTCGGTGACCCCGTACGGGAGGGCCCGCTCGATCTCCTCCCGCAGGAACCGGGCCGACGCCGGGCTCGCCCCCGTGGTCGACACCGCCACCGTGGCCGCCCCCCGGCGCACCACGGCCGGGAACGTGACGTCGCACAGGGCGGGGTCGTCCACCACGTTGACGACGGCCCCGACCCGGTGGGACCAGCGCCGGACCCGGACGTTCACCCGGCGGTCACCGGTGGCCGCCACCACCAGCCGGGCCCCGATCACGTCCGTCCGCCGCACCCGGCGCTCCACCAGCCGCACGGCCCCGCCGGCGGCCAGGTCAGCGATCCGGGGGGTCGGCTCGGGGCCGACCACCACCAGGTCGGCCCCGGTGCCCCGCAGGACCTCGACCTTGCCTTCGGCCACCGGGCCGGCCCCGACCACCAGGACCTTCCGGTCCCGCAGCCGCCACGCCAGCATCAACGAGCTCATACCCCGGCCTCCTGCCGGGTGCCGGGCCGGTGCCCCGCGTCCTCGGCGTCCACCGCCGAGCGGTCCGGCGGCGCCGCGGCCCGGATCGGGGTGACCCGGACCGGGGTGTACTTGAACCCCGGGATCTTGCTCACGGGATCGAGGTCGGCGGCGACCAGCACATTGCAGACCGGCCAGTGATACGGCATGAACACGGTGTCGCTCCTCAGGTTCGGGTTGGGCTTCCACGGGACCACCGACCGACCCTGCCGGGTCACCAACTCCACCTCGTCCCCCTCCACCAGGGCCAGGTCGACGGCGGTGGCCGGGGCCAGGTCCACGTACGGTCCGGGGGCGGCGTCGTTCTGGGCCTTGATCCGCTTCGTCTGGTTCCTCGACAGGTACTGGGCCAGGTGCCGGCCCGTGGTCAGCACCAGGGGGTAGTCACCGTCCACCATCACCGGCGGTGGGCGGTGGTCGACCGGCCGGAACCGGGCCCGGCCGTCGGGGTGGGCGAACCGGTCGAGGTGGAGCCGGGGGGTGCCGGGGTGGGCCTCGTCCGGGCAGGGCCAGAACACCCCGTCCCGGGCGCGGTCCCAGGTGATGCCGGCGTAGTCGTTGGGCGCTCCGGACGACACCCGTCGCATCTCCTCCCAGACCTCCCGACCCCGGACGAAGTCGAACTGGGGTCGGACACCCAGCCGTCGGGCCAGGTTCCTGATGATGTCGATGTCGGAGTAGGCGGCCGCCGGGGGTACGGCCTGGTCGCAGCGGACCACCCGGCCCTCGATGGTGGTGATGGTGCCCTCCTCCTCGGCGAAGGTGGTCCCGGGTAGGACGATGTCGGCGTGCCGGGCGGCCGCCTCGGACAGGAACGGGTCGATCACCACCACATGATCGAGGGCGTCCATCTGGGCCTCCACCGCGGCCAGGTCGGGGGCCGACACGCTCATGTTGTTGGAGATCGACAGCAGACCCTTCACGGGTCCCCGGCCCGCCATCTGCAGGATCTCGACATAGGTCGCCCCCGAGGATGGCAGGTCGGCCTCGGCCACCCCCCACAACCGGGCCATCTCGGCCCGGTGCCCGAGGTCGTCGATGTTCCGCCCGGCCGGCAGCTGGTTGCAGCGCTGCCCCCACTCCCGGCCCCCCTGCCCGTTGCGTTGACCAGTCAGCATGCTGATCCCGGAGCCGGGCCGGCCGACGTGCCCGCAGGCCAGGGCCAGGTTGATCATGGCCGACACATTGTCGGTGCCCATCGTCTGCTGCTCGGGGCCGCGGGCGTGGACGATGACGCAGCGGTCGGCCGTGGCGATGGCCCGGGCCACCTCGGCGATGGTCCCGGCCGGGATGTCGGTGACCGCCTCGGTGGTGGCCCGGGTCCACGGCCGGGCCGCCTCCAGGGCCTCGTGGATCCCGTTGGTCCGCTCGGTCACAAACTCCCAGTCGATGAGGCGTTCCCGTTCCACCTCGGCCAGCAGGCCGAGGAAGAGGGCCCCGTCGGTGGCGGGCCGGATGGCCAACCGGGTGTCGGTGTCCTTGACCCAGCGGCCGAAGCGGGGGTCGACCACGATGATCGTGGCCCCCTTCCGTCGGGCCTTGGCGATGGCCTGAGGCAGCATCACCGGGTAGGCGTCGGACAGGTTGGCTCCCACGACCACCACCACCTCGGCGTCGATGATGTCCTCGAGGGGGGCGACGGCCCGGTCCCGACCGAAGGCGTGGCTGTAGGCGGCCCCGGCCGAGACCATGCAGAACCGGCCGTTGTAGTCCATGTGGCGGGTGCCGAGACCGAGCCGGGCGAACTTGCCGACGAGGTAGGCCTTCTCGTTGGTGAGCGAACCCCCCGAGAGGACGGCGTTGGCGTCGGCACCGTGCTCGTCACGGATCCGGATGAACCCGTCAGCGGCCCGGTCCAGGGCCTCGGTCCAGCCGATCTCCACGAACCCGTCGCCCCGGCGGAGCAGGGGGGACCGGAGCCGGTCCGGGTGGTGGACCTGCTCCCAGGCCGTCGACCCCTTGGTGCACACCGCACCCCGGGTGAGCGGGGCAGTCTTCCAGCGGCCCTGCCCGGTGAGAACCAGACCGTCCCGGCTGGACAGCTCGATGCCGCAGTTGAGGGCGCAATACGGACAGTGGCTGCGCACCATCGTGCTGACCTCGCCGGGGGTCACCGGTCCACCCGGGCCACCCGGGCCACGTTGACCGCCCCCAGGGCCGGGTCGGACACGGCGCTCGGCACCGGGCTCCCGGCGGACACCCCGACCGGAATCGGCTCGGCTGCCTCGTCATGGCCCGCCCCGGCGTCGGTCACGGTAGGGCCCGCCCCGGCGTCGGTCACGGTGGGGCCCGCCCCGGCGACGGTCACGGTGAGGAGGTCGGCCTCGTCGTCGGCAAGTTCGGTGGCGAACCCCCCGGCCGGCTCGATCAGGAAGAGGCTGGCCACCATGGCCACCAGGGCGGTGGCCGCGATGGTGAGGAAGAACACCCGGTTGCTGACGAACAGCCCGATGGTCAGGAAGGTGACCGCCCCGACATTGCCGCACGCTCCAACCATGCCGGCGATCTGGCCGCTCACCCGCTTCTTGACCAGGGGCACGATGGCGTACACGGCCCCCTCGGCGGACTGGACGAAGAACGAGCAGAACATGCAGGCCACCACGGCGAGGGCCCACGGCCAGGCCGCGCCGACCGTGGCCAGTAGGACATAGCCGACCAGCAGCCCCACGATCAGGACCGACAAGGTCCGCTTGCGGGAGCCGAGCAGGTCAGACATGATCCCGCCGGCGGGGCGGGCGGCCAGGTTCATGAAGGCGAACGCCGAGGCGGCGAGACCGGCCGCCGTCGGGCCGAGCGACCAGGTGTCGGCGAAGAAGGTGGGCAGCATCGACACCACGGCCAGTTCGGAGCCGAAGGTGGCGAAGTAGGCCAGGCACAGCACGGCCACCGAGCGGAACGGGTACCGGTCGGCCTCGGGGTAGGCGTCGGCCAGGGCCGGCCGGTTGACCCGGAACACCGACAGTTCCTGCACCACCAGCAGGGCGACGATGGCGACCAGGACACCGATCAGGACCGGGGTGGAGATCACCTGGGCCCGCCAGATCCGCCAGGCGATCAGCCCAAGCACGGCGTTGATCGGCACGGTCAGGGCGGCCAGGCCGAACACGGCCGGCCGGTTGGTCACCTCGAGGGCCCCCTGGCGGAGGGGCCGGCTGTAGCTGCGGCCCTCCGGGGTGTCGGTCACCGACCGGAAGTAGAAGAGCCCGTAGCCGGCGGCGAGGACCCCGGTGAGGAAGATGGCGTAGCGCCAGCCGTCGTCACCACCGATGACGTTGGCCGCCACCACCGGCAGGGTGAAGGCCGCCGCGGCGGAACCGAAATTGCCCCAGCCGCCGTATACGCCCTCGGCCGTCCCCACCTCGCTGGGCGGGAACCACTCCGACACCATCCGGATACCGACCACGAACCCGGCCCCGACCACCGACAGGGCCAGGCGGCTGAGCACCAGGGCGGGGACCGACGAGGCGAAGGCGAACACGGTGTTCGGCACCACCGCGAACAGGAGGATGACCGAGAACACCCGGCGGGGCCCCCACCGGTCCAGGGCCATCCCGATGAAGATCCGGGCCGGGACGGTGAGGGCCACGTTGCACAGCCCGATGATCTTCTGCTGGGCGTCGGTGAGGCCGAGCTGTTCGGCGATGGTGTTGGCGAACGGGGCGTAGTTGAACCACACGACGAAGGTCAGGAAGAAGGCGAACCAGGTGAGGTGCAGCACCCGGTACTTGCCGTGGAAGGACCAGACGCCCAGCAGGCGGTCCGCCGCCCGGTCAGGGGATGGCCCGGCGGACGCGCCGGGCGTCCGGTCGGGTTGGGGGGTCACCGATGTCTCTGCCATGACGGCACTCAACCCGACCGGTGTTGCCGCACTGGATCCGGCCGGTTACCGCTCGGTGCACGCCGGCGCACCCCGGCGCCGACCCCGCTGACAGGGTGCGCACACCGGCCGGCGCCGGCCTGTGAGCGAAGCTTCACGGAGCGGCGCGGTAGCCGCGGCGGACCACCGTCTCGATCCCGTCCGCAGCCGGCCCGAGCCGGCGGCGCAGGCGGGCCACGGTGACCTCGACCAGGTGCCGGTCGGTCTCCGTGCCGTGCCACACCCGTTGGAGGAGCTCGGCCTTCGAGTAGACCACGCCCGGTCGTTCCAGGAGCACGTCGAGCACGGCCTGCTCCCGCTCCGACAGGGTCACCGGCTCGTCGCCGATGACGGCCACATTGCCCTGGATCCGGATCGGACGGCCGGCCAGGGTGCATTCCCGGCCGGACGCGGCGAAATGGGTGGAGATCTGCTGGACCATGGCCCCCAACCGGTGCCGTTCGGGCACGTGGGGTGGTTCGAACCCGGCGTCGGTGAACCCGGTGGCGCACACCGGGCCCACGCAGAAGGCGGCCACGTCGGTGCGGAGCGCCTCGGCCAGTTGGTCGCCGAGGCCCGCCATGGCCGCGATCTCCAGGAAGTTCTCCACCGCGGGCCGTGCGGTGAAGGTGACACCGTCCACCCTGCCGTCCACGGTGGCCCGGACGAGTTGTTCGGCGGCCGTGATGTCGTCGGGCAGGGACCAGCGGTACACGGGCACCCGGACGACCCGGGCCCCGAGGGTCTCGATCCGCCGGCACAGATCGACGGCGCCCGCCCCGTCCTGCTGGACTGCCACCGTCGCCCCGCCCACCCCCCGGGCCGACAGGAGCTCGACCACGTCGTCGTAGCGGGCCCGGGGGGTGGTCCACGCCACCTCGTGTCCGGCCGCCACCAGGACCCCGGTGGCCTTCGAGCCCCGGGCCACCAGTTCAGCCGTCTCCAACACCGCGTCGAGCTCGGTGTCGAGGTGGAATGCGGCGGCCGCCTCCAACCAGCTCCGGACCCCGACCCCGGTGGTGAGGACGACCACGTCGGGCGGTTCCTGGCCCAGGGCTTCGGTGACGTCACGCAGGGCGTCGGCGGCGTCCACCGGATGGGTTCTGATGACGGGTCCGTGCACGCAGCTGGCCCCCCGGCCGGTGAGCAGCTTGATCTGCTCCTCCGACCGTCGGTCTGCGGTGACGCCGATGGTGTAGCCGGCGAGAGGGCGGCGGTTCATCCCGCCATCCTTCCGGCGCGAGGTTTCGTGTTCGTTTCGAGCCCGTGAAGTCGTGTGACCTCAGTGCCCGGCGGCGGCAACCACGACCATCCCGTCGCGGGCCTCGACGGCCCAAGTCCGTACGGCCACCGACGGTTCGTCGAGGCACCGTCCGGTGTCCAGATCGAAGCGCTGCTTGTGGAGCGGCGAGGCCACCACGGTCCGGTCGCCGACCGACCCGACCAGGCCGCGGGCCAGGACCGGGACCCCGGTGAAGGGGTCGACATGGTCGATGGCGGCGAGGGCCCCGTCAGCCAGGCGGAACACGGCGACCGGGTGGTCATCGACCAGGGCGGCCACCCCACGTTCCACCGGGATCCGGTCGAGGGGGGCGATCGGGACCCACCGGGCCCACGGGCCCGGGGCGGCCGTCACGGCGGCCAGATCGTCGATGACGGTGTCGATGACGGTGTCGAAAGCCATGGCAGGCATTCCCTTCAGTCGGTGACCAGGCGAAGCTGGCCGGACGGTCCGGCCGGAGCGCCGGGGAGATCGGTGTCGGCGGACGGCCCCGACGGCAGGCCGGACTCTGGCCCCGACCGGGCCGGGACCCGCTGGCCCCGGAGCCGGACCCACCTGCTGGGCGACTCGGCGTCGGGGGCGTTGACGAACTCGACGAAGTGGGCCAACCGGTCGGGGTCGGCCAGGGTGGCCGTCCACTCGCACTCGTAGGTCTCGACATGGCGGGCCATGTCGGCGTCGAGCTCGTCGCCGATTCCGAGCACGTCGTCGAAGATGACGTCACGGACATGGTCGAGGCCGCCGTCCAGCCCCTCGAACCAGGTCGAGGTCCGCTGCAGCCGGTCGGCGGTGCGGATGTAGAACATGAGGAACCGGTCGATGGCCCGGATGAGCTGGTCGTCGTCAAGGTCGGAGGCGAGGAGCTCGGCGTGGCGGGGGCTGCGGCCGCCGTTGCCGGCCACGTACAGGTTCCAGCCGTTCTCGGTGGCGATGACGCCGACGTCCTTGCTCTGGGCCTCGGCGCACTCCCGGGTACAGCCCGAGACACCCATCTTGATCTTGTGCGGCGCCCGGAGCCCCCGGTAGCGGAGCTCGAGCCGGATGGCCATATCCACCGAATCCTGGACCCCGTAGCGACACCAGGTGGAACCGACGCAGGACTTCACCGTGCGCAGGGCCTTGCCGTAGGCGTGACCGGATTCCATCCCGGCCTCGATCACCCGGGCCCAGATGGCGGGCAGATCGCTCAGGCGGGCGCCGAACAGGTCGATGCGCTGGCCGCCCGTGATCTTGGTGTAGAGGTCGAAGTCCTTGGCGATCCGGCCCAAGGCGATGAGCTGGTCCGGGGTGATCTCCCCGCCTGGCACCCGGGGGACCACCGAGTAGGTGCCGTTGCGCTGCATATTGGCCAGGTGGTGGTCGTTGGTGTCCTGGAGGGCGCCCTGGTCGCCGTCGAGCACGTAGCCGTTCGACAACGACGCCAGGATCGAGGCCACCGTCGGTCGGCAGATCTCGCACCCCCGGCCCCGGCCGTGGGCCCCGACCACCTCCCGCCAGGTGGTGTACCGGTGGAAGCGGATGAGGTCGAACAGTTCCTGGCGGGAGGCGTCGAAATGCTCGCACAGGGCGTTCGACACCTCGACCCCGGAGCGGGCCAGCTCGGTGCGCAACAGGGTGTTCACGGCCGGGACGCAGCCGCCACAACTGGTGCCGGCGTCGGTGCACGCCTTCAGCTCGCTGACCGTGTGGGCGCCGTCGGCCACCGCTATCCGGAGCTGGCCGGCGGTGACGGCGTTGCAGGAGCACACCGGGACACTGTCGGGGAGCTCCCCACCGTCGGGGGGTCGGACGTCGGTGGGCAGGACGTGGGCGGCCAGATCGTCGGGTTGGGTGGCCTGGCCGAGGGTGATGGCCCGCAGGAGCTCGTAGCCGGATATGTCGCCCACCAGGGCCCCGCCGAGGAGCCGCCCGGTTTCGGGGTCGAGGACGAGGCGGCGGTGGACCCGTTCGAGGGGGTTGTCGTAGACGATCTCGTCGACCGGGTCGTCCGGGGTGGCGTCGCCGCTGCGACCGAACACGGCCACGTCGACACCCATCAGTTTCAGCTTGGTCGACAGATCGCTGCCCTCGTAGGCGGCCGGCCCGCTCCCGTCCCGGTTCCCGTCGGGGTCGACCCGGGGCCCGGCCAGGGTTGCGGCCAGGAGCTCGGCCATCTCGTAGCCGGGCGCCACCAGCCCGTAGACCCGGTCACGGTGACAGGCCACCTCGCCGATGGCCCACACGGTCGGCACGGTGGTGGCGAGGAGGTCGTCGACCACCACCCCGCCCCGGGGACCGAGCTCGGCGCCGGCCAGGGCGCCGAGCTCGTCCCGGGGCCGGATCCCGGCCGAGAACACCACCATCTCGGCCGGGAGTACGGTGCCGTCGGTCAGGGTCAGACCGGTGACCCGGCCCTCGGCGTCGGCGTCGAACCGGTCGGAGGTGACCCCGCACACCAGGTTCACCCCGAGGTCGGCGATCGACCGGGCCAGCATCCGGCCCCCGCCCCCGCCCAACTGCTGGGGCATCGGGTAGGGGGCCATCTCCACCACAGTGGTGTCCAGGCCCAGCAACCGGAGGGCGTTGGCCGCCTCGAGACCGAGCAGGCCGCCGCCGACGACGATGCCGCGGCCGCAACGGTCGGCGCCGGCCCAGGCCTTGATGGCGGCCAGATCGTCGAGGGTGCGATACACGAAACAGCCGGCCAGGTCGTGGCCGGGAATCGGGGGCACGAAGGGGTAGGAGCCGGTGGCCAGGACCAGGTCGTCGTAGTGGAGGGTGGACCCGTCGTCGAGGTCCACGGTGCGTCCGGCGGCGTCGACGGCGGTGGCCCGGCGGCCGAGCCGATAGTCGACCCGGCCACCGTTCAGGAACTCGTCGCTGACCAGGGACAGATCCTCCCCGGTGCGACCGTCGAACCAGGAGGACAGGGCCACCCGGTCGTAGGCGGGGCGGCTCTCCTCCCCCACGACGGTGACCCCGATCACGGCGTCGGGGTCGGCGGTGACCAGGCGCTCCACGAAACGCTGGCCCACCATGCCGTTCCCGATGACCACGACGTTCCGGTCGTTCCGCTGCTGCATGCCACGAGCCTGATCCACGCCGGTTACCGCCGTGTTCCGCCGGTGTGACCAAGTGCTACAGCCGGATCTCTCCGTCCCGCCGGACCGGGGTGAGGACCCTCACACGGACCCCACCCACCCGTGTGCGAGGCCCCTATTCGAGGGCTTCGGCGATGGCCAGCTCGGCGATCTGGTCGCCGTCGTAGCCGAGGATCTCGGTGAGGACCTGGAAGGTGTGCTCGCCGAGCGTCGGTCCACCGCTGGTGGTCCGGGCCGGGGTGTCCACCAGGCCCGTCCGGGCCGCCTCCACCCACACCGTGCCGTGCTGTTCGTGGGGTACCTCGATGAAGTGCCCCCGGTACCGGGTGTGGGGGTCGGCGGCCAGCTCGTCGGACCGGAGGATCCGGACCGCGGCCACACCCCGCTGCTGCAGATCCGCCTCGAGGGCATCGCCCTTCTGGGTGGCCGACCAGGCGGTGATCGCCGCCTCGATCTCGTCCTCGCGGGCCTTGCGGGCCGCCTGGTCCAGGTCGGCCCAGTCGGCGGGGAAGCCGGCGGCCTGGCACAGGGCCCGCCACTGGCCGTCGGTCTCGCACACGATGGTGATCCACTGGTCGTCGCCGGTGGTGGGGAAGGCCCCGTGGGGGGCCATGACCGGGTCGCGGTTGCCCGCCGGTGCGAAGTCCCGGCCGTTGATCTCGTAGTCGAGGAAGGCGGGGCCGAGCAGCCCGATGGACGCCTCCGACTGGGACAGGTCGATGTACTGGCCTTCACCGGTCCGGTCCCGGTGGTCGACGGCGGCCAGGATGGCGGCGGCCAGGTAGCGGGGGGCGACATAGTCGGTGTACGCCCCGAAACAGCCGGCGGGGGGACGATCGGGCCATCCGGTGACGGCGTAGAACCCGCCCACGGCCGCCCCCATCGTCCCGTACCCGGCCAGGGACGACAGCGGCCCTGACTGCCCGAACAGGCAGGAGCTGGTCATGATGACGTCCGGCTTGATCTCGCGGATGTCGTCGTAGCTCAACCCCCAGGCCTTCATGGCCCGGGGTGAGAACGACTCGCAGACCACGTCGGCCCACTTGACCAGATCGAGCACGACGTCGCGGGCCTCGGGCTTGGTGAGGTCGAGGGAGAGGCCGAGCTTGCCGGCGTTCATGTTCTGGTAGAGGCCGCTGTTCTCAGCCCCACCCTCGTCGTTCAGGAACGGCTGGATGGTCCGGGCCGTCTCCACCTTGGTGGCCGACTCGACGCGGACGACGGTGGCCCCGTGATCGGCCAGGATGCGGGTGGCGGCCGGTCCGGCCATGACCCACATCAGGTCGAGCACCTTGAGCCCGGCCAGGATCCCGGCGGGTTCGTCGGCGGCGGAGGCCGCCGCGGTACCGACCCGGGCCGCCCGGGCCGGTACCACAACCTCGATCGGGGCCCTCGCCTCGGCGCCGGCCCCGTCGCCCAGCATGGCGGCGGTGTCGGCCCCAAGTCGGGGTGGCAGGTGGTCGGTGTCGAGCGGGGTGGTCGTGAACCGGGCGAACCGGCCCGGGAACCGGACCTTGCGTTCGATCCCGGGTACCTCCAGGCTGGTCCAGAAGGCCCGCTCAATGAGCTGCTCGGAATCGGCCAGGTCGGCCATGGTGCTCACCGGGACGATCAGCAGCCGCCGGTCCAGGGATTCCTGGAGGAGTTCGTTCTTGGTCTTGGTGGCCATGAACCGTTCGGCCACGTCCTGGATCCGGTCGTACTCGTCGAGGGGGATCCGTCCGGTCATGACCCCGTCGACGAAGTCGATCCAGTCGATCTCCCGGTCGGCGGGACCGGCCATCCCCTCCGCGTCGATCCACTCGAACAGGCGGGCCCCGAACGGGCCGATCGCCTCGCCGAACAGCATGAGGGCCGAAACGTAACCGTCGGAGGCCGGCGATCGGAGCCGGATGGTGAACGGCCCCAGCTTGATCCCGCCGCTGGACCGTTCGGCCAGGGGGCTGTTGTAGAGGGAGCACAGGGTGGTCGACTGGGTGGCCTGGGTGATGGACTGCTGGGCCGACACGTCCACCTGCTGGCCGGCCCCGGTGGCGCCCCGGTGCTGGAGGGCCAGCAACACCCCGACCGCGGCGTCCAGGGAGGCGTGCTGGTAGGCCTGGTCGAGGGGCATCCGCAGGGGGGCCCGGTCCGCGTCGCCCATGAGGATCATGTGCATCCCGGCCGCGGCCACCCCGAGGTCGGTGGCCGCCCACGAGGAACGGGGGCCGGTCTGGCCGAAGGGGGTCACCGAGGCGTACACCAGCCCGGGGTTGGCGGCCGACAGGTCGTCGTAGCCGAGGCCGCGGGCCGCCATCGCCCCGGGGCGATCGGACTCGATGACCGCGTCGGCGGTGGCCGCCAAGTCGCGGACCTGCTGCCGGCCCTCGGGGGTGTCGAGGTCGGCGACGACGCTGCGCTTGCCCCGGTTGTAGGACCAGAACCGCAGGGAGAACTCGGGGTCGTTCTCGTGACCGTCGACGAAGGGGCCGAGGTGGCGCGATCGGGATCCGCCCGGCGGTTCGACGAGGATCACCTCGGCGCCCAGGTCGGCCAGGACCTGACCAGCGAGCTGGCCCCGCTCATCCGTCAGGTCGAGAACCCGATACGGCGACAGCAACGACATTATTTCCCCCTTCGTTCGTTCGGGAACCACCCGGCGCGCCCCCTCACCGACCGGGCGGACACGTCACGTCCCGGTGACGTCCCCCCTGCAGTATGGACGGCCCGGCGCGCTCCGATCCACCCGCCCAGCCAGAACGGGTTCGGAGCGGGTCGGCGTCCCGGCCTCGCCGTCCAGCCGCGGCCGACCCATCGGGCCGGCCATGGACCACAATGGGACTTGTGGAACCCCAGGCGGACCTGGTCGACGGTCACGAGCTCACCACCAGTAGGGACGGTTCCCCCACCCCGGCCGCGCCGGCGGTCGGCGGTGTCCGGGCCGGGGTGGGCCTCGCCGTGGCCGTGATCGCGGCGGTGACCCTGTGGCCCGAGTACCCGGAGTCCCGCCGGTTCACGAACCTGGTGCCGATCGTGAACCTGATCGACCCGGACCGGCTGGGCTTCACCGTGGCCAACGCGGTGGGCAACGTGGCCCTGTTCGTCCCCCTCGGGGCCCTGGCCGTGCTCGCCGCGAGCCGTCGGGGCCGGGCGGGCCGGGGCCGGCGGGCCGCGGTGTGGCCCGGGTTACGGGCCGGCCTGGTGGTGTCCGCGGTCATCGAGCTGGCCCAGTGGGTGGTGCCCACGGGCCGGGTGGCCGACGTCGACGATTTCGTGCTGAACGTGCTCGGGGCGGTGGCCGGGGCCCTGCTGATGGGGCACCTGGTGGCCCCACCGGCGGCACGTCCCGGGTTACGGCTGTGGCGGCTCCGGCCGGGCGGTCCGGCTAGGAGCGGCGAGCCAGGTGGGCCAGGCCGGTCAGGTCGCGGCGGGTGGGGATGAGGCTGGACAACCCGTTCCCGAGGGCCCGGACGAACACGGCGGCGGTGGCCAGACCACCGGTGAGGTAGCTCAGCGAGGTGGCCACCGCGGCACCCTCGGCCGCGAACCGGGGGATGAGGACCAGGTAGGCGACGGCGCCGACGGCGAACCCGACTGCCACCCCGGCCGTTTCCAGACCGGGCCGGCCCCGGGCGGTGAGCGCCCCGCCCAGCACCTTCACCGCGGCGATGCCGATGGCTCCCGGCACCAGCAGCCGGAGCTGGGTGGACGCCGAGGCGTAGTCGGCCCCGAATAGCCAGCCGCACACCGCTGGGGCCAGCAGAGCCAGGCCGGCCCCGGCCACCATCACCCCGATCAGGGCGAGCCGGAACGCCGACTCGGTCCGCTCCCCCACCTCGGCCGGGTCGGCCTCGACGATGGACGGCCGGGCCACAGCCGCGTAGGCGGTGGGGAGGAGGAAGAGGGTCTCGAACCAGGCGACGGCCACGCTGTACACCCCGAGGGGGCCCGCCCCGGCGAGGGCGCCCAGCAGCCAGGTGTCCATCCGGTAGGAACCGGTGTTGAGCAGGCCGGCGCCGTGGGCCTTCATCCCGAACCGCACCGAGGCCCCGGCCAGGGCCAGGTCGGGCCGGTGGATCCCGTGCCGGCCGACCAGGTGCCACACCAGGGGGGCGCAGCCCACCAGGTAGGAGCCGGCCCAGACCACCACCGCTCGCCGGACGGTCAGGTGACCGCTCAACGCCAGGATCGTGTCACCGGCGAACAGGGAGGCCGACACGGCGAGCAGGGCCCGGTTGGCCACCCCGAAGGCGTGGTTGGCCCGGGTCAGGTAGGTGAGGTATGAGAAGGCGACGATGCCGGGCACGGCCAGGGCGGC
Source organism: Acidimicrobiales bacterium (assembly GCA_047974625.1). Taxonomy (GTDB): domain Bacteria; phylum Actinomycetota; class Acidimicrobiia; order Acidimicrobiales; family SZUA-35; genus CADEDH01. The sequence goes on from JBKECK010000016.1 coordinate 77,285, forward strand.
CGCGGCCGCGGCGACAGGGTCGGCGACGATGGCGAACAGCCGCAGGGGGCCGAGCACGGCGAACAGGATCAGGCCCCCCACTCCCCCGAGCACGGCGGCCAGGCCAGCGGCGTTGGCCACCAACACCCCCCGTCGTCCGGGGTCGGCGCCGGCCTGGTTGGCCAGGCCCTCGTGGGCGCTGAGGGTGGAGACGAACCCGGCCAGACCGGCCGTGGTGGTCAGGAACACCAGCTCGCCCCGCCCGTCCGGGCCCAGGGCGCGGGCCACGACCACTATGTGGGCCAGAGCCACGATCCCCACCCCGATCTGGGTGGCGAAGGTGGCCGCCGCGGCCCGCACCAGGGAGCCGACCGACCCGCCCGGGGAGGGCGCCGGTTCGGGTGGCCCCGCCTCGGACCCGGTGGCGTGGCGGGCGTCAACCTCAGCGGGCACGGGAACCCCCGACCGGCTCGTCGGACGGTGGGGGCCGCCTCGTCGGGTGGTCCGGGCCTGTGAGCCGGCTCCGGCGGGCCCGGACGGCGGCGCCGGGATCGTAGGCGGCCACGGCCAGCCGGTGCCGGGTGGTGGCCCCGACCGGCAGCCGGTCGATCACCGGCAGCAGGATCCGGGCGTGGAGCGGGGCCGCGGAGCGCCTCCAGAGTCGGCGCCGCCGCCGGTACAGATCGGGGTGGCGGCGACGGAGGCGGTCGGCGAGCTCCTCGTGGCGATCCCGGCAGTCGGCCAGCATCCGGCCCTCTCCCTGCCGGTACCGGTAGGTGACCTGTTCGATGTGGACGGCCCGTTCGCCCCGCTCCAGGAGGCCCATCCACAGGTCCCAGTCCTCGTAGCCGTGTTCGAGCACCCAGCCACCGGCGTCGAGCAGGGCGCGGCGCCGGATCAGGGCCCCGCCACCGGGTATCCGGTTCACGTGGCAGATCGACCAGGCGTCCCAGGCCCCCCCGTACCGTCGCCCGGTCATGGTGCCGAACAGTTCGAGGTCGCCGTAGACGACGGCCAGGTCCGGGTCGGCCAGCATCTCCCCGGTGAGGGCGTCGAGAGCTCCGGCGGCGAGCTCGTCGTCGGCGTCGAGGGGCACGATGTAGGGGCTGGTCGTGGCCGACACCCCCGACATACGGGCGGCGGCGAGGCCCCCGTTGGGCCGGTGGACGACGGTCACACCGTCCGCCTCGAGGTCGTCCAGGACGGCGAGGGTGGCGGGGTCGGTGGAGCCGTCGTCGACGACCACCAGCTCGGCCGGGTGCTGGACCCGGGCCGAGGAGACCGCGGCGGGCAGGGTGGCGCCGTCGTTGTAGCAGGGGACGATGACGGCGACGGGGTGGTGACGATCGGCCGTCACCACGCCGACCGTCCCGCTCGGGGCCGTCGTCGCCGGGCGGGCGATGTCACCGGGACCGAGAGCGAGACCGGGGCCGTATCCTCCGTCTCCAAGCGGCGGGCCACGAGGGCCAGGGCCGGTCCGCAGGCCAGCAGCAGCCAGACCCGGTACTCCCGGCCCATGCTCAGAAACAGGCTGGCCCCCACCAGCCCGGCGATCGCGGCTGTGAGGGCGTTGGCCAGTTTGGCCAGGTCCGGGCGGCCCAACCGGCGGAGCCGGGCGGCGGCATCGAGCGCAGTACCGACCGACACGGCCAGGACGGCGACGAACAGGACGAAGCCGACGAGCCCGGTTTCGCTCAGGAGCTGGAGGGCGGTGTTGTGAGCCACGAGGGGCCGCTCGGCGATCAGGTCGGCGTGCGACAGGGGCCCGAGGTCGAGGGCGACCGACGGCTCGACGACGGTGAGGTTCCCGACACCGACACCGGTCAAGGGCCGGCCGGCCCACACCTGCCCCGCGGCCCGCCATAGTTCGGTGCGTCCGGTGCCCCCACCACCGAAGTCGGTGACCCGGCTCCACGACGTGGGCCACAGGGTGGCCCAGGCGAACCCCAGGACGGCGCCCGGTAGGGCCAGGACGGCCACGAGACGACCGGGGTGGGCGCTGAGCACCACGGTCACCACCAGGGCGGCTGTCCCGGCGATCAGGGCCCCCCGGGACGCTGAGGCGATGATGCCGGCCATGGACACCGCACCGACGGCGACGACCACCCACCGGCCGGTTGCCGACCGGGCCGTCGCCCACAGGCCGGGGCACAAGGCGAGCACGGCGACCAGGCCGGCGGCGAGGATGTTCGGGTCTCCAGCGGCCCCACCGGACCGCATGACCTCCCCGTCCAGGGCGCCGACCGGTCCACCCACGGGGAGCAGGGCCGTCGTCGCGGCGAGGCCGCCACCGGCGAGGACCCCCCAGAGCACGGTGGTGAGCCGGTCGTCGGTTCGAGCCGTACCCAGGGCCAGGGCGAACACGCCGACGGTGAGCAGCCAGACCGAGAGCTCGGCCACGGCGGCCAGGGGGTCAGCCGCCCACATCACGCTGGCGGCCAGCCAGCTGAGGAGGGCGCCGACGGTCACGACCGACCACCGGTGCTCCCGGAGTCCCGCCACCACCTCGGCGGGGTGGGCGGCCACCTGGAGGGCGGCGATGGCCGCGCCGGTGGCAAATCCACCCTTGAGCAGGAGGTTACCCAGGCTCGAATAGGGGATGAAGAACGACACCGACCAGACGGCGAGACCGGCCGCGGGGCGGAGGTACCAGAGGACGAGCAGGCCCGCACCGCCCACCAGACCGACGGCGATCTCGGGCTGCCGAGCGACGAGCAGGCCGAGAGCGGCGAACCCGGGCAGGGCCAGTAGCCCGGCCGCCCGGGGGACGGCGGCCGGTTGGAGGACGGCCGTCACCGGCCCGGACCCTCGTAGCCCCGGGGGACGGTGGGGCGGTGCCCGTTGGCGGCCCACCCGTTCGGCCGGACGGGGTCGTCACCCCACGACGTGGACCGGGACCCGGCGGCCGGCACCATCCGGGCGGGCGCCTCGAAGCCGCCCGGATGGTCGGGGACGGCCACCGGATCCGGGTCGACCCCGTACCGGACCCCGTCGGTGTCCTCCCGTGGGGCCCGTACGACCCCGGGGTCGATCGACCGGTGCCGGGGCGGGATCCGGCCCAGGGCCGGGTCGGCCGAAGAAGAAGAAGAAGAAGAAGCAGAAGAAGAAGGAGAGCAAGCGGTGACAAGGGCGTCGACCGCGACGGCTAGGATCACCCCACCGAGGAGCCCGACCAGGGCGGCCAGCACCATCACCATTGGTGGTGACGGGGTGACCGGCCCGTCCGGCACCGGGGCGGGGGTGACGACCGACAGGGACGGGTCGCCCTGTTCCATGAGCAGGCGGAGCTCCACCAGCGCCGGGCCGAGGGCGTTGGCCTGGGTTCCGGTGGCCTGGGCCCGCTCGTGGGCGGTGAACAGCTCGGTGGCCCGGGCCTGCACGTCGGCGTTCCGGGCGCTGACGGATTCGGTGGCGTAGGCGGTGGCTAGCCGGCTCGCCTCCTCGGCGTTGGTGGTGGACGCCTCGACCTCGATCACATTGCTTTGGCCCCGGGGCCGGACGGTGACGGCCAGACGCACCTGCTCCATTGTCCACGGGCCGCCCATCACCGCCGCGGTCCGCCGGGCCGCCTCGTCGGTCTCGATCAGGGCGGCCGCCGTCTGCACGGCCCGGATCGGTTCTACCGATTCGACGATGACGCCGGTGCCGGGGATGGCCCGGTCGGTGGTGACCGGGCTGACCAGGACGTCGGCCGAGGTGGCGTAGCGGGGCTCGACGGTCCGGACGTAGACGGCGGCGCCCACCAGGCAGCCGACGACGGCGACGGGGACGAGGAGCCAGTAGCGGCGGACAGCCCGCATAGGGGTGGAGCTCATCGGACCACCGCCCCTTCCCCCGGCCGGGCGGGCCGGAGACCGGCGAGCACCTCACGAACGGCGGCGGCCGGGAACCCGAAGCGGGTGATGCCCCGGAGGAACCCGAACCCCCAGCTGAGGTGCATGGTGGCGAACACCAGCGGCAGCCAGGCGGCGTCCCGGCCCGCCCGCCGAGCCTGGGCCGCGGAGACGGCCAGGTTCACCGCGGCGTAGCCGCAGACACCACCGGCGGCCACCGCCGAGACCACCGGCAGCCGCATGGGCGCGACCAGGATCGCCGCAGCGAGGCCGGGGGCCAGGACGTGGCTGGGGCGGACACTGTTGGGCTGGCGGACCGCGGTCCGGCACCGGTACTGGCCGTAGCGCCAGTACTGGCGGGCCAACCCGGCCAGGCTGTCACGAGGGGTGTAGTAGGCGGCCATCTCGGGCACGCACACCAGGCGGCCCCCGGCGGCCCTGATCCGGGCGGCGAGCTCTGCGTCCTCGTTCGGGTAGGTGGCTTCGTCCCAACCCCCGTGCGCTTCGAGGGTGGACCGCTCCCACACCCCGGTGAAGCCGGTGTCCACCTCGACCTCGGCGTCGACGGCGGAACGGAACCGGGCCGCCCCGGTACCCAGCCAGGTGCCGAGGGCCAGGGCGGCCCGGCGGGACCAACGCTGGTCGGAACGGGCTAGGGCGGGGCCGCTCACCGAGGCCACGTCGCCCCGCCGCATCCGTTCGACCCCGGTGCGGAGGTAGTGGCGGGGGTATTCGCTGTGGGCGTCGATCCGGGCCACGAACCGGCCCCGGGCGTGGCGGAGCCCGATGTTGAGGGCGACGGGGGTGGTCCGCTCCGGGTTGTCGAGCAGGCGGACCGAGGGGTGACGGCCGGCGGCCTCGGCGACGATCTCCCGGGTGCCGTCGGTGGAGCCACCGTCGATCAGGAGCAGTTCCACCGAGCCGGGGTAGTCCTGGTCGAGGAGGATCTCGATGGTCGAACGGACCGTGGCCGCCTCGTCGAGCAGGGGTACGAGCACCGACACCTCGGGGGCGGGGTCGGCCCCGTCGGGACCGGGGCGGAGATCGATGATCGGTGTCTCCGTCATGGCTGCCTCCCGGCGGTTCCGGCCACTCCGGCCGGGTGGGCGGTCACTCCGGCGGCGGGCCGGTCGGTGTGGGTGGTCGCGGCGGCGATGAAGGCGGCGGTGCGTTCAGCCTCGCCCTCCAGGGTGGTGGCCAGGGCCAAGCGGTGGGCGTCTTCCCGCCGGCGGCGGCACTCGTCGTCCCCGGTGACCCGGCGAACCGCCGCCACCAGGGCGGCGAGGTCGGCGGGGGGTACCAGTTCGGCGGCCGGTCCCATGGCGGCGGCCACCCCGCCCACGTCGGTGGCCACGATGGGCAGGCCGGCGGCGGCGGCCTCGAACAGGACCTGGGGGGAGCCCTCGGTGACGGAGGTGTGGACGAACATGTCGGCCCGCCGGTACCGGTCGAGCAGTTCGGGTCCGAACGGGACGAATCCGGCCAGGTGGACAGATCCACCGACCCCCCGGGCCTCAGCCCGGGCGGCCACGGCACCGGCCAGGGGACCGGTGCCGATCCAGGTCAACCGGAACCGGCCCGGCTCGTCAGCCTCCAGGTCGGCCAGGGCGTCGACGAGGAGGAGCGGGTTCTTCTCGTGGTCGATCCGGCCCACGGCCAGGAGTTCGATCGGCGCGGTCAGGGGCCCCGGGCGCGGGGGGACGATGTCGGACCGGCGGGTCAGGGCCACCGTCATGTCGAACAGGCCGGGGCGGGGACCACCGTAGGCGGTCACGTTCGGTCGGCCGACCACGGTGGCCGGACGGAACCGGGCCAGCAGGCGGAAGGCGCGGTCGAGGGCGGCCACCGGCACAAGGACCGGCCGCCACCGGGGGGACGGCAACCGGGCCCGGAAGTAGGCCATGGTGTCCTGGCGGACCCCGAGGACGAGGCGGCGCCCCCGGACCAGGGCCAGGACGGCGAGCAGGACGGCGAACGGGTGCGGGCCGAAGACCCAGACGGCGTCGACCCGGTCGAGGCCCCGCCACATCGCCGTGGCGGTCCGGCCGGCCGCACCGGCCAGGCGGCGGAGGTCACGGACACTACCGTAGGAGGGCAGCATCACCAGCTCGGCCGGGCCCAGCGATACGAACTCGTCGGCGCCGTCGGTCCCGACCCCGCCGCCGTCGGTGGCGGCCCGACCGAAGTGGACGACCCGGGAGAAATGACCGCCGACCTCGCGGGCGAAGGTCAGGAATCCGATGGCGTCGCGATGGGCCATGAGCTCCCCACCGTTGGCCTCGTAGCGGCAGTCGACGTAGATACCGAGCCGGACGGGTACGAGTGGGCGGGAGGCGGGGCGGGCCGCGTCGATCGGGCCGGGCCCGACGTCGTCCCCGGTGGTGGTTACGGGCAGGGTCATCGTTTGGCCGCCACCAGATCGTTCCGGGCCGGAGCGCCGTGCGGCCCTCGGCGGTCGGCACCGTCGCCGCCCGGGGTGGCGGTGGCGCCAGCGGTGGAAGTGGCGGTGGCGCGGTCGGGGACGAAGGTGTCGCTGACGTCGGGGAGCTGCCACTGCCGGTCGGCCACCAGGGCCCGGGCCGTCTCGAACAGGATGAGCGTGTCGAGCGACAACGACCGGTACTTGAGGTAGTAGAGGTCGTAGCAGGTCTTGATGGCCGAACCCCGGTCGGTGCCGCAGTAGCCGGCGATCACCTGGGCCCAGCCGGTGAGCCCGGGACGGACCCGGTGGCGCCACGAGTAGAACGGGATCTCCTCGGCCAGGCCGGACACGATGGCGCTCTGCTCGGGCCGGGGCCCCACCAGGCTCATGTCGCCCCGCAGGATGTTGATGAGCTGGGGGATCTCGTCGAGGTGGGTTCGCCGCATGAACCGGCCGATCCCCGTCACCCGGTCGTCGTCGGCCGAGGACCAGCGGACCTCGGTGGTGTCGGTGTGGCGCATGGAGCGCAACTTGAGGATCTCGAACTCGTCGCCGCCCCGGCCCACCCTGGCCTGACGGAACAACACCGGGCCGCCGTCTCGGCGGATCAGGACGGCCAGCGCCACCAGCACGGGCGCCGCCGCGGCCAGCAGCATCCCGGCCACGAGGACGTCCCGGATCCGCCGGACCAGTTCGTCGGTCGGGGTGGTGGGGCGCAGGACGTCCCGGAGCCAGATCCCGTCGATGGCGGCGAGCGGGGCCCGGCCCAGGCTGGATTCGTAGAAGTTGGCCAGGTCCTCGACGGCAACGTCCACCCCGGCCCAGGTGCGGCCGATCTCCTCGAAGACGGCGGCTTCGTCGCCGCTCTGGCCGATGAGCAGCAGATCGATCTGGTGCTCGGTGACCAGCTCCGCCAGTGAGGATCCGCCGACGTCGACGGCGTCGATGTGGCCGACGAGCTGGAGGTTGGTGCCCACCCCGCCGTCCAGCTCCTCGGCCAAGACGTTGGCGAACGACCGGGGGCCCACGACCGCCGCCCGGATCATCGGGCCGTACGTTCCGCTGAGACCACGGGCGAAGAAGCCGACGGCGGCTCCCAGGGCCACCGAGACCATCCCCAGGCCCAGGGCGACGAGGGCCGGAGATTTCGCCAAACCGACCACCGCGACCGTGCCAATTGCGACCAGAAGCGGTAGCGCCCTGACCAGGCGGCGAGCGAATGGAAGATGCGCCACGTGACGCCGACGGGTCCGCTGCCGGACGAACAGACAGCTGACCATGCAGGCGGCGACGGCGACGAGACAGGCCGTACCGTCCACCCGAGCCACGACGGCCACGAGGTAGGTGCTGACCGCGGCGAGCATCAGCGGGACGGCTTCAGAAGCGCGCGATGTTGATGGCCGATGGTCGTCTGAGCACGCCACCGGCCAGAAAAACCAGAGCATCACAATGCCTTTTCTGCATTGGCGGGTAGTTGTCGTTGGCCCCCATACCCATCGATATCGATGGCCATGCAGCAGGAAGGATCTTACCCCGGTTGACACAACACACCGACATGGCCGATCTCTCCCTGGGGATATTCACGTATCCACGGATCGGCGCATAACCACTGAATGCGGCAACGGCAGACGGTCTCCCGGCAGAAAAGCCACGTTCTGTGACCGAATGAGCGCCCGATCACGGCCGATCGCGCCGAGCCACGGACACCTCGGGACGGACTGTGCAATATGTCATCGCCCGGCGTCATCACCGGATGTCACCGCCCCCGATTCGTGGCCGCCGGGCCGGGACCGGGGCCCCAGGGGGGAGGCCCGGGACCAGCCCGAGGACGACCGGACCGGGCCGGATCCCCAGACTGTCTGGGGTTTGACAGGGAACGGCACGCCGGCCGGACCACGCCGCGGCCGCACGCCCACCGGACCGCAGCGAGATGCCGTTCCTCGTCGTGGTGTCGGCGGCGGTGGTCATCGTGGCCCAGGTGAGCGAGGCCGGTTCGCCCCGAGAACTGGGCTGGTTGATCGCGGCGGCCGTAGGCCTTGTCGGTCTCACCCGTGGTCCCCTGGCCCGAGGTGGCGGCGGCCGCCATGACCATCCCGGCGGCGCTGGCGGTCAGCGGCCGGGGGTACCCGTCGCCCCGGGCCGGGCCGCTAATCCCTCAGGACAGGACCCGGTCCACCAGGCTGGCCAGATCGGGGGCCACCAGGTCGGGGGTGGGGTCGGTGGGCACCGTGTCGGCGGTGGCCACCCCGGTCAGCACCAGCCCGAACCGGTAGCCGAGGGCGGCGGCCACCAGGCCGTCGGTCTCGGGTCGGTCCCCGACGGCGATGCCGTCGCCCCCCAAGCGCTCGACGACCATGGCGGCGATTGGCTCATGGGGTTTCCCGGCGATCCGGGGCGCCACCCCGGTGGCGGTGGCGACCGCGGCCACCACCGACCCGGCTCCGGGAAGGAAGCGGCCGCCGTGGATGGGGAAGCTGGCGTCGTCGTTGGTGGCCACGAACCGGGCGCCTGCCCCGATTGTCGACATGGCCGCGGTCAGGGCCACATAGTCGAACGCCGGGGTGATGCCGACCAGGACCGCGTCCGCGGTGACCGCGGTGGCGGACTCGGCGTCCAGACCGTCCCAGCCGACCACGGTGGCCCCCCGCCGTTCGACGGCGTCGCGGGCCCCGTCGCCGCCGATCACCAGCACCCGGGATCCGGGGTCGATCAGGCCGGCCGCGGCCATGGCCGAGGTGACGACGAGCGGTTCGGCGTCGGGGATGCCGCAATCGGCCAGCTTGGCGGCCACCTGGGCCGGGGTCCGGGCCGACGAGTTGGTCACGAAGGCGATCGGGGCCCCGGTCGCCCGGAGCCGGGCGACCGCCGCCGCCGAACCGGGTACGGGGTCGGCGCCCCGCCAGATGACACCGTCGAGGTCGATGGCCCAGGCCTGCATCGGAGGCAGGGTAGGCGGGAAGGGTCAGCGAGTGACCAGGATCCTGGAGGCGGCGTAGCCGCTCAGGCCCACCGGGCCGCCCCCGATGGTCACGGTGGTGGTCCCGTCCGGGGCCACCGAGGTGACCTCTCCCCGCTCGCCGGGCATCAGGCCGGCCCCCTCCAGGAAGTCGAGCTGGCCGGGCTGGAACTCCAGCTCCTCGGGGATCCGTTCCACCACGAAGCTGTCGGTCACCCCCAGTTCGGCCAGGGGTATCGCCCCGGGGGGGACCTCGTACCCGGAACCGGGAATCGGGTTGCCGTGGGGGCAGGTGGTGGGGTCGTCCAGGACCCGGATCATCGCCTGTTCCACGCCCGGGGAGATGACGTGCTCCCACCGGCCGGCTTCCTGGTGGGCCACCGCCCACGAGATGCCGAGTATGTCGGTGAGGAAACGTTCGGCCAGCCGGTGGCGGCGGACCATGGTGGTGGCCAGGGTGCGGCCGTCGTCCGACAGGATGATCCGGCCCCGGGCGTCGACCTCGATGAGCTGCTCACGCTGCATCCGCTTGACCATCTCCGACACCGCCGGCCGGGACACACCCAGCCGCTCGGCGATCCGGGCCTGGATCACGTCCACCCCGTCCTCGGCCAGCTCGAAGATCGTCTCGGTGTACTCCTCGAACGCCGGATGATGTTCAGACGGTTCGTAAGGCATGCTTACATACTACTGCACGGCCGTCGGTGTGGTGACGGTCACCAGAGGCCACCGTGGGCGACGGTCGGACCCGACGGCAATCACCGCCCACTCCCCCCGGCTGGCGGCTACCATCCCCTCAACCACCCGCGGGCGTAGTTCAACGGCCAGAACCTCAGCCTTCCAAGCTGATGATGCCGGTTCGATTCCGGTCGCCCGCTCCGCAGGACAGCCCGAATCCGGTCGGCCCGCCCCATCGGGGGCCGGGGTCGGCGGCGACGGAGCCCGGTCGATCGGTCCTCGCCGGAGCACCGGCGGCCGGCCGAGGAGCCGTCAGCCGTGACGGTCGGTGATCTCGCGCATCCGGCCTTGGAACCGCCGCTCGAACTCGAGGTAGACGGCCCGCAGGCGCGGCCCGGGCCAGTCGTCGGGCAGGAGTTCGACGGGGAGCTGGGGGTCCCGCTGCAGCAGGTTGACGACGGCCACCGACAGGGTGAAGTGGTACTGGAGTACGGCGGCCAGATCGTCCCCGGGAGCGGGGGCACCTTCTTCGGCCGTGAAGGCGTCGAGGAACCGCCGGGCCGTCGCTGCCCAGTCGTCGAGCCCGAACAGCTCGGCGATCGCCTTGTCCGACAGGTCGGTGGTGGCCCCCCAGAAGCGAGCGCACTGCTCGGTGACGACCCGGCCGGCCTCGGGCTGCCGCAGCCGCCCGAGGTTGTCGGGCCGGGTCCAGACCCCTTCCCGGAGCTCGACCATGCCCAGACTGGCGGCCGCCCGGCGGAGACTGAGCCGCTCTCCGGCCGGTCGGCGTTCGAGGGCCACCACCGCCACCTCCCAGCTCCCGTCCCAGTCAGGTTCGGGCACCGACCGTCGGGCCAGGTGGTCTACGTCGGACCGGCGTTCGAGCAGGCGGCCGGTGAGGGCGTAGACCCCCTGATCGGCCGTCAGCTCGCGGTGGGCGACCATCCGCGACAGGCAGGTGCGGGTGGCGCCAGAGGTGATGTCGAACAAGCGGCCGACCGCGATCAGGCTCACGACCGGCAGGCGGGGGACCCGGGCGCCCATCAGCGCCGCCACCATCACCCAGCGGGCGTTGGGCGGCTGGTGCCCTTCGAGCAGATCCCGCACCACGGCTCGTCGTTGTTCCAGTCCGACCATCTCGCTCGACCTTACGAAGTCACCAATACGTGCCTAGATACTAGTAACAGCCGGTCGGGCGGGAACAATGTGAGCCGCCAGGTCGATAATGGCTCCGCCGGCCGCCGAACACACATCTGCGTCCCATTGTCCGTGCGTCACCCGCCCGGGCCGCCGGCACCCGCGGTGAAACGCCGGGCCCCGGGGCTCAAGGGCCGGGCCCCATCCTCCGACCATGTAGAACATGAACGAACCGGCGTCGTTGGTCACCGAACCACGATCTGGCCACCCCCCGACCAGCCCCCACTCGAGCGATCCGGGGGATCTCACCATCCTCAAGGGTGCGTCGACCTCGAGCGACCCGGCGGTGGCGGCCGCTGAGCTGTACGACGCGATCTATCATCCCGATGCCGCGCTCACCATCATCTACTGCTCGCCGGAGTACGACCTGGACCGGTTGGCCGCCGAGCTCCACCAGTGGTTCGCCGGGGTCAACATGGTCGGCGCCACCACGGCGGGGGAGATCACCCCGACCGGGTACCTCGACGGTGCGCTCACGGGCGTGACCCTGGCCGGTCCCGCCATCAGGGCCGAGTCCACCCGGATCGACGTCCTCGAACACTTCAACTTCGCCGCCGGTGACGACGCGGCCTCCCGCCTGCTACAGCGGATCGGCGAACGCGAGCCGGTCACCGGGGCGAACACCTTCGCCTTCCTCCTGGTCGACGGCCTGTCACTCCAGGAGGAGATGCTGGTCGCCGCCCTGTACCGCAACCTGGGTGAGATCCAGCTGTTCGGCGGCTCGGCCGGCGACGGGACCCGGTTCGGGACCACCCACATCTACCACGAGGGCGAGTTCCGGTCCGGTGCCGCCGTCTTCACCCTGATCCAGACCAACCTCCCGTTCGAGGTGTTCAAGACCGAGCACTTCGTGGCCACGAACAACAAGATGGTCGTCACCGGCGCCATCGCCAACGAGCGGATCGTCACCGAGATCAACGGCGAACCCGCCGCCCGGGAGTACGCCCGCGCCGTCGGCGTCCCCGTCGACACCCTCAGCCCCTTCAGTTTCGCCTCCCACCCCGTGGTGGTCACCGTCGGCGACGTCACCTACGTGCGCTCCATCCAGAAGGTAAACCCCGACGAGAGCCTGACGTTCTTCTGCGCCATCGACATCGGCGTCGTGCTCACCATCGCCAGTGGTGTCGACATGGTGGCCAACCTCCGCGACGCCTTCGCCGAGGTGACCCGCCGCCTCGGCCCTCCCGCCCTGGTGCTGGGCTGCGACTGCATCCTGCGGAACATTGAGGCCAAGCAGCGCGGCCTCCTTCCCGAGATCAGCCGCATCATGCAGGACAACAACGTGATCGGCTTCGCCACCTACGGCGAGCAGTTCAACGGGATGCACGCCAACCAGACCTTCACCGGCGTGGCGATCGGCTCGGGTGCATGACTGGGTGCCCCGGACCGCCTCCCACCCGGTCGTCCGATGACCGATCGGACTGGGAGGAGCCCGAGACGGCGGCGGAACGAATCGCCGCGCTGAAACACGACATCGCCCGTCTGACCAAGATCAACGCGGCCCTGATCCACCGGGTCGAACAGAACACCAACCTCCAGGAGGGGGCGTTCTCCATGTTCCAGACGGCCATCGGGCTGGAGAACAAGGTCAAGGACCGGACCGCCCAGTTGGAGCTGGCCATGCGGGACCTGGAGGCATCCAACGAGCAACTGGTCCGGGCCAAGGACGCGGCGGACACCGCCAACCTGACCAAGTCGGAGTTCCTGGCCACGGTCTCCCACGAGATCCGGACCCCGATGAACGGGGTGCTGGGCATGATCGAGCTGCTGCTCAACACCGACCTGACCTTCGAGCAGACCAAGATGGTGGACACCGTCCGCCGATCGGCCACCGCCCTGCTGGCCATCATCAACGACGTCCTCGACTTCTCCAAGATCGAGGCGGGTCGGCTCGAACTGGAGACGATCGAGTTCGACCTCAGGGACGTGATCGAGGACACCGTCGAACTGTTGTCGCGCGGTGGTCACGCCCGCGGCCTCGACATCCTCAGCTATGTGCCCGGCGACGTGGACACCCGCATCGTGGGCGACCCCGGCCGGATCCGGCAGATCCTGACCAACCTGTTGAGCAACGCGGTCAAGTTCACCCGCGACGGCCATGTGTCGGTGCGGGCCGAGCTGGAGGACGGGGGCCGGGACGACGCGCGCCTCCTCACCTTGACCGTGAGCGACACCGGGATGGGCATCCCCGCCTCGATCCTTCCCCGCCTGTTCCAGTCGTTCACCCAGGCCGACGGGTCGATGAACCGCCGCTACGGGGGTACCGGGCTCGGCCTGGCCATCGTCCGCCAGCTGTGCGAGCTCATGGGCGGCGGGGTCACCGCGGAGAGCACCGAGGGCATGGGCTCCACCTTCACCTGCCGGTTCCAGGTGGGTCGGGCCGATCCCGCCACCCAGCCGACCGAACCCCTCGCCGACCTGAGCGGCCTGCGCATCCTGCTGCTGGAACCCGACCGGGGGGCGCCGAGCTCCATCGGCTCGGCCTTCGTCGGAACAGGCGTCGATCTGACCATCGTCACGAACCGGGACCATGCCCTCGACCACCTGGCCTACAACCGGGTCGACGTGTGCATCGTCGACGCCTCGAGCGCACCCGACCTGTGCCGCTCGTCGCTGGGGGTGCCCCGGGTCTGCCTGGCCCGCTACGACCAGCAGCACGCCATTCCGGGGGCGATCCTCCGCCCCATCCGCCGGACCCGCCTGCTCACCGCCGTGGCCGAGGCCGCCCACCGGCAGGTGGTCACCCCAGCCCCGTCGGCCACGGTGACGGTGAGGGCCACGACCAACCAGTTCTCCCGGCCGATCCGGGTCCTGCTGGCCGAGGACCACGAGATCAACCAAGCCGTGGCCATCGGCATGCTGGAGCAGTTCGGCTGCCAGGTCACCCTGGCCATCGACGGCCGGGCCGCGCTCAAAGCCCTCCGGGCCGGCCGGTTCGACATCATCCTCATGGACTGCCAGATGCCGGAGATGGACGGTTTCGCCGCCACCCGCGAGATCCGGCGGCGGGAGGCCGTCGACGGGCTCGAACCGGTTCCGATCGTGGCCCTTACCGCCAACGTGGTGGCGGGTGACCGTGACCGCTGCACCGAGGCGGGCATGAACGACTTCCTCAGCAAACCGTACCGGGCCGACGAGCTCCGGGCCGCCGTGGACCGCAACGTGTTCGGCGCGGCCGGGGACGTGGGCGCCGCCACGGGTCGGGTCCGGTCAGCCCGGCCGGACCCGCACCAGGGAGCCCAACCGGTGTCCGACTACCGCCCGGGGGAGCAACCGGCAACCGACGTCCGGCGCCGCCGCGCCGACGTGCCGACCACCGTCGTGGGCGGCCGGCGGGCCACCGACCGGGCCGGCCCGGCCCGATCCCCCATCGGTGCCGCCGCCGACCTGGCCGGCGACTCCCCTCCCGTCGTCGACCAGGACGTGCTGTCCCAGATCCGCTCCATCGACCCCGGGGGGGAGCTGGGCCTGTTCCGCCGCATGCTCGACGCCTTCGCCATCCAGACCCCCGACGATCTGGACGAGCTCGAGACCGCCCTGGAAGAGGGCGATCTCGACACCGCCCGGCGGGCCGCCCACCGTCTCAAGGGCAGCACGGCCACCATCGGAGCCGCCCGGTTGGCCGGCCAGTTCGCCGATCTGGAACGCGAGCTGAAGGGCGGCGGCAACCTCGATTCGGCCCACGACCAGCTCGAGGCCATCCGTTCCGCCCACGGTGTCGCTCTCCGGAACCTGACTGCGGAAGTAGGCTGACATGCGCGATCTGCTCCCCCGGCCCGACGGCCGGGACCCCGTGGTGCTGGTGGTCGACGACGACCCCACCACCCGGCTGCTGGCCACCGCGGCCATGACCTCGGGAGGGTTCGACACCGTGGAGGCGACCAGCGGCGAGGAGGCCCTGGTCAAGGCGGGCACCGGTCGGCGGCCCGACGCCGTCCTGCTCGACGTGACCATGAGCGGTATCGACGGCTACGAGACCTGTCGTCGCCTGCGCGAGTTCCCGGGGGGTGCCGACCTGCCGGTGGTGATCATGACCGCCCGGGACGACACGGACTCGATCGAACGCGCCTACCAGGCCGGGGCGACCGACTTCGCCATCAAACCCCTCAACCCGGCCCTGCTGGCCCATCGGATGCGGTACCTGCTGCGGGTGTCCAACACGACCCGCGAGGCCCAGTACAACGCCCGCCGGCTGATCCAGGCCCAGCGGTTGGCCCGCCTGGCCCAGTGGGAGTTCGACACGGTGACCGGCGACTTCACCTGGTCGAGCGAGGTCGGCCAGATCCTGGGGCCGGACCTGGCCGGGGTCCACAGCCTCGACGACCTCCTGCCGTGGGTCCACCCCGACGACCAGCACGCGGTGATCGACCAGCTCACCGGCTCCGACCACGACCCGGTCGAGTACCGGCTGGTCGACCCGGACGGGCTGGAACGGATCATCGACCAGGAGGTCGAGGCCTCGACCGACCCCCACACCGGGCACCGGCGCCTGGTCGGCGCCGCCCAGGACGTCACCGACCGGCGCCGGGCCGAGCAGCGCGCCGTCCGCCTCGCCCACTACGACCCCCTCACCGGGCTACCCAACCGATCCATGCTCAGCCGCCACATCGAATCGGCCATGACCGCTTCCCACCGCAGCCAGCAGCCACTGGCCGTCCTGGCCCTCGACCTCGATCTGTTCAAGCGGGTGAACGACCTGCACGGTCACGCGGCCGGCGACGCCCTCCTGGTCGAGGTGGCCGATCGAATCAGGAGTTGCCTGCGGTCCGACGACCTCGCCTACCGGGTGGACCGCCCGTACGGGTTGGACGACCTCGCCGGGGACTCCCCGGAGCCCGATCAGCCGATCGCGGCCCGGCTCGGCGGTGACGAGTTCGTGGCCGTCATCCCCCGGCTCCGCTCCCCCGAGGACGCCGCCATCGTGGCCCAACGCATCCTCGACCGATTGTCATCCCCATTCGTCCTCGACAATACGGAGCTGGTTATGTCGGCCAGCATCGGCATCGCCGTCTATCCGAACAACGGCCACGACGTCGAGACCCTGTTCCGCAACGCCGACGCAGCGATGTACGCGGCCAAGGACCGCGGCCGCAACACCTACCAGTTCTTCACCCCCGAGATGCACCAGCGGTCGCGCCGCCGCTCCGAGCTCGAGGACGGGCTCCGCAAGGCGCTCACCGAGGCCGTGCGGGGCGAGGGGGACGACCTCCAGGTCCACTTCCAGCCCAAGGTCTCGATCGAGGACAACCGGACCGTCGGGGTCGAGGCCCTGGTCCGCTGGACCTCGGCGGTCCTCGGCCCGGTGTCGCCGGCCGAGTTCATACCGGTGGCGGAGGACTCGGGCCTGATCATCGAGCTCGGCGAGTGGATCCTGGCCGAGGCGTGCCGGGCCGTGCAGACCCTGCCGACCGACGACGGTCCGATGTCCCTGGCAGTCAACATCTCCCCCCGCCAGTTCCGGGATCCGGGCTTCGCCGACCGGGTGAAGGGGGTGGTCGAGGCGGCCGGCCTCGATCCCACGATGCTCGAGCTGGAGCTGACCGAGAGCACCGTCATGCTCGACACCGTCCAGGCCAGCCGGGTGCTCGACGAGCTGAAGTCGTTCGGGGTCCGGGTGGCCATCGACGACTTCGGTACCGGCTACTCGTCCCTCAGCTACCTGACCCGGTTCCCCTTCGACACCCTGAAGATCGACCAGTCGTTCATCCGCCAGATCGGCCACGACCGCAACGACGCCATCGTGTCGGCCATCATCGCCCTGTCCCGGATCCTCGGCCTGTCGGTGGTGGCCGAGGGGGTAGAGGAGGCTTCCCAGCGCGACTTCCTGGGCCGGTTCGGCCAGCTCGACCTCCAGGGGTACTTCCTGGCCCGGCCGATGCCGCCCGAGGCACTGGTTGAGTGGATTACCGACCATCGGACCGACCACCACGCCACAATGAGCGCGGCCACGTCCGCAACGGCCGAACCCCTCGGCAACGATCCCGGCACCGTTACGATCACCCGTGTGAGGTAGCCCAACACGACCCTCAGCGGCGACCGGCTCCCACTAGGATGAGTCGATCCACCCGGATCCCGGTCGAGTACCGCCACGCGGTGCCGCCAAGCCGGTCTGAACGACCATCCTGGAACAATCTTGGTGACTGACGCGTCGACGGCCCTGCCGATCCTCGGGGATCGCTACCAGCTGAGCCACCGCATTGCTCGTGGTGGCATGGCCGATATCTTCGCGGCCCACGATCAGGTCCTGGACCGGACCGTGGCGGTCAAGATCATGTTCCGCCATTACGCGTCTGATCCGACGTTCGTCGAACGGTTCAAGCGGGAGGCCCGCTCGGCGGCCGGTCTGAGCCACCCCAACGTCGTGGCCGTGTACGACTGGGGAACCTTCGACGAGACCTACTTCATCGTCATGGAACTCATCGACGGCTACAGCCTGGCCGAGATCCTGGAGCAGGACGGTGCGGTCGAGCCCGGTCGGGCGGTCAGCCTGGGCCGGCAGGTGGCCAGCGCCCTCGAGTTCGCCCACCAGCAGGGCACCCTCCACCGCGACATCAAGCCCGGCAATATCCTTATTACCCCGCGTGGCCAGGTGAAGGTGGCCGACTTCGGCATCGCCCGCCCCTTCGACGCCGACGACACCCTGACCGACGCCGGCCATGTGGTGGGCACGGCCGGCTACTTCTCACCCGAACAGGCCCAGGGGCAGACCCTGGATCAGCGCAGCGACCTCTACTCCCTGGGTGTGGTCCTGTTCGAGATGCTCACCGGCCGCCGCCCCTTCACCGGCGACTCTCCGGTGGCGGTTGCCTTCCAGCACGTCGAGGAGGCGCCCCCGACGGTGCGGTCGCTGGCCCCGGAGGTCCCCGCCGAGCTGGACGCCATCGTGGCGGTCCTACTGGCCAAGGACGCCAACGAGCGGTACCCGACGGCCACCGACCTGATCGCCGACCTGGACCGGGTCGGTTCCGGCCTCCCCCTGGTCAACCCGATCAATCCGGTCCTCACCTCGGCCGACCGCCCCACGGCGGCCCTGCCCGTGGGCCCTCCCACCCCACCGCCGAACCCGCCGGAAACGGGTCGACGAGTTCTGGCCGACGAGCCGGCGGTGCCGCCTGCGGAGCTGCGCCAGCGGTACCACGACGAGTACGACCTCGACGACGACGACGACGTTCCGGTCACCAGCCGGTGGTTCATCGTGGCCCTGTTCTCCCTGCTGGCGGTGGCCGGGGGCCTGATCTACGTGGCGTCTCGGATCATCGCCAACGACACACCGCCGGAGACGATGTCGACCTCGGTGGAGGTCCCGAACGTCATCGGCCAGGATCAGGAGACGGCCACTCAACGCCTCGAGGAACAGGGCTTAGAGGTGGCGATCCGCTTCGAGACGACCGACGCCGCCGAGCCCGGAACCGTGCTGGCTCAGAACCCCGAGCAGGGCGCCCGGGCCCTCACCGGATCGGCGGTCAGCCTGCTCGTTGCGGCCGGTGACGACACCGTGGCCGTGCCCGACGTGACCGGCATGACGGTGGAGCGGGCCCGGGCCCAGCTCGAATCGCTCGGTTTCGAGGTTGCGGTCACCGAACAGGCGAGCGCCGACGCTCCCGCCGGCACGGTGATCAGCCAGTCGATCGACCCGAACGAGAGCGCCAACGACGGCGCACCGATCACCCTGACGGTGTCGAGCGGGCAGTCCAACCAGATCGTGCCCGTGGTCATCGGGTCCAGCGAGGCGGACGCGATCTCGGCCCTCACCAACGCCGGTTTCGAGGTCCGGGTGACCCCGGTCGATGGTGGCAGCAGTGCCGGTGCGGTGGTCAGCCAGAGTCCCCAGGGCGGCAACCGGCTCGCCCCCGGATCGACGGTGCGGATCGACGTAGCCCGCGGCACCACGACCACGGCGGCCCCCCGTTCCACCACGGCCGCCCCGACGACGGCCCGGCCGACCACCAGCCACGCCCCCACCACCGCCGCCCCGACGACGGCCCGGCCGACGACGACGGAACCCACGACCGAGCCCCCGGCCACCACCCCCACCACGGAGCCCCCGACCACCGTCGGCGGCTGACCGCAAAGGGCGGGGACGGGCAGGACCCGCCGTGGATCAGGTTCCCACCGCCTGATTGGACAGTGTGGCGTTCGTCACTTCATGGTGGATAAACGGCCGCCGGCGCCCCCGCCTGAGCCGTTCGTCCCCAGGAGTTTGTAATGACCCGCCTCTCCCGCCAGGCCCTCTTCGTCGCGCCCGAACCAACGACCGGATCGCCACCCGAACCGTCACCGAGCCGCCCGGCCGCCGCCTCGACACCCGCCCGGCGGCCACCGGCCGGGCCGGAGACCGGCTCGTCGCTGCGCCGCCGACCCGTACCACCACTGCCACCGGCCCCGGGCCGGCTCCGGCTCCGATGGTGGCGGGTGATCGTGGGCACCATCCTCGCCGCCCTGATCGCCGTCACCGGTCCCGCTTCGGTGTCCGCCGCCTCGGACACCGACCCCACCGAACCGGGCCCCTACGCGGTCGACTCCGCCACGATCAGCCGTTGGGACGCCTTCGGGTTCGGGGGTGGTGCCGTCTTCACCCCCATCGCCGCTCCGGGGCTACGGCCGGTGGTGGCGATCTCGCCCGGCTTCAGCGCTCCCGGCCGCACCCTCCACTGGTTGGGACGGCACCTGGCCGGCCACGGCTACGTGGTGGTGGTCATCGACACCCTCACCCTCGTCGATCCACCGTCGAGCCGTTCCCTGCAGCTGCTGGCCGCCCTGGACCATGTGACCACCCGGGGACCGGAGCCGGCCCGGTCCCTGGCCGATCCGGACCGTCGGGCCGTGATCGGCCACTCGATGGGGGGCGGCGGCGCCCTCGGGGCGGGGGCGGTGCGCCCGTCGCTCGACGCCGTCATCGCCCTCCAACCCTGGGCCCTCGATTGGACCTGGGGCAATGTGACCAGCCCCACCCTCGTCATCGGCGCCGACAACGATCTCACGGCCCCGGCCAACGTGTACGCCCTGCCGTTTGCCACCACCCTCGGCGGGGAGCACGCCTACCTGGAGATCGACGCCGGGCACCTGGTGTCGATCTCCTTCGATCCGAACACGGCCCGCTTCTCGGTGTGGTGGCTCCAGCGCTTTCTCGACGACGACCAGGCGGCCGGGACCGAGCTGTGCGACGGCGACCACGCCTACGACAAGGTCCTGATCTGGAGGGACACCTGTCCGTTCTGACCAGCCGCCGCTGCCCCCTGCCGAGGATGAGGATGAGGATGAGGCCTCGGCAGGTGGGTCAGCAGCTTAGGAGAAGATGCAGCGGTCGCCGGCCCACAGATCGACGACGGTCGAGGTCTGGTCCGGGCCGTCGAGCAGACCCCGGACCAAGGCGTCCCCGGTGCCGACGGCGAACTCGGTACCCAGCGACGACTGGAAGGTCTCCACCGACCCGGTGGCCTCCATGTCGGCCAGGCTCGAGCCGAGCCCGATGCCGTCCCCAGTGGTCAAGGGTGCTCCGGGACTCAGGGTCCAGCTGATGAACCGGTCGTCGGCGAACTCGGCCAGGATCTGGTCGTCCCAGGTCACCACCCGGTCGCTACCGTTGGGACACTCGGGGCTGGACTCGCCGGGTTGACCAGGTCCGAAGGCACGGTCGAGGACGATGGCCACCGAGGCCTGATCGCTCCCGAACGGCAGCGACAAGGTGGCGGATCCGTCGAGCGCGGTGAGCCCGTCGCCGGCCAGCTCGATCCCGATCACCGACAGGGTCGTGGTCGTGGCCTCGCTGGTGGTGGTGGTCGTCGGCCCCACCGCCTCACCCGAGGTGCTCCCTCCGTCACCGGGCAGGAAGTAGGCACCGGTGGTCCCGGCCAGTGCCGGGACCAGGGTCGGCAGGTCGACGAGGGTGGTGACGGGGGCTCCGGGAACGGCTCCGAGATCGAACAGGTGCTCGCCGCCACCGTAGCGGCGGCCTCGATCGACCGAGGTGACGGCCACGGCCAGACCGTCCCCGGCCGGGGTGAGGGTGACCGCCACGTCGGAGTCGATGTCGGGTCCGGACTCCACCAGCCGGCCGTCGAGCACCTCACCGGACTCGTCGAGGCCGGTGATGCTGAGGAGGTGCACCAGTTGGCTCGACTGTTCGCCGTCGACCGCCGTCTCGGTCCAGGTGTAGTCGCCGACCCACGCGGCCAGGGCAGCGGCGGCCGGATCGATGGTGTCGGTGACGCTGACAGAGGTGGTCGAACCGGCGTCGGTGGTGGTCTCCTCAGGGTCGTCGCCGAACACGGTGAACCCGAGGAGCGCCACCGCGGCGATCACGGCCAGACCCCCCACCGCCCACAGCCAGGGACGCCCGGACTCGGCCTCATCGACACGGTCCGGTCCGTCCGGTCCGTCCGGTCCGTCCTGGCCGCCGGAGCTGTTGGGGGCACGGTCGCGGTCCGGGCCGCTGGCATCGGGCCTGCGGCCGTCCCGGGCGTCGGGGCGGGGGTCGTCGTGGGCCGGCGTGGGTTCCAAGGGTGTTCCTCCTGGCGGGGTCGCCCCACCACCGCCCGCACCGCCGCATCGGTCAGCGTCGGCAAGGTCGGTCGGTCGGATGGCGGGTCGGGGGGAATCGTGGGAGCGAGCCGATCAGCTCCCCGTGGGTAAATCTGGCTATGCTCTTGGCCTTGACAAGGTCGGACCTGGCGAGAGGCTTGGCCTGTCGACTACTGGCGCGGCCGTTACCGGGCCGGTGGCGACACGTGGAAGGTGTAGCCCAGCGCGCCCGCCTGTTCGGGGCTTGTCACGATCTCGACACAGCCGACCTGCTCGTGGCGGCGGGCTACGTGCACGACATCGGCTACGCCCAGCCCGTGCGTGACACCGGGTTCCATCCGGTGGACGGCGCCCGTTATCTGCGGCGCCTCGGCTACGACGAACGCCTGGTCACCCTGGTTGCCCGCCACACCTGCGCCCGGGTCGAGGCCGACCTTTGGGAGCTGGGCCACGTCCTCGACCGTGAGTTCCCCGACGATGCCTCCCTCCCCCACGACGAATTACTTTTCTGCGACCTCACGACCGGCCCCTGGGGCCACCGGGTGACAGTCGAGCACCGCCTGGCCGACATTCGTCGGCGCTACCCGCCCTCATCGCTGGTGATCCAGTTCGTGGAACGGGCCGAAGCCGACCTGCTGGCCGCGGCATGGCGGGCCGAGGCCATGCTGGCGGCCGAGACCGAGCGACATCTGAGGACGTCCTTGAGCGTCCCCCGCGTTGGGTTGTGACGTCCCGCCCCCTGAACCAGGGTTGGACAAGCGGCAACTCAGTCCATGTCCGGGAAACGCTGGTAACGGCGGATCAGCGTTTCCTCACCGACAGCGTGGGCCTCGATGTTCTGATTCGAGCCCCGCTGTCGGGGACTGTTCCCACCGGTGGGTCCGCCCGGGATGGACCAACCGGCCGTTTCGACCGGGTTCCGTCCCAGCCCATACGCTTGGTCGATGCTGGACGAGCTGACCAAGCGCCTACCCGCAGACCGGATCCAGACCGACCCGGACGTGGTGGCCACCTACGCTCAGGACCGCGCCAGCTTCGAACAGCCCGGGACGGCCGCGGTCCTCGTCACCCCCCGGTCGGTGGACGACGTCCTGGCCGTGGTGGAGGCGGCCAAGGCGGCCGGGGTGCCGATCGTGCCGCGGGGCACCGGGACCGGTCTCACCGGAGCGGCCAACGCCGTCGACGGTTGCATCATGGTCTCGCTCCACCGGATGGACGAGATCCTGGAGATCGACATCACCAACCGGATGGCCCGGGTCCAGCCCGGGGTCATCAACGCCGACCTGAAGGCCGCGGTGGCCGAACACGGCCTCTTCTATCCGCCCGACCCGGCCTCGTTCCAGATGTCCAGCATCGGCGGCAATGTGTCCACCAACGCCGGTGGCCTGTGCTGCGTGAAGTACGGGGTGACCCGGGACTATGTGGTGGGCCTGGAGGTGGTCACCGCCGCCGGGGAGGTGCTACGCACCGGTCGCCGGACGATCAAGAGCACCACCGGTCTCGACCTGACCGGCCTGTTCGTGGGTTCGGAAGGCATGCTCGGGATCATCACCGAGATCACGGTGAAGCTCGTCCCGGCCCCGCCCCCGCCGGCCACCGCCGTCGCCTACTTCGGGCAGCTCCCGGCGGCCGGGTCCGCCATCGCCGACATCTTCCGTCGCGGTCACGAACCAAGCCTGATGGAGATCATGGACCAGACCTCGATCCGCAAGGTCGACGAGGCGTTCAACATGGACCTCGACACCGACGCGGCGTGCCTGCTCCTGATCCAGACCTCGGGCGACGGTTCGGCCGAGGCGATCGCCGACATCGCCGGCATCTGCGCCGAGCACGGATCGACGTTCGTCTATCATGTCGACGATCCGGCCGAGGGTGACATGCTCATCGAGGTCCGCCGCCGGATCGGTCAGGCCATGGACCGGGGCACCAACGCCGGCTGGCTCCCGGAGGACGTCGCCGTCCCCCGCCAGCACCTGGCCGAACTGTTGGCCGGTATCGAGGGCATCGGCGCCCGTCACGGCCTGGAGATCCCCACCGTCGGCCACGCCGGCGACGGTAACCTCCACCCCCTGCTCACCTTCGACGCCTCCAAACCCGAGGACGTGGCCCGGGCCCGCACGGCTTTCGCCGAGATCATCCACCTGGCCCTGTCCCTCGGCGGCACCATCGCAGCTGAGCACGGGGTCGGCACCCTCAAGCGGGAGTTCGTGGTCGACGAGCTCGACCCGATCCAGCTCCGGGCCCAGAAGGCGGTCCGGGATGCCCTCGACCCCGACGGCTTGTTCAACCCGGGCAAGGCCCTGTAGACCGGCCCGGGGCCGCGGGCCCCACGCGCGGCCCACGGCCGCGACCACGACCGGTCTGGTCTCCCCGGGACACCCGGGCGACCGGTCCAGTCCCAAACCACGAGGAGTTCCAGCATGAGCCAACGGGTTGCCCTGGTCACCGGGGGCGGACGAGGGATCGGACGGGCCATCAGCGAAGGCTTGGCCGCCGACGGGATTGCCGTCGCCCTCACCTACCGGCGCGACGCGGACACCGCGGCCGAGACAGTGGCCGCCATCGAGGCCGCCGGCGGGGAGGCCCTGGCCATCCAGGCCAACGTGACCAACCGCGATGACAACCAGCGCACCGTAGACGAGGTCCTGGACCGGTTCGGCAGCTTCCAGATCCTGGTCAACAACGGGGGGATCGCCAGCCGGGGCCGGGCCGTCGCCAACACCGACCCGGACGAACTGCTGCGGGTGGTGGCCACCCACGCCATCGGCCCCCACCACCTGATGTCGCTGGCCGTACCCCACCTCCGCACCCACGACCGGTCCGACGTCGTCATGGTCTCCTCGGTGGCAACCATCGGCAACGCGGCCAACGGCGCCCCCTACAACATGGGCAAGGCGGCGGCCGAGGCCCTCGCCCTCACCCTGGCCAAGGAGGAGCGCCCCCACGGGGTGCACGTCAACATCGTGGCCCCGGGCCTCGTGGACACCGACATGGGTCGACGCCTGGTCAAGGGGGCGGCCGGGATCGAGGACATCACCAGCCTCGACGCCTCCATGCCCTTCGGACGGGTCTGCCAGCCCGAGGACATCGCCAACGCGGTGCGGTTCTTCGTGTCGGACCGCGCCGCCTACGTGACCGGGGAGAAGCTGAACGTCTGGGGCGGCGGCCAGGACTGGCGCTGACCGCCCCCGGCCCGGCCGCTCCGGCCGAACCAGGGGCGGCGCCGACGGGCCCTACCGGTCGAGCACGTAGCCCCGTTTGCGCACGGTCCGGATCGACAGGCCCAGCGGCTCGATCCGGCGGCGCAGGCGGAGCACGTGCACATCGAGCACGTTCCGGCTCGGGGCGTCGTCGGGCCAGCCCTGAGCCACCAGCGCCTCGCGCGACACCACCTTGGCGAACCGCTCGAGGAGGATCTCCACCAGCCGGGCCTCGATAGGCGGCAACGCGGTCCAATCGTCCCCGTAGCGGAGGACGCCGTCACGGTCCAGGGTCGGTTCGACCACGCTCCGTCGGGAGAGGGTCTCCACCCTGACCTGAAGGTCACGCTCATCCGCGGGTAGGCGGATCCAGTCCTCCATCGGATCGACGGTGATGGGGGCGGGCTCACCCCGCTCGACCAGCAGGATACGGGGCTGGCTCCGATCACTCAGCTCCACCCGCCGGTCCTGTTCGGCCGGCCAATACACGAGCTGGACCTCCATGCCGAACGAATCTACGGTCCGCCCATTACGCCGACGTTTCGCCGATGTTAAACGTCGCGCCCACCCGCAGGGGCGACCGATCCGGGCCCGGCGGCGAAGAGGGTCGAGTCGGGAGCGGTGGACGGGATGTAGGGTCGAAGGGTAGGCCCCATCCGGCGGGGCCACGACCCGTTGACCCCGCCCCAACCGGCACCGTCGGGAGGACGACATGTCCGAGTTCCAGGACTCATGGAAGAACGTGATGAGCAAGGTCGAGTCGATCGGCCTGAAGATCAAGCTCCACCTCGCCCAGGAGGAAGGGACCGCCGAGGCCGGGGACCGGCCCGACCCCTCCACCGTGAAACCGGCGCCGGCGGGCCCGACGGCCGACAACGGGCCGACCGGGGGTGACGGTTCGTCCGGCACCGGTACGGCCGACCCTTCGGAGGACGCCGGGGGCGGCGGTTCCTCCCGTTTCGGGGTGGACGACCTCGGTGACCGGATCCAGGACGCCTTCGACGCCTTCGGCAACGCGGCCAAGGATCCCGCCGTCCGGGCCGACCTGAAGGATCTCGGCAGCCTGTTGAAGTCGGCGGTCTCCGAGACGTTTGCGTCGGTGGGCACCGAGGTCAGCGACCGGGTCGACCAGGTCAAGCGCAACCGGGGTGACGACTCGACCGCCGGCTCCGGTGCGGGCCCCACCGATGCCGCATCCGCCGCCGATGCCCCCACGGAGGGGGGCCCGGCGACGGAGGGCCCGTCAGCCTCGGACGACCCGCCGTCGTCCTGAAGCCGCGGCCTGCCCCCTCCACCCGGCCGGCGTCCGGTCCCGGGGCGACCCGGGCCCGGCGCGAATCCGGGTTGATCGGGGCTCGTCCAGGTTTAGCCCCAGCAGGAGCGACTGGCGTTCCAGGGTGAGGTACCGGACTGCTGCCAGGTGATCAGAGCTGCCTCGTCCTGCTGGGCGG
Organism: Acidimicrobiales bacterium; assembly: GCA_047974625.1. Classification (GTDB taxonomy): domain Bacteria; phylum Actinomycetota; class Acidimicrobiia; order Acidimicrobiales; family SZUA-35; genus CADEDH01. The sequence goes on from JBKECK010000016.1 coordinate 103,522, forward strand.
GTGTGGCCTGACTGGCCGAGCTGACCCCGTACCGGTCCTTGTGGCCGTAACTGGCCCAGCTTCCGGTGAGGAACTGGTAGGCACCCCGGGCCGACGAGCTCGGGTTGGCGGCCGTGTAGTTGTCATGCGATTCGCAGTAGCGGATCTTGAGCAGTACCGGGGGCACGTGGACCCCGTGGCCGGCGTCCACCCAGCCCTCGGGGTGGGCGGGAGCCTCGGTGGGCGGCGGGGCTTCCGTGGCCGGCGGCTCCGTGACTGGGGCTTCCGTGGCCGGGGGCTCGGTGGCCACCGGGGCCGATGTGGCCGGGGCCGTGGTGGGGGCTTCGGTGGCCGGTGGGGCCTCGGTGGTGGGTGGGGCCACCGTGGTGGCCTCCTCGGTGGTGGGGGGCACCGTGGTGCTTGGGGTGGACGGGCTCCGCCAGCGGCCCTCGTCGTAGCTGCGGGCCTCCGCGCTCAGCTCCGTGGTGGGCGGGGCGGTGTCGGCCGGTGCCTCGGTGGTCGTGGTCCGGAACTGCGGCACCTGGGCCGCCGCCGTCAACGAGAGGGCGATGTCGCCGCGCTTACCCTCGGAGCCGCCAACTTCGGCGAAGGTGGACGCCACCACCAGGCAACCGACCACGACGGCCATCATGACCGCCACCAGCGCGGCCCTCGTGGGGCGCGCCGCGTTCAAGGTATTCCGCATGGGAACTCGCACTGAGGTTCACTCCCTCGCTCGGCCGGCTCCGCCACCGGTCGGACATGTGCTCAGCGTCGGAATTTCGGGTGACGCTCGAGTAAGCCTGGGACTGTAGCCAGGTTACGGATCGGTTACACACCTTCTTGTGGCTGATATCACCTGCATGGCCGGGCACCGTGAGCGGCGTCGGACGGGGGACGGAAGGATTCGGTCGGCCCGAAGCCCACTGATTAGGCTGTTCGAAGTTCTAAGCACCAGGGGGGTGCGAACGGCGCGCCGCCCCCTGCCCACGATGGCCGGGCCGCCGAAGGCACCGGTCGGACCACAGGAGGCGACCAACCGTGTCTCTGATCGACATGCTCACCGGTAACCCGTCCGAGACCCTCGGTTTCGATCCCGACGATCTCAAGGCCCGCTACCTGACCGAGCGGGACAAGCGCGTCCGGCCCGACGGCAACGAGCAGTACACCGAGATCGTCGACGAGTTCGCCCGCTACGACGAAGACCCCTACACCGAACGCGTCGAGCGGGACCCCGTGGATGTCGAGGTCGAGGTGGTGGTGGTCGGCGGCGGCTTCGGCGGTCTCCTCATGGGCGGCCGGCTCCGGGAGGCGGGCTTCGACGACATCCGTGTGGTCGAGAAGGCCGGGGACTTCGGCGGCACCTGGTACTGGAACCGGTATCCGGGGGCGATGTGCGACGTCGAGTCGTACTGCTACCTGCCGATGCTGGAGGAGTTGGGCTACATCCCGAAGCACAAGTACTCGTTCGCTCCGGAGATCTTCGACCACTCCAAGGCCATCGCCCGCCACTTCAACCTGTACGACAACGCCCTACTGCAGACCGGGGTGACCCGCATGAAGTGGGACGACGACGCCGGTCGGTGGACCATCTCCACCGACCGGGGCGACACCCTCCGGGCCCGATACGTGGCCATGGCCAACGGGCCGCTGTCTCGCCCCAAGCTCCCCGGCATCCCCGGGATCAGCTCGTACCGGGGCCACACCTTCCACACCAGCCGGTGGGACTACGACTACACCGGCGGCACGAACGAGGGCGACCTCACCGGTCTGGCCGACAAGAAGGTGGCCATCATCGGCACCGGCGCCACCGCCGTCCAGTGCATCCCCCACCTCGGGGCGTCCGCCGGGCACCTGTACGTGTTCCAACGGACCCCGTCATCGGTGGACGTCCGCAACAACCGGGAAACCGACCCCGACGACTTCGCCGACCTCCAGCCCGGCTGGCAGCAGCGCCGGATGGACAACTTCAACGTCCTGGTGAGCGGCGGGGACCAGGACGAGGACCTGGTCTCCGACGGCTGGACCGACATCTTCCGGAACCTGACCGGGATCGCGGCCAAGACGGCGGCCCGGGAACTGGGACGTCGCCTGACCAGTGCGGAGAAGGGCAAGCTGATGGAGCTGGCCGACTACCGCAAGATGAACGACGTGCGGCACCGGGTGGACGAGATCGTGGAGGATCCCGACGCCGCGGCCGCTCTCAAGCCCTGGTACCGCCAGTTCTGTAAGCGCCCGTGCTTCCACGACGAGTACCTGCCCACGTTCAACCGGCCCAACGTCACCCTGGTGGACACCGGGGGTCAGGGGGTGGAGCGCATCACCGAGCGGGGTCTGGTGGCCAACGGGGTCGAGTACGAGGTGGATTGCATCATCTTCGCCACTGGTTTCGAGGTGGGCACCAGCTACACGCGGCGGGCGGGCTACGACATCGTGGGCCGCAACGGCGAGACCCTGAGCGACCGGTGGGCCAACGGGATGCGCACCATGCACGGCCTGGTTGCCCACGGGTTCCCCAACTGCTTCTTCCTCGGGTTCACCCAGACCGCGGTGACCGTCAACGTCCCCCATGCCCTCAACGAGCAGGCCAAGCACGTCCGGTACATCCTCGAGGAGGCCCGCGACCAGGACGCCACCACGGTGGAGGTGACAGCCGAGGCCGAGCAGGCCTGGATCGACGAGATGAGGGACAAGGCCCGCCTCGGCCAGCGGTTCTACGCCGAATGCACCCCCGGCTACTACAACAACGAGGGCAAGCTTGGGAACCCCAACGGCTTTTTCGCCGGCACCTACGGCGCCGGCCCGATCCGGTTCTTCCGCCTCCTCGACGAGTGGCGGTCCAACGGCCGCCTCGAGGGTTTGGTATTGGACTGAGGGCCCGGGCCGACCTCCGGGAATGAGGCCTCGGCCGAAGAACCGAGGGTCCCCGGGGCCGGCGCCGGGCGCGCCGGCCCTCAGTCGGCGGCTTCGCGGTCCGGGGTCTCGCTCCGGGCCGCGGCCTTCCGGGTCGACGCCTTCTTGGCCTCGGTCTTACGAGCCGTAGTCTTGCGGGCCGTCGCCTTCTTGGTGCCGGCCTTCCGGGCCGACGACTTGGCCGTCCGCTTCGGTGCCGGGGTTTCCGGGCCGTCGCCGGCCGCGGGGGCGGTGGCCGAGCTGTCGACGGCGACGGTCGGTTCGGTGGCGGTGGACGCTCCGGTGGCCGTCGCCTCCGCGACCGGTTCCGTCGTCCCCTGAGCCCCCTCGACCATCTCGACCAACGAATCCAGTTCGTCGATCATCATGTCGAGCAGGTCCCAGATGTCGGGCACCAGGGTGCGGTCGCCGACGATGCCGAAGTCGAGCTTGTCCTCGTAGGACTGGACGGTGATGTTGAGCCCCTGCCCCTCGGCGATAGTCGACACCGGGTAGTAGTGGACCAGCTTGGCCGGGCCGAGGAAGAGAGCGTGACGGGGGCCGGGGACGTTGGAGATGACCAGGTTGACGGGGGTGGCCATCCGGTCCCCCATCCGCAGCCGGGTCATCAGGCCGGCGGCCTGGGTGAACACCGCCGGTGGCGAGAACTGGGTGAAGTCCTGCAGGGCGTCGGCCGGGATGAGCTGAAAGTTCTGCTTGGCCTCGGCCATCGCGTCGTGGGCGAACTTGAGCCGCTCGGCGGGATCCTCCAGATGGGTGGGCAGCGACGCCACCAGCGACGACACCCGGTTGGTCCAGGTGTCTTCCTCCTCGCCGGTACGGATCGACACCGGTACCCCGGCCTGCAACGGCCGGTCCGTCAGCATGTTGTGACGGCGCAGGTAGCGGCGCAGCGCACCGCCGCACACCGCCATCACCACATCGTTGACGGTGACGCCGGCCGCGTTCTTCACCGTCTTCACGTCCGACAGGCGGGTGCTGCGGAAGGCGAACCGGCGGGACGCCGTGATGCTCTTGTTGAACGGGGTCGGTGGGGCGGTGGCCGCGGGGGCCTGGTTGGCCGCCGCGGCCGGTGCGGCCCAGTCGAACATGTGCGTCATCGACCGGGCCATCTCAGTGGTGCCCCGGTCGCGGGCGATGGCGGCGGCCTCCCGCATGGCCCGCATCTGGGCCTTCATGAACCGCTCGGGCCGGCTGGCGAAGTTCATCATGGTCCGCCCAACCATCTCCTCGGGCGAAGGGACCCGCTCGGTGTCCGGCGGCGAACCCAGGTCGGGGACCGGCTGGTTCTCGTCGGGCGAGAGCATCATGGTCAGCATCTCGGCCCCGGCCGCACCGTCGATGGTGGCGTGGTGGATCTTGATCAGGGTGGCCCACCGGCCGCTCTCGAGACCTTCAATGACGTAGGCCTCCCACAGGGGCCGGGCCCGGTCGCATGGGCGGGAGATGATCCGGGCCACCTGCTCGGCCAGTTCGATATCGCCCCCGGGCGGCGGGATGCCGATGTGGCGCACATGGAAGTCGAGGTCGAAGGCCGGATCCTCCACCCACCACGGGTGGTCCATCTGGAACGGCACCTCGACCAGGCGGCGGCGGAACGGCTCCAGGAGCGGCAGGCGGGCCTGGATGTGCTCCCGGAAGGTCTCGTAGGGCTTGAAGTTCTCGTCGTCCGGTCGGTCGTAGATGGCCAGGCTACTGACGTGACCAAACGTGGTCGGCGTCTCCATGTACAGGAAACCTGCGTCCATTCCAGTCAGCTGCTTCACAAGTCAGATCATCCTTTCGGTGGGAAGCAGACCCGGCGACCTGGTGCCCACCGACACCCAAGGCGCTGATGGACGAATTCGCCCGATGTTGCGACGGTGGCCCGGCTCACGACCGTCACGACCCGCCCGGCACCCCAAGAAGCCGGAAGTAGGCGCTCGCCGTGGCGTGGGCCTGGATCGCAACCGACGCGCGCCGGTCGGCGTTGAGCATGTTGGGCCCCATCGCGTCGAGATCTTCGCGCTTGGGTCGCACGATGACCAGTTCCTTGACGTTGGGAATCCGCTGCCGTTCGACCTCGGTCTGCCACCGGCTGACCGCCCGTACCAGGCTCCACTGGTCCAGGGCCGACGGCACCGGGCTAACGGTGCCCATCGGTGAACTGACGACGACCAGGTCGAACGGGCGGTCACCGATCAGATCTAGGTTGTTGGCGGAGTGCACGCCGCCGTCGATGTACTCCTTGCCATCGATCACCGCCGGCTCGAACACGGCCGGAACCGCGCTCGACGCCGCCGCGGCCTCCGACGGGGTGGCGATGCCGCCCGCCCCGAACACGACCCGTTGCGATGTCGCCAACTCCACCGCACACATCTCGAGGCGGGGATGGGTCGGCCATTTGTTGCCGAACAGGCCCTCGACCATGCCGGCCACGGCGCCGGTCGAGGCAGTGCCCCGCGGCAACAGGGCGGCGGCCACGCTGCCCGGCGCGGCGTTCGCCGGCCGTTGCATGGCCCGGAACACCGCGGCCGGTGCGGCCGGCAGGCCGACCGCACCCCGGGCCCGGGTCGACTTCGGGCGGTGCTTGCGGGCCTCACCGATGATCCGCTGGCCCTGAGGGCTGAGGGGCTGACGCAGCTCGCGTCGGAACACGTCGTTCGGATGGACCCCGGCGGTGATCAACGACCCGGCGAGAGCGCCGGCCGAGGTGCCGATGATGAGGTCCACCTCGCGGGCGTCGAGCTCCCAGGTGTCGTACAAGGCCTTCAGGACGCCGGCGTGGAACGCACCGCCGACGATGCCGCCCGACCCGAGTACCAGGGCCACCCGGCGCTCCTTCCCGTTGCCACCGGCACCGCCAGGAGCCGGGGACTGGCGTCGCGGCGCAGCCCCGTTCCGGCGCACCCTCGGCGACGCGATCTCCCGGCTGGCGGCCCTCCTGGTCGGGTTCGTCCCGGCGGGAGACCGCCCGGCCGGTGAGGCCGTCGTCCTCGACGATGCCGCCTTCTTCGACGACGCGGCCTTCTTCGGCGATGCCGCCTTCTCGGACGATGCCGCCTTCTTCGACGACGCCGCCTTCTCGGACGACGGTGCCTTCCTGGACGACGCCGCCTTCTCGGACGACGCCGCCTTCTCGGACGACGCGGCCTTCCTGGACGACGCCGGCTTCTTCGACGACGCGGCCTTCGTGGGCGATGCCGGCTTCTTCGACGACGCGGCCTTCTTGGGTGGCGCCGGCTTCTTCGACGACGCCGGCTTCTCCACCGCGGCCGCCTTCCCAGACGAGGCCGCCTTCTTCGCCGACGCGGCCTTCTCAGACGAAGCCGCCTCCTCGGGCGCGGCCGACGTTCCGGGAAGGTTCTCGGACGTCCCCGCTGTTCCCGGGGCCGCCACCGTTGCGGTCTCCTGTCCCGAGGTGGTCACCGGCGTGTGGGCGACGGCCGGGCCGGCCTCGTTCGCTGGGCCCGGCGCGCGCCTGGCCGGCTCCGTCGACACGGTGTCCGGCACGACCACATCCGGCACGACCACATCCGGCACGACAGAGTCCTGCGTGGCCGTCGACCGACCCAGGGGGTTCGGCATCGGCGACGCAGCGCCATTGACGCCCGGGGTGTCCGGACGGGTTCCGTCTTCGTCGACTGACACGGGTTACACCTCGTTGCCGGGCACGGCCCAGCCGTTGTTGGACCGGATGTCGGGCACCACCCCGGTGGCCTCGGTTCGCCGTCGGGCCGAGGCCGCGGCCTGGCTCCGCGACACCCGCCGCACCCCGTTGGTGGTTCCGGTGGCAGCTCGCGTTTTCGTCGGCTCCCGCCGCACGACCGCGTCCGCCCGCGCCGCTGGTTCGCCCTGGGCGGCAGAGCCGTTGAGGGCCGGACGGGCGATGGTATCCGACACCGAAGCGGTGTCGGACCGATGCGTCGTGGCCGCCGCCCGGGCCTGATTGTCTACCGCCCGGCGCAGGGCCTGCAGATGACGCTCCAGCGACTCCACCTGCTCGCTGAGTTGCCGGACATCGCTTGCCGACGGCAGATTGAACAGGTGGAGCCAGCGCTGAACGGACCGTTCGAGTTCATCACGCACCGCGGCCGTCATCTTGGCGGAGATCTCCATCAGCTCGCCGAAGCCCTCGTGCTCCACGAACTGGTCCCAACCCAACCCCATCATCTGCGACCAGGAGTCGACCGATTGGTCCGACCTGGTCGTCTTCGTCTCTTCATCCATCGCGACCACCTCCGCCCGGCCCCGGGCTGGTTCATCGATCATCTCGGTCCTCGTCACATCCGCCCCCATCGTCGGCCCCAGCCCCGGTGGCGCAAGAATGATGAAACGGCCCCGGCCTCCAAGCCCGTCCCTCCGATCGCTACGACCTGACGGCCGCTCGTCACGCGTGGGTACTTGGCACCGGATCGCCAGGGAAAACTGCTTGACGTGATGCAAGTATCTTGATAACGGACAGCATCGTCAAGTACGTTCTCTAATGGAGATAGGTCCCCAATGTTGCTTGACGATGACTCACCTCCACCGCCCAACCCGGACCACCCGTTCCGATCCGGTGACGGAAGCCCCGTGGAGCACGCTGATCGGCCGCATTGCGCGCCCACCATGATCATTGCGCGCCCCGACGGTGGAGCGCCACAGGTCCGACGATCTTTTGGTGTTCTGAAGGGCTCCAACGGTCGCGAAGGGCTAAAAATGAGCCGGGCGACAATGGCGGCAGGGCAACCCTCAGGGGTGACCGATCATGGATGCTGACGATCACACCAACCAGAGGCCCACGGACGGGCCCAAGGAGGCCGCCCGCACTTTCGGCGGTGGCCGCGACACCGACGGGGTGGACCAGCGGCTGGGCGCCCTGTGGCGGGCGGCCCGGCTCGGCCCCAACGTCGACCGGTTGCGTCGACACGTGCTGCAGGCCGGACACGGCAGCATCGAGCCCGGCCAGTTCCGGACCCTGGACACGGTGGTCGGCTACGGGCCCTGCCCCGTCCGGGAGCTTGCCCTCGTGATGGGGGTCGAACCCTCCACGGTGACCCGGGCCACCCGCAAGTTGGTGGACGCCGGCCTGATCGACAAGCGGCGCGCCCCCCGGGACCATCGTGAGGTACTCGTGGAGGCGACCGAGGCGGGACTGAAGGCACACCGATACTATGTCGGCCGCGCCGAGGCGATCTATCGCTCCATCTTCGCCGAGTTCGATCTCGACGAGCGGACCCAACTGGCCGAGCTGCTCGAACGCATGCTGAAGTCAACTGACGCGGTGCTCGCCTCCGTGGAGCAGGATCGCCGCGACTCCCCCCATCATCGGCCGGAGGCCGGAACACCCTAGGGTGCACCGGCCCCGGACTCCCCAGCAAGGAAACCCTGCATGAGCAGCAGCCCCACGTCAGTGATCCCCAGGCCGATTCTTGACTGGCTCCGAGGCCACACCGAGGACGACCTCCCCACCCCACGGCCCACCCCGGCCGCCGCCCTCAAGTGGACGATCGACGAGTGGTCGCTTCAGCTCGAGCTCATGTCCGGCCGCATGCGGGTGCCCGACGGGGGCTTCCGTCGCCGCCTCCGTTCGGAGCTCTCCGAGGCATGGGAGCTGTACCAGGAACGGGGTTGGCTCGACGACCCGCTCTCGTACCACCGCACTCCCCCGCCGGGCCTGCCCAACCTGGAGAGTCAGCGGGAATCCGCCCTCGGCCTCCCGTTCGAGCATCTCCGGTTCACCAGCGAGTTCGAGCCCTGGCCCAACGAGCCAGGGCGGGACCGGTGGGAGGCGTACCAGCCGGTCAAGACCGGCCACGCCTGGATGCTCCGCCACGCCGGGGCGCCGCGCCCGTGGATCGTGCTGGTCAACGGCTACCGGACCGGCACCCCCGCCATCGATCTCGGCTCGTTCCGGGCCGGTCACCTCCACACCGACCTGGGCCTGAACGTGATCGGCGTGGTGTTGCCACTCCACGGGCCGCGCGCCGTCGGCCCGACGGGCAGCCGGGTCCTGCACGCCGGGGCCATGAACACGATGTTCACCCTGGCCCAGGGGGCCTGGGACGTGCGCCGGGTCATCAACTACCTGCGTGACGAGTACGAGGCCCCCGCCGTGGGCCTCTCTGGGATCTCCCTCGGGGGCAACATGGTGTCCCTGGTGTCCAGCCTCCAGGACGACCTGGCCTGTGTCATCGCCGGCGTCCCCGAGGCCGACCTGGTTCGGGGTCTCCGCCGCCAGCTCGACCCCCAGCTGCCCCCGTTCTACGAACAGTGGGGGCTGTCCTGGGATCCGCTGGAGAAGGTCCTCGGTGTGGCCTCGCCGATGTCGTTGGCGTGCAAGGTCCCCCACAACCGGCGGTATATCTACGGCGGCCTGCTCGACCGCTGGGTCCGCCCCGGCAACGTCCGGGACCTGTGGAAGCACTGGGACGAGCCGTCGATCCTCTGGTACGAGGGGTCGCACCTGTCATTCCCACTGGAGCCGTCGGTGCGGCGCTACATCGACGACGCCCTGATCGAGAGTTTCGACCTGAAGCCCTGACCGGGATCCCCCGTCGGCCCCCGGACGGCGAGAAGGGGAACGCCGAGGAGGCCCGGCCGTGCTCGGCCGGGCCTCCTCGGTTCATCCCGTGCGTTCCGCGCCGGTGGGCGGGCGCCGCTGGATCAGAGCCGGTCAGCCCGGCCGAGCACGGCGAGACGGTGGCGGATCACCTTCCCCGTTGTGGTCATGGGAAGCGCCTCCACCACATGGATGGCCTTGGGCACCATGAAGTTGGCCAGGTTCTCCGCGGCGAAGGCCCGCAGCTCGTCGGCGTCGACCTTCCGGCGCTTGGAGCGGGGTACGACGAAGGCGGTGATCCGCTGGCCGTACTCCTCGTCGGGCAGGCCCACTACCGCCGACACCTGGACGTCGGGGTGCTGATCGAGCACCTCTTCGACCTGGCTGGGGAACACGTTCTCGCCCCCGGTCACGATCATGTCGTTCTCCCGGCCGCTGACGTGGAGCAGGCCGTGCTCGTCCATGAAGCCGAGGTCACCGGTGGCCAGCAGGGTGCCGGAGCGAGCCCGCTCCGAGCCGTCGGTGTAGCCCGAGAACTGCATCGAGTTGGAGATGTAGACCCGGCCGCGCCGACCGATCGGGACCGGCATCCCCTTGCGGTCCAGGATGGCCAGGGTCACCCCGTTGGGTGGGCGGCCGACGGTGCCGGGGGCCAGGCGCAGTTCGGAGGGATCCGCGATGGTGCCGATCGCCGCCTCGGTGGACCCGTACAAGTTGTAGAGACGGTCGCCGAACCGGTCCATCCAGTCCAGGGCCAGGCTGCCGGAGAGGACGTTGCCGCTCGAGATCACGATCCGGGGCGGGATGACGTCGGGGCCGGGGTTCTCGTCGAGCATGCGGCGGAGCATGAGGGGCACCACGGCGAGGACGCCGATCCGGCGTTCGGTCATCACCTCGAGCGCCTGGTTGGGGTCGAACCGACGCCGCAGGATCAGGGTGGAGCCGGTGGCCAGGGCGATGGTGGACTGGCTGAGGCCAAGGGCGTGGAACAGAGGGGGGACCGCGTAGAAGGTGTCGCCGGTCTGGTACGGGATGCGCAGGAACATGCCCATGCCGTCGGAGCCGGCCGCCTTGTTGGCCCGCCGCGCCCCCTTGGGGGGCCCGGTGGTGCCCGAGGTGAGCAGGACGAGCTCGGAGCGACGCCGGGGCGGGCTGCACATCCGACGCTGGCGGGACAGGATGTGGATCGAGTTGGGGGCGTCGCCTTCGGCGGCGAGAACCAGGGGCGCATTGCCGGCGGCCTCGACCACGGCGGCGAACTCGTCGTCGGTCACCAGGACGCTGATCCGTTCGCGCTCGATCACGTCCCTGAGCCGGCCGGCCGGTAGGGCGGTGGAGAGCAGGACGACGTCGACCCCGGCGCGCTCCGCGGCCACCTGGGCCAGTACGAAACCCTTGTGGTTGCGGGCCAGGATGCCCACCGAGCCGTCGCCGGCCACGTCACGGAAGTGACCGGCCAGGCTGGACGCGGCGGCGTCGAGCCTGCGGTAGGTGATCGGACCGTCCTCGTCCTCGATCGCAACCGTGGTCGGGAACCGCATCGCACTGGCCGCCACCAGTGCACCGATGCCCGGCCCCCACATGGTCACCCCCATGAGGCGAGCGGTGGTGAGGAACGGGTCGAACGCGCCCATCCGGGCGGCGGCCGCAAGGCCGTCCCGCCCGAAGAGGTTCGCCAGGGATTCAACGTTCTGGTCGCGTCGGGTCATGGTGTCCACTTGCTGTCGCCAACCTTCCGTCAGTTGCCCGGATCCGCCACCGGGCCTGCTTCCGCCTTGTTCCCGACGAAGTTCCGGTAGACGCCGAGAAGAGCGAGTTTCTGTTCTTCGTTCAGGAGAGGATCGGCGTTCACTGCCTCGACGACAGTAGGAACGTCGGTCGGCTCCAGCAAACCCGCGTAGGAAAGGAGCGTCTCGGCCCGGACGTTCAGGGCACTGGCCAGCGCCTTGAGCACCCGCACCGAGGGCTCATGCATACCGCGCTCTAGCTGGCTGACGTAGGGATCCGAAAGTTGGGTGAGCCGGGCGAGCTCTCGCTGGCTCAGCTCCATCATCTTTCGCTGCGCTCGGATGTACTCCCCCAACTGGGCCAGCCCCGGGAGTTCGGGGCCGACCCCATTGGAGGAGGAGCGCTCAGAGTTCACTTGCTCTTCTTGGCAACCGGCTTGGGCTCCTCGGCGGGCTTGTCCCACGCGGTGACCATGCGGGTGGCGAACTCGCGGTTGGCGGCGTAGAGCTCGCCGACGAAGCTGAAGTAGGCGTCGACCATCTCGGCCGGGGTGGGAAGGTACTCGCCGAAGGGGGCCTCCACGGCCGGGAGGGCGCCGACGATGGTGTCGGCGATGCGCTCGTTATAGGAGATCACCTGCTCCTGGGCAGTCTTGATCTGCTCGATCGAGCGGGTCTGGGCTTCACGGATGGTGTCGAGCATGGTCACGGGAACCTGTCCTCCTTGGTGTGAGCCAGATCTTGACCCACATGGGTGTCTGCTGCGTATAGTACGCACGCCCTTTGGTGATCGCAAGCATTTGCTAAGAAAACTTAGCGTGACCCTTGTCATCACCTAGCAAACTACCCTGGGCGAATCTGCCCGAACGGGCCGCGGGGCCACCGCCGGGCCGCCCGGCCGGAGACGCGACAAGGCCCTGTCCGGCCACCCCTGCGGGGCGGACGGACAGGGCCGGGTTCAGCCGTCAACCGATCACGGCCGGCTCAGCGGACGGAGGGGTCAGACGGCGTCGGCACCGATCTCACCGGTCCGGATCCGGACCAGGTCGCTGACGGGGATCACCCAGATCTTGCCGTCGCCGATGCGGCCGGTCTGAGCCGCGGCGCAGATCGAATCCACTGTCGGGGTGACGATGTCGTCGTCAACGACCACTTCCAGCTTGATCTTGGGAATGAAGTCCACCTTGTACTCGGCGCCCCGGTAGGTCTCGGTGTGACCGCCCTGGCGGCCGAACCCCCGGACCTCGGTGACCGTCATGCCCGACACCCCAGCCTCACGGAGGGCGTCCTTCACGGCGTCGAGCATGTGGGGCTTGATGACTGCGGTAATGAGTTGCATCGAAATCGTCTTTCTCGTTGTGCTCAGTCTGGCTCGGTGTGTGGTCCCACTCAGACCGACAGCGAGGCCGAGGGCGACATGATCTCGGGACCGTAGCCCGGACTACCGTGCTCCTGGACGTCCAGGCCGGCCATCTCCTCCTCGGGGGTGACCCGGAGGCCGATGGTGTGCTTGATGGCAAGGAACATCAGGCCGGTGGTGCCGAGCACGAACACGGCGTGAGCCAGGATGAAGATGACCTGGGTGACCAGTTGGTCGACCCCGCCCCCATAGAGGAGGCCGGCGTTCTCACGGCCCAGGAAGGCGTCGTCGTAGGTCGCGAACAGGGCGACGGAGAACGTGCCCCACGTGCCACACACGCCGTGGACCGAGATGGCACCCACCGGGTCGTCGATGCCCATCCGGTCGAAGAACTTGACCGCCAGGACCACCAGGACCCCACCGATGGCGCCGATGAGCAGGGCCATGGCCGAGGTCACCGCCCCGACGGGGGCAGTGATCGACACCAGACCGGCGAGGAGGCCGTTGGCCGCCATCGACACGTCCGGCTTACCGTCGAGCAGCCACACCATGATCATGGCGACGACCGCGCCGGCGCAGCCGGCCAGGAGGGTCTTGGCCCCGATCTGCATGACGAACTCGTCGGCCGCCAGCTCGGACCCGGGGTTGAAGCCGAACCAGCCGATGAACAGGATCATGGCCCCGAGCACGACGAACGGGATGCTGTGACCGGGGATGGCCTGCAGCTTCTTCTCCTTGGAGTACTTGCCGATGCGGGGTCCGAGGATCATGGCCCCCATGAGGGCGGCCCAGCCGCCGGTGGCGTGCACGATCGTCGAACCGGCGAAATCGGAGAACGGGGTTTCGAGCTGAGACAACCAGCCGCCACCCCAGGTCCAACGCAGAACCACCGGGTAGATCAGTGCGGTGATGATGAACGAGTAGACGAAGTACGAGACGAACTTGGTCCGCTCCGCCATCGCCCCAGACACGATCGTCGCCGCGGTGGCCGCGAAGGCCGCCTGGAAGAAGAACGTCGTGGCCGTGCTCAGGCCTCCGTCGGCCGGGATCGGATCATCGAAGCCCGACAGGAAGAAGCCCCCCCAGCCGAACCAGCCACCCAGTGCTTCTCCTCCGGTGAACGCAATGCCGAACCCGATCAGCGCGAACGCCAGGACCCCGGCCGACATGTCCATCAGGTTCTTCATCATGATGTTGGACACGTTCTTGGCTCGAGTCAGCCCTGCCTCGACCAGGGCGAACCCGGCCTGCATGAAAAACACGAGGACGCCAGCGATGAACACCCAGAGGTTGTCCAGGATGACCTGGGAGGCCACACCTTCGGGCACGTCGGTCTGCGCTGATGCAGGACTGGCCATCAGCAGCATCGCTGCCCCGGCGAGCCCGCCGGCCATCAACAACTTCCTTTTCATCTCCTCAACTCCTTCTCGGATACAGGCGCAACCTACGAAGGTTCGATTTCCTAACTGTTTGGCGTGCGTTACGTCATCTCGACACATTTCTGACCAGAATCTGACGAGGATGACGATTGCCAGACGGGAGGACGGTCGGGCTGCGGCGCTTTATGGGGCGGCACAACTGCCCACCAACCAACCCTGACCGGAGCCGATCGAGGATCTAGAGTCGGGATGAGTCGGACCGGACCCCTTCGCAGGGGCCGCCGACCATTCCCGCCGCATGTTCACCCGACGTTTCCCGCCGTCGTCGCTCGCGCCCGCCTGGCCGGCGCGCAGCGACCGTTTTCTCCGCGTCCCGGCCGTAGGCCGACCGCGGACCTCCCCCTTCGCGCCCGTCGACAGCCCCGTGCCGGCGGCGCCGGCCCGGAACAACCGGGGTGCGGACGATGGTCGCGCCCGCCGCCAGCCGGTCACGGGCGGGACAGGACGATGACCACGCCAATCCTGGCCGTGGCCTTGGTGCTGTCGGTTGGCGTGTGGCTGCTGGGCTTCGCCGCCATCAACGCCGGGGGCACCCTGGGCCGGGGGGCGATCAACCTGGCCGTCCGGATCAGGCCGACGGCGACCGCCGAGGCCGCGGCCGCCGACCGCATCGCCACAGTCGACAGGCTGGCCGCCGACGGTCACCGGCTGGCCGCGGTCTGGGCCGGGGCGGCGGGGGCCTGGTCGCTCGTGTGGGCCGCCGACGAGCCGGACGATAGAAGTCGGGTCACCCGGCCCCGCGGCGGGGTGGGGATCCTGGCCGCCGCGGTTGTCGCCGCCGTGCTGCTGGGGGCCGTCATCGCCCTGTGGAAGATCGGGCGGTGGGTGGCCGCCGGACTGGCCTGGCCCCTTCTCGTCCCGGCCGCCATGGCCGCCGGACTGGCGTGGATGGTGCGCAACGACCACCGCCGCGCCACCGCCGACCGGACCGAAACCGGTTCCGCCGGGGCCGGCCCGGACGATGCCGCGGTGTCGTCCGACCCCGCGGCAACATCGGGACCTGCGGCGGCACCTGACCCGGCTGCCTTGGCGGCCGACACAGTCGGACCCCCCGAGCCCGCGGCAACATCCGCACCTGCGGCGGCACGTGACGAGGCTGCCACCGGGAGCTCACCGGCCGCCGAGGCGGCCGACGTGGCCGGATCGCCCGATATAGCGGCCCCGTCAGGTGCCGCCGAGAACGACGTCGACGCCGTAACCGGTGGCGACGATCGAGACGTCGAGGACGGGGGTGCCGGAGCTGCCGCCCCCGTCCTCGGTGTCGCATCCGAACCGGCCGACGACGTCGGGGCCGCCGGCCGGCCCGACGGGCCCTCCGGTCACGAGTCGGCGCCAGACGCGGAGGCCGCCGCGACCGTGATCGACGTCCGGTCGAAACGGGGTGGCGAGATGGACACCGAACTGACGGTGCGGTTTCGCCTGCCGTCGGGTTCGGCCGAGTTCCTGCGCCGGGGCCCGATCGACCTGATGCTGCTGAACTGGACGGGGCGGGCCGCCGACATCGTCGTGGGGCCGCTGAACCCCGATGCCCCCGCCGGGTCCTCCGGTCGGGGACCCGGCGACGACCCGGCCAGCGGACACCGGCAGCAGGCCCACGGCGACGGTCACGGCCTGATCCCCTCGACGATCGGACCCGGGGAGCGCCGGGCCATGGCCACCACCGAGATCGGGGCGGTACAGATCACCAACCTGGGTCCGGAACCCCTGGCGCTGACCGTGACCCTCGTCCGGGCCGACACCCCGGGGGCCACCGCCCTCGCCTCGTGAGGGCGGTGGCCTCCGGGTGCCGCCCGGCCCAGCTCACCGGTGGGCCGGATCAGGTGTTGTAGGCGGTCTCGGCGTGCTGGGTTGAATCGAGGCCTCGTCGCTCGTCCTCGGCGCTGACCCGGAGCCCGATGACCAGGTCGAGCAGCTTGGCCAGGGCATAGGTGACAGCGAACGAGTAGGCCATCACCACCAGGTTGGCCAGGATCTGTTCGAGGAGGAGGCCCGCTCCCCCACCCTCGATGATGCCGGCCTCGAACTCCCCACCGAGGGTGGCGGGGCTGGCGAACAGGCCGATGAGGACGCCGCCGGTGAGACCGCCGACGAAGTGGACCCCGACCACGTCGAGGGCGTCGTCGAAGCCGTAGCGGAACTTGAGGCGGATGGCGAGGGCGCAGATGGCGCCGGCGGCGACCCCGATGCCCAGGGCACCGGCCAGGCCGACGAACCCGGCGGCCGGGGTGATCCCGACCAGGCCGGCGACGATGCCCGACGCCCCACCCAACGACGTGGGGTGGCCGTCGATGAGCCGCTCCACCAACAACCAGGCGAGCATGGCGGCGGCCGCGGCGAGGAACGTGTTGGCGAAGGCCTGCACGGCCACCCCGTCGGCCGCGAACGCGGAGCCGGCGTTGAACCCGAACCAGCCGAACCACAGGATCCCGGCCCCGAGCATGGTGAAGGGCAGGTTGTGGGGCATCATCGGTTCGCTCTGCCACCCCTCCCGCTTGCCGAGCACCAGCACCATGGCCAGTGACGCCGCCCCAGCGGCCACGTGGACGACGGTGCCGCCGGCGAAATCCAGGCTGCCCCGGGCGTTGAGCCAACCGATCTCGGGCCGGAACACCCAGGCCCAGGCAGGGACGAAGACGAGCAGCAGCCAGGCGGGCACGAACACCAACCAGGCCGAGAACTTCATGCGGTCGGCCACCGCCCCGGAGATCAACGCCGGAGTGATCGAGGCGAAGGTGAGGGCGAAGAAGGCGTCGCGCAGGGTGGCTCCGCCGTCCTCGCCGGTGATCGAGATCCCGGAGAAGAACAGATGGTCGAACGACCCGATGAACCCGTTGGTGCCGGTGGACGACAGGGTGTACCCGGCGACGTACCAGACGATGGGCACGATGCCGAGGCAGACCATGTTCATCATCAGCATGTTGAGCATGTTCTTCGAGCGGGACATGCCGCCATAGAACAGGGCGAGGCCGGGGACCATGAACACCACGAGGGCGGCCGAGGTCATGATCCACGTGGTGTTACCAGAGTCCACCGAGGGTCCTTCCGGGTCGTGCCGCAAGATTTGGGACAGTTGCGGCCAGGCGTCGTCAGCTTCACGTTCGAACCGTGATTCGGCAACGGGTGGGGTCGCCGCACCTCCCCGCGGAGGTGGTCCCAGGGACGCGAAAGCCGGCTCCCACCAGGGGCGGGAGCCGGCTTGGCAACAACAGTGAACTGAATCTGACGCTAATCTGTCGGATCTCCCCGTTTCCGGGACCCGGACGGCCGGCTGAGCCTCCGGCGGGGGCCAGATGACGGTCAGCGCACCTTCTGGTCAGTTCAAGTTGAAGTGGGCGGCTAGGGCGGCCCGCTGCTGCTGGCCCATGGCGTGGTTCTTGGCCGCCTTGGGCGCCGAATCGATCAGCGCCTTGCCGTAGGGGACGGCGATCTGGCCGCCGTTCACGCTCAGGCCACGGGCGGGTACGTAGCGCTCCCCCTTCAACAGCCCCGTCTTCACCACCAGCCAGGTGGGGCGGTCGCTGTCGCCCTCGAACACCACGTCACGAATCTTGCCCACCGGTTGCCCGTTCTCGTCGTTGAGGGTGGCACCGGTGTAGGTGGGTCGAGCCCCCGAATCACTACTCATACACCCATCTCCATTCGAAATACGCCGTGCGGCTCGGTGCACTACGACGAACCACCACGGATCAACACGTCATCGTTTTGTAATCCTGAACGGGGGACGCGGCAGGGTCAACAGGCGCCGCACCCCCCGACGTGACCTCCGTCCCCTGACCTGGGGATGGAGCCGATCGGGGTGACCACGAACACACACGGACGACTCAGGTGGCTGCCGCGCCGGGGTGCCGGGGCCGACGACGCCCGACCCGGGAGGTCGGACACGCCTCGGCGACGGCCTTGCGGCCGTCGGGGCGATCCGAGGTACCGGGGGTCCAACGCAACCCCCCCGGAAGGCGGCGCCTCCACCCGGGTTGTCCCGCGGTCGGCGCCCGCGCCCCTGACAGGATTCGAACCTGCGGCCGTGTCATTAGAAGTGACGTGCTCTATCCAGCTGAGCTACAGGGGCGAGACGAGTCTACCCACCGGTACCGGGTCGCCGATCGATCGGGCGGGCGCTAGCCTTGGCCCGCCAGCGGGCGGGGATTTCCCACGCCGCCGGGGCTGGGAAGCGCTACGCTCCACCCAGCATCACGCGCCTCTAGCTCAATTGGCAGAGCATCGGACTCTTAATCCGCAGGTTCTGGGTTCAAGTCCCAGGGGGCGTACAGCGAGAAACCCCAGGTCAAGCCCGGTTTTCGGGCGGCCTGGGGTTTCCTGCGTTTTGGCCGAAACGGCCCCGTGGTCACACGGTGGTCACATGAGTTCCCCTCTCGCGCCGCATATCGCTCGCGTCGACGTCTTCCGGTCGGCGCTCGGCCGCAAGGGTGGGCAGTTGCGAGCAAGCCGGGTCCGCAGCGCTGAGTTCCGCTGGATCTAGCCTGGCGAGATGCAGGTCGTCGAGTTCTCGTTGCAGCGCTACCGGAGCATCCAGAAGGCCGAGAAGATCAGACTTGGCGACCTCACGATCCTCATCGGACCCAACAACGAAGGCAAGTCGAACATCCTGCGGGGCCTCGTCACTGGCATGCGCCTTCTCGCCAGCACACCGGCCGCCGCACGTCGGCCCCGGCAGAGCGGAGCAGCGACTCGCTATCGCGTGCTGAACGACGACTACAACTGGGACCGCGATTTCCCTATCGGTTTGCACGCCACGAAGCCAGATGGAACAACCGTTTTTGATTTCACATTCGAATTGAGCGAAGAGGAGATCCGTGAGTTCCAGACCGAGGTTAAGAGCAAGCTAAATGGAACGTTGCCGATCCGGCTCACTGCGGGCCCGGACACGCTTACTTTCGAGGTTCGAAAGAAGGGCCCTGGAGGCAAGGCCCTCACAGACAAGCGCACAGCCATCGCTGAGTTCGTCGCCACTCGACTCAACCCGCAGGATATCCCGGCCATTCGAACGGCGCAAGCGTCGATGCGAATCGTCGACGAGATGGTACAGCGTGAGCTTCGAGCGCTCGAACGTTCTCCCGAGTACAGCGATGCTATGGCCAAAATTCAGGAGCTTCAGCGACCCATTCTGGACGAAATCGGGATCAATCTGCGGACGATGCTGAACACCTTCCTTCCGGACGTCACTGAAGTGCAATTGGAGGTCCGGGATCGGTATCGCGGAATGAACGAGTGCGAGATCGTCGTGAATGATGGCACAGCGACAGATCTCCGCCACAAGGGTGACGGGGTCCAGAGCCTCGCAGCGATCTCGTTGATCCACCACGTTGCCGAGCAATCGCCAGCCACGCGAGAGATCGTCCTCGCGCTCGAGGAACCAGAGGCCCACCTCCATCCTCGAGCGATCCACCAGGTCAAGCGTGTTCTTGCCGAGATCGCCTCGCGACAGCAGGTGATCCTCACCACCCACAGCCCGCTGCTCGTCAACCGATCCAGCATCGAGAGCAACGTGATCGTGCACCGAAAGAAGGCGTTTCCAGCTGAATCGATAACTCAGATTCGTGAGGTGCTCGGGGTTCGAGTTGCCGACAACCTCAGCGCAGCTGAGTTCGTGCTTCTGGTCGAAGGTTCAGAAGACGCCCGCTCACTCGACGCGCTCCTACCCGCAGCATCATCAAAGCTGCAGCATGCTCTTGCCGAAGGCCGACTGGTGATCGACGACATGCACGGCACTGGAAATCTGCGCTATCGCCTCGCGCTAATGGCGGATCAGCTTTGCAGGGCTCACGTCTTGCTCGACCACGACGATGCCGGGATCAGCTCGGCCAAGACGGCGCACGACGAGGGGCTTCTTGAGCCGGTTGACCAGACGTTCACGACATCTACAGGAATGAAGCATTCCGAATTCGAGGATTGGATCGCTACCGACCTCTACGTGGCTCCAATCAAGAGGAAATTCGGAGTCGACCTCGACTCGAAGATCTTCCGCCAGCGAAAAGACAAGTGGAGCAAACGAGTACAGGCCGAGTTCCAAAGAGCCGGACAGCTTTGGGATGACGATGTCAAGGCATCCGTCAAGGACTTCGTTGCCGGGCTTGTCGCCGCATCACCAGCCGACGCACTTCGAGCGGAGTGGGCGACGTCGTTCGATGCCCTTGTGTCCGCACTGGAAACGAAGCTCGAAGAGCCCTGATCCGGTCAGCGGATCATTCGTCCACCAGGCCCGCCGCTGCCTCGGCCGCCTCCCGCTGGTGGCCGGGGAGGACGTGGCCGTAGACCTGGAGGGTGAAGGCGACGTCGGCGTGGCCGAGGCGTTCGCTGACCATCCTCGGGTTCTTGCCCATGGCGAGCAGATGCGTTGCGTGGGTGTGGCGCAGGCCGTGGAGGGTGAGGTAGCGGACCTCGAGGGTGCGGACGAGCGCTACGAAGCGCTTCGACACGTTGTCGGGGTGCTGCGGGGTGCCGATGACGGTGGTGAACACGTAGCCGGTCTCGGTCCACCCGTGGCCGACGAACTCGGCGGCTTCGCGTTGCTGGTCGTAGTGGGCTCGCATGATGTCGCTGGTGCGGTCGTCGATGTCGATCACCCGGCGGGATCGGCGTGACTTCGGGGTGCTGACCCCGGGGACTCCGTTCGTGACGCCGAGGGTCTGGCGGACACGGACGGTCTGGTCAGCGAGGCTGACGTCTTCCCATCGAAGCCCGCAGAGTTCGCTTCGGCGCATGCCGGTGAGGGCGGCCAGGCGGTAGAGGGCGAACAGCTCGTCGCCCTCGGCGGCGGCGAGGAACGTGCGCAGTTCGTCTGGTGTCCAGGCGGGGCGCTCGGTGTCGAGCTGGGCGGTGCTGGGCTTGTCGGCGAGGCGGGCGACGTTGCGGTGCAGGATGCCCTTGCGTTCGGCGTCGCCGATGGCCTTGCGGATGACCCGATGCACCCGCAACACGGTCTTCGGCGACAGCGGTCGCCCTCCCCTGCCGCCTTCGGCCATGAGGGTCCGGTAGAGGCGTTCGAGGTGCAGCGGCGTGAGCTTCGTGAGCTTGACGTCGCCGAGGTGGGGCTTGATGTAGCGGCGCGTCTCATTGCGATAGTCGCTGATCGTGCGGGGCTTCATGTCGGTCTGGGGCAAGCCCTCGAGCCAGTGCTCCAAGTACTCGATGAAGGTCATGTGCTCGACGTCGAACAGGAAACCGCCGGCCTCGATCGCCCGGCGGGCCTCGTCGAGCGCGGCGGACGCGTCGGCCTGGGTGGCGAAGCCGCGCTTGCGGCGTTGGCGGCGCTTGCCGGTGTCGGGGTCGTCGCCGAGGTCGACGACGTATTGCCAGAAGGTGCGTCCGTCGCTCGTGGTGTACTTGGTGACTCCGGGCTGTCGGCGTGGCATGGGTTCGTTCCTTGGTGTTCGCAGGGGTGCGTCGAGGGCGGGGAGACCGTCACGTTCGGCCGGAGGCCCGGAGTCGAGTTCCTGGTGGCCCAGTTCTTCCGACGGGGCGGCGGGGGCAAGTTGGAGCGCCCGGAGGCCGCAGGCCGAGGACGAACGAGCTTGCGGCCGGTGGTCCGTCGGGACACGATCCGGGTCAGGACTCGGCTGGTTCGGTGTGGTGACGCCATCTCCTCGGGATCCGGTCGAGGGCGTGCGCGTGTGCGGGGGGCTTGTTGTTGGTGATGACGAGCCGGTCGTCCTGGCCGAGCTGGCGCAGCACGTTGGAGGGCACGAGGGGCACGCCGGTGGCGGTGTCTCGTCCGAATTGGTGGATCTCGGTGATCGCCGGGCCGTTCACGTAGCCGGGCTGATGTTCAGTGCCGAGGAGCTCGGAGACGTAGCGGATGGTGGCGAGGTCTCGGATGCCGGGAAAGTAGACCTCGGTGAGGTGGTTGGCGATGACGGTGTCGGCCGAAGGTCCGTAGGCCGCGTCGATCTGAGCCTTCGATTGCCAGACGGTGACGAGCTGGATGCCGTAGCCGGCGACGGTCGAGGCCCAGTGCGGGAGTTGGGCGAGCGGCACGTTGGCCGTCTCGTCGAGCAACAGGAGCAGCTCTGTGTCGAGCGCCCGGCCGGTGTGTTCGTGGCGCAA
This sequence comes from Acidimicrobiales bacterium, assembly GCA_047974625.1. Lineage (GTDB taxonomy): Bacteria > Actinomycetota > Acidimicrobiia > Acidimicrobiales > SZUA-35 > CADEDH01. Next base: position 125,524 of record JBKECK010000016.1, read on the forward strand.
GATGACCTGGTCGACGAGATCGGCGATGAGGCCGCCGAAGGCCGGGGCCAGGAGGTCCTGGTCCATGAGCGGGGCAGCGAGGTAGAGGGTGTTGTTGCCCGAGGTGAGCCAGTCGAGGTCGATGGTGGTGGTCTCGGAGAGTCGGCGGATCTCGTTGCGGGTCCAAGGCATGACGGCGTGGCGGGCGCTCGTGTAGAAGCTCGAGCTGACTCGGCCTTCGGCTCGCCAGATGCCAGCGAGGGTGGCTTGGACGTCGGCGACGAGATCGGGGTGGATGCCTTCGTCGGTCGCGAGGGCCCGCAGGAACGACGCGGCCTTGCCGGGATCTTCGGCGGAGGGTTGGTCCATCGCGAGCACCCAGCGAGCGACGTCGGTCATGGTGAGGCCGCGGGTGTTGGCGGCGAGCCACATGAGTCCGCCGAGGAGGGTCTCGCCGTGGCGCGACCAGAAGGTGCCGTGCCCGGTGCGGTCGAGCTGCACCGCCGACAGCAGCCGCTTCGCCGAGCGTTGGGCGCCCTCGAGGCTGGCGGAGTCGCGCAGCGGCGACCAACTCGCCGACGACATCGGGGTCATCCGGCTGGGGTCGTAGACCCGGACCTCGCCCTGGGCATGGCGCGCGTCGAGGGTGGGGGCAATGAGGCCGGTCTTGACTGAGCTGATGATGGCGGGGCCCTGCCAGAGCTGGGTACCGATGATGGCGCTGTGGGACTTGCCGGAGCGGCTGGGGCCGACGAGGGCGAGCGCGCCCGGGACGGTGCGGGCCTTGCGGCCGATCTCGTGGCGGTGGGTGGCGATGACGTGGCGGCCCATACGGGCGTAGGGGAACCGGCCAGGGGCCGGCGCAGGGATGCGTTCGCTGCGCATCTGTCGTGGGGTGGCGAAGCGGGGTTGGGCGTCGACGTCGAGACGGCGGCGCTTGTCGAGCCCGTCGCCTCGCCCAGCCGACCACAAGACGACCTTCACTGCGGCGGCGAGGATCAGCACCAGGGCGGCGACGTGGATGGCCCAGTAGAGGTGCGGGCCAGGCAGTCGGCTGCGGGCCGGTTCGGGGAAGGCGGCGGCGGGGTCGCCCATGGTGGTCGGGAGATGGATCACGCCGCTCATGACGTCGTCGAACGGGATGCCGGGGCCCTGGCCGCTGGAGAGCCACGAGACGACGTAGACGAGGCCGCCGAGGGCAACGAGCGGTCCGCCGATGGCGATGAGCGCAATCGTGGCGAGGTTGTCGTTGTCGGGTTGGTGTTGTGCAGTCATAGGGATGGTCCTCCGATGTCGATGGCGGCGGTCTTGGCGCGGGAGATGCCGAGGGAGCGGCGAACGTCCGCAAGCGGGTCGAGCGATGCCCGGCCGAGTTCGTCTCGGCTGGCGACGGCGTAGAGGTGGTTCTCGTGGCGGCCGCGGGACAGGCCCGTGTAGCCGAGCTCGTTGAACAGGCCGTCGTCGCCGAGGAGGTAGGCCGCGTCACACGTCATGCCCTGGGCCTTATGGACGGTGACGGCGTAGCCGTGGCTGAGGTGACCGTCGTCGATGTAGCGGTTGGGGACGGCGACGCTGGTGCCGTTGTCGAGGCGGACCGTGAGGGCGGCAGTGGTGGTGCCGGTGACGCTGCCTCGGTTGCCGTTGAGAATGCCGAGGTCGTAGCGGTTGCGGTGGGCGATGACCCGGTCGCCGAGGGAGAACTCGGTGCTGTCGTTGCGCCAGACGGCGGGGCCGAGTTGACCGTGGCCGATGAGTTGGTGGCGCGCCCGGTCGTTCAGGTCGCCGACGTCGCTGCGGTGAGCGGCGATCATGACAGCGTGACGCCCCTGCGCGGTGGCGGTGTGCCAGTCGGTCACGAGGGCTTCTCGGACGGTGTCGGCGTTGTCGCCGACGGTCAGGCGTCCCGAGCGGTGCAGGTTCGCCAGGGCGTGGTCGATGTCGTTGGCCCGGAGCGCGTCGAGCGCTGCCCGTTCATTGCGGTCGAGCTGGCGGCGGTTCTCGGTGAGGTGGAGGGGCTGGATACGCCGGGCGATGGCGGAGAAGGTTCCGCCGGCGTCGACTTCGGGGAGTTGGCGGGGATCACCGACGAGGACGAGCTTGGCGTCAGCCCGTTGGGCTTCGTCGATGAGGCGGGCGAGTTGGCGGGTGCCGACCATGCCGGCTTCGACGATGACCAGGACGGTGCGGCGGTCGAGCTGCAGGCTGCCGGTGGTGAGCTGGTGCAGGGTGCGGTGCAGGGTCTGGGAACCGATGCCAGCGCCGGCGTGGAGTTCGGCGGCGGCTCGGGCGGACAGCGCAGCGCCGATGACGCGGTGACCGTCGCGTTCGCACGCGTCTCGGAAGGCGTCGAGCGCGGTCGTCTTTCCGGCACCCGCCTTGCCGACCACGACAGTGATGGCGTCACCGGACCGGGAGGCGTGTTCGACGACGTGGCGTTGCTCGTCCGCGAGGTGTGGTCGGGCGGCGAGTGCGTCGGCGACGGCTCGGCGGGAGGCGACGGCGATGTGTTGGTCGAGCCCGGCGACGGCGGTGGCTGCGGCTCGGGTGTCGAGGGCCAGGATCTCGGGGGTGGTGTAGACGCCGGGGAGGCGTTCGATGGCGTGGGGGCCGGCGAGGTAGTGGTCGCTGCGGCGCAGGATCTCGTCGAGGCTGGCGCCGTCGGGGGCGGAGCGGGCGGCGTGGCGGATGACGTCGCGGCGGCTGTAGGTGGCGTCGTGTTCGGTGAGGGCGAAGGCCAGGGTGTCGTCGGTGGCGGTGAGCCTGGGTGTGCGTTCGACGGTTGGGATGCCCGTTCCGTCGAAGCCGAGAGCAGCGGTCGCCCGGTCGCGCCACTGGCGGCGGAGGACGTCGTCGGGGAGGTCGTCTTCCTTGGTGGGTCGGGTGGCGAGTGCGGCGACGCGTGCCCCTCGTCCGGTGGTGACGCCACGCTCGGCCATCTCGGCTTCGATGTCGCGTCGGCGTTGGCTGAACTCGCGGCGCGCGGCGAGGGGGATGCCGGCGATCTCGCCGACGCCGTGGCGGTCGATGTCGCCGTAGAGCAGTCCCTGGGACTGGGCGAGCTCGTGCCGGAGGACGGATTGGAAGACGGCTTCGGCGGTGTAGCGGATGCCGTAGAGCTGGCGGGTGTCGATGCCGGTGATGCGGCCGTCGGGTCCGGGGCTGGCGTTGGCGACGACGAGGTGGCGGTGGAGGTTAGGGTCGCCGAGGCGGCTGGTGCGGTGGTCGAAGCTGGCGACGATGAGGCCGTTGCCGTCGTGGTAGTCGAGCCCGCCGTGGCCTCGGCGCACGATGGTCGCTTCGGCTTCGAGGAGGCGGACGACCGCTGTCTCGGCGGCGTCGATGGCGGCTTCGACGTTGCGGCGAGTGTCGTGGTCGCCGACGGCCCAGAGCACCGACATCGACTTGGGGACGCTGAGGGTGACGTCGAGGGCGGTGACCTTGATCGGGAACGCGGTGAACGAGGTGCCGGTGTCGGGTCGGACGCCTTCGAGGATGGCTCGGAAGTCGTCGGGGTCGACCTGGCCGGTGAGGTCGAGCTGGGCGGCGAAGGTGCCGTGCCAGCGGCCGGAACGTTCGAGGCTGCCGTAGTAGTCGTAGGCGTCGTCGTGGTGGAGTTCGTTGAGGTAGTAGTCGGCGTTGCGGACCTTGCCGATGGTGATCATGGCCACTCCCCCGCTGCCGGCGGGCGGGTGGCAGCGGCGCGGCGGCGGAGCCGGCGTACACCCCTGGTGTATTGGTGTGAACCTCCATCTCGCGGTCCCAGAGAGATGGAGTGGGAGATGCCAGATGAGCTGGCGAGCACGCCGGTCATGGCGTGTTCTCGAACGGCAGCTCGAGTTGGGTCATGCGCTCGATGACGGCGACCGGCACACGGAGGCAGCCGCCGATCTTGATGACCGGGAGGCCTTCACGGCCGCCGGTCAGGCGGTACTGCTTGGTGGCCAGGTAGGCCGTGTTGCGCGATACGCCGAGCCGTTGCGCTGCCTGCTCGACGGTGAGGAAGGTCGCGTCCGATCCGGATTCCATGAGTACGTATCCTTGCAAACTCCACCGGTGTTGTTCCGGGTTTTGGACGATCGCGCAGAATACGTACCTTGTCAACACGAGTACGCATAATCATGTACCATGCCGCGATGCCCCGGATTCGCAGTGACGCCGCCGACGACCCGAACACGCTCGACGCCAATCAGGTCGTGGCCTTCAACTTCCGCCTCGCCCGCGGGTCGAAGGGCTGGACCCAGGACGAGACGGCGATGCGTCTCGAGAAACACTTGGGTCAGCGGCTCAAGAAGACGAGCATCTCGGCCATCGAGCGTTCGGTGGAGTCAGACCGCCGCCGCGTGTTCACGGTGCAGGAGGTCGTCGCCTTCGCCTTGACCTTCGACGTCCCGTTCCTGTGGTTCCTGATCCCGCCGCCCGATGAGGGCCTGAGGCTCGAAGGGCTCGACGGCCCGCTCGCCCAGCTGTGGCGCGTTGCCATCGGCACCGACGATCAGGCCGACCAGATCCTCGAACGGCTCGCCACCTTCACCGAGGCCAACCCACGCGCGGCTCACGACGTCGCCGCTGAGGCGCTCGGGTTCGAACCGGGCGTGACCCTGGAGCACTACCAGCGGGTCCGCCTCGACGGCCTGATCGACATGGTGACCGAGGAACTGGATCCGCTGGACGAGCTGTTCGCCGAGATGGGCCGGCTCGTCGAGCGCTACAACTCGGCGGCCAACCGATTCGCGCTCAACGCCGACGTTCCGAGGCGGGCCTACCGCCGAACCTCGGAGGTGCTGCTCGGCCGCAAGGTGTGGGAGCTGATCAACGCCGAGTACGGCCACAAGTTCTCCGGCCTCACGCTACTCGACCTCGTCGACCGCGACGACGTCCCCTGGGAGTCGCTCATCGACACCGACCGCCCCGAGGTGCGAGACGCCATCCTCCGCCTCGCCGAGGCCATCGAACCCGAACTCCGCGGCTACGTGAACGAGCAACGCTGATGGCGGAATCCCGCGCCATCAGAGACCGCCATGGGGTGCCGCCCTACAGTTGCCGATGGCGCCCCACATCGGCGGAGGCAGGAATCGAAATCGGACCAGGGGGTCGACGTGTCGGTAGGCGCTGACAGCACGAGTGGCAGCCAGATCAACAACCACGCTGCCTTCATCTGGTCGGTGGCCGATCTGCTGCGGGGCGACTACAAGCAGTCCGAGTACGGAAGGGTGATCCTGCCGTTCACGGTCCTGCGGCGGCTCGACTGCGTGCTCGATCCGGTGAAGGCCGAGATGCTGGCCAAGCACGAGTCGGTGAAGGGCCGGGTCGAGAACTTCGGTCCGGTGCTCGATGCCCTCACCGACATCGACGGGCTCTGGAACACGTCGCGCTTCGATCTACCGAAGCTGTTGAACGATCCCGACAACCTGGCCGACAACCTGCGGGCCTACATCCACGGCTTCTCGCCCGAGGCCCAGGAGATCCTCGACAAGTTCGACTTCCCCACCCAGATCACCCGCCTCGACAAGGCCAAGCTCCTCTACCTCGTCGTGTCGAAGTTCGCCGAGATCGACCTGCACCCCGACCAAGTCTCGAACCTCGAGATGGGCTACCTCTACGAGGAACTCGTCCGGCGGTTCTCCGAGCTGTCGAACGAGACGGCCGGCGAGCACTTCACCCCTCGCGAGGTGATCCGGCTCATGGTCGAGCTGCTGTTCGCCGAAGACGACGACCTGCTGCGCAAGCCCGGCATCGTCAAGACCCTGTTCGACCCCGCCTGCGGTACGGGCGGCATGTTGTCGGTGGCCGAGGACCGGCTCCGTGAGCTGAACCCGAACGCCCGCCTGGAGGTGTTCGGCCAGGAGCTCAACGACGAGACCTACGCCATCTGCCGCTCCGACATGATGCTCAAGGGCCAGGACGCCTCGAACATCGCGTCGGGCAACTCGTTCTCCGACGACGGCCACCCCGGCCGCCGCTTCGACTACCTGCTCGCCAACCCACCCTTCGGGGTGGAGTGGAAGAAGGTCCGCGACGTCGTCGAGGACGAACACCAGCGGCTCGGGTTCGCCGGCCGCTTCGGTGCCGGGACGCCCAGGATCAACGACGGCAGCTTCCTGTTCCTCCAACACATGATCTCCAAGATGAAGACCCCCGAGCAGGGCGGCTCACGCGTGGCGATCGTCTTCAAC
>JBKECK010000017.1:0-2259 GCA_047974625.1 Acidimicrobiales bacterium
CAACCTCTACGAGTACGTGCCCACGACCCCGGCGGCAATCTCCTGGACGAACGCCCGGACCGCCGCCCTGGCCCGCACCTTCGGCCCCTACAGCGGCCACCTGGCCAACCTGACCTCGGCCGAGGAGAACGACGTCGCCCTCGACGAGTTGGCGGGCAACACCTGGATCGGTGCTGCCGACTCCGCGGTCGAGGGTGAATGGCGCTGGATGGACGGCCCCGAGGCCGGACAACTGTTCTGGGGCGCCCGCGCGCCTCTCGTGGGTGAGCCGAGACGCCGCTGAACTGCTGAGGCCGCGTGGTACCTGGGGTTTCTGCCCGCTGAGCGCTGCTGCGGCCGACCGAGCGAGCGAGGCGCGCTCCTCGACGGCACGCTCAGCGAGGCCGAGCCGACCCCAACGACACCGACAGCGTTGCGGGCCTGACACGACCGCTCGCGCGGCCAGTGGCGCTGCTGATGGGTCACTCCGCCGCTCTGACCAGGGCTGACGCCTCGCTTCGCTCCTTGTCCTGCCGCCCCCTCCGCTTCGCTGCGGGGTTGGCCTCAAAGCGACTCCAGCCCTCGGCTGCAGCGGCACAAACAGCCACACGCGACCGACCCACGAAAGGAGCGCGAGGCCCCAAAAACTGCCCTGTCCACCATCGAGGTCGGCGCGTTCGCCGATCCGGTCTTCTCGAAGGCCCGGAGCCTCGGCCGCGTGGCCGAGCGCTACGAAGGCGATCCCGCGGTCGCCGCCGAAGGCGAACTGTTGGTCGAGATCGGCGATGGTTACCGAACCTCGGTCGGCGAGTTGAACGACGCCAGCGTGGCCATCGCGTCGCTGTGCGGGCAGACGTCGCTGAACCTGTACTCGGTGAAACTACGGCTCAATGTGCAGAGACGGGGCTCGTGACGGAACCGGGTGGCATGTCCCCCGGTTCCCGCCGGCTCCTCGGATACCACCGTCGGACGGCCCGTCCTTATCCGCCCGTCGTTATCCGCCCGCTCCGTCGCCGTCGAGCCGACGGGGACGCCAATCGGGAGTGAAGAGACGACGGCTGAGCACAACCACGATGGTGCTGGTCGCGGTGGCCACGGCGCCCAGCACCAGATACATCACCACCACCTGGACCATCACCGCGGCGAACGGGTCGACCCCGGCCAGGATGAGGCCCACCATGGCACCGGGGAGGAACACCAGGCCAACGGTGGCGGTCCGGTCGATCTGGGGTGACAGGGCGTCCCGCATCACCGACCGGACCAGGGGGAGCACCGACTGCTCCGGCGACAGACCGAGGGCCAGAGCGGCTTCGATCTCCCCCACCCGCCGGCGGAACTGGTCAGTGAGCATGCTGGCCGCCTGGACGGCGGCCGTCATCGAGTTGCCGATGGCCATGCCGGCCAGGGGGACGATCGTCCGGCCCTCGATGGGGAAGATCCGCAGGCCGAACAGCACGAGAAGGGCCACAGCCAGGGTGACGGCGAAAGCCACGGCGGCCGCCGACAGGATGGACGGGGCCTCGGGCACCCGCTGCCGCACCGTCCACGCCGCGTAGACCGTCATCCCCGCCACCCACAGCCAGCTCAACACCAGCGGGCGGCCGGGCTCGATGACCAGGAACAGGGCCGACCCGACCACCAGGAGCTGGACGAGCGCCCGAGCCGACGCCCGGACCAAGGACGGGACCAGGCCCAGTCGGAACCGCCACGACACCAGCCCCGCCACCACCACCAGGGCCAGGGAGGCCACGACCCCGACCGCTCCGACGTCGCCATCCACCACTGGATCCTACGCCCCGTCCCCACCGCGGGCCCCGGCGTGCGCCGCCCTCGAGCCGACCGCTCGGCGCCCGACCGGAGACTCAGTAGCCGGCCCGGACCAACGTCAGTTCTCCATCGGCCAGGCGGTAGACGGTGGCTTGGTCGAACCGCACCAGCACCTCGGGATCGTTGGTGGCGATGACGACGGCCCGGTGACTGTCGGTGATCTCGACTACGACCTCCTCCACCAGGTCGTAGGCGGCGCTATCGAGGTGGGCGGATGGTGAGTCGAGGAGGACGACGCCAGCTGAGCTGATCGCGGCGGTCGACAGCGCCAGTCGCTGCCGTTCCCCGGAGGAGATGCCCCCGATAGGCCGGTCGGCGGGGACCCCGAACCGGTCGCCCTCGTTGGCGCTGAGCCAGTCCGCCCCCGTCGCCTCGGTGAACGCGTCGAACGCCTCCGCCGTCACCAGGCACGGGGTGCCCCCGCCGAACGAGTCGATCTCGCCTTCGTCGGGA
>JBKECK010000018.1:0-41771 GCA_047974625.1 Acidimicrobiales bacterium
AAACCCCACCCCAAAACACGTTTCCCCAGGTCAACCACCCACACCCACCCCCGAAAGCCGCCTACCCCGCCAAACTCGGGCCAGACAGGTAGAGCTGGGCAGCCTCCTTGACCTGGTCATCGGTCAGCTTCCGGACCTTCCGCCGAACCCGCACACCCTCACGCTCCAACGCTCGCATGATGGTGGTCCGATGTACTCGGTACTCCGTGGCCAGTTCCAGCTGCGAAGCACCAGCCTCGTACTCTTCGACGATGTCCAGCACCTCCTCATCACTCAGGCGGCGCTGAGGTAGCCGGACCGGAGACAACGGGCACGGCTCAGAGGCCAGCGAACCAGTGCAATACGGCTCGCTCGCCACCCACGCGCGAGCGATGATCTCCCGGTCCGCAGGGTTCGCGAAAGGTTGCGTCAGGTGCACACCTCATACACCCGGCGGCTCCTCCCACCTGAGGGATCCGGGTTCAGTCGTCGATGTCGACGGCGCCGTGCTCGAGGTAGTCCATGGTTTGGAACGGCTCGATGGCGGCGGTGGTGATACCGGCCAGGTTGGCCACGATCCGCTTCCAGTAGCGGTAGAGCATGGCGCGAGGCACGGCCCACGAACCGGGCCGCTCGGAACGCATCAGGTCGGCGATCAGTACGGCGCACTCGTCGTTGATCACCGAGGTACGGGCCAGCAGGGCGCGGGCCCGTTCCTCGTCCTCGACGGTCAGCAGCTCGGCGGCCGCCACGTACAACCGGGAGATCTCGTCCCGGCGGGCCAGGAACTCGTCGAGATCTTCGGCCCCGGCCAGGGACACGCCCTCGGAGGCCAGGTCGAAGATGTTCTTGGCCTGGTCGCCGATGCGTTCCACCTTCTTGATCAGCAGCATGTAGCCGAGCACGGCACCGATGTCGGCGTTGCCCCGCACGGCGACGTGCACCACCAGCTCGGAACGGATCTGGAGCTCCGTCTCGTTGATCCGGGCGTCGGTGGCGGCGATGTCCTGGCCGATGGTGGCCGGGTCGGCCCCCGACAGCACCGCGGTGGAGGCGAGGTCGAACGAATGGCGGGCATCGCCGAGCATCCCGACGGTCTGTTGGGCGATGCGGTCGAGACCGGTCTCGGACTTTCGGAACCAGGACATGGATCCCCCTAACGCAGTATGGCCACCCCGACGAGCGGGATGACGATGAAGGTCACCAGGACGTACCCCACCGCGAGCATTCGCCGCCGGACGGCCACCTCCGCCAGGAGCTCGGCCGCCCGCACCGGCAACGGCCGCAGGAACGGTATGCCGTACAACAGCAGGATGCCGGAGACGTTGAACAAGGTGTGCACCAACGCGATCGTGAGCGCCGAGGTCTGACTGGCCGCCAGCGCGGCGAGTAGGGCCGTGATGGTGGTACCCACATTGGCGCCCAGGGTGACCGGATACGCGTTGCGCAGGGTGATCACCCCAGCGGCCGACATCGGGATCAGGATCGAGGTGGTGATGCTGGAGGACTGCACGGCCACCGTGATCAGCATCCCCACGAGCATCCCGATGAGACCTCCACCCCGGCTGAGGATGGTGTTCATCGACCGTTCCACCTGCTCCGCGATCAGCTGTTTCATGTTCTTGGTGATGAGGATCAGCGACCCGATCACGATGGCGAACCCGACGGCCACCATCAGTGCCCCCACCAGGTTGCCGTTGTCGCTGATCAGCCCGATCACGTCCTCGATCCAGCCCACCGGCCCCTTGACCCACCGCTTGACCGGGCTCTCCCACGTCGACCCCCCGGAACCGACCAGGTTGTCGCTCAACCAGGTGGCGGCGTCCGACAACCAGCCGGTTGCCAGCTCCAACGGCAGCAGGATCGCCACCGCGAACAGGTTGAAGAAATCGTGGACGGTGGCGGTGGCGAAAGCCCGCTGGAACTCGTTGGACTGCCGGACGTGACCCAACGAGACCAGGGTGTTGGTCACCGTGGTGCCCAGATTGGCGCCCATGATCATCGGGACGGCGTCGTCGACGGTGAGCGCCCCGGACGCCACCAGGCCGACGATCAGCGCGCTACTGGCCGACGACGACTGGACCAGTGTCGTCCCCAACAAGCCGATGAACAGCCCCGCCAGCGGATTGCTCACCGCGCCGAACAGACGTTCCTGGGTATCGCTGCCCATCACCTTGATGCCGGCCTCGAGGGACGAGACACCGACCAGGAACAGGTAGATCAGCACCGCGACGATCACGGCCCGCAACCAGGTGGGGACCTCGCGGGTCGGCATCACGCTCGGAGCATTCATGGCGCCCGCGACCGTACCCAACCGCGACCCCCGGGCCGCAGACCGGTGGGCCTTTCCCCCGGCCTCCGAGGTTCGCCCGGCCGGGGCGGCACCGACGGTGCCGCTGCGGATATCGTTGCGCCGATGGCCAGGAGCACGATCGATCTCGACACCCCGTTCCGCCCCGGGGAAAAGGTGATGACCACCGTCCCGATGGAGGATCTCGAAGAAGGCGCCAGGGGCAAGGTCCGGGTGGCCAACGGCATCGGCGCCTGGCGCCGGTACTGGGTGCGATTCAACGACGGCCGGCTCCGCGGCCAGATCTCGCAGGACGATCTCGTCCGCCCCGGCCAGCTCGACGAGTGGCGCCAGCGTGAGGCGGACCGGGCCACCGCGGCCGAACGGGCCGAGCAGGAGGCGGACACCCCGGCGGTGGAGGCGGCCGGTGGTGACGCGGGCGGCGGAGACGGCATCGCCAGCCAGATCCCCGCCCACCTGCTGGAACGCTCCAAGGCGGCCAAGACCCGCCTGCTGGGCTGATCAGGCCGCCGGGCGCAGCAGGTCCAAGGCGATGGCGGCGTGCACGGCGGTGCCCACAGCCATGGCCTCCTCGTCGAGGACCATCCGGTTGGAGTGGACCGACGCCGCCGTGGCCGGAGTCGCCCCCGGGGGGCACACCCCGAGGAAGGCCATCGAACCCGGAACTCGTTCCAGCACGTAGCTCCAGTCCTCGGCCCCCATCATCGGCTGGCGGAGCTCCAGGTAGGCCCGTTCACCCAGCAGGGAGCGGACCACGGCGGCCGCTCGGGCCGCCGCCGAGGCGTCGTTGACGGTCACCGGGTAGCCGATGGCCAGATCAACGTCGGCTCCGCACCCGTGGGCCTCGGCCACATGGTTCGCCACCCGCACCAGGCCGGCCTGGACGGCCTCCCGGCTCCGGTCCGACACCGCCCGGATCGTGCCCTCGAGCCGGGCCGTCTCGGCGATCACGTTGGTGGTGGTGCCGGCCCTCATCGTGGCCACGGTGAGCACTGCCGGGTCGAACGCGTCGATCTCGCGGGTGACGAACGACTGGAGGGCGAGGATGATCTCGGCCGCGGCCGGGATCGGATCGACGGCCAGGTGGGGTGAGGAGGCGTGGCCGCCCCGACCGGTCACGGTGATGTCGAACTCGTCGGCCGAGGCCAGCAGAGGCCCGGGACGCCCGGCCACCACCCCGGACGGGAGGTTGGGGGTGATGTGCAAGGCGAAGGCCGCAGTGACGGCGGGAGCGTCGAGCACCCCCTCCTCGATGCAGTGGCGGGCGCCGTGGTGGCCCTCCTCGCCGGGTTGGAAGAGGAACTTGACCGTGCCGCCCAGCTCGTCCCGGCGGTCGGCCAGGACCCGCACCGCCCCCACCAGCATGGCCACGTGGGCGTCGTGGCCACAGGCGTGCATGGCCCCGTCCACCGTCGAGGCGTAGTCGAGGCCGGTGTCCTCCGGCATGGGCAGGGCGTCCATGTCCCCCCGCAGGAGGATCACCGGCTCGTCGCCCCCGCCCCGGGCCGCAGTTCCCTCGAGGGTGGCGGTCACCCATGTCACCTCACCGGTGCCGGTGGAGATCTCCACCGGCAGCCCGGCCGCCTCCAGGGCCTCGACCACCGTCCGCTGGGTCTCCGGGAGGCGGAGGCCGACCTCGGGCCGCCGGTGGATCCGGCGCCGCAGATCCACGAGGTCAGAGAGCAGGTCGGTGGCAGCGGCCATGACAGCCTGGTCAGACGACATTGATCCCCCGTTCGGGCCCCGACCGCCGCACGGACGGTGCAGCTCTGGGATCCCCATCGCTTGGACCGGCCACGCTACTGCCTCCCGAACGGTGACGGGCCAGCCGAGGCGACCACGACCCTCCCGGCCCCGCTACGGTACCGCCCATGCCCAGGCCGGACCGCACGGCCGTGCCCCCACTGCCAGCCCCCGCCCGCCCCACCGAACCGCTGGCCGCCGTCCATCGCGGCGTGACCGCCGTCCATCGCGGCGTGACCGCCGTGGGGGTGGTGATCGGGTTGGCCCTGGTCGGCTGCGGCTCGGGCGCCAACCCGGCGGCCACCGACACCACCGTCACCGCGCCCGCCCCAGCTCCCTCCGACGCCCCTGCTCCCTCCGACGCCGAGACCGGCACCGGCCGTCCCGGCCTGACGGGCGCCTACGAACCGCGGGTGGTGGCCGAACTCCCCCACGACGCCGGGGCGTTCACCCAGGGCCTCGAGTGGCACGACGGCGCCCTGCTGGAGAGCACGGGCCTGCGGGGGGAGTCGTCCCTCCGCCGGGTCGAGATCGCCACCGGTCAACCGGTCGGCCGGATCGACCTCGACGACCGGTTGTTCGCTGAGGGCCTCACCGTGGTGGACGACGAGGTGCTCCAGCTGACCTGGCAGGATCAGACCCTGGTGGTCACCCCCCTCACCGCCCTGGACCCGGATCCGTCGGGAGCCCCCGCTTACCAGGCGGACGCCTACCCGGGCGAGGGGTGGGGCGTGTGCGCTACCCGCGGCGCCAACGGCGACCCCGAGCTGATCGTGAGCGACGGTTCCTCCACCCTGACCCGACGGGACCCCGTCACCATGGCCGAACGGTCACGGGTGGAGGTCACCCACGACGGCGCGCCGGTCATCGACCTCAACGAGCTGGAGTGTGTAGGTGACCAGGTCCTCGCCAACGTGTGGAAGACCGACACGATCGTGGCCATCGACGCGGCCACCGGCGTGGTGGAGGCCACCATCGATGCCTCCGCTCTGGTGCCCCCGGACGTGACCGACGGGAACGACGTCCTCAACGGGATCGCTGCCGCCCCCGACGGCACCTTCTACCTCACCGGGAAGAGATGGCCGGTGCTCTACCAGGTGAGGTTCGAACCGGTCCCCTGAGCGGGTGGTTCACCGGCGCGGCCGGGATCAGCGGAGGGCGGGCAGGACCTCCTGCTCGACCAGGTGGCGCGACCTCTCCGCCTCCGCAGGATCGGAACCGGCCGACGGTCCGACGAACAGGAGCTTGCCGACCCCGAGCCCGATGAGGGTGGACAGTCGGTCGACACAGTGCTCCGGGGTCCCGACGATGGCCATCGAATCGACGAACTGATCGGTGAGGAGGTCGGCCTGGGCCGAACCGGTCCGGGTGTGCTCGGTCATGTCGTAGTCGTGATGGACCTGCTCCAACACCTTGGTCTCGTCCGCCCCGGCCGGAGACGCCACCCTGCCGTGCATGACCGAGAAACGGGCGAAGGTGGACAGCCCACCGCGGGCCAGGGCCCGGGCCTCGGAGATGTCCGGATGGGCCACCACGTTCACGTAGGACCCGATGGCCACCCCGGCCGGGTCGAGGCCGGCCTCGGCCCGGGCGGAGCGAACGGTCTCGATGCCCCAGGCCACACGTTCCGGGTCGGCCCCGAGGGCCAGCAGCACCCGGTCGGCGGTACGGGCCGCGGCGGCGATCACTTTCGGACCCGTGGCGGCCACCTCCACCGGCACCTTGGGGCGTCGGCCGGGTAGCCAGGCCACCTGGCTGGCGTCGGGGGCGTGGGCCAGGGCGAGGGTGTCCACCGGCGGGGCCGCGCTCTCGGAGAAGCCGAGCTCCTCGAAGGGGACCTCGTCGCCGGCCAGGTACCGCTGGACCACGGCGACATAGTGCTCGAACGCGGCCGGTGAAGCCGGGGCCCGACCCAGGTGGGCGAGCGCCGAGTCACCCCGGCCGATCCCCAACACGGCCCGACCGTCAGACACCGCGTGCACGCTGCCGATGGCCGCCGCGGTGACCGCCGGATGGCGGGTGACCGGGTTGGTCACCCCGGTGCCGAGGCCGAGCCGCTCGGTGGCCTGGGCGGCCATGGTGAGCGCCACGTAGCAGTCACCCGAGAGATTTTGGGAGTCGACGACCACCAGCCCGTCCCAACCCGCTGCCTCGGCCGCGGCGGCGTGGCCGGCCACCCTCCGGGGTGAGGCCACCCCGGTGGTCCAGAACTCGGGCGTTGCGGTCGTGTCCACGGTCATGGTCGTCCCCCTCAGATCGTCCGACCGCTGCCAGCATCGCCGGTGGGTTCGGACCGCGCCAATGTGGCCACCGACCGGCCCGTACCGACCGCCGACTCACTCCTGGCCCGGAGGCGGATCCTGGCGTGGTGGCGCCCAGTTGTCCGGCTGCGGCTGACCCGGAGCCGGCTGACCCCACGCGCCCGGCTGACCCGGAGCCGGCTGACCCGGAGCCGGCTGACCCCACGCGCCCGGCTGACCCCACGCGCCCGGCTGACCCGGCTGCGGCTGACCCCACGCGCCCGGCTGACCGGGAGCCGGCTGACCCGGCTGCGGCTGGCCCCACGCGCCCGGGTTGGCCGCGGCGCCCTGCGGCCCACCGCCACCGCCGGACTTCCTACGACTCAGCAGCACCGCCACAACCACACCCAGACCGACCAGGAGCAGGAGAGCGGCCACCCCGAGAATCCAGGTGGGGAACCCACCCGCGCTCCGACTGGTGTCCACGGTCGCCTCAATGGTCCAGGTCTCGGTGAGGGGCCCGTTGATCCGCAGAGTGTCGTCGTCGACCCGTTCGAGGTACTCGCCGTCCACCTCGGTGATGTAGCCCGCGGTGTTGATGGTGACGTCGACCCGGCCCGACGTGGAGGCCTCGGCCACCGTCATGGTGATCGTCTGGATGGACCCGTTGGTGGTGACGGTCCAGGGCACCTCGTCCGGCGCGTACGCCGCCGAGTTCACGATGATCCGGTAGGTGGTGTCGGTCTCCTCCACCGCGTACGTGGCCGCCGAGTCCGTCTGCTCGGCCTCGATCTGCTGGGTGAGATCGTCCGCCGAGTTGACGCCGCTCGCGGCCAGCACATCCTTGCCGATCTCGTAGGTCAGCTCGCCGGAGCTCACCCCGGCGGCGTCGAGGTCGACTTCACCGGTGACCACGAAACAGCCGGTCAGGAGCAGCAGCAGCGCCCCAGCCAGGGCCGGCAGGCGAAGCCGCCGCAGGTTGGGCCCCCGGAAGGCTCGGGTGCGGGGCACTGTCATCATGGGCGATCGCCTCTCCTCGTCGGGTCGGCTCCGCTCGTGTCCGCGACCGGAGCCGGACACCAACACATCGAACCGTTGTGGACATCGACCGTAGTCGGAGGCCGGCCGTCGACACTCCCCACGACCGCTCGCTGCGGGGATCGATACCGGCCGCGCCTGGTCAGGAGCCCACGCCCAGGGTCTCGGGCAACCAGGCCAGGAGGCGTCGGGTCACCTCGGTCCCGGCCGGGGCCAGGAGATGGTCGGCGCCGTCCAGCAACACCAGCTCACCCGCCCCGGCCAGGTACTGCACCAGTTCGCTGGCCTGGTGGGGCAGGATCCGGTCGGCGGTGCCGTGGATGAAGAGAAACCGTCGATCCGTCATCTCGCTGATCGGTTCGCACCCGGCGGTCTGGGTGGCCAGGGTGACCAACCCGGGGGCCCGGTCCGGGTCAGCGTGGGCGGCGGCCCGGACGGCCACCGCCCCACCGAACGAGTGGCCCACGGTGACGAACCGCTGGGCACCGTGGCGGAAGGCCAGCTCGACGGCGGCCAGGGCATCGGTGACGCAACGGTCGAGATCGTTGGGACGCCGGTAACCGACCCGGATGACACCGATCCCCCGCTCGGCCAGGTCCCGACCGACCTGGTGGTAGACGCCCCCGTCGGGCCCGAGTAGGCCGCCCATGGCCCCGCCCACGCAGACCACCACCGCTTCGCTCTCCCGGGGTCCGTGCCACAGCAGGGTCAGCAGACCGGTGGGGGTGTACAGCTCGACGTGCTCGAGCTGGTCGTCCACGCGAACGGACTGGATGGCCATGGCCTGCAGATCGTCCAGCGGGTGAACCGGATCGTCCGCGGCCTCGGAGCCGGTACCGGGGTCGGTCATGGTCCGGAGCCTCGCCCAGGCCGGGCCGTGCCGTCCAAACCTCCGACCGGACGGGGCCGGTCCTCAGGCCCGATCGGACAGGCGTAGCACGTCGAGGCCGATGTCCCGGATGGCCGCCATGACCAGGTCGCCGTGAGCCGGGTTGCGGATCTCCACCACCACGTCGACGTTGGTGCTCCGGGCCGAGATGGGATCGAACAGGCGCCGGTGGTCGATCTCGATGATGTTCGCCCCGGCCCCGGCGATCGCGTCGACGACCCGGGCGAGCTCACCGGGGAGGTCCTGGAGCAGGATCCGCATGGCGGCCACCCGCCCGCTCCGGGCCAGGCCCCGCATCAGGACCGAGGCGAGGACCCGGGAGTCGATGTTGCCGCCGGACAACACCAGGCCCACCCGACGACCGGCGAATCGGGGCGCCCCCTCCATCACCGCGGCCAGGGCCACCGCCCCGGCCCCTTCGGCCACCGTCTTCTCGATTTCGAGCAGCAGACCGATGGCCCGTTCGGTGGCCTCCTCGCTCACCACCACTACGTCGTCGGCCAGGGCGTCGATGATCGGCACGGTCAGGCGGCCGGGGTTCTTCACCGCGATCCCGTCGGCCAGGGTGTCCACGTCGGCGGCGGGTTCGGGGCGACCGTCCCGGGCCGCGGCCACCGGGTCGAACCGGTCGATCTGGACGCCGATCACCTCGATGGACGGTTTCAGCGCCTTGGCCGCGGTGGCCATCCCGGCCAGGAGGCCGCCGCCGCCGACGGGGACGACGAGCACGTCGAGGTTGGGGATGTCGGCCAGCATCTCGACCGCCACCGTGCCCTGGCCGGCCATGATGGCGGGGTCGTCGTACGGGGGCACGTAGTGGAGCTGGTGGGTGGCCATCAGCTCATCCAGTTTGGCCGCCGCCTCGTGGAACGACCGTCCGTGCTGTACGACCCGGGCACCGAGCGCCTCGGTGGCCACCACCTTGGAGAACGGGGCCGTGTTGGCCATGACCACGGTGGCCTCGATGCCGAGCCGGGCGGCGTGGTGGGCCACCCCCTGGGCGTGGTTGCCGGCCGAGAGGGTGATGACACCCCGGGCCCGTTGCTGGGGGGTCAGCAGGTGGAGGTGGTTGGCCGAGCCCCGGTCCTTGAACGAACCCGTGAACTGGAGGTTCTCGAATTTGATCCACACGTCGGCGTCGACCATGGTGGACAGGGTGGCCGAGTGGGCCGACGGGGTACGCACCACGTCGGCCTCGATGGCCCTCGCCGCGGCGAGAACGTCGTCGAAGCCGATGGCGAGGGAGGACTGGAGCACCCCCGGGAGGGTAGCCCGATCAGCCCGCCCCACCGGACGACACCGAAGACCCGGCCTCGCGGCGGGCCTTCAGCCGGGACGCCACCCGACCCGACTTCTCGATGTAGGCCATCACCCGATCCCGGGCCTGTTCGGCCTCGGCGTCCAGCCCGGTGATCTCGCCCAGATTCCAGTGCCGTACCACCACCGGGTCGAGGATCTGCTCGTAGTGGAGGCTCAGGTCGTAGATGCCGGCGTTGGCGATGATCTTGGCCCGGGACCCGAAGTCGGGAATCCCCTCGCCCGGCATGGCGAACCCGATGATCTGACGCTCCATGGCCTTCACCACGAGGCTCGGATCGACCTCGAGCATGGCGGTGGCCATGTCCCGGTAGAAGAGGAAGTGGTGGTTCTCGTCGATGGCCACCCGACGCATGATGTCGTAGCCGACCCGGTCGGTGTCCTTGAGATGCTCCCCGGTGTTGCGGTGCGAGATCCGGGTGGCCAACTCCTGGAGGGTCACGTATACGAGGCCGTCGGCGGCGGACGGCGGCTCCGGCACCCGCCCGCCCGCCATCTGGACCATACGGGCGTCCTCGAGCTCACCCGGATCGACCGCCCGGGTCACCGTCAGGTAGTCGCGGATCACCGCCGAGTGGCGCGCCTCCTCGGCCGTCCACCGCCGGACCCACTCACCCCAGGCGCCGTCCCGGCCGAACATCCGCTCGATATCGCGGAAGTAGTACGGCAGGTTGTCCTCGGTGAGGAGGTTGACGAACAGGGCGGCCCTGACCGGCTCGGACAGGTTGGTCTCCTCGGGACTCCATTCGTAGTCCGGGTCGAAGTCCCGGCCCCGCGACCACGGGACCATGGTGTGCGGATGCCATTCCTTGGTGCCGCTGAGGTGGCGTTCCAGAAGACGTTCGGCCTCGGGGGCCAACTCGGCCAGGAGGGCTACGTCGGCGTCGATCACCATGTGCCGAGCATAGCCGAACGGATCGCCCTACCTACTGGTCGGTAGGGCGATCCGTCCAGCCTCCACGGGAGGCCCAGCCCCCGACGCTACGGTGTCGCAATGAGTGCCGCCGATCCCACAGCGCGCCCCTGGATCCCGCCGATGCAGGCGGTGTCCGGGGAGCTCCCGAGGGGCGGGGGCTGGGCGTTCGAACTGAAGTGGGACGGTATGCGCATCCAGGCCAGGACCGACCCGCCCACCGGGGTCACCCTCACCGCCCGGTCCGGTCGGGACGTCACCGGCCAGTTTCCGGAGCTCGCCGGGTTCGCCGCCGCCCTCGGTACAACTGCCGTCCTCGACGGCGAGGTGGTGGTCTTCGACGGTGACCGCCCGTCCTTCGAGCGGCTCGGCCAACGCATCCACGTCGGCAACCCGGCCCCGGGCCTGGTGGCCGCCCATCCCGTGGTCTATCTCATCTTCGACCTGCTGGAGCTGGACGGCCGCTCCCTGACCGGCCTGACCTACCGGCAGCGTCGAGGGCTCCTCGACGCTCTGGTTGACCCGGGCCCCCATTGGCGAGCTCCACCGGCGGTGGAGGGTGACGGTGACCGCCTGCTGGCCATGGCCCGGCGCCGGCGTCTGGAGGGTGTGATGGCCAAGAGACTCGACAGCCCGTACCGGCCCGGGGTCCGCTCCGACGAGTGGCGCAAGGTGAAGCTCCGCGCCCAACAGGAGTTCGTGGTGGGCGGTTGGCTTCCCGGCCAGGGCCGCCTCGCCGGCGACCTGGGTTCGCTCCTGCTCGGCGTCCACGACGACGGCCTCCTCTTCGTCGGCGCGGTCGGCTCCGGCATCGGTGACCGGGACCGCCCCCTCCTCGGTGAACGGCTCATCCCTACCGACCAGTGCCCTTTCACCGACCGGCCCGAGGTCCCCCGTCCCCCGGTCTGGGTGGAGCCGACCGTCGTGGTGGAGGTGGCCTACGGGGCCTGGCCCCCGGACGGGCACCTCCGGCACCCGACCTACCTCGGGCTGTGTCCCGACCACGACCCCGGGCGGGTCGTCCGGGAACCGCTCCCGGATTCCACAGTGCCGGACCCCACGGTGCCCGACCCCACGGTGCCCATGAAACGAGGTGAGGGATGATCGGTCTCGTCCCGGTGTGGCTCGACCCGCAGGTGATCATCGAGCGGGGCGGCCTCTGGCTGGCCGCCCTCATCATCTTCGCCGAGTCGGGCCTGATGTTCGGCTTCTTCCTGCCCGGCGACAGCCTCCTGTTCGTGGCCGGCTTCCTGGCCTCGAAGCCGGAAGGCCTGCCCCACCTCGACCAGCCCCTGCCCGTGGTACTGGCCGTGATGTTCGTAGCCGCTACGTCCGGTGACCAGGTCGGCTACCTGATCGGCCGGCGGGTCGGCCCCCTCCTGTTCGATCGACCCCGATCCAGACTCTTCCGGCCGGAGCACGTGGAACGCGCCAACGAGTTCTTCGAGCGGCACGGCTCCAAGACCATCGTGCTGGCCCGGTTCGTCCCCATCGTGCGCACCTTCGCCCCGATCGTGGCCGGGGTCGGCCGGATGCACTACCGGACGTTCGTGCTGTTCAACCTACTCGGCGGGTTCCTGTGGGCGGTCGGGGTGACGACGGCCGGCTACTACCTGGGCCAGATCGCCGTCGTCCGCGACCATGTGGAGCTGGCCGCCCTGGCCGTGGTGGCCATCTCCCTGGTCCCGATCGTGATCGAAGGCCTTCGCCACCGCCGGGCCCGGAGCCGCGCCTGAGCCTTGGATCCACCATGTCGGTGGGTGGTTGAGGGCCCGCGTATCCGCGAGAGGGCCTCTCTGGCCTGGGATGATCCGTTGTCACCCACCAAGACCGTCAACCGGGGCGAACTCGATCTCGCCCAGCGCCCGAACCGCCGGCAGGTCGAAAGGACACTCGGGCCTCGAGTCTCCTTCGACAGCCGCCGCCCGCAAGTACTCCCAGCATCCTCGTCGATCAGCTGGCGCGCCCATCGGAGCGCGTCCTCCGGCGAGTTCCAACGGTCGGCACGGTTCCCGGCATGATGCCGGGCCGTCACCGAACCACGATCATGCGTGAGGTCACCGCCAACGGAGACCGAGCCAACTACCGGGCCGGTGCCGCCGAGCAAACTGCGAACCCGCATCGTCGACGAACTCACCCTCGGTCGGTCGCCGGTCGCGATCGTGTTGGACCTCTACGCCGAACAGACCCCGCAGCGGCCGTGCGTGGAGTCGATCTATGCCGCCGTCTACGACGGCACCTTGGGCGTCGACCCACGCTGATGCCTGCGGATGCGGCGCCCGCGCCGCCGGTCGCGTACCGCCCGCAACCTCAACAAGCGCCCGGCATCGCCGAACATCGCCGACCGTCCCGTTGTCGTCAACGAGCGTGTCGAGCCAGGCCACTGGGAAGCCGACCAGATCATCGGCAAGAAGAACCGCAGCTCCATGATCATCCTCACCGAACGGGTCACCCGCTACTCGATCCCGGTCACGATGCCGTGCGGCTACACCGCGCCCGACGTCCTCGCTGGGCTGGTCGTCGCGTGCGAACAGATCCCCGCCCATCTGCTGCGCTCGGGACGTTCGATCAGGGATCTGAGTGGGCCGAATGGGAACGCCTCATCGCCAGCTACGGGACACGACTGCTGGTTCTGCGAACCGCACTCGCCGTGGCAACGCGGCCAGATCGAGAACCTCAACCGCCAGTACAGGTTCTGGTTCCCGCGAGGAACCGACCTCGCCGCCGTCGCCCAGCAGACGCCGACCACGCCGCCAGCATCATCAACCGGCAACGCCGCCGCGGCCTCAACAACCACAGCCCCCACCATCTCTACACTGCCCTTACCGTGCACTGACCACTGGAACTGGCCGCCCCGGATTCGCACCGATGTTCCCTGTGACCAATGCGGGCCGTATCACCGGTGTCAATGGCTCGTAGCATCCCCGCGATGTCTCGCGTGCTGCTGCTCGCCGGCACGACCGAAGCGACGGCACTCGCCGAGTGGCTCGTGCCCGCCGGCTTCGACGTGATCAGTTCCCTCGCCGGCGTCACACGAACCCCCCGGCCACGGCCGGGCCGCTTGAGGACCGGCGGCTTCGGCGGCACTCCTGGCCTCGAGCGCTACCTGCGCGACGAGGGTGTGGACGTGCTCATCGACGCGACGCACCCGTTCGCCACGCAGATGCCGTTCCACGCCGCTCGAGCCGCCGACCGGGTCGGCGTGCCGCGGTGCCGAGTGCTCCGCCCGGCGTGGGAGGTGACGGACGAAGACCGATGGGTCCCGGCTCGAGACCTCACGGCCGCCTTCGATGCCGTCCTGGCGCTCGGTGCACGGCGGGTGTTCCTCACGACTGGCCGCCAGAGCATCGGCCCGTTCGCCACGAGCCCCGAGCTCGATCTCCTGGTCCGTGCGATCGAGGCGCCCGAGATCCTTCCAGCGTCGGCGATCGTGGTGCTTGAACGCGGCCCGTTCGGCGTCGACGCCGAAGTGTCGTTGATGAGGTCGCACGCAGTTGATGCAGTCGTCACGAAGAACTCGGGCGGCGACGCCACCGCCGCCAAGCTCGTGGCGGCACGCCGCCTCGGTGTGCCTGTCGTGATGATCGAACGGCCGTCCCAGCCCGGCGGCATCATCGTGTCGTCAGTGGACGATGCCCTCCGCTGGCTCGCCGCGATCAGCGACGGTTGACCGAATCGTCAGACCCCTTACTGGGTGATGGGGAGCTGTGCGTGGTGCCACGCTGACGCGCGCGAAGCCCACCGAGCAACAGACGTGTCGCATAGGTGGCGCCGACGCCTTCGCCGGCCCGGAGTCGCCAGTCCAGAAGCGGTTCCAATCCGAGCTGGCGGAGGAGGGCGGCGTGACCCCGTTCGTTGCTGCGCTGGCCGGCGACGAGATGGTCAACGACGCCGGCCGGTTCCAGTAGAGTCGCGACGATCGCCGCGACCGTGGTCGCCATGCCGTCGAGCACGACCATACCGCCCCCGGCAGCGACGCCGAGCACGACCCCGGCAAGGAAGGCCACCTCCGGGCCGCCGAGCCCGGTCAGGATTCCCGTCGTGTCGCGTTGACCGACACGACGGACCGCTCGCTCGACGACGGCCTGCTTCGTCGACAAACCCGATAGACGACCCGTTTGCGTCCATTACCACGGCAGATCCACGTAGCACCCGGCGAGAGGAACACGACACGGTCCGCCGTAGCGGCCAGCGCTGCGTTGACCCGACCGAGCGCGTCGCGATAGCTACGGCCCATCGCCGTGTCGGGGACCAAACCGCCCGGCGGGGACGGCATGGCTGCTCGATGGCCTGTGGCGCCAACCGGGGTCGACCTCGTTGGTGACGACGAAGGTGGGACCCGAGCGCTGTCGGACCGCTGACGCCAGCTCGACAGCTGCCTGTTCCGCCAGTGCCGCGTCGCTGCCCCGGTGATGGAACAGGTTGCCGATCCAGACGGTGACGCAGTCGAGCAACAGACCGGCGTCATCTGGGACCGCCGCACCTAAAACCCGTGCGGTTGGTCGGGGCTTCCGGCGGCGTGCTCACTAGCGGTCGCTCTGCGGGGGGTGTAGACGATCGGATCCTGGCGGGGACGAGCGATGGCGCGCGTGGCCGAGGATCCGACGATCAGCACGGTCGACATGTCGATCCGTTCGGGATCGAGTTCTGCGAGGGTCGTCACCGTGACTGCTTCGTCTGACCGTCCGATGTTGCGGCCGACGACCACGACGGTGCCGGGGTCGCGATGTCGGCCGATGGTGGCGAGCGCGTCCCCGAGCTGGTGGGGGCGGTGACGGGACCGCGGGTTGTAGAGCGCGATCACGAAGTCGGCACCGGCCGCGGCATCGAGGCGGCGTTCGATGAGCGTCCATGGCTTCAGCACGTCCGACAGTGAGATCACGGAGAAGTCGTGACCGAGCGGCGCGCCAGCGCGCGCGGCGAGCGCCAGTGCAGCCGTCACGCCCGGGAGCACGTCGACGTCGACCTCGTCCCATCGGCCGGGGTGCTGGTCGAACTGCTCGAGCAGCGCGGATGCCATGGCGAACACACCCGGGTCCCCCGAGGACACCACGACCACGACCGCGCCGGTCGCGGCGAGTTCGAGTGCCTCGCGGGCACGTTCGGCCTCCACCCGGTTTCCCGATGGGCGGCGCTCACCGGTCGCCGTCGCCGGCACGAGCGAGAGATAGGTGCGATAGCCGACGAGGTGCGTCGCCTCGTGCAGACGTTCGGTGACCACGGGGAGGCACCAATCGGATCGGCCGGGGCCGAGCCCTACCACGCTGACACGTCCGGTCATACGGGCACGGCCGGGGTCGCAGCCATGCGCCGGCCCGGGACAAGGACGATCGAGAAGTACGGAGCGTCACGTCCGTCCGCGTCGGCGATCGGCAGCACGCACTCCGCGGGGAGGCTGGCCCGCTCGACGTAGACCGCGTCCTCGTCTCGCCGGGCAGCACGTAGTGCTTCGGTGACCGCGGGCAGGTTGCGGCCAACCTTCATGATCACGGCGGCGTCACCGTTGCGGAGCGCATCGGTGAGTTCGTCCGGCGGGAGGATGCCGGGAAGCACGGTGAACTGCTCGTCGCTCGACACCACCGGTGTGCCCGCCGCCGCGCAGGCGGCGGAGAAGGCGGTCACGCCGGGCACGACCTCGGTCTCGTAGTGGTGGGCGAGCCTGACGTGGAGGTGCATGTAGCTGCCGTAGAACATCGGGTCGCCCTCACTGACGATCGCCACGTCACGGCCCGCGTCGAGGTGGTCGGCAATGCGAACCGCGCTCTCGGCGTAGAACGTGCCGAGCGCGTCGCGGTAATCGTCGGGTGACACCGATTCGGTGGTGACCGGGTACTCGAGCCGTTCGACGATTTGATCGGGCCGCAGCATCGGTTCGACGGTCCGCAGGGAGTTGCCGGGCCGGCCGCGGGCGGCGAAGTGGGCGACGACGCGAGCCTGCTCGATCACGCGGATCGAGCGGCGTGTCATCAGGTCAGGGTCGCCAGGGCCGACGCCGACGCCGAACAGCCGGCCGGTCTGCGACAAGCCACCCGGTCGGGTGATGGCCGACGCGCGGGACGGGTTCATCGCGGGAGGATCTCTCGTTCGTGGGCGACCGCGTTGACAGCGGCACAGGCGATGGCGCTGCCGCCGCGGCGGCCGAGGAGGGTGAGGCACGGCACCCCGTGCGGGAGCGACGCCAACGCTGACTTCGACGCGGCGGCGCCGACGAAGCCGACAGGGATGCCGATCACCGCAGCGGGCCGCGCGGTTCCGTCGAGCATCAGCTCGAGCAGCCGGAACAGTGCAGTCGGAGCGTTGCCGATGACGGCCAGCGCTCCGTCGATCGAGCCGACCCAGCGATCGACCGCAGCCGCCGATCGGGTGGTGCCGTCGCGGCGGGCGAGGTCGGGCACTTCGGCGTCGTGGAGCGCGCAGCGAACCTCCACGCCGGCGGTCAGCCGCGAGCGGGTGATGCCGCGGGCCACCATCTCGCTGTCACACCAGATCGTCGCGCCGCAGCTCAGGGCGACCGAAGCTGCGGCAACGAACCCATCGCTCGACTCCACCTGGTCGATGATCGACACGTCGCCGGCGGCATGCACCATCCGCACGACGACGCGTTCGAGGTCGCCGAGCCCGGCGAGGCGCCCGCCCAACTCGTCGCGGATCGTGGCGAACGACGTCCGGTAGATCGCATCGCCGTCGCGTTCGTAGTCGAGGCGGGTCGTCACGTCGGCCATTCCACGAGACCGTCCACGGTGGCAACGAGCTCACGAACGTCACCGGGTGCGCCGCACCGCTTCACACAGCCGGACACGTGCATGCGGTCGCCGGCTGCGAGTCCGGCCGCGACAGCCCACGTATCGACGTGCGCGGCGCCGCAGCCTCGGTTGCCGATGCAGGTTGACACCAGCCTGCGGGGATCATCGCCGGCGACGATCCAACCGCGAGTCGCGAGATCGCCGACCAAGTCGCGGACGAGATCAGAGCGGTCCGGTTCGGTCACGAGTAGCACACCTCGCTCGGGTGTCGGCCGGGTACTCACCGACTCTGCCGAGAGCGCGGCGAGCAGGCGCGCGTCGGCGGCCTGCATCACGCCGAACGGCGGTGCGACGTGGACGGCGACGATTCCGTCGGTCGTGCGGACGCCCCACCAGCCCATCCGGGCGTCAGAGGCTGCGTTCGCCGAGCGCAGCGCGAGATCGCGAGCACGGACGTGCTCGGTGGCGCATCGGTCCGCGATCGCCAGCACCGATGGCAGCGGATCGGCCGCCCGGATCCAGGATCGGCCGGCCACGATCACGTGCCACTCGTCATCCTCGTACCGCACCGCGACATCGCACCCGGCGATGGGCATCGGCCACGCTGCGCCTGAATCGACGATCGCCCACCACTTCGGCGGCAGCCGGCCACACGTTCGCTCGAGCAGGTCCTCCATGCTGGCGAGCACCGCTGCCTCGGAGACGGAGAGGTCCAGCGCGGCGCCCCCACCGGTACCGTTCGCGGCGAGTGGGTTGACCACGACGACACGACGCCGATCGGACGCCTCGTCGGATCCGGCGAGCCCGCACTCCATCAGGCGGCGAGCGGCGGCAGCAGTCCGTCGCTCGCCCACACCGCGCACCTGCACGTTGCCGCGCATCGTCAACTCGACCAGACCGTTGCCCTCCGACTCCGCAAGGTCGGCGACAGCCGACCATTGGTGGGCGTCGACGACTCGGCAGCCCACACGCGCTCGCACGATCCAACCGTCGCCAGTCTGCATCGGCGCGTGGGCCGAGGGGCACCAACCGCGAACCGCGGATTGGACGGAGGCGTCAACGACCATCGCCGGCGACGGTAGCACGCACATAGGGCAGCTCACCCTACGTCGGGTAGCGTTCGCCCGATGTCCGGAATCCACGCGACCGACGCGCTGCCCCCACGACTGGTGATCGCGGGGACGCACTCCGTTGCCGGCAGGACGACGGTCACGACTGGGATCCTCGCAGCGTTCCGTCGAGCGGGGTGAGGGTGGCGTCGGCCAAGGTCGGTCCCGACTACATCGACCCCGGCTACCACTAGCTCGAGAGCGGCCGCCCGTCACGCAACCTCGATCTGTGGATGTGCGGTGCCGAGGCCGTGCTGCAGACCGCTGCCCGGGCGGGCCACGGATCGGACCTGCTCGTGATCGAGGGCGTGATGGGCCTGTTCGACGGTGCCGGCGACGGCACGGCGTCGCCGCCGCGGAGGTGGCCGTGCTCCTCGGCGCGCCGGTAGTGCTCGTGGTGGACGCCGCTGCGACGAGTCAGCCCGAGGTGTACGCCGACCAGCTGGGAGCGAACGCAACGTTGCTCACCGAGGTGCGGCGCCGCGTCGGCGCCGGTCTCGTCACCTGGGCCGAGTGCGGCGGGCTGTTGCTCGCCCGCCGGCTGGACGCCTGCCCGATGGCGGGCGTGGTCGATGTCGACGCAACGATGACCACCACGCTGACGCTCGGCTATCGCTCTGCGACCGCCCGTGTGGGCTCCCCGATGGGCTCCGCCGGCACCGTGATACGCGGCCACGAGTTCCACTACTCGGTCACAGATCCCAGGGGCGACGCGCTGCACCTCGGCGGCCGCCACGGCGAAGGTGCCGGCGGGTTCGCCCCGCCGACGGCCCTCGCGTCATACCTCCACGTGCACCTCGCTGGGCGACAGGCGATCGCTAACCGCTTCGTCGCCTCGTGCCGGAGTGCCCTACCTCTGCCCTATGTCGGCTAGGGTCAGCGCGTGCACAAGTCGTCGATCTACCTACCGGACGATCTCAAGCGTTCGCTGACGGCGACTGCGGCGGCCAGCGGGCGGTCCGAAGCCGATCTCATCCGGCACGCCATCGAGCACCTGCTCGCTGTGTCGTCGCGCCCAGCAACGTCGAGCAGACCCGTCGACGTCGGCGCGCCCACCAACGTCGAGCAGGTCGATCTCGACGTGGTGCGTCCGATGCTCGTCGGCGTCGGTACCGGCCCCGGCGACCCGGCGCTCGTCACCCGACGCGCGGATGCGCTCCTCCGCACCGCCGACAGGGTGCTGGTGGTCACCACCGACGACCGCTCGATCGGCCGGGCGGAAGCTGTGGTACGGGCCGTCGCACCGCTCGCCGTCGTCCAGCGCGTGGCGTACCGGATCGGTGCCGGCGACGACCGCGCCGCGTCGATGCAGCACCTCCTCGACGCTGCGCTGGCCGGTGTCGACGCCGGTGAGCTGGTCGCCGTCGCTGTCCTCGGCGATCCGTCGCAGTGGACCGTGTTCCCCGAACTCGCCGAACGGGTGCGCGTGCAGCGACCCGCGTTGCGTGTGGTGGCAACGCCCGGCATCACCGCGTACCAGGCAGCAGCGGCGCGTCAGGGCGTGGCGCTGGGCGAAGGGCCGGCGACGCTGGTGATCACGTCCGATCCGTCGCGTGCCAGAGCGGCGATCGAGGTCGGCGACGCCGTGGTGCTGCACAAAGCCACGACCGACGGCGAGACGATCCGCGATCTGGTCGCGGGTACCGGGCGCACCGACGCCGTCGTCGCCGAGCAGACCGGGCAGCCGGGCGAGCGCGTCCGACCTGCGGCCGACACGCCGAACGGGCCGCTCGCGTACCTCAGCGCGCTGATCGCTCCGCACCGGATGACTGTCGAGGCGCGGCGGTGATCTCGTTCGTCGGAGCTGGGCCCGGCGCGCCCGACCTGCTCACGGTGCGCGCCGTGCAACGACTTCGAGCGGCCGACATCGTCGTGTGGGCCGGATCGCTCGTCTCAGCGGAGGTGATGCATCACTGTCGTCCCGACGCAGCCGTTCACGACTCGAAGAACATGACGCTCGAGCTGGTTTGTGGCGTCTTCGACGCGAATCCCGATGCCGCGATCGTCCGGCTGCACTCCGGTGACCCCACGGTGTTCAGCGCGATCGGGGAGCAGATCGCCTGGTGCGTCGACCACGACCGCGAGTTCGAGATCGTCCCGGGTGTCTCGTCGTTCACCACTGCCGCGGCGGCCGCTGGTTGTGAGCTGACGATCCCTGGCGTCTCCCAGACCGTCGTGCTGACCCGCCTCGCCTCGGGCACGGCTGCGTCGATGCCCGAACGCGAGACGATCGATGCGTTCGCGGCGACCGGAGCGACCCTGGCGGTCTTCCTCTCGGTGCGTCTGGTCGTACAACTGGTCGAGCGGCTCCTCGCCGCGCCGTCTGTCTACACCGCCGACACCCCAGTCGTCGTCGCTCACCGGGTCAGCTGGCCTGATGAGCGCGTGGTGCGTTGCACCATCGGCACGTTGGCCGACGCCGTCGCCGCCAACGCGTTCGCCGCCACCACGCTGTTCCTCGTCGGCCCGGCGCTCGGCGGCCCGACCGATTGCCGCAGCCACGTCTATGCCGCGTCGTACACCACCCGCTTTCGCGCCGCGACTGCGGGTCCGGCATGACGGCTCCTGGCATCGCCGTCGTCGGCATGGTCGGCGGCGAGGTGTTCGGGAGGCGGGCCCGGCAGGCGCTCGACACGGCCGACCTCCTCGTCGGCTCCCAACGCCACCTCGACCACGTCGAGCGGCGCAGCGCCGACAGGCTGGAACTGGCCGGCCCGATACCCGCGATGCTCGACCAAGTGGCAGCAGCGCGCGGCGCCGGACGACGCGTCTGCCTGCTGGCATCCGGCGACCCGGGGTTCTTCGGGATCGGACGGATGGTCGTCGACCGTTTCGGCGACGACGCGGAAGTGCTCCCCGCTCCATCGTCGGTGTCGCTGGCGTGGGCCGCCGTTGGCATGTCCTGGGACGACGCCGACGTCGTGTCGGCGCACGGCCGGCCACTCACTGAGGCGGTGCCGCTCGTGGTCCGCAGCCCCAAGGTGGCCGTGCTCACCGCGCCGAGCCAGCCACCCGAGTGCCTCGGCAGGGCACTCGTCGCAGCCCGTTGCGGTCATCGTCGCGCCGTCATCGTGAGCCGCCTCGTCGAGGCCGACCATGCTGTCGTCGACACCGACCTCGACGGCCTCGCCGCCGGACGGTTCGATCCGATGTCGGTGGTGCTCCTGATCGCCGAGGACACACCACGTGGCGCAACGAGCGACGGCGCGCCGATGAACCTGTCGTGGGGTGCCAGCGTCGACGCCTTCGAACACCGCGACGGGATGATCACCAAGCCGGAGGTGCGTGCCGTCGTACTCGGCAAACTCGATCTCGGCCCGGCGAAGGTCCTCTGGGACCTCGGGGCCGGCAGCGGCTCGGTCGGCATCGAGGCCGCCACCATCCGTCCGGGGCTCGTCGTGTACGCCGTCGAGCGCAACACCGCCGATGCCGAACGCATCACCCGCAACCGCCGTGCCCGCGGCGTCGACGAGGCCGTGCACGTCGTCGTCGGCGAGGCGCCGGCCGCTCTCGACACCCTCCCCCAGCCGGACCGCGTGTTCGTGGGTGGTGGCGGCCTCGACGTCGTCCACGCCGCATGGCGACGCCTCCCGCCCGGTGGTGTCCTGGTGGCGACGTTCGTCGTGCTCGATCGAGCAGTGCGAGCCGCCGAACTGCTGGGCGACATGGTGCAGTTGCACGTCGACCACGCCGTGGCCATCGGCAGAGTCGGGCTGCGACTGGAGCCGAGCAACCCGACATTCATCTGCTGGGGGCGGCGATGACCGCAGATCAGCTGACCGTCAGCCATGTGGTCGTCGGTGTCGGGATGTCGTCGCGCGCGACCCGCGACGAGATCCTCGCACTCGTCACCGCCACACTCGCCCACGCCGGCCACAACTTTCCACCCGGCACGATCGCCACGCGTTCACACTTCGTCGGCGACCCGCGGCTCGATCTCGGGTGCCCCATTGTGGCCTTCGACGACCAGCTGCTCGTCGACCGCAGCCCACCGCTCGACCGGCGTGCCGGGCTGCCTGCCCGCGTCGCCGAGACGGCTGCCGCCCTGGCGGCACGAATCGATGTCGCCGACGTCGGCCCGACCGCGCGCAGCGCACACGTTGCCGTCGCCGTCGCCGTCGCAGAGGAGCAACGATGACCGTCCACCTCGTCGGCGCCGGCCCCGGCGACCCGGAACTGCTCACCCTGCGCGCCGTACGGTTGATCGCCGCCGCCGATGTCGTGGTCCACGACCGGCTGATCCCGCACGAGGCACTCGACCTCGCACCCCCGGCCGCCACCGTGATCGACGTCGGCAAGCAGCCTGGCCACGCCGCTGTGCCGCAGGACGAGATCAACCGGCTGCTCGTGCACCACGGGCGCACCGCCGCGTGCGTCGTGCGGCTGAAGGGCGGCGACCCGTACGTGTTCGGTCGAGGCGGCGAAGAAGTAGCGGCCCTGGCCGCCGCCCGTGTGCCATTCGAGGTGGTGCCCGGCATTAGCGCGGCGATCGCCGCGCCGGCCGCCGCCGGCATCCCCGTGACCCTGCGTCACCGGTCGCTGGCGTTCACGGTCGTCACCGGTCACGAGGACCCGAGCGGCGACCAGGAGGTCGACTGGGAAGCCCACGCCGCGACCGGGGCGACGCTCGTGGTGATGATGGGCGTCGAGCGCATCGTCCGCATCGCCAAGCGACTGATGATCGGCGGGCGGCTGCCGGGAACCCCCGTTGCCGTCATCCACTGTGCCACCACCGATCGGCAGATCGTACAGCGCACGACGCTCGCCGAGATCGGCGATCTCGATCTTGCGTCGCCGTCGACGATCGTGATCGGCGACGTCGCCGCCATCGACTTGTACGACCTTCCCGCCCACCCGTGACCGAACCCGCCGCGACGCCATCGATTCTCGCAGCCGGCGCGCACGGCGGCGACTCGTGGCGGCTCGCCGCGTCCCTCGGTGTCGAGCCGGCGACGATCGTCGACCTGTCGGCGAGCATGAACCCGTTCGCACCCGACGTCGGCGCGGTCGTCGCACGCATCGCCGGCGACCGCCGGGAGGTACTCGGTCGCTACCCCGACCACCGGGATGCGACGAGGCTCCTGGCGCAGCGCTCGAGGTGGACCCGGAGCTGCTCGTGCTCACCAACTGCGGCGCCGAGGCGATCGCGCTCACTGCCGCCGTCGAACGAGTCGGCAACGTCGTCGGCCCCGAGTTCTCGTTCTACGAGCGGCACCTCGAACGCGTCGAGCCGGATGCACCCCGCTGGCGGTCGAACCCGTCAAACCCGGTCGGTCGGCTCGCCGGGTCGAGGTAGGTTGCTCACGTGTGGGTGGGACGAGGCGTTGCTATTCGCTCGCCGCGGGACGCTGGACTCGTGGCGACGAGGACTGCTGGCGGCTCGGCTCGCTCACCAAGCTGTGGTCCTGCCCCGGCCTCCGTCTCGGCTACGTCGTTTCACCTCGCCCAACGCCGCGGACGCGGTGCGATCGCCGCAACCCCGATGGGCGGTCAACGCCCTTGCCCTCGCTGCGCTGCCCGAACTGCTCGCCGCCACCGACCTCGCCGGCATCTTCCGCGTGACTCTCCCTCACCCTGACCAGGTCGACGCCGTCATGCCGTTCTTCGACCGGGCTGCCCAGTGAGCGGGCTCGGCGCTGCGGCCGGTGTAGTCGTTGATCGCATCGCCGGTGAACCGCCGCTCGCGTGGCATCCCGTTGCCCGATTCGGCAGCACGATGCAGCGGGTCGAACACTGCACCTATCCCGCCCGGCGCCCCAACGAGCTCGCGCGAGTTGTCATCGAATCCGTCGCCGAGAACCTCCTCGATGCCGTCACGGCCATGATCTGGTGGGATCCGTCGGTGGTGCCGCGAGGCTGTCCGGTGCCGCCCCGCCGCCGCCTCGGCCCATCGCGCCGTCAACATGCTAAACGCGCGATGGTCGGTCACCACGACGACCGGTACGAGCACTTCGGTTGGGCGTGTGCCCGGCTCGACGTCGTCGTCAACTATCTTCCCGCGCGCCTCACCTGCCTCGCGGTTGCCGTCGCCAGACCACGACACGCCCAAGAGGTGTGGCGGATCGTGCGCGACGCACCCCGTCATCGCGATCGGCGCACTGGCCGCCAGCAGTGCGCTGCGTGGCTACCGGCGACGCAACAGATAGCAGTCGAACAGCCACCCGTGCCGCTGACGTAGGTCCTCGCGGATACGCACCAGGTCGTCGGCCACCTCGTCGACAGAACCCGACACCAACCGCTCGTCGGGCATGCCGAGGAAAGCACCCCAGTAGATGTGCCAGCCACCATCCGTCATCGCGGTGAAACTGCACTCGGCATCGAGGAACACGGCCACGTCGTCGATGCCATCGGGGATGCCCTGCCGCAGCCGTCGGCCTGTGGTGATCAACACTGACCCACCGACTGCGTGCAACGCGATCGCGAAACGCGCCGTCAACACATGCAAGCTGCTGACACCCGGCACCACCCGCACGTGCACGTCCACACGACCGTGGGCCGCAACCTGGTCGAGTACCCGCAATGTGCTGTCATACAATGACGGATCGCCCCACACCAGAAGGCCGACGACCTCGTCATCGGCGACCTCCTCGAGCAGCACCCGCTCGAGCGCGTCTGCCCGCCCACCGTGCCACGCGCCGACCGCCTGCTCATACCCCTTCGCCTCGTCACGGCGACCGTCGGCGATCTGCACGACGCGGCACGGCCGGCCGTCACGAGCACTATCCAACACGGCCTCGCGAACTGCGTGTAACTCCGCGGCGCGCTCACCCTTATCGAAACCGACGATGACGTCGACGCCCGCCAACGCAGCCAGCGCCTCCAGCGTCACGAGTTGTGGGTCGCCGGCCCCG
Source organism: Acidimicrobiales bacterium (assembly GCA_047974625.1). Lineage (GTDB taxonomy): Bacteria > Actinomycetota > Acidimicrobiia > Acidimicrobiales > SZUA-35 > CADEDH01. The sequence goes on from JBKECK010000018.1 coordinate 25,134, forward strand.
ATACCCACGACGACGACCTGCCGACCGGGCCGATCCACGCTCGCGCTCGTCACGCGCACACCGTAACGTGCGACCCGTAAATCGACGAGGGCTCCACGGATCGGCGGCGGCGCCGGCGTCGGGTTCCCTCCAGGACGGGTGCACCGCCGCCGGATGCCAGTGAGCGCGTCGAGCCAGGACACCGCCTCGCTGCGACAGCATCCTGGCTTCGTCCACTGGGCGGCGGGCGAGGGCGTCTCGATGATCGGCAGCGCCGTCACCACGCTTGTGTTGCCGATCGTCGTCTTTCAAGCAACGGGATCTGCTGGCCTTCTGGACGGTGTCCGGGCGACCTTTGATGATGATTCCCTGGTGGCTGATGCTGGGCTGCTAGCCCCGGCCACGCTGTGGGGGGTCGGCTGGGCCCTGACTCACAGATCCGGAACCTGCCCCAGCTCTCCTGACCCCAGACCCCCGGACGGGTCGGGCTCGACCCCAGACCACCCCCATCCGAGCCAACAGACAACGACCCCAACGACCCGGCCTTCACCACGCCCACCCACACGAAGACCCCCACCAGCTGACCAACCGTAACGGCCCAGCCCACCCCGCCAACAACCCCCCAACCCCCACCCACCCCAAACGGTGAGCCAGGCGGACCGACCCTCAGTCAGGCGAGCATGGCGTCGATGGCGGCCCCGGAGGCGCCACCGGCCAGGCCGGCGAAGGACCCGTCGACGAAGATGGGGCCGGCGGCGTCGATGATGGCCTGGTGGGTGACCCGGGCCAGGGCCGAGCCCAGGGAGACCCGGGCGGCACCCGCGGCGCCGAAATCGGCCAACGAACAAGCCTGCAGGGGGCCAACAGCCAGCACGTTGACCGGCACCGGCACCGAGGCGCACACTCGCTCCACCGCGGCCAGATCGGGGAGGCCGGGAACGTACACCCCGTCGGCACCGGCAGCCGCGAACGTCCGGACCCGGGCGATGGCCTCGCCCAGGTCGTACGCCCGGTGGAGCAGGCCGTCGGCCCGAGCCACCAGGAAGAAATCACCGTCGGCCTGGCGGGCGGCGTCGACGGCGGCTTCGATCCGCTCCACCGCCTCCGACCGGTCGTAGGGGTCCGTGGTGGGCCAGGCGACGTCCTCGATACAGGCCCCGGCCAGGTCGGCGTCGACCGCCGCGGCGATGGTGCGGGTCACGTCATCCAGGGTCGGCCCGTAGCCGTTCTCCAGGTCGGCCGAGACCGGCAGCGGGGTGGCCCGGGCCAGGTCGGCAGCGTGAGCGATGGCGGCATCTCGGGGGATCTGGCCGCCGTCGGGCCGGCCCTGGGTGAAGGCGTGGGCGGCCGACGAGGTGCCGATGGCCCGGGCACCGAGGGCGGCCAGCATGCGGGCGCTCCCCGCGTCCCAGGCGTTGGCCAGGACGAACGGACGACCGGGCTGGTGGAGGTCCCGGAACGACGGGGACGACGGAGAGGATCTGGTCATCGGAAACCTCGGGAGTCACCGGGGGCAGGGGCGACCCATTCCAGTGACCCGACGGGATTCCGTCAACCCGGTCGGACCGGGTTCGGGTGCTCGCCGACCAGCGTCGGTCCCGTCATCGACCTGACGCCCCCAACCCCCGCCGTAGCCGGCTTGGAAGGGAGACGGAGATGGTGATTAGGCTCGCGGTCACCGGGGGGATACGGCCAAGGGGGAAGCACATGGCCATACACGATCTGGTGATCAGGAACGGGCTGGTGTTCGACGGCACCGGGGCGCCGCGGGTGCGGGCCGACGTGGCCGTATCCGGCGGGATCGTCACGCTAATCGGGCGGATCGATGCCGCCGACGCTGCCACGGTCATCGACGCCACCGGCCACCATGTGGCCCCCGGCTTCGTCGACCTCCACACCCACTACGACGCCCAGGTGTTCTGGGACCCGTACTGCACCCTGTCGGGCTGGCACGGGGTGACCTCGGTGGCCATAGGCAACTGCGGTTTCGGGTTCGCCCCCGTCGCTCCCGATCTACGGGAGTACGCCATGCGGTCGATGACCCGGGTGGAGGCCATTCCGTATGACTCGATGCGCCTCGGCCTGCCCTGGGACTGGGAGACCTTCCCCCAGTACCTCGACAGCCTCGACCGCATCCCCAAGGCGGTCAACATGCTGCCCTACGTACCGGTCGGTCCGATGCTGATCGAGGTCCTCGGGGTGGACGACGCCAAGGCCGGCCGCCTGCCCACCGACGCCGAACACCAGCGTCTGGCCGCCCTGCTCCACGAGGCCATGGACGCCGGCGGCTGTGGCTGGTCGGCCCAGCGACTGCCGCCCACCGGTCCGGCCGCCGTCCAGCGGGACTGGGACGGCACCCCCATGCCCACCGACATGATGAACGACGAGACGTGTCGGGTCCTGGCCCGGGTCCTGGCCGAACGCAACCAGGGGGTCCAGCAACTCACCCTCACCACCGACGACATCCGCCACGACATGGCCCACCTGGAGGAGATCGCCACCATCTCGGGCCGCCCGGTCCTGCACAACGTGGTCCAGGCGTTCGAGAGCCGCCCCCACGTCCACCGCAAGGCCATCCAATGGCTGGAGCGGTGCCGGGAGCGGGGCATACCCGTCTACGGCCAGGGGCTCACCACCGACGCCGGGTTCACCTTCACCTTCGAGGACTGGAACCTCTACGACGACTCCGACACCTGGATGGAGGCCACCACCGGCAGCACCGCCGAACGGCTGGCCAAGCTGGCCGACCCGGCCCGGCGGCCCGGCCTGAAGGAGCAGATGCCGGCGGTGGCCACCGCCCCGCTCGAATCGGTGACCGTGCTGTCCCCCCGCAGCCCATCGACGGAACGGTTCCGGGAGATGTCGGTCCGGCAGGTGGCCGACCTGACCGGCCAACATCCGGTCGACGCCATGCTCGACATCGCGGTGACCGACGAACTGAAGACCCTCTTCTTCGTGGCCCCACCCCAGGGCTCATCGGATCTGCTGCGGGAGATCGTGCAGTACCCCCACATGCTGTTCGGCGTGTCAGACGGAGGCGCCCACACCAAATTCCTCACCGCCGGCCGGTACCCGACCGAGACCCTGGCCGAGCAGGTGCGGGACAACGGCTGGATCACCTACGAGGAGGCCCACCGCCGCCTGTCCGCCCTACCGGCACAGCTGGCTGGGTTCCGGGACCGGGGCACCCTGAGGGTGGGCGGCCCCGCCGACATCGTCGTCTACGATCCGGAGCGTCTCGCCGTCGGTCCCAGCGAGGTGGTCGAGGACCTGCCCGGTGGGGAATGGCGCCGCATCCAGAAGGCGTCCGGTTACCGGGCCGTCGTGGTCAACGGCGAGATCACCATCGCCGACGACCGTCAGACCGGGACCCACCCCGGCCGCCTCCTCCGTCACGGCACCGCCTAGCTGGCAACACCGGCGCTCCGACGACAAGCTGTATCACCGACGCTGGTCGTCGCTCATCCTGATGATCGCAAGAGAGCAGGAGGGGACGCTCATGACCACCCGATCATCCACCCGGCTACCCACGTTCGAGGAGTTGCGGAACCGGGCCGATCTGTTCGACCGGTCGGCGCTCATGCCCCGACCGGAACGGCTCCGGCCCATGCCGCGTCACGGCCGCTGCCAGTTCACGATCGAGCAGATCAACGCCGAGGTGGCCATCCATCCCCAACTGCCGCCCACCAGGGCCTGGACCTACGGGGGACAGGTCCCCGGGCCCGTGATCGAGGTGCGGTCGGGCGACGAGATCCACGTCACCCACCGCAACTCGCTCACCGGCATGCTCCCCTACCGTCACGTCGTGGCCGCCACCGGCGCCGGTGGCTCCATGAACGACGCCGGCCGCGGGTTCGCCTCCACCGCCCCCGAGGACGAGATGGAGGCGACCCACGCCGCCGCCCTGCGGCCCTACACCGCCGTCCACTTGCACGGTGGCCCCACCTCGCCCGACAGCGACGGCGCCCCCGAGAACGTCATCGGCTCAGGCCGTACCCGGACCGTCGAGTACGAGTTCCCCCGGGAGACCTGGCCGATGATCACCGCCGCCGGGGTCACCGAGTACCGGTCCGGGGCGGCGCCGATGTACTGGTACCACGACCACGCCATGTCGGCCACCCGGTTCAACGTGTTCGCCGGCCTGGCCGGCGTGTGCCTGGTCCGGGACCCGGTCGAGGCAAAGATCGGTCTCCCCACCAGCCAGTGGCAAGAGATCCCGTTGGTTCTGATGGACCGGGGCCTCGACACCGTCGACGGAACCACGGACGGGGCTCTCGACGGCGCCCTGTTGCACAAGGTGGAGACCGAGGTGCGGGAGTGCTTCGGCCCGGTCAACCTGGTCAACGGGCTGGCCTGGCCCCGCTGCCGGGTTTCCCGGAGGGTGCACCGGTTGCGGCTGCTCAACGGGAGCAACGCCCGGACCTACCGCCTCCACTTCCTCGGCCAGGCCACCACCGCCGACGACCCGGTCCCGGTCGACCCCGCCACCATCCAGCAGATCGGCACCGACGGGGGCCTGCTGGGCCGAGCCGTCGACCTGCCCGGCGGCGGCCTCGTCTTGGCGCCGGGGGAACGGGCCGACGTGCTGGTCGACTTCGGTTTGCTGTCCCAGGCCGGGGTGGCCTACCTGGTGGTGGCCAACAGTGCCGCCGCCCCGTTCGGCGGCGCCCCCCTCGGCGCCCCGGGCGAGATCCTCACCGGTGACCCCGACGGATACCGGGTCACCCCGGAGGTGATGCGCTTCGACATCTCGGGCGGGCCGGTGGTGACCGGGCTCAGGGGCCGGCCCATCGCCGGCATCGCCCTCGACCCGCGCTTCCGGCGAACCCCGACCGACCACGGCCGCCTGCCCACCAGCCACGGCCATACCGTCGTGGTGCTCCGGGAGGAGGCCGAGGTGGTGTACGACCACACCGGCGCCCCCGTCTTCCGGGGCGGGAGGGTGGTCACCCGCACCATGCTGTACCTCCACGAGATGATGGCCCGGGACGCCGCCGAGCGGATCGGGATGAACCTCCACGCCGTGACCGTGGACGGGGCCGACGACCAGGGCCAGCTGATCAAGGTGCCGGCCGGCGTGTCGCTGGTGCTCCCCGGTGATCCGACGGTGTGGGTGACGGTGGCGAAACGGTTCCACGACCCGGTCACCACCCACATCCCCCAGGGCTCGTGGCACCTGTTCAAGGTGGTGAACGTCAGCCCAGACACCCACCCGTTCCACGTCCACCTCACCCAGCTGCAACCGGTGTCCCGGGTGACGCTCACCCGCAGCGACGGGGGCGCCCACGCCGGCAACGCCGGTGAGTTCGAGTTCGACCTCTCGACCAACGTGGGTGTCGACGCCGGCGAGGAGGGCTGGAAGGACACCTTCCGGGTCAACCCCGGTGATCGGGATCCGGTCACCGGGGACGTGGTGTCGGCCGAGATGTACACGATGATCGGGTGCTTCTCCAACCACGCCGGACGCTACATGTACCACTGCCATATCCTCGAACACGAGGACAGCGACATGATGCGGTCGCTGACGGTCGTCCCACCGGATCTGCTAGCGCTCGGGATGGCCCACGCCGCCCACTGAACAGCGCCCGTCGCGAGGCGCCACGGGGCCCGTCCCGCGTGAGATAGTAAACGGTGATGAACGACGGCACGCAGGATCAGGTCACGGTGTCGTTTCCGGCCACCCCCACGTTCAGCCGGATCGGCCGGGTGACCGTGGCCGGGCTGGCCATCCGGTTAGGCGTCGACATCGCCGACGTCGAGCGGCTCCGGGTGGCCGTCGACCACGCCGTCACCGCCCTGCACGGCCCCGGCCGGATCCATCTCGAGGCCCGCTGGGCCCCCCACCGGCTGACCGTCCGGGTCGACAATCCCGACCACAGGCTCGGGCCGAACGAGGTGTCCCGGGTGGCCGAGGCCCTGGCCTCCATGGTCGACGACGTCAACGTCGGCCCCAGCAGCATCGATCTGGCCCTCGGCGACTCCATCCCCGGGCATTCCGAGCTGGTCTGACCGGCCCGGCCCCGTCAGCCCGAGCTGCCCCAACCGGCGACCCCCCGGTCGTCGGGCCCGTCGGGCAGGCGTTCCACGGCGGTGAACCTCAACCGGTCGACGGCGAGGACGAGGAGCTGGGCGATCCGCTGGCCCCGTTCCACCGCCACCTTGTCCCCGGAGGTGTTGTACAACAGAACCTGGAGTTCCCCCCGGTAGCCGGAGTCGATCAGGCCCGGGCTGTTGAGCAACGTCAGGCCGTGGCGCAGGGCCAGACCGGACCGGGGGAGCACCAGGCCGCACCAGCCGACGGGGATGGCCACCGCGAACCCGGTGGGCATCAGGTGGCGCTCGCCGGGGGCGATCACGGCCGCCTCGGCCGCCGGCAGGTCGGCGGCCGCGTCCCCGGCCCGGATCGGGGCCGGCGCCTCGAGCTCGGGGTCGAGGCGGAGCAACGGGACCTCAGGCACCAGGCGCAGGGTAGCGATTCCACGTTTCGACCCGACGGCAACCCAACCCAGGCAGGCCCGGAGAGCACTAGGGTGGGCAACTTGCTAGCCTGGATGGACCTGGAGATGACGGGGCTCGACCCGGAACGTGACGTGATCGTGGAGATCGCCACCCTGATCACCGACGACGAGCTGACCCTGGTGGCTGAAGGTCCCCAGCTCGTCATCGCCGCCAGCGAGGAGTCCCTGGCCGGAATGGACCCGGTGGTGGTGGACATGCACACCCGCTCGGGCCTGCTCGAACAGATCAAGGCGTCGACGATCACCATCGGCGAGGCCCGGGACCAGACCCTGGCCTTCCTGCAAGCCCACATCCCCCAGCCGGGAACGGTGCCCCTGTGCGGCAACTCGATCGGCACCGACCGCCGATTCCTGGCCGCCCAGATGCCCGAGATCGAGAGCTTCCTCCACTACCGGTCGGTCGACGTGTCCACCATCAAGGAACTGGGGCGGCGGTGGTACCCCCAGATCTTGGCCACCGCCCCCCGCAAGGAGGCCGGCCACCGGGCGTTGGACGACATCCTCGAGAGCGTCAACGAACTCAGGTTCTATCGGGCGGCGCTGTTCGTCCCGCCCGTCGCCCCGAACGGGCCCGCGTCCACCACGGATCCGGCGCCGAACGGGGCCTGACCCCCCAGACCTCGGCCCCGGCAGCCACCTGACCGTCGTCGAGCACCCACCACAACCGCAGACCGCCCCCGGTGACGGGGTGTTCGGCGATGGTGACCGACGCCGCCGGGGGGACACCGGCCTGGTACTCGATGGTCAGCCCATCCGGTTCGGTGTCGGAGTCGGTCAGCCACTGCTCCACCACGGCCGCGTAGGCCGCGTTGTTGACATGGCCGAACACGTCGTAGTCGACTGCCCGCAAGGGCCACGACCGGGTCGTGGCGTCCCCGGGCGGCCGGCGGGGCAGGACCAGCCCGGCCCGTACCCGGCGGCCCTGAGCGGCCGGACCGTACACGGCCCGGAAGGAGTCGGTGAGCGACACCGGCCGGCCGGTGGAGGGATCCACCATGACCCACAGGGTCACCAGGTCGTAGGCGGCACCGGCATTCCCCTCGATCCTGAAGGTGCGCTCGGCCCAGCTCCGGCCCAGCCCCGAGCACCACGTCTCGCAGCGCAGCTCCTCGTCCCAGGCGGCGGAGCGGCCGATCTCGACCACCGAACGGCGCACCACCCAGGCGGTGTCGTCGAGCATCCCGGCGTCGGCCCGGTCGTCGTCGGAGACGTCCTGGGTCATCCGTAACAGGGCGTCGAGGCGCAGCCGCCCCGCCGTGTCCACGTCACCGAGCCGGACGCGACGCCGGGCCGCGTAGTGCCGCCCCAGCGGGCCGGGGACCGGTCGATCCTGGGGTCGCGGGGCGGTCACGGGGCGGCACGGTAGCGGGCCGCACCCAATTAATCGCTTGACACCCCCCACCGATTGATGGTTCCGTGACCCAGCAGGCCGCCCGCCGTTCGGGGGCCGGCCGCCCCGAGACGATCCGGAAGGAGGGGCACCGATGACAGGCTTCCACCTCGCCCAACCGTCACCGCCGCAGCTCGCGGCGTCGCCGTGCCCGCTCCCCGGGACCGTCCTGCTCGACGGCACCAGTCTCGAAAGCGCCGAGTGCCAGACCGTGAAGTGGGAGGCCCACGGCCGCAACTATGGCATTGCCACGTTTGGTATGACCGCCACCTGGTCGGTGACCCCGAAGGACACCAATCCCGACTTCCGGCGCCGAAGGCGACCCACCTGATCCACCATCAGGAATCTGGTCACCGAGCCGCTGGGAGCACCGCCCCAGCGGCTCTTCCGTTTTTCCGGGCCGAACCGGCCGACCCACAACCCGACCACGTTCCGACCGGGCCCGTTCTGGGCCCATCGCACAGGGAACCACCCCACCATGAGCACCACCGAGACCCAGAGCCCCATGATCACCCCGGACCCCGCCGAGCTCTGGCGCAACCGGGCCGCCTGCCGGGACGTGCCCGACGCCGCCGGGCTGTTCTTCAGCGAGGAGATCCACGAGATCGCCGCCGCGAAGCGGATCTGCGCCACCTGCCCGGTGATGCTCGAGTGCCTCGAAGGAGCGGTCGAGCGGAGCGAGCCCTGCGGCGTGTGGGGCGGTCAGCTCTTCGCCACCGGCCGCATCCAGATGGTCAAGCGGCGCCGGGGTCGGCCACCCAAACACCCCCGGCCCGAGGACCAGCTGCCGATGATCCCCGTACCCGACCACCTCCAGCGCCTCATCGCCTGATGGGGCCCGGCGGCCCGTCGTCCCGGATCCGGGAATGACGGGCCGCCGCTGTAGGTTGGGGCCACCGTGGACGGTACCGAAACCACGACCGATCCAGCCCCCGACTGGCGGGTCCGGTCCTCAGCGCTCCCCCGGGCCCTGATCGTGGCCTCGGTGGTGGCCGGGCTGGCCGCCATCGCCGCCCTGGTCGTCGGCCCGTTGTTGATGGACGACGGGGACGAAACGGCCACCGAAACGGCCACCGCCAACATCGCCGCATTCGACGAGATGCCCCTCACCCTCACCGACGGCACCGAGACAACCCTCAGGGCCTGGGAGGGGCAGCCGCTGGTGGTGAACTTCTGGGCCACCTGGTGCGCCCCCTGCCAGGCCGAGATGCCCGAGCTCCAGGCCGCCGCCGACGCCGCCGACGGCCGCTACCAGGTGATCGGCATCAACCACGACATCGACGAGGCGTCGTGGCTCAACTTCGTGGCCACCCGGAACATCACCTTCCCCACCGCGTTCCAGCCCGACCAGGGGATCTTCGAGGCCCTGAACCTGTTCGCTATGCCCTCCACCCTGTTCGTGGCCCCCGATGGGGAGATCGTCCACACCTTCACCGGGGTGGTCACCACCGACTCCCTCGACGAGATGCTCGACGAGTACCTGGGCATCGAGGCCCGGCCGTGAACCTCGGTGACCTGCTCGACGCCCGGGCCCTGGCCCTGGGCATCGTGGCCATGATCAACCCGTGCGGGTTCGCCATGCTCCCCGCCTACCTCGGCTTCTTCCTCGGCGTCGATGCCGGGCAGCCCCACGAGAACCGGCTGATCGGTCTGCAACGGGCCCAGAAGGTGGCGTTGGCCATGTCGGCCGGGTTCATGCTGGTGTTCGGCCTCATCGGGGTGGTCCTCGCCGGGGCCATGAACACCCTGGCCCCCTGGTTGCCGTGGATCACCGTGGTCCTGGGGATCGGGCTGGTGGCCCTCGGGGTGGCGATGAGCCTGGGCCACGAACCGATCATCAGCGGTCCGAAGCTGGAGAAGGGCGGCCAGAGCCGGTCCCTGTCCAGCATGTTCCTGTTCGGGGTGTCGTACGCGGTCGCCTCGCTGAGCTGCACCATCAGCCTGTTCATCTCGGCCGTCGGCACCTCGGCGGCCGGGCACAGCTTCGGCCAACGGCTCGGCGGGTTCCTGTCCTACGCCATCGGGATGGGCCTGACGGCCACGGTGGTCACCCTGGCCGTTGCCTTCGGCCGGCGCGGTGTGGTGCAGGGTCTCCGCCGGGTCATGCCCCACCTGACCCGCATCTCGGCCGTGATCCTCATCGTGGTCGGGGTGTACGTAGCCTGGTACGGCTACTGGTCGACCGATCCGGCCGTGATCAACCCGGGCCCGGTCACCTGGGTCGAGGCCCGCCAGGCCGAGCTGAGCACCTGGATCAGTAACCGGGCCACCCTGCTGGGGGTGACCTTCCTGGCCGTCAACCTGGCCGTCCTGACCGGCGGTTTCATGGCCCGGCGGGCCCAGACCCCCCACCACACGGCGGCCAGCGGCCACTGACCGTGACCGCCCGGTCCCGACGGGGATGACCGACGTGGACCGGACCCCGCTGGGGTTCGACGAGCTGCTGGCCCGACCGGGGGTGGTGGAGACGGTGGAGCTGCGCGGCCCGGTGGGTATCTGCGCCTTCCACGGCGGGAACCTGGAGCGGGCCACCGAACTGATCGCCACCGAGGCGGCCCGCCGAGCCGGAGCCTCGTGCTACACGGTCACCCAGCCGGAGGGGATGCGTCACCACATCCCCTCGGCCGACGTCGATCCCGGCCGGGCCCCCCGTTTCGCCGCCTTCCTGGCCCACTGCGACCACGTCATCGCCGTCCACGGCTACGGCCGCCACGGCCATTTCACCTCACTGCTGTGCGGGGGCGGCAACCGTCCGATGGCGGCCCACGTGGCCGGCCACCTGCGGAACGCCCTGCCGTACTACCGGGTCGTCGACGACCTTGACCAGATCCCCCGCCGGCTCCGGGGGGTCCACCCAGCCAACCCCTGCAACCTGACCTCGGGGGGCGGTGTCCAGGTGGAGCTCCCACCCCGGGTGCGGGGTCTGACCCCCCTGGCCCGCTACTGGCCGGGAGGACCGTACCCGCCGGACCGGTTCCCGCACGCCCTCGGCGTGATTGACGGGCTCGCCGCCGCGGCCGCCACCTGGCCGGTCTAGTCTCGGCCTCCATGCAGCTCCGCATCTTCACCGAGCCCCAGCAGGGCGCCTCATACGACCAACTCCTGGCCGTGGCGACCACGGCCGAGACCGCCGGCTTCGACGGCTTCTTCCGGTCGGACCACTACCTGAAGATGGGGGCGGTCAGCGGCCTACCCGGGCCCACCCATGCCTGGGTGACCCTGGCCGGGCTGGCCCGCGAGACCTCCACCATCCGGCTGGGAACCCTCGTCAGCCCGGCCACCTTCTACCGTCCGGGGCCCCTAGCCATCATGGTGGCCCAGGTGGACGCCATGAGCGGGGGAAGGGTGGAGCTCGGCTTCGGTACCGGCTGGTACGGCGAGGAGCACGACCGGTACGGCCTCGACTTCCCCGCCCTCGGCGCCCGGTTCGACCTGATGGAGGAGTACCTGGAGCAGATGACTGGCCTGTGGGCCACCCCGGACGGCGACACCTTCACCCACGAGGGCCGCTTCCACCGGTTCGACCGGTCACCGGCCCTACCCAAACCGGCCCAACGGCCGGGGCCCCCGATCATCATCGGAGGCCGGGGACCGAGCCGGACCCCCGCCCTGGTGGCCCGGTTCGCCTCGGAGTACAACGTGGCCTTCGCCTCGCTCGACGACACCGCGGCGTCGATCGCCCGGGTCCGTCAGGCCTGCACGGACGCCGGACGTTCCCCCGACGACCTCACCTACTCGGTGGCCCTCGTCCTGTGCCTGGGCGACGACCAGGCCACGATGACCCGGCGGGCGGCCGCCATCGGCCGTGAGCCCGACGAGCTCCGAGCCAACGGGGCCGCCGGCACCGTGGACGAGGTGCGGGCCAAACTGGCCGCCTACGCCGATCTCGGCTGTACCCGGACCTACCTCCAGGTCCTCGACCTCACCGATCTGGACCATGTCCGGGAGGCCGGCGCCGAGCTGATCTAGGGGGCGAGGCGGCGGATGGTCCAACCGTCCTCGCCCTGGACGTAGCGCAACCGGTCGTGGAGCCGGTTGGGTCGACCCTGCCAGAACTCGATGGTGTGGGGCACGATCCGCCAGCCACCCCAATGGCCCGGGCGGGGCAGGTGGTCGTCGGCGGACCCGTCGATCTCGGCCACGACCGCCATCAGTTCGTCCCGGTCGGCCAACGGGTGGCTCTGGTTCGACGCGGTCGCCGCCACCCGGGCCCCCCGGGGCCGTGACGCCCAGTAGGCGTCGGCGGCGTCGTCGGGTACCCGAACCACGGGCCCGGCCAGGTTGACCTGGCGGTGCAGGCCGAGCCAGCCGACGGTGGCTGCGGCGTGGGCGTGGCCGGCCAGGTGGCGGCCCTTGTTGCTGCGCTCGTTGCTGTAGAAGTCGAACCCGTCCGGGCCGACCCCCTTCAACAGCACGTACCGGCTCCACGGCTGGCCGGCCTCGTCGACGGTGGATAGGACCATGGCGTTCGGCTCGGGCAGGCCGACCCGGACGGCGTCGTCCAGCCACCGCTCGAACTGGGTCACCGGGTCGTCGTCGAGGTCGGCCCGGTCGAGCCCGGCCGTCTCGTACTCCTGGCGCATCGCCGCCAAGTCGGTCATGGCCCACCCCCGAGTCGGGTCAGGGCACCCGTTCCTCGGGTGCCTCGGACTCGGCGAACCGAGCCGAGATGTCGTCCACGGTGAGGGGCTCGTCGTCGCCCAGGGTGGCGACGTCCGGTTCGGTCACCGAGCGGTCACGGCCCTTGGACCGGACGGCGTCGAGATCCTTGCCCACCTCCGTCGAGGCCCACCGACCGAAGATGACCACGATGATGGCCCACAGGACGAACCCACCCACGATCTTCATGACCACCCCGGCCATCTGCTGATCGGCGAGCACGTCCACACCCCAGAGGCGTTGGGGGACGTCATAGGAGCGGTAGACGACGTCCTCGGCGAACACCAGCCAACCGCCGGGCACGGTGGGCACGATCGACATCCCGAACAGGTAGAAGCACTGGCCGAGCGGCTCGAGCCGCCACTCCTCCACCGGGCCGACGACGGGCATCCACATGAGCAGGCCCGAGATGAAGATCATCAGGTGCAGCCCGTAGTGCAGGGCCCCGTTCTCCGCCGACAGGGTGACCAGGAGGCTCCAGTGCAGGATCATGGTCAGCGCGTTGAAGGTGATCCCGGCCACCAGGGGACGGGAGGCGTACCGCAACACCCGGCGGGCGGTGGTCCCCTCGGGAATGACGAGGTCGAACAGCCAGACCGGCATCGACATCAGGAACATGGCCGGAACCAGCATCGAGATGAACAGGTGCTGGAACATGTGGACGAAGTACAGGTACTGCTCCGCCACGTCGTGCACCGGCCAGTCGGAGGCCAGCCACATGCTGAGGGTGGCGGCGATGAACCAGGCCATCTGCCGCCGGCTGATCGGCGGGTAGCCGGCCGCCACCGCCTTGGGTTGCAGGACCCGGAACACCCACCACCCGAGGGCGATGATCCCCACGATGAGGACCCAGACCTCGGGATGCGCCTGCCAGCCGATGTCACCCAGGCTGACCGGATCTACGGTCGATTCGGCAGTGGCGAGGGCGACGGCGGCGGGCACGGTGCGTTACACCTGGAACTCGAAGGTGGCGGCCACGCCGATGTAGACGGCGAGGGCGAGGACGAGGGCCCCGAGGAAGGCCCAGGTGAAGAAGCGGCCGTTGATGATCTTCATGTCGAAGTAGAGGTGCATGAAGGCCCCGGCCACGAGGAGGAACTTGACCACCATCATGACCACCAAGGGGATCACCAGGGCCGGCCCTTCGAGCCCGAGGTACGACCAGGCCACCTCGATGGCGGTCAGGACGACCAGGGACACGAACACCATCCAGTACTGGATCTCGGTGGGGTGAGCGTGATCCTCGCCGTGGGGATCGGCGTCGTGGAGGACGTCGGTGCTGGCGTCGGTCATGACAGGGACCTCACGGGATCAGGTAGACGATGGTGAAAATGAGCACCCAGACGATATCGACGAAGTGCCAGTACAGCCCGACGATCTCGACGGTCTCGGCCCGGTCGGGACCGAGACGGCCCCGGATGGCCATGACCAGCAGGGCCAGGAGCATCAGGATGCCCCCGGTGACGTGCACCCCGTGGAACCCGGTGAGGGTGTAGAAGGCGGTGCCGAACAGGTTGCCGGTGTAGGTCAGGCCTTCCCGGTAGAACACCGTGAACTCGTAGACCTGGCCGGCGATGAAGGTGGAGCCGAGCAGGGCCGTGGCCGCCAGCCACACCTTCGAGTTCCGGGTGTTGCCTTCCACCGTGGCGCTGTGGGACAGCACCATGGTCAGGGAACTCATCAGCAGGATGAATGAGCTGACCGAGGTGAAGGGGATGTCGAAGATCGGGTGGACCGATCCCTCGGCGACGAACTCCTGGACCAGGGCCTCCGGAAGGGTGGCGATGACCACCGGGTTGCCCGCCAGGAGCTCGGTCATGAAGTTGGCCCGCGACAGCAGGTAGGTGGAGATCAGGGCCCCGAACAGGAGGCACTCCGAGCCCAGGAACAGCCACATCGCCAACTTCATGTTAGACAGGCCCAGGCTGGTGCGGTGGGCTTCGTGCTCCTCGGCGCCGGCGTGATCGGCGACGGGATCGGCGGCGACGGTCATCAGACGGTCTCCAATTCGGGATCGTGGTCGTCACCCGGCGACGGATCGTCGTCGTGGTGATCGTCATGACCGGGGTGATCAAGATCGTCGGCCGGCTCGAGGGCCCAGCCGAACAGAGCCAACAGGACGATGAGCCCGCCGGGGATGGTGAGCCACAGGTTGAAGATCAGCCCGTAGCCGGCGATGGGCAGGCCACCGGCCAGCACGATCGGCCAGTAGGACGGGGCCGGCAGATGGACACCCTCACCGTTGCCGGGCTGGGCCAGCTCCGCGCCGGTGGCCACCCGGCGGATCGTGTGGTCGTCATCCTCGGCGTACTTGCAGTGCCAGAAGTCATCGACGTGCTTGACCTGGGGGTCGTAATCGAAGTTGTGCTCCGGCGTCGGGGACTGGATCGACCATTCCAGGGTCCGGCCGTCCCACGGGTCCGGGCCCACGTCGGGGCGCCCGGCCGCCCGCCAGCGGCGGAAGGAGAAGTAGGCGTTGACCAGCAGCAGCAGGGTGCCGACCCCGAGGATGAACGACCCGATGGTGGCCACCATGTTCCACAGGTTGAAGCCCATCGTGGCGTCATAGGTCTGCATCCGGCGCGGCATGCCCTGGAGACCGAGGATGTGCATCGGGCCGAAGGTCAGGTTGAAGCCGATGACCATCAGCCAGAAGTTCCACTTGCCCATCCGCTCGTTGAGCTTGTAACCGAACACCTTCGGCCACCAGTAGTAGAACCCGGCCATGAAACCGAACAGGGCGCCACCGAACAGGACATAGTGGAAGTGGGCGACGATGTAGTAAGTGTCGGTCTGCTGGGTGTCGGAGGGGGCGACGGCGTGGGACACGCCGGACAACCCACCGACGGTGAACTGGGGGACCAGGCCGATGGCGAACAGCATGGCCGTGTTGAGGATCAGCTTGCCGCCCCACAGGGTGGCCATCCAGTTGAGGATCTTCACCCCGGTGGGCACAGCGATGAACATGGTGGCCAGGCTGAAGGCGGTGACCGAGGCCGGGCCCATACCGGAGACGAACATGTGGTGGGCCCACACGCCGAAGCCCATGAAGCCGATGGCGACACCGGAGAACACCATGAACGGGTAACCGAAGATCGGCTTGCGGGCGAAGGTGGGGATCACCTCCGACACGATGCCGAAGGCGGGCAGGATCATCAGGTACACCTCGGGGTGACCGAAGATCCAGAACAGGTGCTGCCACAGGAGGGGATCGGCCCCCTGAGCCACGTTGAAGAAGTTGGCGCCGAACAGGCGGTCGAGCATCAGCAGCAACTGGGCCACGGTGAGCACCGGGATGGCGAACAGCAGCAGGAACTGGGTGACGAGGGTCATCCAGACGTACACCGGCATCTTCATGAGACTCATGCCGGGGGCCCGCATGTTGAGCACGGTGGTGATCAGGTTGATGGCACCGGTCAGGGAGCCGAAGCCGACGATCAGCAGGCCGATGTTCCAGAAGTCGATGCCGTGGGTGGGCGAGAAGGCCACCCCGTTGTTGGGGGCGTAGTTGAACCAGCCACCGTCGGGGCCGCCCCCGAGGACCCAGCTGGTGTTCAGCATCAGGCCACCGAAGAAGTACACCCAGAAGCTGAACGCGTTGATCCGGGGGAAGGCGACGTCGCGCGCCCCAACATGGATCGGCAACATGTAGTTGGCGAACGCCGAGCCGATCGGCATGACCACCAGGAAGATCATCACCGTGCCGTGCATGGTGTAGATCCGGTTGTAGGCCTCACCGGACAGGAAGGTGTTGTTGGGCACCGCCAGCTGGATCCGGATCAGCAGGGCGGCCACGCCCCCGATGACCAGGAAGAACATGGCGGCGGCGCCATACATGATCCCGATCTTCTTGTGGTCGACGGTGGTGAACCAGTCGACCAGACCCGTGGCGTTACGCGGCCTGCTCAGGCTGCCGAGCGGCTTCTCGTCGAGCTCCTTACGGGGGGCTCCGGTCGGGAGCGCCAGAGGTTCTTCTGTGATCGCCATGGGGATCCGGCTCCTAATCGAGGGTCGCCAGGTAGGCGACGATCTGGTTGAGTTGCTCGTCGGTCAGCTGAGGGAACGGGAGCATGCCCCGCCCGTCGTCGGGCG
>JBKECK010000019.1:0-156343 GCA_047974625.1 Acidimicrobiales bacterium
GGATGCCGGTGAGGACGGTGCCCTCGGCGGTGGTGGCCGCGGTGGAGGTTCGGGACTCCCAGGTGGACGGGTCGGGGACGGTCCCCTCGACGATGAACGGGGGGATCAGCGACGACAGTTCGGCGAGGCGGACGATCCGTTCGGCCACGATCCCGGCCGCCGATCCCGGATCGGCCAGGCACCGGCGGAGCTCGTCGGGGTTGAGCAGGCAGGTGTGCCCCCGCTCGGTGGGACCGCCCCGCTGGGCGATCCGGCGGGCCAGTTCGGCCTGGGCCCGGCGGGCCCCGTGGATGGCGGCGATCACGGTGGTCTTGGACCGTTCACGACCCTGGGAGAACACGGTGGTGGCGGCCAGGGCCTTGTCGAACTGGAACCGGTCGACCGGGTTGAGGGCGGCACGCACCTCGGCCACGGCCAGGGCCCGCTCCCCGGCCAGGCGCTCGGCCTGACGGGTCGGGTCGTGGTCGGCGGGGGCGTGCCGCATCCGGTCGATGGCGGCCAGGGGGGTCTCGGGGCGGAACTCCCACGGGTCGGATCCGAGGTCCCACTCGTTGGGGCCTCGGGAGCCGAACGCCTCGATGAAGGCGTCGAACTCGCTCAGCCACGGCCCGGCTTCGTCGAGGGACCGGAGCCGGCGCAGGAGATCGCCCGTCCCGGCGTCGAACTGTTCGGCCACGGCGGGGGTGTCCTGGGACGCCCGGGAGAGGCGCCACATGGCCACCGACGGGGCCGCGGATTCGACGTCGCCGATACCGCCGAGGAGGGTGACGAGCCGGTCGGTCATGTCGACCTTGGTCAACAGGTCGACCAGGGCGCCCGAGAGCAGGGCGACGGAGAAGGTGTTGCCGATATGACGGTCGAACAGGTGCTGGAACAGGGGGACGAGCTCCACCATGTGCCTCAGCAGGGCCTCGTCGTCGGCGTCGTCGCCCGGGTAGCGGGAGAGGTAGTTCTCGACGGTCCGCTTGTCGTCGTGGAGGGCGGGGAGCTCTTTGGTGCCGAGCAGTCGCAGCACGGTCCGCCCGAGACGCAGGGTCGATCTCGCGTTCTTGTCGCCCGGGCGTTCGACATAGGCAGGGGCGTCGGATTCACCGAAGAACTGCTGGTCGATCGCCTCGACCGTGCCACCCGGGGCGCGCACTCCGAGGAGGCGGACGAAGCTGGCGTTGATGTAGCAGTAGCCGCCGAAGACGCTGAGGATCACCATCTCCTCGTCGGCGGCCATGTCACCGGGGACGAGGAGCCCGAAGGTCTCGAAGGCGTGGCGCCAACCGTTCTCGGCCGCCTGACCGTAGAGGCCCCAGGTGAGGGGGAGGACGACCTCGGGGAACACCTCGCCCACATTGCCCCGGGTGTACAGGGGCCACTTCCGGCTGGGCGGGTTGTCGGTGTCCCACAGCTTCTCGAACGGGGTTGCCGCCGTGGCCGGATCCGTGACCGTCGGGAGGGGCATCCGGACCCCGGCGAGGGAGGTCTCGACGAGTCGGCGGGGTGCGTTGTTGAGGAAGTGGTAGAAGTTGAAGCGGGCGGGCAGGCGGGCGAACCGCTGGCTCTTCTCGATGGCCGTCACGGTGGCGGCCGCCACCTGTTCGGGGGTGACCTTGGGGAGGAAGGCCAGGTGCTGAAACCGTCGCAGGGCCGGGTCGGCGAACCCCTCCCCGTTGTCGAGCCGGTCCCACATGGCGGTGTCGACCGGTCCGGGCGAAACAACGGTGAGGCCCACGCCGGTGCCCTTGAGCTCGATGCGGAGGGTCTCGGTGAAGTTGGTCAGGCCGGCCTTGGTCCCGGCGTAGGCGGCGAGACCGGGGAAGGGGACGGCCCCGGCCACCGAGCCCATCTGGACGATGTGACCCGACCCCCGGGCCACCATGTGGGGGGCGATGTCCCGGGTGAGCAGCAGGGGAGCCTCGAAGTTGAGCCGGGCCACGTCACGGATCTCGGCCCGGGGCGCCGCGGTGAAGGCGTCGGACGTCTCGTGTCCCGCGTTGTTGATCCACACGTCGACATGACCCATGAGATCGAGGCAGCGGGCGACCAGACCGTCGACGTCGGCGGCGACCGACAGGTCGGCGGCAAGCCATTGCCCACCGATCTGGTCGGCCAGGACGGCGAGCTTCGACGCCGAGCGGGACACGATCAGCACCTGGGCTCCGGATGCGGCGACCCGGCGGGCGATCTGCGCCCCGATCCCCTGTGAGCCGCCGGTGATGACGACGTTCTTGCCTTCGAGGTTCATCTGCCTACGCTCCTTGGTGGTCGCCACCGCCGGCGAACGACTCTAGTCAGCTGACTGACCTGTGACAATTTTCACCCGTCGGTGCGGCGGTCCGCCGTCTCCAGGTCGCTGTAGCTGGACGACGCTCCCGACTCCCCCAGCACCCGGTCCTGCCCAGCCGGAGGGGCAGCGTCAGCCCAGCGGGCGTGGCCGGCCGTATTCGGCGTAGGTCCAGAGGCGGTGCCGGGCCGCCTCGTCGAGGAGCTCGATCAGGTCGAACACCGGCCGACCCTCTCCGCGCATCGCCTTCAGGGCTTGGTTGCCGGCGGTGCCGCTGGCGGGTGCATCGGTGGTCAGCAACACGAGCGGCATGGGGTCGACCCGACCGGCGATCCGGCCCTGATGGAGGACCCCGGCGGTGCCGAGCGACTTCCACAGGGTGTCGGCCCGACGGAGACCGGACCGGCTGGTGGTGAACGCTCCCGTGACATCGAAGGCCCAGTCGGCACCGGTGCGGTCGGTGGCCACGAAGCCCAGCACGATGCCCAGACCCCGTGGTTTCACGTCGGTACGGATGTTGTCGAAACCGCAGGTGCGCAGGAGTACCGCGGCGACGTCCCGGGCCTGACGGCCGGCACGGATGGCGGTGGCCCAGGCGTCCGTTTCGACCCCCTCCACCCCGTCGGCCGGTGGGTCCGCCGTCACGGCGGCCGGGAGCTCGACCCGGAGCCCGGCTTCGGCGCCGGTCTGATTGGCGACGCGGCGGCGTTCCTCGGCGATCCGGTCCTCGGCGATGGCCACGTACGCCGGGTCGGTGTCGAAGCCCACAAAGTGCCGCCCGGTCCGCACCGCGGCCACGGCTGCGCTGCCCGAGCCCATGAACGGGTCGAGCACCAGGTCGTCCCGGTAGGTGTAGAGCTCGATGAGGCGTTGGGGCAGCTCCACCGGGAACGGGGCGGGATGGCCCACCCGGCTGGCGCTCTCGGGAGCGACCTCCCACAGGTCGGTGGTTGCCTCCATGAACTCGTCACGGGAGACCGTGGCCGTGGACGGGAGGCCCCGGCGCAACCGTTGGGTGGGGGTGAGGGCCCGGTCGAAGCGGCCCTTGCTGGCAATGACGATCCGTTCGGTGACGTCCCGGAGGACGGGGTTGGCCGGGCGCTGGAAGGAACCCCAGGCGCACGAGCCGCCGGCCGCCCTCCCCTTCCACCAGACGACCTCACCCCGCAGCAGGAAGCCGAGGTCCTGGAGGATGCCGGTGACGTCGCCGGACAGTGACCGGTAGGGCCGGCGCCCGAGGTTGGCCACGTTCACGGCGATGCGTCCACCGGGTTCCAGGACCCGCCTGGATTCGGCGAAGACGGCACGGAGAAGATCGAGGAACTCGAGGTAGTCGCCAGGGATACCGGCGGCACCAAGCTCTTCCTCATACTGCTTGCCGGCGAAGTACGGGGGTGAGGTGACCACGAGCGCAACCGAGCTCGACGCCACCGGGCGCATGTGGCGGGCGTCGGCGTTGTGGATCACGTCAACGGCGGCGGCCGGGTTGATCATGGCGTCGTCGGACACCTCGGGCGGGACGAACCGGTCGTAGAAGGCCGAGGCGTCATGGGCCTCGCGCCGGCCCGAACCGAACGTGGCGGTGGCGGTGGCCCGCCGGACCCGTCCCGTCGACGCCCCGGGGACCGAGGGGCCGTTCACGCCTGCGCCTCGTCCGAGTCAAACAGGCCCTCGACGGCGAGAGCCTGTTCGAGGGCTGGGAGCCGGTTGAGGTAGTCGTCCACCGCCCTGGTGACCATAAGGTTGGCGGACACCTCGCGGTTGCGGGCGGCCTGGTGCAAGCGGCGGTGCAAGCTCTCGGGGAGGCGGACCGCAGTGGCGATTCGTCGTTCAGCGGTCACCCGGGGTCGGCCCATGTCGGGGACCGTAGCGGACCGGCGCCGTCGATCCGCGGATAGTCGCGCGCATCAACGCGCGACTATCCGCGGATCGCTTTGCCCAACACGGACGAGCTAGTCGAACTCGCCGTCTTTCACCCCGGCGATGAACGCAGACCATTCATCGGGGGTGAACTCCAGTACGACGTCACTATTGGCGGCACGAAGTTGCACGCTGCCGTCGGTTAGATACGTTTCGGCGAGGAGAGGGCCTTCCGAGGTAGGTCCTCCAATACAACAGCCAGTCACCTGATCAACCGTTCAAGGAAATATGATTGACGAACTGAGCCCAGTCGGCCGAGTCGATCGAGATTATTGGCTGAGAGGAAGGATCGTTAGCAGGGTCGCGTAGGTATTTACTGTCCCGCACAAAAACCCGGTCACCGCTGTATCTGACTTCGACACAACTACAGCTCGGGTTGCTGTAGCTACTCTTGAACCAACCACGCTGCTGGTTCTGTGCTGTACGACCCACTGGCCTTCTCCTATTTTGCTCGTCAACGCCTACCGTCCCCCCCGTAAACCCGAGGGGTTGGCGTTCCTTGACACGGTGCCAAGAATGAATAAGTCAAGAACCGAAGGACCTGTTTCTTGACCTCTATATCAACCCAATTGCCCCAAAACCAGCTAACGTCGTTATCAAAAAAGCGATGTTCGACCAGCTAAAGCGATGTTCGACCAGCTGACGTTCAATAAAACGGCGCCCGCGCGCCTGTCGTGGGTGAGTCGATACGCCGCTGAGGTGTTGAGGCCGCGTGGTACCTGGGGTTTCTGCTCTTTGATGGCTGCTGCGGCCGACCGAGCGAGGAGCGCACCTCGACGGCAGGCCCAGCGGGGCCGAGCCGACCCCAACGACACCGCCAGCGTTGCGGGCTTGACACGACCGCTCACGCGGCCAGTGGCGCTGCTGATGGGTCACGCCGCCGCCTTGACCAGGGCTGACGCCTCGCTTCGCTCGTTGTCCTGCCGCCCCCTCCGCTTCGCTGCGGGGTTGGCCTCAGAGCGACTCCAGCCCTTGGCTACAGCGGCACGAACGGCCACACGCGCGACCGACCCACGAAAGGCGCGCGAGGCCCAATAAAACGGAGAAAACGGTGTCAATCTGGGGCTTAAGATCGCCTGGAACGTCTCGGTGGCTTCGCCCATGGAAAGCCATGTCATGACAGCTCGCCAATCCGAGCTTCGATCAATGACAACGAGGCGGCGCGGTCCAAACTCGAGGCAAGTGATCGGTCGTAGTTGACACTGATAGTTTCAACTTCTTCAGGGTCATCGATGAGCCCGATTGGCGTGATTGATTCACGCCAAGCAAATACTGGTAGATGAGGAGAGTGAAAATGGAGCAGGTGCATCGTCGATGATCCGGCCATTCCCTCTGGAGGGCGATCAAATGGAGCGATAAACACCTTGAGTGTGTCGCTCAAATCGTCGATGGCACGCGCCAGCGACTGAAGTTGACGACGCAGCACCTCGGGCGAACCGAATTGCTGCATTATTGCCGCCTGACCCATCAGCACCGTGAGACGGAGGGGGTCGGTTCCACGAAGCCGGCGTTGGCGCTGCTTACGGAACTCCCACCGCTGGCGAGCCGTGGTGGCACTCACCTCTGGGCCCGCCCGAAAGACTGCCGATGCGTATTCTTCGGTCTGCAAAAGACCACTGATGAAGTAACTCTCGTAGGTCTCGATCCACTCGGCCCCATACTCCAGGCCGTACAGGTGCATCAGATCGTCGTCGAGGATCGTGGCGTACTCGTTCCACCACCGAGACCGCTTGGCCGACTCCAAGAGAGACTTCAGCTCGCTCGCCTCGGTGGAGTCGAACTTGAACAGCTCGACCAGCTGATCCAGCTTTCCCGGCGCCAGCAAGGTACGGCCGTTCTCCACCGCCGACCAGTAGTTCGGGGAGAAGTCCAGCTTGCTGCTCACCTGCGCGGCCTTGAGACCGAGCTCCTGCCGACGGGCTCGGATTCGGAAGGTCAACTCGAGTTCAGAAACTGCAGGCGACGCCGGCGAAGGCACTGACCCCGGACCTCACTCCCCAAGGTTTGACCGGTGAGAATTTAGCACTGTAGCACCTTACGGTAACCACTCCAAGCATCCGCGGAGTGGTCAAGCAGACCGCACCTTACGGTGCCTGAAGCGTGGTTGCCGAAGCATGGTGTCATACGCGGTCGTCGTACATGGCGTCCGACAGGGCCCGCGCCCGACGATCCTCCCCGGCCACCGACCGGGCCCCGCCGGTCAGCCGGGGTAGACGCCCGACGCCACCCGGTTGCCGGGATGGACGTTCCCACCCGCCATCTGGATGCACTCCAGGCCGTCGATCGGGTGCCGTATCCGACCCACCGGGGTGATGTAGGTGTCGCGGTCCCACCCCTCGTACACGGCCACCTGCGGACCGACCACCCGGGCCGCCAAGGCCAGACGCCCCCGGTCGGTCCCGTTCCGGTGGGAGCCGTGCAGGTTGAGAGAGGTGAAGATGAGGCCTTCCCCCGCCCGCATCGGGTACGACGTGAGCTCCGCCCCCGCGAACAGATCGGGGCACTGGGACAGCGCCCAGCCGAGCAGGGCCTTCCCCTTCTCGAACTCGTCGGTTCCGTGGAGCATGAGCTCGATGGTGTCCCGGACCCGATCGGCGGGGAGCGAGGCCAGGGCTTCCAACGGCCGGTCGACGGCGAGCTCGCCGAGACGCTCGAGTCGATCGTCGTCGAACGTGGCCGGGGCCATCCGGAGCGCCCCGTTCTCGATGTCGACGTCTTCGAGCGCGATCCAGAGGGTGTACTGGATCATCGCCGGGTTGAGCCCGGACCCCTCGACCGGCCGCAGGCGTTCCTTCCGGGAGACGATCCGGAATTTCGAGGCCTGGTGCCAGAAGGTGCCCTCCGCTCCCGGCGGCTTGTCGAAGAACTGCTGCCGCCAGCAGATGAGGTCGTCACCCATCAACGACGACAGGGGGTCGGTGACCTCCGGTCGATGCAGCAGTGACCACAACCGGGGCTGGAACAGGGCCTGGTACTGACCCGAGTGGACGATGTCGGCCATCATCCCTGACCGCTGGAAGGCCCGATGGACGTCGGGGCCGAAGGCACAGTTACCGTCCCAGTCCCGGCCGTGCAGCTCCCGAACCCAGACCCCCAGGTCGAGGGCCTCGTCCCGGGCCAGGAACGGGATGGGCCCGACGACACCCGTCGCCTCGAACGCCCGCATCTGGGCCTCCGGGAGCCGGTGGCCCCCGTGCGTCTCGCGGGCGTGGCCGAGGGCGCGGATGACGTGCCCCGGGCGGCCGCCGAGCCGGCGCTGGACGGGACCGACCCCGCGCCGGGCCCAGACCCGCCCGACCGTCTCCCGGTAGGCGTGCACCGCGGCCGTGGCGGCCTCGACGGCGGCCCGCTGCCGGTGAGTGAGCCGGCGATCGGGCCCGGTGTCCGGCGGGGGCTCGAACCCCTCGAAGAACCGGGCGTGACGGGGACTGACGGCGGTGCCCCGAGGGTCGTTCACGGGGTGCTCCCTTCCGGGACAGAGGAGGCGGATAAGGCCCGACGGACGGGCATTCGATGTCCCGCGTCCCTTACGGCGTAATGGAGGGATGGGGGACCTGACGATCCGCAGCCGGCGGCGCCGGCCGACGCTCCCTGGTCGGTCCGGTCGACGAGAACTGGGTGGCGGTCGGGGCCGGTCCCCTGGTCACAGCGGATCGGACCCCTGCGACGACGAGCCGCAGCCAGCCCAACCGTCGGTGAGGACGAGCTCGACCCTCCGGTTCTCGGTTCGACCCGCGGCGGTGGCATTGGCGGCGACGGGGCAGGCCTCCCCGGCGGTCTCCACGGCCACGATGCGGCCCGCCGGGAGTCCCAGATCGATCAGCAGGTCACGCACGGCGGCGGCCCGGTCGGCGCCGAGCACCAGATTCGCCTCGTCGGAACCGACGTTGTCGGTGTGCCCCACCACCGTGATGGGTCCGCCGCCGGCGACGAGCTGGGCGGCCACGCCCTCGAGGCGCCGGGCCTCACCGGGTCGGATCCGGC
The DNA here is from genome assembly GCA_047974625.1 of Acidimicrobiales bacterium. Classification (GTDB taxonomy): domain Bacteria; phylum Actinomycetota; class Acidimicrobiia; order Acidimicrobiales; family SZUA-35; genus CADEDH01. The sequence continues at coordinate 8,180 of JBKECK010000019.1, forward strand.
TCGAACCGGTCTCGAACAGGACGTCGCCCGGGATCCGCACGATCACCCCGGGGACGATCCCGGTTGGCGACGTCTCCCCGTCCGGTCCGACCACGGTCACCGTCCAGTAGCCGGTCTCCCCCTCACTCCGGGTGTCGAACGAGGCGGGGCCGAGCATCGGATCCGACGGCTGGGGCGGGGAGCAGGCCACGCCGCCCACTCCCATCCCCAGCACCCCGGCCGTGGCGGCCAGGGCCCGGATCAGGGGCACCGAGCGGCTCCCTATCGGCTCAGGTCCCACGGCCCGGCCCGTCCGTGGCCTCGCCGGAACGATCGGTCGGGATCTCACCGGAACGATCGGCCGGGATCTCGCCGGAACGGTCCGCCGGGATGAGGTGGCGGATCTCGGGCCCCACCACCATCGCCATCAGGTGGTCGACGACATCGGCCCCGATTTCGGGGGAGCCGGCCTCCGGGGCCGTCGACTCCCGCGCCGCGTCGCACAGGGCCTCGACGCCATCGGCCCGCAACGAAGCGTAGGCCCGTTCGAACTTCTGGACGTTCGAGTGGTTGAGCTCGCTGCTCGCCGCGGCGGCCAGGCCCCGATGATGTCGTTCACCCCGGCACACCGCGTCGTGGGCCGGGTCCCAGGCCTGGAACGCCAGGAGGGCCGAGCCCATGGCCACCGCCACCGTGACTCCGGCCAGCAGAGCGAACCGGTAGTCGACGGCGAAGTAGCGCGAGATCCCGAGCATGGCGGTGATGAGCAGGATCGTGGCCACGGCGGAGACCACCAGACGGCGCGGTTCGCCCTCCCGGCGGCGGGCGGCCAACCCGATCTGCTGGCCGGCGAGAACCGTGCCCACCGAGACACCGGCGAAGGTCAGGATCGCCAGATCCAGCCGATCGCCCGCGGTGTACAGGGCGGCGGTCCCGGCGGCGATCTCGGCCGCGAAGAGCAGCCCCTTCAGCAACCACTGGACCCGAGCGGTCAACCAGTCGGGCCGGCTGATCCGCGCCTCCAGGTCCGGGCGGCGGCGCAGGTACTCGGCCCGGTCGGCCTCGGCGTCCCGAGCCAGGGCGAGACCCCGCCGCACGTGGGCCTGCCGAACCTGGAGCAGCCCCCGCACCGTTCCGATCCGGTGGGATGCGGTCCGGGACAGCGCCGCCGCGGCGAGGAGCAGGACGCCAGGGGCGAAGGACTGGTCGGGCCGGCCGGGAACCCGACCTCCGGGTCCGGCCGTGGTCGAGATGCGGCAGGTGGCCACCCCCCGGGTCTCGCACACCGTGCGCCAGACGGCGGTGAGCGACGTCAGGTACGTCTCGGGCGGTGGCGCGGCATCAACGCTGACCCCAAGTTCGCGCCATTCCAGCGAGACCCGATGTTCGAGGTCGACCGCCGGAGCCACGGCCTCGGCCAGGGCGGGCACCTCGGCCTCCTCGATGGGCCGGTTGAGCGACACCGCCTCGGTGTTGGTGATGCCGTCCGAGATCACCGTGGCCGTGATCCCCTCACCGGCCGGCAACCAGTCGAGCCGTTCGTCCAGGTAGCGGAACAGCACGCCCGGGTTGGACCCGGCCGCGGGCTCGGCCAGATACGGCGCCAGCTGTTCCCGGAGCTCGGTCATGAGCCGGTCGACCGTGCGGGACACCTCGTGATCGCGGGCCACCTCGGTGTTCAGCGAGGACCTGAGGTCCTCGCTGATCAACACCTCCAGCCGCCCGTTCGACTCCAGGACGACCCGGCCGTGGCCCTCACAATCGGCGGCCACGGCAATGGCCTCGGCGACCGCCTGCAACCGGCGTTCGCTGGTCTCGGCGCTGGTCTCCGATTCCGAGCCGCCGAGGAAGACGACGAACTCACCCTCCGCACCCGCCAGCTCGGCGCAATCGTCGTCCCTGGCCTGCGAGCCCGCGGGCTGGGCGCAGGCCACGGCCAACCAGGCGATGACCGCCCCCACCAGGGCATACCCGGGTACCAAAAGGATGGTGTGTTTCCAGTCGCGGCCGTGGCCGCGAGTAGGCTTGAACCTGTCAGTCATGATCTCTCCAATCAGGATTTTGTGATCTGACGCTGGGGTCGGCCTTGGCCCTCCAAGATCAGGGCCGACCCCACACATGCGCTTCCACTCGATGTCCAACGGTCCAGACGGTCGTTCAACAGGACGGTCGTTCAACAGGACGGTCGTTCAACGGCACCGAAAGGACCGGCCGACCCCGGGCCCACCGCTGGGCCGGGACACCCGCCAACGCCCACACGCCGCCAGGGGCAGGGACGGGTCGACGCCGACCTCCGGTCGCCCACCCTGCCCCTCCGGTGAGATGACCGACGTCACAGTTGACTGAATGAGCGTAAGCGTACATTGCGTACAGCGAGTAGTCCCAATTCACCTGTGACGAATGCGGATCGTGCTACGAACCCAACAACGAACTTACCGTAACCTGTCCAAAACGTCGGCTTAGCCTGGATCGACGACGGTCCGGGTGCCCCCAACTCGTCGGAACCCACCGGGGCTGCCATGATCCAGACCCATGGACGACACGCCTCCCGCGGACACCTCCCGGCCGGATCTGAACCGGTTGCCGTTCGTGATGACCGCCCCGGATCGGCTGATCGGCAAGGGGCACGCCGCCGGCGACTTTCTCGAGGCCTACGACTGGGTGGTCACCGACGAGTCCGACGGTCACCTGGCGATCCGGGCCCACCTGCCCGATCACGCCCGTAACCCCCGAGGCCAGCTCTTCGGGGGATTCACCCCCACCTATGTCGATCTGGTCGCCCTGTTCACCGTCCGGGCCGGCCCCGACCGGCTCGATCCGGACGCCCCCCGCCACTGGCTGGCCACCACCAATATGCGGATCGACTACTTCGAACCCATCACCGGGCCGACCTTCACCATCACCAGCACGGTGGAGAAACGGCGGGGCCGGACCGTGTTCGTGACCACCCGTTTCTTCCAGGACAACGAGCTGGCCGTCCACGCGGTGACCACCATGCGCCTGATCGACGCCCCCACCAACCCGCTGGGCGACGCCTGATGCCGTCCGAGCCCACCCTGGTCAGCGTCTCGGTGACCGGACCCGACCCGGACTGGCTGGCCGGGCACACCCGGGATCTGGTCGAAGCCGGCCTGGTGGCCTGCGGAAACATCGTCCCGGCCGTCCGCTCCATCTACCACTGGGAGGGCGCGATCGAGGACGATCGCGAAGCCGCCGTCACCCTCCACACCCGGGCCGACCACGTGGCCGCCATCATCGAGCGGACCAATGCCGCCCACCCGAACGATGTCGTCCAGATCCTGGCCGCCGAGGTGGTCGACGCCGACCCCGCCTACCGGCGGTGGGTGCTAGAGGTCACCGCCGCACCAGGGGAATAGCGGTCAGGCCACGTAGCGGCGGGCCTTGGCCCGCTTGCCCCGGATGCTGGATCCGTTGACGGCCTGGATCACGTCGCCGACCGAGGCCTCGGGCACGCCCACCACCGAGTAGTGCTCGGAGATCCTGATGGGGCCGATCTGACGACCGGCCAGGCCGGTCTCGTTGGCGATGGCACCCACGAAGTCGCCGGGACGCACCCGGCCCCGCCGACCGACGCCGATGTACACGAACGCCGTGTCGGGATCATCGCCACCCCGAGGGTGGTCGCCGCGTTCGCGCCGGGGACGCGGCGACGGACCGCCGTTGTCGTGGCGGCCGCCGCGACCCCGCGGGGCCCGCTTGTCTCCGTAGCGTTCCGGCCGTCGGTCCTTGGTCCGGGTCTCTGCCACCTCCGGGATGAACGTCTCGTTGACCGCGGGGTTGCGGGTCTCGTGGACGATCTTGATGGCCGCCAGGGCGATCTTCCGAAGCTCGGCCGGATCCGTCGCCCCGGCGAGCTCGTCGACCACCCCGGCGTAGCGGTCCAGGTCCTCGGCCCCCACCTCGGCCCGGATGGCGTCGGTGGTGAGAGCGAGCTGCCGGGTCCGGAGCATCTCCACGCTCGGGACCTTGGCGATCTCCAGGGGGCGTCCGACGAGGCGTTCGATCCGCTTGAGCAGACCCCTGGTCTTCGGTTCGGCCAGGGTGATGGCCACCCCTTCGCGCCCGGCCCGGCCCACCCGACCGATCCGGTGCACGTAGCTCTCCGGCTGGGTGGGCACGTCGTAGTTCACGACATGGGTGAGGGTGTCGACGTCGAGCCCCCGGGCGGCCACGTCGGTGGCCAGCAACAGGTTGGCGGTACCGTCACGCAGGCGGGCCATGACCCGGTCCCGTTGCTGCTGGTCCATGCCCCCGTGGAGGGCCTCCGCCCGGTAGCCACGGGTGTTCATGGCCGCGGTGAGCTCGTCCACCTCACGGCGGGTGCGGCAGAACACCAGGGCCGACTCGGGGGCCTCGATGTCGATGATCCGCCCGAGCGCGGCCGGCTTGTGCCGGTGCTGCACCAGGTAGACGGTCTGGCGGACCAGCTCGTTGGCCGGGGCATCGGACCCAAGGCCCACGGTGATCCGGACCGGCTCCCGCTGGTGGCGGGCGGCGATCTGGCGGATCCGAGCCGGCATGGTGGCCGAGAACAGAACGGTCTGCCGGGTGGGTGGGGTGGCGTCGAGGATGGTCTCCACGTCGTCGGCGAACCCCATGTCGAGGATCTCGTCGGCCTCGTCGAGCACCACGGTGGCGATGTCGCTGAGGTCGAGGGAGCGGCGCTTCATCAGGTCGATGGTCCGACCGGGGGTGCCCACCACCAGGTGGACCCCGCGTTCCAGAGCCCGGATCTGGTCCCGGATGTTGGCCCCGCCGTACACGGCGACGGCCTTGACCCGCTGCTGGGCCCCGTACCCGTTGACGGCCTCGGCCACCTGGACGGCCAGCTCCCGGGTGGGGACGACCACGAGGGCGACCGGGGCGCCGGGCCGGCCGGGTTCGATGGTGTTGACGATCGGGAGTGAGAACGCCGCCGTCTTGCCGGTGCCGGTAGCCGCCTGGCCCAGCAGGTCGACCCCACGCAGCAGGTGGGGGATGGTCTCGGCCTGGATGGGGGTCGGGTCCCGGTAGCCGACGTCGTCCAGCGCCCGCAGCAGCTCGGGCCGCAGGCCCAAGGTAGCGAATCCGGACACGGACTCGCCCACACTCTCGTCACTCATCTGATCTGGCTCCCTGATGCGCCGCATCTTTACTGCGGCCGGCCCCGTACGGCCCAGCATCTGCCAAACCTTCGGGCGACCACGCTAGCGGCGACTCCCGGGCCTTGGCCACCACCGAGCGCGGTCAGCCGACACGTTGCCAGGTCGCTGCCGCCCCCGGAACCGTGACCACGGACCGGCCGGAACCACCGGTCCGTGGTCACGGGGCGGCCCGGCTGTCCAGGTGCTACGTTCCGAATCGATGCCTCCCACCGCCCCTTCGCCCGCAGGTGCGCTCGGCCGGTTCATCCCCGCCTTGGGGTGGATGCCGGCCTACCGACCGGAGTGGCTGCGCCGCGACATCGTGGGTGGTCTGGCCGCCGGAGCGGTGGTCATCCCTCAGGCCATGGCCTACGCCACGGTGGCCCGGCTCCCGGCCGAGTACGGGCTGTACACCTGCATGGTCCCGATGATCACCTACGTGTTCCTCGGCGGCTCCCGGGTGCTGTCGCTCAGCACCACGTCCACGGTCGCCCTGCTGAGCGGCTCGACCCTGATGGCGTCCAGCATCGCCGCCGGCAGCGACGACCCGGGCCGGGCCCTGGCGTCGCTCACCATCCTGGTGGGCCTGCTCCTGCTGGTGGCCCGCCTGTTCCGGCTCGGATCAGTGGTTAACAACATCTCCGAGGCCACCCTGACCGGGATCAAGCTCGGGGTGGGTCTCACCGTGGCCGGGGCCCAGCTCCCGAAACTGCTCGGGGTGCCCGCCGACCCCGACGCCGGCGCCTTCTTCGGTGAGGTTCGCGACGTCATGGGCAAGCTCGGCGACCTCAGTTGGCCCACCTTCGCTCTCTCGGCCGGCACGATCGTCGGGGTGGTGCTGCTCAACCGGTTCCTGCCCCGCCTGCCCGCACCCCTGGTGGCCGCGGCGGCCGGCATTCTTCTGGTCATGGTCGGCCACGTCGACCGGCAGGGGGTGGCCCTGATCACCCCGGTCCCCTCCGGCCTGCCGACCCCGGTGCTCCCCGCCATCGACGGGATCACCTCGATCCTGGTGGGGGCCGTCGCCATCGCCCTGATGTGCTTCATGGAGACCGCGTCGGTGGCCCACGCCCTCCACCGGAGGGAGGACCCCCCGATCGACAACAACCAGGAACTGGTGGCCAATGGTCTGGCCAACGTGTTCGGCGGGTTCTTCCGCGCCCTACCGGCGGCCGGCGGCTTCTCCCAGTCGGCCATGAACGAGGAGTCCGGCTCCCGGACCCAGGTGTCCGAGCTGGTCACCGCCGGTCTGGCCATAGCCTGCGCCCTCTTTCTGGGTGGGGTGCTGAGCGACCTGCCGGCGGCCACCCTCGGTGCCCTGGTGGTGGTGGCGGTGCTGGGCCTCATCTCACCGGCCGACTACCTCCGCTACTGGCGACTGGACCGGACCTCCTTCTGGGTGGCCGTGATCACCGCCCTGGCCGGCCTGCTGTTCGGGCTGGTCGAGGCGGTTCTGGTGGGCGTGGCCCTCACCCTGGTCACCCTGCTGCACGAACTCAACGTCATCGGGGTCACCGAGCTCCAGCTCGACCGGGACGGGGACGGGGACGAGCTCCTCCCGGCCGGCGACGCCACCCACCCGGTCGAGGGTCTGCTCGTGCTCCGGGTGGACGGCCCGCTCTACACCGCCAACGTCCGCAGCATCAGCCAGCTGATCCACCTGCACGCCGACCGGAGCCACGCCCGGGTGGTGGTGGTGGACCTCACGGCGGTGAGCCGGACCTCCATCACCGTGGTGGACGAGCTCACCGAGCTGCACCGGAGCCTCGACCACCACGGCGTCGACCTGTGGTGGTCCAGTGTCACCCCGGAGGTGGCGGCGGTGGCCGCCGAGGTGCCCGAGTGGGCTGAACTGGAGGCCAACGGCCTCGTGTTCGCCACCGGTCGGGCCGCGGTCCGTCGCTACCAGGCCGACCCTCCCCCGGGCCGGGCCGAACGTTCCGGAGCCGGGACGGGCTGACCGCCGCCACCGGCGGGGACGACACCCCACCGCGGGCCGTGTCATGCTGGGCACGACGGGCCGTCAGGCTCGAAGAGGGGAATGGGGACGATGGCCGCAGTGACGACCGCCACCCGGCGCGACCTGAACGCCAAGCTCGGCACCGAGCTCGACGGCGTGACGCTGACCGGACTCGACCGGTCCGGGCTCGATGAGCTGCAACAGCTCGCCGCCGAGCGGGGGGTGCTGTTCTTCCGCAACCAGGAGATGACCCTGGACGAGCAGGTGGCCTTCGGTCGCCGGCTCGGTGAGCTGGTGGTGCACCCGGCGGCCAAGGCCCCCGACGGCCACCCCGAGGTGCTCCTGGTCCACACCGACGCCGACAGCACCTACACCGCCGGTGAGGCGTGGCACACCGATGTGTCGTGCGAGGCTCGACCGCCCGCCCTGTCGATGCTGCGGATCGAGCAGGCCCCACCGGTCGGGGGCGACACCCTCTGGGCGTCGATGTACTCGGCCTACGACACCCTGTCGCCGTCCATGCAGGAGTACCTGGCCACCCTCACCGCCGTGCACCGGGGCGACAAGGCGTACCGACAGTACGGCTACAGCGGCGACCGGGAGTTCCCGGTGAGTGAACACCCCGTGGTGCGCACCCACCCGCTGACCGGGCGCCGGGCCTTGTACGTGAACTCCGGGTTCACGTCCCACATCACCCAGCTCACGGCCCGGGAGAGCTCCGCCCTGCTGCGGTTCCTGTACGACCACATCGCCTACGGGGTGCTGTTCCAGGTCCGATTCCACTGGGAGCCTGGCTCGGTGGCCATTTGGGACAACCGGTGTGTCCAACACCACGCCAGCTGGGACTACTTCCCCGAAACGCGTCACGGCTACCGGGTGACCACCCGGGGGGAGACGCCCTACCTGGCCGCCCAGGGGGAGACGCCCTAGGCCGTGGCCGCCACCGGGCCCCGATCGACCGGGGGCTCGGCCGGCGGGCCGACGGCGTGACGTCCGCCGGGGCGGAGGGAGCGCCGGATCAGCGGCGGCCGCCGCCGAGGAGTCCACCGAGGACGTCGCTCACCACACTGCCCGCCGACGCCGATCCGCCGCCGCCCCCGAGGATCTGGCCGAGGATGTCGCCCACGCCGCCGCCCGACGACGACCCTTTGGCGTCGGAGCCGCCGCCCATCAGGCGGGAGGCCAGATAGGACATCACGATGGGGGCCAGCATGGGGAGCAGCTTGCCCATGAGGCCGCTGGTGACCCCGGAACCCCCGGTGGATCCCAGTGCGGCGGCCACCGCGTCGGTTTTGGTCCCGAACACGTGCCGGGTGATGGCCTCCCCGTCGGCGGTGTCCACATCGTCGATGTCGACACCGCCCTGGACGAGGGCGGGTGAGTGCTGGCCCACCGCCCGGGTTAGGGATGCGTCACCGTCCGGATCGGCCGCATTGGCCTCCATACCACCGAGCAGGGCGGGCAGGGCCGCCGAGACGGCCTGACGGGCCGTGTCGGGGTCGGTGCCCAGCCGCGCCGCACTGGCGTCGATGGGTAGCTCGTTGATGAGGGAGTTCAGATCGACCATGTCGCCACCTTTCGGGCCCCGATAGGGCGTCTCGCCGCCGAGCCTATTCAAGCCACCCGGGATATCCGAGGTCAGGACCGAGCCGTGGTCCCCCCGTCGACCACGAAGATGGTGCCCGAGGCGTAACGGTTGCGGACCAGGGCCAGGGTGGCTTCGGTGATGTCGGCCGGTTGGGCCGAGCGAGGCACCGGGTTGTGGGCGGCCAGGTAGTTGTGTTGGTCGTCCCAGTCGCTGGTCCACGGGGTGGCAACCAACCCGGGGGCCACGGCGTTGACCCGGATCGGGCCGTACGACTTGGCCAGCAGGACCGTCATCTGGTTCAGGGCCGCCTTGCTCATCGAATAGGCCATCGAGCTGCCCACGGGACGGACCCCGGCGATGGAGGTGATGTTGACGATGTTGCCGTCCTCGACCTCGCGCAGGTGGGGGATGGCCGCCTTGGTCACCCACCAGGTGCCGAACACGTTGACCTCGAAGGTCCGGCGGAAGATCTCGTCGGTCAGGGCGTCGAGGTCGCGGTGGTCGACCCGGGTGGTCCAGCCGGCGTTGTTGACCAGCACATCCAGGCGGCCGAAGGTGGCCACCGTCGTCTCGACCAGACCGAGGGCCTGTTCCTGGTCGGAGATGTCGGCCTGGAGGTAGACGGCCCGCTCGCCGAGCTCCTTGACGATCCGTTCCCCCGCCTCCACCGACGACGACGAGTTGACCACCACCGAGGCGCCCAGAGCGTGGAACCGGCGGACGACGTCCTCCCCGATCCCGCTCGACGACCCGGTGACGAGCACGACCCGCCCCGCGAACTCTTCCGAATCAGCCATCGTCGGAGCTTACGGCGCTCGGCCGGACCGTACGTTTTCCAGGGCCCCTCCCGGCGCCCCCGGACCATACATTTTCCGGACTCCTTCCGGCGCCCCGCCCCGTACGTTTTCCGGGGCCCCTCCCGGCGCCCCCGGACCGTACTCGGCGGCCAGGGCCCGACCCACCCCGGCCAGGGCCTCCTTCAGTTCGGGCGGCTCGTCCACCACGACCCCGGGGTGGAAGCCGGCCAGGGCGGCGGCGAGCTCGGTCACGCTCCAACCCCGCACCGTGGCCGTGGTCGATCCGTCGGGGGCCGACCCACCCACGGTCAGGCGGTCGCCCAGCGCGAAGCGAAGACGGCCGACGAGGCGGGGCTGGATCCGGATCGAGGCCCCCACCGACCAGCGGAGATCGTCGATGACGGCCTCCACCCGGTCCCACGCCTCGTCGATGTCGAAGTGCTCGGGCCGGACCGCCGGCTGCCCGGTGAGCTCGTACCGGTCGATCCGGTCGAGCCGGAAGGTCCGTTGCCCCGCCTCGGTCCCGGCGATGAGGTACCAGTGCCGTTGGCGGGCCACCAGGCCCAGGGGGTCGACGGTCCGGCTGGTCGGTTCACCGTCCCGATCCGTGTAGTCGAGCACGGCCCGGCGGGCGGTCACCACGCTCCGGCGGACCGCCCCTAGCACGGCCCGGCCGGAACCGGGCCGGGCCCCGCTGATCCCGGCCACCCGGATCGACGAGGCCGCCCGCTCCGCCGCGTCCCGCATCGGTTCCGGCAGGGCGCTGGACAGTTTGCGGAGGGCGGCCCGGGTCTCCCCGGCCAGGGCGGCGTCGGCCCCACCGGCGGCCGCACCGACGAGGGCGTAGAGCGCCACCGCCTCGGTGGACGACAGGCCGGACAGGTCCGTGCGGCCCTCGCCCAGCAGGCGCCAACCCCCGTTCCGACCGGGCACCGAGTACACGGGCAGCCCGGCCTGCCCCAGGGCCTCGAGATCACGCCGGGCCGTCCGGGGGGACACCTCCAGTTCCTCGGCCACCTGGGCGGCCGTCACCTGACCCCGGCGTTGCAGCAGGAGCAGGATGGCCACCAGGCGATCGGCGCGCATCGGTCAAGTGTGCCCGCGGGATCTCACGACGATTCCGTAAACGTGGACATACCGTGGCCAGTTTCGGGGCGCAGTATGGCCGTCATGACCGAAACCGATCCCCCATCAACCGCAGCCTCCCCCCGGCCGAACACCACCGATCCCCGGCCCCGCTTCGACACCGCCATCGCCACCGTCATGGACCTGGTGGAGACGGTGACCCCCGCCGACCTGGAACGGCCCACCCCGTGCGACGAGTACGACGTCCGGGCCCTGCTCGGCCACATGCTGACCGTGCTCCGCCGGCCCGCCGCCCTGGCCACCGGCGCCGACGCCATGGCCTTCCCGGATTTCGTCAGCGGTGTGGCCGACGACGCCTGGGGCGCCACCTTCGCGGCCGACCGTGACACCGTCCTGACCGCCTGGGCCGACGACGCCGTGCTGGACCGGGAGATGGCCCTCCCCTGGGTGCAGGGACCGGGGCGCCGGATGCTGCCCACCTACACCAGTGAACTCACGGTCCACACCTGGGATCTGGCCCGGGCCCTGGACGCCACGCCGGCCTGGGACGATGAGGTGGTGGCCGAAGCCCTCGCCGTCTCCGCCCTCATGCTGCCCGACGGCGAACGCGAGACGATGGTCCTGCCCAACGGGATGGCCATTCCCTTCGCCAGCGCGGTGGAAGTGGCGGCCGACGCGGCCCCGATCGACCGGCTGGTCGGCTGGTACGGCCGGACCCCGGCCTAAGCCGAACCGGGGCCGGGTTCAGGCCCAGTGGGCCCGGGCCCGGTCCCGCAACTCGACCTTGCGGATCTTGCCGGTGGGCGTCATCGGCAGCTCGTCCACCACGGCCACGTGGCGGGGGATCTTGAAACCGGCCACCCGTCCCCGGAGCTGGTCGACTAGGGCGTCACCGTCGAGGACGGCGCCCGGTTCGGCCAGCACGTAGGCCACCGGCACCTCCCCGAGCCGGGCGTCGGGCAGGCCCACCACGGCCACGTCGGCCACCCCGTCGCACTCCCGCAACCGGCCCTCCACCTCGGCCGGGGCCATGTTCTCGCCCCCCACCTTCAGCATGTCCTTCAACCGGCCCATGAACACCAGGTGACCGTCGGGACGGATCCGGGCCAGGTCACCGGTGTGGAGCCAGCCGTCCGGGTCGATCGTCTCGGCCGTCTCGACCGGCTTCTTGTAGTAGCCCAGCATCCGGGTGTAGCTCCGGCACAACAGCTCGCCCGGGACGTCGGGCGGCTGGTCCCTGCCCGTCTCGGGGTCGATGATCCTCAGCTCCACGTCGACCATGGGATAGCCGGAGGCCTCGGTGCGCTGCTCGACCGTGTTGGCCACATGACCGACCACGCAGGCGGTCCACACCTCGCTCATCCCCCACGCCGACACCGTCGGGCACAGTTCCTGCTGCACCCGGACCGCCACCGGGGTGGTCGACTCCTGGCCCGCGGCCAGGGTGCCCATGCGGAAGGCGAGGGAACGGGGTCGCTCCCGGTTCACCCGCACCAGCTCGCCCCAGTGGGCGTCGAACCCGTGGAGCATGGTGATGCCCTCGCGTTCGGAGACGTCCAGCACCTCAGCCGGGTCGAAGGTCTCGAACAGCACCACCCGTCCACCGGTCAGCAGGGGGAACAGCACCGTCTCGGTGTAGCCGAAGGCGTGGAACAGGGGCAGGAACCCGGCGTGGACGTCATCCGCGGTCACCCCGTGGATCTGGGCCCGCTCGTACACGTTGCGGATCAGGGAATGGTCGTGGACCGCCCCCTTGGGCCGGCTGGTCGTGCCGGAGGTGTAGATGATGATGTACGGGTCGGTGGCCGACACCGCGGCGGCCCGGGCGGCCAGGACGTCGTCGGCCACCGTGGCCCCCAGGCCGAGCAGGTCGTCCCAGCCCAGCCAGTCCGGGTCCCGGTCCGGGCCGAGCACCACGACCTGGCGCAGCTTGGGCAGGCCGGGTCGGGCCTCGCGCAGGATGTCGGCGTAGTCGATCGGGCCGGACCGGTCGTTGAGGATCAGTACCGACGTGTCCGACTGATCGACGGTGTAGCCAACGTCGTCGGCCCGGTAGCGGGTGTTGAGCGGGACGGCGATCGCCCCCCCCCGGGCCACCGCGAACATGGCGAAGATGAACTCGGGTCGGTTGGTCAGCCACACCGACACCGTGTCGCCCGGGGCGACGCCGAGGCCGATGAGCCCCCGGGCCACCCGGTCCACCTCGGCCGCCACCTCGGCGTGGGTCCACCGCCGATCCCCCAGCGAAACGGCCTCCCGGTCACCCCACAACGCCGCCGCCTCGGCCGGCAGATCGCCCACCCGGCGGGCCCGGTACGCCTCCGGTGGCGCCGGCACCCGACCCGCCGACCCGTCCCCCTCTGACCCCACCGTGCCACCCCCTGCTCTCGTGAGCTGTTTCTCGTGCGCCTCGTGCGCTGTCGCTCGTACGGGTTCCTCGTACCGGGCGCCTCGGCAGCCGGCCCCGACCCCCGGTTCCGGGTCGATCCTAGTGAGCCGGCCGGCGGGGCAACAGCCGCCGCCCCGGCGGGCCGGCGGCTGTCCGATCGGCCCGGGCAGGTTGGCGTGCTCCAGACGAGCGGCGCTAGAACCAGGTCATGGAGATCGATCTGCTGTCCGTGGGCCGATACGCCGGTGCCCAACCTCACGACCAGTTCGACTGGCTACGAAGCCACGATCCCGTCCACCGCCACGACGAACCGGACGGGCCGGGCTTCTGGGCCCTGACCCGCTACGACGACGTCCGCACCGTGGGCCGGGACTCCGGACGGTTCTCCTCGACACCGACGATCATGCTCACCGACCCCGAGGAGGGAGACGGCGTCTCCGTCGACGGCGGCCACCAGATGATGCTCATGGCGGATCCGCCCGTCCACACCCGGATGCGGCGCCTGGTAAGCGCCGACTTCACCCCCCGGGCCGCGGCCCGCCTCCAGCCCCGGATCGCCGAGCTGGCCACCCAGATCGTCGACGAGGTCGTCGAGCGAGGCGAATGCGATCTGGTCACCGATCTGGCCGGTGAGATGCCCAGTTTCGTGATCGCCGAACTGCTCGGCATCCCCCTGGAGGACGGCCGGCGCCTCTACCACTTCACCGAGGCCGTGCACTCCAGCGAGGAGGTGGTGAGCCACGAGGAGCGGGCAAACGCGTACGGGCAGATGTTCGCCTACTCACAGGAGGTCTACGCCGACAAGCGGGCCAACCCGGCCGACGACCTGGCCACCCTGCTGGCCACCGGCGCCATCGAGGACCGGCCCATCGACGAGGTCGACTTCTTCCTGTGGTTCCTGCTCCTGGTGGACGCTGGGGGCGACACCACCCGCAACCTCGTCGGGGCGGGGATGGAAGCCCTGTTCCGGCACCCCGACCAGCTGGCCCTGCTCCGCACCGACGTGGACGGCCTGCTCCCCACCGCGGTCGAGGAGCTCCTCCGCTGGGTCAGCCCCGTCATCTACATGCGCCGCACCGCCACCGCCGACACCGAGATCGGGGGCCAACCCATCCCCGCCGGCGACAAGGTGGTCATGTACTACGGCGCCGCCAACCGCGACCCCGACGTCTTCGACCAGCCCCACCAACTCGACATCGGCCGCACCCCCAACCAACACGTCGCCTTCGGCGGCGGCGGACCCCACTTCTGCATGGGCTCCCACCTCGCCCGGATCGAGATCTCGATGCTGCTGCGCGAGATCCTCACCCGCCTCGACGACCTCGAATCGACCGGCGAACCCACCTGGATGGGCTCGAACTTCATCTTCGGACCCACCCATCTGCCCGTCAGCTTCAAGCCCGGGGCGCGGACCGGCCGGCCGGTGGTGACGGCGTAGCCCCGGATCCACTGTGGTGACCCACTCCATACCCCCGACCGTCAGGCGAACCCGGCCGTGGTCGGCCGCGTGGCGTCCCTAGCCGGAGGCGATAAATGTGGCAGTAATGGACATCGACCTCCTGTCCGTCGACGCATACGCCGGCACCCAACCCCACGACCAGTTCGACTGGCTTCGCCACAACGACCCCGTCCACCGCCACCCGGAGCCGAACGGTCCCGGCTTCTGGGCCCTGACCCGCTACGACGACATCCAGACCGTGGGGGCCGACGCCCGGCGGTTCTCGTCCGCGCCCGGCATCCTCGCCGAGGATCCACCGCAGGGTGACGGTCTGCCCACCGACGACCGGCACGTGATGATGCTGCTGACCGATCCCCCCCTCCACACCCGGATGCGACGCCTGGTCAGCCACCGCTTCACCCCCCAGGCCGTGGCCGCCATGAGATCCGGGGTGACCCAGGTGGCCGTCCAGATCGTGGACGAGGTGGTGGAACGGGGCGAGTGCGATCTGGTGACCGAGATGGCCGCCGAGATGCCCACCCACGTGATCGCCAACCTCCTGGGGATGCCGGTCGAGGAGCTCCGCAGCCTCTACGCCTTGACCGAGACGCTCCACACCGCCGAACACCTGGTGGGCCGGGACGCCCAGCAGGAGGCGCTGGGTCAGGTCCACGACGCCTCCCGGCGGCTCTACGCCGAGAAGCGGGCCCACCCGGCCGACGACCTGGCCAGCCTGCTGGCCAACGGCGCCGTCGACGGCCGACCGATCGACGAGACCGACTTCTTCCTGTGGTTCCTGCTGCTGGTCGAGGGCGGCGGTGACACCACCCGCAACGTGATCTGCGTGGGGATCAACGCCCTGTTCGACCATCCCGACCAGATGGTCCGGCTCCGGACCGACGTGGACGGCCTGCTCCCGACCGCGGT
Organism: Acidimicrobiales bacterium; assembly: GCA_047974625.1. GTDB lineage: Bacteria > Actinomycetota > Acidimicrobiia > Acidimicrobiales > SZUA-35 > CADEDH01. Next base: position 23,488 of record JBKECK010000019.1, read on the forward strand.
CGAGGAGCTCCTCCGCTGGGTCAGCCCCGTCACCCACATGCGTCGCACCGCCACCGTCAACACCGAGATCGGGGGCCAACCCATCCCCGCCGGCGACAAGGTGGTCATGTACTACGGCGCCGCCAACCGCGACCCCGACGTCTTCGACCAGCCCCACCAACTCGACATCGGCCGCACCCCCAACCAACACGTCGCCTTCGGCGGCGGCGGACCCCACTTCTGTCTCGGGGCCAATCTGGCCCGGATCGAGATCTCGATCCTGCTGCGCGAGATCCTCACCCGCCTCGAGGATCTCGAACCGGCCGGGGAACCCACCTGGATCCGGTCCAACTTCATCTTCGGCGCCACCCACCTGCCCGTCAGCTTCAAACCCGGAGCCCGGGTCAACCGTTGAGCAGCTCCTGCCAGTTGTCGGGTACCCGCCCGGGCGGTCCCGGTGCGGGCTGGTCAACCGGGTGGCTCGACGGGGCCGCCAGCTCCGGGCCCCGCCCCATCCGGCCGGTGCGGTAATCCCAGAACCAGTCCTCGCCCGGTTCGAAGCTCTGGATGACCGGGTGCCCGGTGGCCTCGAAGTGGTGGGTGACGTGACGGGCCGGCGACGAGTCGCAGCAGCCGACGTGACCACACCCGGCGCATCGCCGCAGATGGAACCACCAACCGTCCCCGGCCAGGCATTCGACGCATCCCGGACCGCTCGGCGGCACGGATGGATCAATCACGTGGTCAGCCATACCCGAAAACTACCGCGGCGCCGATCCGTGTGCCGTGGGACCTCGTACTCCCCCAGACGGGCCGGGAAGTGGTGTGCCATGATGGGCCGGTGGACGACGCCGACATCAGGCAGCACATCAAGGATCTGATCGCCACCGAGCACGAACTTCGACGCCGGTTGGCCGCGGGCGAGATCACCGAGGACCAGGAGCACGAGGAGCTCCGTGACGCCGAAGAGCAGCTCGACCAGTTGTGGGACCTGCTCCGTCGTCGCCAGGCCAAACGCGAGTTCGGCCAGGATCCCGACACCATCGAACCCCGTCCCCGCGACGTCGTGGAGAACTACCGACAATGACGACCTTTGACGAACGCACCGGCCTGGAGATCCTGCCCATCGAGGAGTGCTGGGAGCACCTGCTCGCCTCCACGGTGGGACGGTTGGGCGTGTGCGTGGGCAGCCACCCGGACATCTTCCCGATCAACTACGCGGTGGAGGGCGGACGGGCCGGTTCGGCCCTGCTGATCCGGACCGCACCGGGCACCAAGCTGGCCGCGGCCGTACTCGGCTCCGCCGTGGCCTTCGAGATCGACGACATCGACGCCGAACACCACCAGGGGTGGAGCGTGGTGGTGCACGGCCACGCCACCGAGGTGGAGGACCTCGAGGAGCTGATGGCCCTGGAGGACGCCGAGGACGGGCCCCAGCCGTGGGCCGAGGGGGTGCGTTCCCGGTTCGTCCGGCTCCATCCCGACGAGGTCACCGGACGGCGCATCCCCGGAGCGGGCTGAGGCCCGACCCGGACGGGGCGGGCCCGGCGGGACGGTCAGGTGGGGGAACCGGCCAACAGGGAGGCCGCGGTGAGCGCGGCTACCGCCCCGGCCGCCACCACGGCGCCCCGTACGGGGCGGCGCAGCAGCCAGGCGGCGATCCGCTCCGAGCGGGTGTTGGGCGCCGCCTGCAGCAAACGCCAGCGGTACCCCAACCAGCCCTCGTCCTCGGCGTGGTGGTCGAACACCAGGGTGGCGAACGGCGGTACCGCGGCGGCCAGGGCGAACACGAGCCGCATGAACGGCCAGCGGCGGTCCACGGCCACGATCACCGACACCACGGCGTAGCCGAGGAAGACGACGCCGTGGATCATCCCGGCCACCCGCACACCGGCGTCGGTCGTGCCCGAGCCGTACTTGAGGAACATGCCCACCAGGAGCAGGGCCCAGGTGATGGCCTCGGCCCGCGACACGAGCCGGAAGACCCGCAGCGGCGTCATCGTGGGCTCCACCACGTCGGCGGCCGGGGGACCGGGGCGGTACCCAGTGCTCGGGCGGGGAAACGGGGAGCGAAGTAGGGTGGCGCCATGGCAGCTGCCGAGCCTAACCCCGCTGATGGCGAGCCGGTACGGCCGGTGACCGACGGCGGCCGGTACAACCCGGCCCGGTACGAGGCGGCGAGCGCCCTGATCGTGGTCGACATGCAGAACGACTTCGCCCACCCCGACGGGTCCCTGTTCGTCACCGGGGGCGACGAGATCGTCGCCACGGTGAACGCCGAGATCGGGGCGGCCCGGGACGCGGGAGCGGTGGTGGTGTTCACCCAGGACTGGCACCCGGCGGCGACCCCCCACTTCCTGCCCGAGGGGACCTGGCCCGTGCACTGTGTGGGCGGCACCTGGGGGGCGGAGCTGGTGGACGGCCTCGATCCCGGAGCGGACGCCGTGGTCCGCAAGGGCACCAACGGCGAGGACGGCTACTCCGCCTTCTCGATGCGTCACCCGGTCACGGGCCGGGAGGCCCCCACCGGCCTGGCCGGCCTGCTCCGGGACCGCAGCGTCACCGAGGTGGTGGTCGTCGGCCTGGCCACCGACGTGTGCGTGGCCGCCACCGCCGTCGACGCCGCCGGGGCCGGTTTCGCCACCACCGTGCGGTGGGACGCCAGCCGTCCGGTGGTGGCCGACGAGGACACCGACCGGCGGGTGGCGGCCACGCTGGACGGGGCCGGCGTCACCGTGCAGGGCCGGGAGCACTGACGGGCCCATGGCCACCACCGTCGACACCCAGGTGGCCATCATCGGAGCCGGGCCGGCCGGGCTGGTGCTCTCCCACCTGCTCGACGCGGCCGGGATCGAGTCGATCGTCCTGGAACGCCACGACCGGACCCATGTGGAGCAGAGGGTCAGGGCCGGGGTGCTGGAGGCCCCGACCGTGGACCTCCTCCGCTCCCTCGACCTGGCCCGGCGCCTCGACGCCGAGGGCATGGCCCACCGGGGTGTCGAGCTGGCCTTCGCCGGGCGACGGCACCGCCTGGACTTCATCGACCTGGTCGGCGCGTCGATCACCGTCTACGGCCAGCAGGAGGTGGTGAAGGACCTGATCGCCGCCCGCCTGGCGGCCGGTCACCCGATCGTCTTCACGGTGCAGGACACCACCATCACCGACCTCGACACCGACCACCCCACGGTGAGCTACCGACATGACGGCGAGCAGTACCAGGTCCGCAGCCAGGTGGTGGCCGGTTGCGACGGGTTCCACGGGATCAGCCGCCCGTCGATACCGGGCCTGACCCTGTTGGAGCGGGACTACCCCTTCGGATGGTTGGGCGTGCTGGCCGAGGCGCCACCCACCCAGGACGAGCTGGTCTACGCCGCCCACGACCGGGGCTTCGCCCTGTACAGCATGCGATCACCCACCGTGACCCGCCTCTACCTCCAGGTCCCGGCCGGCACCGACCTGGACGACTGGCCCGACGACCGGATCTGGGACGAGCTGGACCGGCGGCTCCCCACCGACGACGGTTTCAAGCTGGCCACCGGGCCCATCATCGAACGGGGCATCACCGGCCTGCGCAGCGCCGTGGCCCCGGTGATGCAGTACCGCCGGTTGTTGCTGGCCGGAGACGCCGCCCACATCGTGCCCCCCACCGGGGCCAAGGGGATGAACCTGGCCGTGGCGGACGCTGCCGTCATGGCCCCCCTCCTCGACGCCGCCCTCAACCACGGTCGCTGGTCGGCCCTGGACGCCTACACCGAACTCTGCCTCCGGCGGGTCTGGCGGACCCAGCACTTCTCGTGGCGGATGACCACCATGCTCCACCGTCTCGGCCACGACCCGTTCCAGCGGCAGCTCCAACTGGCGGAGCTGACCGAGGTGACCGGGAACCGGGAGGCCGCCATCGTGCTGGCCCGCAACTATGTGGGCCTGCCGTTCGGCCCCGTAGACCCCGGCGGGGTGCGGATCGGAGGGCGTCGGTGACCCCGCCACCCCCCACCCCGGACTGGGCCGAACCGGTCCGGCCCGACCCGGGTGAGTTCCCCCCGCTCGACGCCCCGGACTACGCCTCCACCGCCCGCCGCCACCCGGACCGGCCCCCGGTCCGGGTGGACCCGGACCTCCTCGACGCCACCGAGCTCACCGGGCCCGTCTTCCCCGTCGACACGGTGACCGACGACGAGGCGGACCTCACGGCCGGACCGGACGGGCCGGCGGTCGGCCAGCGCATCACGGTGTCCGGGCGCCTCCTCGATTCGGCCGGCCGGCCCGTACCCCACTCCCTGATCGAGATCTGGCAGGCCAACGCCTCGGGCCGCTACGCCCACGCCGGGGACACCTGGCCCGGTACCCCGGACCCCAACTTCACCGGTGCTGGGCGGATCCTCACCGACCGAACCGGCACCTACCGGTTCACCACCGTCAAACCCGGCGCCTACCCCTGGGGGAACCACCCCAACGCCTGGCGACCGGCCCACATCCACCTGTCGGTGTTCGGCCGGGCGTTCACCCAACGGCTCGTCACCCAGATGTACTTCCCCGACGACCCCCTGTTCTTCCAGGACCCCATTCTGAACGCGATCAGCGACCCGGCGGCCCGCCAACGGCTGGTCTCGCGCTACGACCATGCGCTCACCCGGCCCGAGTGGGCCCTCGGGTTCCGTTTCGACATCATCGTGCGAGGCCCCCGGGCCACCCCGTTCGAGTCCGGGGTGGGAGCCCGGGCCGACCGGGCGCGGCGGGGGACCGGTCGTGGCTGACCGGCTGGGTCTCACCCCTCCCCAGACCGTGGGCCCGTTCCTGCACATCGTGCTCGACCGGCCCGAGGACCGCTTCGCCGCCCGGGACGCCGCGCCCGGGGCCCAGCCGTTCGTGGTGCGGGGCCGGCTGATCGACGGGGACGGTGTCGGCGTACCCGACGGCCTGGTCGAGTCGTGGCAGATCGACGGCCACTTCGGCCGGTGCGTCACCGGGGCCAACGGGGAATGGGAGCTCCACTCCGTGCTCCCACCACCGGCCCCCACCCGGGCCGGACCGGTCCAGGCTCCCCACCTCTGCCTGTCGGTGTTCGCCCGCGGCCTGCTCGACCGGGTCATCACCCGCTGCTACTTCTCCGACCTGGTCGAGGCCAACGCGGTCGACCCGGTCCTGTCCCGCCTCGACCCCGGACGCCGGGCCACCCTCGTGGCCGGGTGCACGGGGAGGACCGCCGGCGGGGGCTCCACCGACCCCGTACGTTCCTATCGGTTCGACGTCCGCCTCCAGGGCGACGACGAGACGGTGTTCTTCGAGCTCTGATCGGTGGCCGCCATGCCCGACCAGCCCGCCACCCCGCCCGGTCCACCGCCGGAGCCGTCGCTCCCCCACGCCGACACCAGCGACCCGTTCGCCTACCTGACCTCCGTCGGACCGGTGGCCCAGGCCACCAACCAGGCGGTGTGGCTGCGCGCCATGGTGGCCGTCGAGGTGGCGTTGGCCCGGGCCCAAGCCGAGGCCGGTCTGATCTCCAGCGCCGCCGCCGCCGAGGTGGCCGCCGTCGACCCCGGCCGGCTCGACCGCGACCGCGTGTTCACCGAGGCCGCCCTGGACGGCAACCCGGTCATCGCGCTGGTGGCCCAGCTCCGGGCCGAGATCGGACCGGAGCACGCCGGCGCCGTCCACCTCGGGGCCACCAGCCAGGACATCCTCGACACCGCGACCATGCTGGTGCTCACCCGGGCCCGGCGGGCCCTGGCCGCGCCCTGGACCACCACCCGGGACGGCCTCGACGCCCTAGCCGTGGCCCACGCCGCCGAACCGGTGATGGGCCGGACCCTGGGCCAGCACGCCCGGCCCACCACGTTCGGGGCCCTGTTCAGCGGGTGGGTGACCGCGCTCGACCGGGCCTGGGCCAACCTCAACGGGCTCCCGACCCCGGTCCAGCTGGGCGGACCGGTGGGTGACGGCGCCTCGCTCGGCCCCGATCCGGCCGCGGTCCGGGCCGCGACGGCCCGGTGGCTCGGCCTATCCGACCCCGGCCGGAGCTGGCACGGTGACCGGACCCCGGTCCTCTGCGCCGCCGCGGCCTGGGCGGTGGCCGCGGCCGTGGTGGCCAAGGTGGCCGGCGACATCGTGATCCTGACCGCCACCGATATCGGTGAGCTGGTCGAACGGGCCGACGGGGCGGGCGGTTCGTCCTCGATGCCCCACAAGCACAATCCGATCGCCGCGGTCAGCGCCCGGGCGGCTGCCCTCCAGGTCCCCGGCCTGCTGGCCACCCTGTTCCAGGCCGGGTCCGGTTTCGAGCTCCAACGGGCAGCCGGTCCGTGGCACGCCGAATGGCCCGCCCTCCAACGGTTGCTGCGAGCCACCGGTACGGCCACCTGGTGGCTGGCCGAGTCCGTGGGACGCCTCACCGTTGATCCGGCCCGGGCCCGACACAATCTGGAGACCCCATGACCGACCCCGGCACCGAGCGAACCGGCACGACCCCCTCCGACGGAGCCCCACCCGGCGGCGCACCCCCGGACCGGTACGCGGCCGGGATGGCCGTCCGCCGACGGACGCTGGGGGACGACCACGTGGACCAGGCCGACGCCCGGGCCTCACCGGTCGACCGGGACTTCCAGCACTACCTCACCGAGGCCGCCTGGGGTTCCCTGTGGACCCGAGACGACCGGCTCGACCACCGGACCCGGTCGTGCATCACCATCGCCGTGCTGGCCACCCTGAGGGCCCACGACGAGCTGGCGATCCACATCCGGGCCGGGCTGGGCAACGGCCTCACCCCGGAGGAGATCGGCGAGGTCATCATGCACACCGCCGGCTACGCCGGGATCCCGGCCGGCAACTCGGCCATGGCCGTCGCCAAAGAGGTGCTGGAACGGCCCGGACCCACCTGAGCGCCGGCCGCGCCGCCGGTCATGAGCCGGTTTACCCGGGCCGGTGGGGCCACAGGGCCGCCGTGGCCCACCACTGTGCGTAGTTATCGTCCGGCTGGTGGACGCAACAAGGATGTCGCGACTCGTGGCGAGATGGGACGGGCTGATCGGGCGACAACGCCTCCACGAACCGTCGCGGGCCCCGGCCCCGGTGCTCCGCTCGGGTTCAGTGCTGCTCCCCGGAGCGTCGGAGGCGGAGATCATCGCCGCCGAGCTCCGTCTCGGTGTCCGTTTCCCCCCGTCCTACCGGGCCTTCTTGGCCGTGACGAACGGGGCCTACGCCGGGCCGTGGGGTATGCAGGATCCCGACGTGGTGGCGGGGCGGTACCCCCTGGAGCCGTCGGCCCTGCTGCCGGCCGACGCCGTCGACCGCTCGGTGCGGTGGAACGATGCCGGCCCGGTGGACCTCACCGTGGGTGAGTTGGCCATGACCCGACCCCGGGGCCACAACGCCATCCACATGCCGGGCTACGGACGGCCCGGGGCGGCCGAGAGCGACTATCTCTCCGCACCCCTCATCAACCCCCTCAGCGACTTCAAGTCCGGCCACCTCTGGTACACGATCACCATCGGCTGGTTCGACGGGTACATGGCCGTCCTCGACCCGATGGTGGTGGACGGGCGCGGCGAATGGGAGCTGGTCAAGGTCGAACCCGGGGGCGACGGCCGCTACGCCTCGTTCGGTGAGTGGCTGGAGGCCACCGTCGACGACCTGGCCGAAGGCTGGCGACCCACCACCGGGCGGATGGTCCGGGCCGAGGGGGAGGACGTCTGGGACTGGCTCGACCGGCTTATCCGGGAGATCCCGGTCACTCCCGATCCGGCCGGGATCGAAGCGGCCCTGACCGGGGTGATCGTCGACCAGGGGGAGGACCCCGCCGCCCGTCGCTTCGCCCTCGACCACATCCGCTCCCTCGACCTGCGGGACGGGGGCCGACGGTTCGGACCCTGGATCCGCCGGGTCGGCACCGACCCGGCCTTCGACGACGTCGAGGTGATCACCCTCGTCTCCGGGGCGGCCCGGTCGGGCGGGGTCGACCTGCCCACCGTCGCCGAGCAGGCCGCCCTGGGTCGGCGGGCCGACCTGTGCGGTCTCGATCGGCTGCCCACCATCGACCTGGAGCAGCGCTACCAGGTGGCCCCCGACCCCGTCCTGGCCGAGCTGCTCACCCTCCGAGGCAGCCCCATGCTGGTGGGGCCGGCCCGGGCGATGCTCCACCACCTGATGACCGGCCACCCGGAGCACCGGGCCGAACGGCTCGGGCCGGACGAACCCAGTGCCGACCTCGACCTGGACGCCGATGACCTTCTCGCCGCCGTGGCCGACCTCGAACGGGACCACCCGCGGGTACCGGCCGAACTGGTGGGCCGGGCCCTGGCCCGGGCCGGATTCGGGGACCGGGCGGTCGTCTACCTGGAGGAACGGCTCGAGCTCGACGAGGACTGGGACCTGCTGTACCCGATCGCCGCCATCGACCGGCCCCGGTCGTGGGTGATCCTCGATCGGATCGCCGCGGCGGAACCCGACGTCCGTCACCATTCGGGGGTCACCGCCCTCCTCGCCGCCGGCCGGACCCAGTCCCCAATGCTCCCGGCCCGGGCCACCGTGATCGTGGAGGCGGAGCAGGCCCTAGCCCCCATCGCCCTCCTAGCCCTCGAGCTCCAGCAGACCGGCCTGGCCGCCACCGCCCTGCGCCGGTTGTGGCACAACGGCCACCTCGGCGCCCTCCGGGCCCTGGCCCGGCGCCGGGACCGGACGGTGACCGCCGACTGCATCCTGTTCCTCGGCGACCCGGACCCCGAGATCCGCCTGCTCGGCGCCGAGACCCTCCGGGACCTGGCCGATCCGGCCGCCCTGGACACGGTGGTGGCCGCCCTGCGGACGGCCACCGACGACCAGATGGTGACCGTCCTGGCCCACACCCTGGTAACCACCGGGGCCCCCGGTCTGGCCGGCCTGATCCGGTCCAAGGCAGCCCGTTCGGACCGGCCCCAACTGGCCGCCCTCCTGGAACGCTGGGCCGACCAGCTGACCCTCAACCGGACGGTCGGGGTGGACTAGGGGACGCGTTCGCCTTCGCATCATGGCGGGTGTAACACTGATGCCCATGATCACCGCATACATCCTGTACCCGAAGGCCGAAGGCTCGACGTTCGACATGGAGTACTACACCAGCAAGCACATGCCGATGTTCGCCGAGGCCCTCGGGGACGCCTGCACGAAGTGGGGGGTGACCGACATCCACGGTGACGACTACCACGCCGTGGGTTGGGCCAACGTCGAGAGCATCGAGGCCTTCGGCAAGGCGATGCAGGAGAACGGGGGGCCGGTCATGGCCGACGTCCCGAATTACACCACGGTCCAGCCCGTGCTCATCACCGGGGACGCGGTGGTATAGCCGACCGCCGTTCGGACCGTTCGGACCGTTCGGACCGTTCGGCCAGGAGCTGGTGGCGGTGCTCGGCGGAGGCCCAGCGCCACACCGCTCCGATCAGGGCCGGGGTCATCACCAGCATCGAGCCGATCCACATGAGCGACGCCGCCGACCGCTGATCGGCCAGGGCCTCGGCGGAACCGCTGCGTTCCACGTAGGTCGGGTAGAGGGGCCTCGACACCCCGGCGAGAACCAGGCCCAACACCACCATCGAGGCCATCACCCCGATGGTTATCCCGATCCGGAGCGAGTGCAGGGACCGGGACGGGCCGAGCAGGACCGACCATAGGGCCAGGGACACGGTCAGGTAGGCCAGGTGCTCGGCGTCGTGGACCAGCTGGCTGGTGAGCGCCGAGTCGTACACGGCCACCGCGTGGGACCCGGCCACCACCACCATGGCCGTCGCGGCCACCGTCGGGTACCACCCGCGGCGGGGAACCCCGTCCACCACCGCGGCCGCCCGTCGCCACCACGAGTCCGGTTTCGACCGGGTGATCGCCTGGCGGGCGGGGTGGGCCGACACGATCAGGGGTGGCCCGACCACCCACAGGGCCAGGTGTTGGGCCATATGGGCGGTGAACGACCGGCCGGCGGCCACCTCGACCGGTTGGGAGGTGGCGGCCAGCAGGACCAGCACCCCGGCGACGAACGCGACCAGCCGGGGGCGGCGGCGCGACCCCCGGAGCCACCCCTGCAGATACCAGCCGATGGCGGCCACTGCCGCCCACCACGGCAGGAGGTGCCCGAGGGCGGAGTCGTGGGCGAGGATCACGGGCCGCCACCGGGGGGAGGCGAGCCGTGGGTCGTCACCGGTCGGTGTCCCAGACCAGCAGGGCCACCTGGGAGGCCGTGATGGCCAGGCCGGCGAGGACCATCCAGGAGCCCAGCACGACCCCGAGGATCATGGCCACCATGCCCACCCCGATCCCCAGGGGCCGGAGGCTGGCCGACGACACTGTGACCAGGGCCCCGGACTCATCCGCCATGTCGGCCGACAACCGGTCGGCGGCGGGCGCCGGGTGGTGGTTGGTCCAGCGCCACAGCCAGCCGGCCACCAGGCCCCCGAAGCCGGCACCGAGGAGGAGCAGGGCCGTACCGGCGGCGTCGCCGGACACGGCCAGGTAGATCGAGCCGAGCACGACGTAGTACACGGCGATCCCGGCCCACAGCAGGGCACTCAGCTTCACTGGTCTTCCCCGGACGGTTCCCGGGTCGGGTCACCGCGACCGCCACCTTCGTCCGGGTCGGCCGCGTCGTCGCCCCCGTCACTGTCGCCCCCCTGGCCGTTGGCGCCGTCACCATTGGTTCCGTTGCCGTTGCCGTTGCCGGGGTGGCCGTCGGCGCCGCCCTCCCACGGATCGAGCGGGAACCAGCGGGGGTCGTCGCCGGAACGGGCGTGCCAGGCGTCGGCCACGTCGGTGCTGCCCACGTCGGGATGGTTCATCCAGCGCAGATCGAACACGGGCCGCTCGGAGCGGATCGGGGGCAGCCAGACGAAGTTGTGATGCGGGGGCGGGGAGCTGGTCGCCCACTCCAGGGTGTCGCCCCGCCACGGATCCGGGCCCGCATCGGCCGGGCCCAGCAGCGATCTGATCACCGCGATCCCGAACGGGACGAACGAGGCGACGATGACCACGTACCCGGCGGAGGCGATCAGGTTGAAGAGGGCGAAGTCGCCCATGTCCGGGTAGTCGGCCACCCGGCGGGGCAGTCCGGCGAGACCTAGGAGGTGCATCAGCAGGAACGTCATGTTGAAGCCGATGAACAGGAGCCAGAAGTGGTACTTGGCCAGCCGCTCCGACAGCATCCGGCCGGTCACCTTGGGCCACCAGTAGTAGATGGCGGCGAACACCGAGAACACCACGGTCCCGCCCAGCACATAGTGGAAGTGGGCCACCACGAAGTAGGAGTCGGACAGGGAGAAGTCCAGGGTGGGCGAGGCGAGGAGGATGCCGGTAACCCCACCGGACACGAAGGCAACGATGAAGCCCACGGCGAACAGCATCGGCGCCTCGAAGGTGAGGGAGCCTCCCCACATGGTGCCGATCCAGTTGAACACCTTCACCCCGGTGGGCACACCGATCAGCATCGAGGTGAGCGAGAAGAAGGCTAGGGCCACGTCACCGGTGACGAACATGTGGTGGGCCCACACGGTGGTGGACAGGGCGGAGATGGCCAGGGTGGCCGCCACCAAGCCCTTGTAGCCGAAGACCGGCTGGCGGCTGAACACGGCGAACACCTCGGTGACCACCCCGAAGAACGGGAGGGCGGCGATGTACACCTCGGGGTGGCCGAAGAACCAGAACAGGTGCTGGTACAGGATCGGCGACCCACCGGCGGTGGCGTCGAAGAAGTGGCCCCCGAAGCGCCGGTCGACGAGCAGCAGCGTCATCGCCCCGGTCAGGACCGGGAAGGTCAGTAGGACCATGAAACTGGTGAGGATCAGGTTCCACACCATGATCGGGAGCCGAAACATCGTCATCCCGGGGGCCCGCAGGGCGATCCCGGTGGCGACCACGTTGATGGCCCCCAGAGTCGACGAGGTGCCGGTGACGATGACGGCCACCACCCACAGGTCGGCCCCGAGATAGGGGGAGTAGACGGGGCCCGACAGGGGGGCATAGGCGAACCACCCGAACGAGGCCGCCCCCCCACTGGTGATGAACCCGGCCATGAGGATCAGACCACCCAGCAGGTAGAGCCAGTACGACAGGGCGTTCAACCGGGGGAAGGCCATGTCGGCGGCGCCGATCATGAGGGGCAGGAGGTAGTTGGCCAGGGCGAACCCGAACGGGATGGCGAACAAGTACATCATCACGCTGCCGTGCATCGTGAAGAGGCTGTTGTAGGTGGCAGTGTCGACGATCTGCAGGCCCGGTTCGGCCAGTTCGGCCCGCATGAACCCGGCCAGGGCCCCGCCGACACAGAGGAAGAACAGGGAGGTGACGGCGTAGGCAACCCCGATCGCCTTGTGGTCGGTCGTGGACACCCAGCCCAGCAGGGTCCGGGGCAGGCCGGCGCCGGGGGCCGGCCTGTCGCCCACCACGTCGGCCACTTCAACGGTGCGGGTCTCACCCGGCCGGGTACCGGCGATCATGGTGCTGCCCACGTCAGGCCCCTTCCTCCTGGTCGACCAACCAGGCGTCGAACTCGTCAGCGGGCAGGATGCGGACGCTGAACCGCATCTTGTCGTGGTCGAGCCCGCAGAACTCGGCGCACACCCCGCCGGGGTAGTCGCCGGGATCACCGGTGATGGTGACGTCGAAGGCGGTGGTCCGGCCCGGGATGGCGTCCCGCTTGAACCGGAAACCGGGCACCCAGAAGGAGTGGATGACGTCGGCCGAGGAGATCTCGAACCGAACGTCGGCCCCCTCGGGCAGGGTGAGCACCGGTTCGGTCGAGTCGGTACCCCGCACCACCACCCCGGACTCGGGGTAGCTGAACTGCCACTGCCACTGGAAGCCGACCACCTCCACCTGGAGGTCGGGGTCGGGACCGGTGGACTCGACGTCGGGGAGGGTGACCACGGTGAGGCCGAACAGGCCGAGAACGACCAGGAGGGGGACGACGGTGTAGACCAGCTCCAGCTTGATGCGGTACTGGTTCTGCGCCGGCAGCCCGTCGCCGCGGCGCCGGTAGCGGATCACCACGAAGCCGACGAGTAGCACCACCATGGCCAGCACGCCCAGGGCCAGGGGCAGGAACACGCCCCACACCTGGCCGACGGTGCGGGCCTGTTCGGTGATCGGAGCAGGCAGTCCGTCGCTCATCGGCCGGCCTCCGCCGCCTCGAGGTCGGCCTCGGGGTCGTCCACCGCATCCGCGTCGTAGCCGCCGGACGCCGATCGGCTGATGACGATCGACCGTTCGGTCCGCCCCGGCGGTGGGCGCCGGGCCAGGGATCGGCACAACTGCCGGGTCACGTACCAGGCCAGGGGGGGTACGACCAAGATCCCGATCTGGAGGGCCGTGGTGACGTGACCGACCGACACATTGGCCACCCCGGCCACGACGTCCTGGGCACCACCGAGGAACAGCAGCACCATCACGCTGAGGCCGGCCACCCCGGCGGCGGTGCGGCCCGCGGCGTCCCGGGGCCGTTCCAGGAGGTTGTGGTCGTCGTGGTCCCCGGTGATCCGGCGGTCGAGGTAGGGGACGGCGAACAGGGTGCCGAAGATGACGCCGGCCACCACCACACCACCGAAGAACGGGGCCGGGATCTGGTAATCACCGAAGCGAAGCTCCCACGGGGGGAACAGGCGCACGGCCCCTTCGAGGAAGCCGATGTACCAGTCGGGCTGGGCGAACGAGGTGGCCGCCCCCGGAGCGTAGGGGCCGTAGTGCCACACCGGGTTCACGGTGAGCAGGGCGCCGAGGGTGGTGATCACCCCGGCGGTGATGAACATCAGACCGATCGACTTCATAGCGAAGCGGGGCCACACCGGCTCACCGATCACGTTGTCCTCGGTCCGGCCCGGCCCGGGGAATTGGGTGTGCTTCTGACGCCAGACGATCCCGAGATGGGCGGCGAGGAGCACCACGATCAGCGCCGGGATGATCATGACGTGCACCGGGTAGACCCGGCCGACGACGTCCTGACCCGGCCATTCCCCGCCGAACACGATCGAGGACAGCCGCTCGCCGATCAGGGGGATCGACAGCATGATCCCGTCGGTGATCCGCAGCCCGGTGCCCGAGAGGAGGTCGTCGGGAAGGGAGTAGCCGGTGAACCCGGCGCCGAGGGCGAGGAGGAGCAGGCAGCAGCCCACCAGCCAGTTGAGGTCCCGGGGCCGCCGGTAGGCGCCGGTGAAGAACACCCGGCCGAGGTGGACGATGATGGCGGCCACGAAGACCAGGGCCGCCCAGTGGTGGGTCTGACGAATCAGCAGACCCCCCCGGGTGTCGTGGGATATCACGATCACCGACCGGTAGGCGGCCGACATAGTGACCCCGTTGAGGAGGTGGTACTCGCCCTCGTACACCACCGGTTGCTGGGTGGGCTCGAACAGGAAGGTGAGGAACACCCCGGTGATAATCAGCACCACCAGGCTGTAGAGGGCGATCTCCCCCCACAGGAACGAGAAGTGCGACGGGAACACCTTCCGCATCGCCTTGCTGAACCCGTGGCCGGCCCCGAGCCGGTCGGTGGTGCCGGCGATGGCCCGTTCGATGAGCGACCGGCGGCTCATGACGCCTGGTGCCAGCTGGCGGGACCGACCGGCCGGTCGAAGTCGGACAGGGCGACGAGGAAGCCGTCGTCGTCCACCCCCAACTGCAACTGGGGCAGAGGCATGGTGGCCGGGCCCCCCGTCGGTCGGGCCTGGTCGAGGGGGTCGAAGATCGATTGGTGGCAGGGGCAAACCAGCTGCCGGATCTCCTGTGGGGGCCGGGTGTCGATCCCGAGCAGACCCACCGAGCAGCCGAGGTGGGTGCAGATCTTCGAGTAGGCCACCCACCCGTCGAGCCCGCCCCCGTCCATGGTGGCCTGGTTGAGCTGGTCGGGCTGGACCCGGATCAGGGCCACCTGGGAATCGTCGGCCGTGGTGTGCCCCTCGGGGAACACCGTCATGAGCTGGTCGTATACCTCACGGGCCGCCGCCACCGGGGTGCCGTCCGGGGTGACCAGCCGGACACCGGGGCTCCACGACGTCCGGTCCCGGGCCCCGGAGATCCGGGGGCCGAGGGACAGCACGGGCGACACGATCGCCGCCCCGAGGGTGACCACGGCGGTGCCGAGCAGGCCCACCAGGACGGGACGCCGCCCCATCGTCTCCTCGGTCAGCTCGGTCTCGGCGTCGAGTTCGTGGCGCACCGCCGCCGTGTTCGACAGCGACACCCGCGTCTCCACCACCTCAGGGCCCTCCAACGACTTCGACCAGGCGACCGCGCCGAACCCCAGACCGACCAGGGCCACGGCGATCCCGAGGCCGAACCAGCGGTCGCTGGCCCCCACGATCGACACGACCACCGCGGCGACACCTCCTGCCGCCGCGATGATGAGCGCCACCGTGGCGCCCCGGGCCTCCCGGCCCTCTGGTGGTGGCAGCGCCGTCATCGTTCGTCTCCTCCCCGGCCGGAACCACGCTCACCGGGTCCCCCGGACGCGTCCGGGTCTCCAAATCGTTCGGCGGCGGCGGTCTCGAGGCGACGGTCCACGTCGCCCTCCTGGACCATCCCCTCCTCGGCATCCTCCTCCACCTCCTGGCGGGCCCCCCGCCCGATCCAGCGGGTGAAGGCGAGCAGCGGCGCCAACGCCAGCAGCCAGGCCGCCAGGCCCTCCGCCACCGGGCCGACCCCGCCGAGCGACATCGGCCCGGCCGCCCCGTCGGCCTGGAGGGCCAGCACATAGGCGGCCACGTCGGCCTTGTCCCCGGTGGTGAGCTCGCCGAACACCGGCATCGCCCCCGGACCGATGGTGATGGCCTCGGCCACCTGGTCGGCGGTGGCCAGATTCAGGGCCGGGGCGTGACGCCCCCCGCCGATGATCGATCCAGCCCCGGAGGCGACATGACAGGCGGCGCAGTTGAGCCGGTAGATCTCCCCGCCCCGCACCGCGTCGGCCCGACCCATGTCGATCGGGGGGATGTCCGGCCCGGAGCCGATGGAGCCGACGTAGGCCACCAGGGCCACGATCTCGTCCTCGGTGAAGGCGACCTGCTTCCGCCGGGCCTCGGTGTCCGGGTCGGCGTCGGGCATCCGGCCGGTCCGGATGGCGAAATCGGCCGAGGCCTCGCCCTCGACGGTGAGGTCCGGGCCGCGCCCGTCCACACCGACCCCGCCGACCCCGTGGCAGGAGATGCAGTGGTCGGCGTAGAGCGCCTCTCCCCGGTCGACCAGGCTCGCCTCACCGGTGGCCGACGACGGGGCACCGGAACCCTCCGACTGGGCCGCGGCCCGGGGTGAGCCGATCGAACCGACCGCCACGAGCCCGACCCCGGCCACCACGACCGGGAGGGCGAACCCGGCCAGGCGTCGGACCCAGCCCGTCATCCGATCACCCAGATGGTCACGAACACGGCCACCCAGATCACGTCGACCAGGTGCCAGTAGGCCGAGATACCCCAAGTCCAGTCGTCGAGGGCGTCCGCCGCGGCCACCCGGGTGGCCCGGAAGAACAGCACCAGCAGGGCACACAACCCGGCGGCCACGTGCAGGGTGTGGAGGCCGGTCAAACCCCAGTAGGTGGAGCCGTAGACATGGCTGTCCACCTGGAACGGGAGGGTGCGGTACTCGTCGAGCTGGTTGAGCAGGAAGGCCAAGCCGAGGGCGAAGGTGGCCAGGGTCCAGATCCGGTAGTTGCGGAGCGCCTGCTGCTTCAGGGCCCGTTCGGCCAGCACCATCGTGGCCGACGAGGAGACCAGCACCACGGGGGCCACCAGGGCCCGGGTGGTATCCAGGTGGACCCCGTCGGGGGGCCACGGGCTGTTGACCGACCGCAGCAGGTACCAGGCGGCGAAGAAGGCGGCGAACAGCATCACGTCCGACGACAAGTAGAGCATCACACCCAGCCGCCCCACCCCGGTGGGTGGGGCCACCGGGGTGCCATGGGCCGACGGTTCGGTGGTGCTCGCACCGGCCGGGCCGGCGGTGGTCGGATCAGCGGTGGCCATCGGACGCCCCCTGGGCCGGGTCAGTCCCTGGTCGGGTGGGGCACGACGAGGACGGGACGGTGGGACCGGTGGATGATGTGGCGGGTGATCTGCCCGGAGAAGAGGTCGTCGAGGCTGAAGTGGCCGCGGGTGCCGATGGCGATGACGGCGGCGTCGTGCTCCTCGGCCGCGTCCAGGAGACCGGCCACCGGGGCCTCGTTGATGTTCTCCAG
Source organism: Acidimicrobiales bacterium (assembly GCA_047974625.1). Taxonomy (GTDB): domain Bacteria; phylum Actinomycetota; class Acidimicrobiia; order Acidimicrobiales; family SZUA-35; genus CADEDH01. Next base: position 40,637 of record JBKECK010000019.1, read on the forward strand.
GGGAGGGCTGCCGGGCAGCCGTCGGGCCACCTCGCCGGCCGCCTTCTCGTCGAGGAGGTGGGTGCCGTGGTGGCCGCGGCTGGTGGAGGCCCCGGTGTTGACCGACAGGACCGGGACGGTGGTGGCGTCGAGTTCGGCGGCCAGGCCGGCGATCCAGTCGACGGCGACCTCGTTGGCCAGGGAGCCGTCGATGCCCACCACGATGGTCACCGGACCGTCGAGGTGCGACCGGTAGGTGCCGTCGTGACCGACGGCGACGAACGGGATCTCGCTGTGGCGCAGGAGGGTCTCGGACGCACCGTTCTCCCCGAAACCACCGGGGCCGTTGGCGTCGTGGTGGCCGACCACGATCAGATCCGCCTGGTGCTCCCGGGCGTAGTCCAACAGATCGGAGGCCCCCTCCCCGTCGAAGGTCACCGAGTCCACGTCGGCGGGCCCGACCCGCCCTAGGACGTCGGTGATTTCCTGTTCCCGCTGGTTTACGTGGCGCCGATGTTCGTCGGTGGACATCTCCGAGTAGGTGGGGGCGTACACGCTGGCCACGGTGACCTGGGCGTTGACCCGCCGGGCCAGCTCCGCCGCCCACTCCAGGGCCTGGGCACTGTGCGGGTGGGCCCCGTAGCCGACGATGATCTGCTTCACGATGGTGTCCTCCACGGTGGACGTTGTCGCCCGTCTACAGGCCCACCCGCCACCGGGTCGTACCCGTGGATTCCGACGGTAGCCGCCTGTCCCTGCGGCATCCAGCAAAACGGGTGTGCCGTTTCACCAGGTCGAGAGGCCACCGGGCCCTCCCCTCGACCCGTCCGGAGAAACCGGCCGGTCCCCGGGAAGCCGTCACGCACCCGGTCTACGCTCGGGCTATGTCCCCCAAGGATCCCAACGCACCCGTCGGCGTACGCCCCCGACCGGACAATCCAATGGTCGGCGACAACCAGCTGCCCGTGATCGTGGGCGCCATCATGGCGGCGGCCACCGAACCGTCCGGACCCACCCCGGTCCAGGAGATGGTTGTGCGGGCCGTGACCCGGGCCCTGACCGGACGGGACGTCGACCTGGCCGGGTGCCGAGCCGTCCCCGCCGGGGAGCTGGCGGCCGTGTTCGACGCCGAGGGCCGGTCGGTCGACTTCCGGCACCGGATCGTCCGCTACATGGGCCTCGTCGCCCTCCTCCTCGACCCCCTCCCGGCCCCCGTGCTGGACCGGGTCACCGGCTACGCCACCGCGCTCGGGGTCGGGGACGTGGTGTCGATGCTGACCGCGGCCGGACCGGGGCAATACCGGGCCGCCCTCACCGACTTCGCCCGCAACGGGTACGCCACCGAGTTCTTCGACCGCGGCTACCGGGACGTGCTCCATTCCCGGACCGCCACCGCCGCCAACGGCTGGACCCCCGTGACCGACGACCCCGAACTGGCCGCCCGCTGGGCCGCCCTCGCCGACTGCCCAGGGGACTCGATCGGCCGGGCGGTGCACGACTTCTACCGGTCCCGGCGGTTCACCGAGCCGGGCCGGCCGGATTCGGCCCCGCCCCTTCTGGCCCAGCACGACTGGGTCCACGTCCTGGCCGACTACGGGACCCGGGTGGAGTGTGAGATCGAGGTATTCGCCTTCATCGCCGAGACCGACGACGACCCCCGTTCCTTCAGCCTCCTGGCCATGATCATCGGCCTGTTCGCCACCGGCGAGCTCGACCACGCGGCCGGGATCTTCGACGCCGACGCCGGCCATCTGGACACCCCGACGATGTCCACCCGTCTCGGTGATGCCCTACGGCGCGGCCAGCAGGCCGTCAAGCCGGACGGGACCCGGGACGGCGGCCTGATGAGCGTCGACTGGTTGTCGGCGGCCGACGAGTCGGTGGCCTCGCTCCGGCGGCGCTGCCGGGTGGCCCCCAAGTCGCCCGGCGCCCTGGCCGCCGGCAGCCCATCGGTGTGGTCGATCGGTGGCCTGTCCGACTACCAGCGGGCCCACTGCGACCTGACCCCCTTCGCCCACCACCTGAACGATCTGACCGACCTGACCGGTTCCGGCTGACCCTGCCGATCCGGGGCCGACCCGGGGCCGGACGGCTACCGGCTAACGGGCCAACAGTTCGGCGATGGCGGCCAGGACGAGCCGGACGTTCCGTTCCTGGGCGGAGTGGCCCATCAGGCCGATCCTCCAGGCCCGGCCGGCGAACTGGCCGAGACCGCCGCCCACCTCGATGCCGTGGTCGTCGAGCAGGCGACGCCGGAGGGCGGCCTCATCCACCCCATCGGGAAGGCCGACGGTGGTGAGCTGGGGCAACCGGTGGCCCTCCTGGGCCAGCAGGGGGAGGCCGAGCTCGCCCAGGCCATCGTGGAGCATGGCCCCGAGCCGGGCGTGCCGGTCCCACCGGGCCTCGAGGCCCTCGTCGAGGACGAGGTCGAGGCCCGCCTCGAGGCCGTAGAGCATCGAGATGGGGGCGGTGTGGTGGTAGGTACGGCCGCCCTCGCCGTTCACGTAGGCGGCGATCAGCGACAAGTCGAGGTACCACGACAGCACCGGGGTAGTGCGGGCCTCCAGTTTGGCCAACGCCTTTGGCCCGAACGTGATCGGGGCTAGGCCAGGCGGAACACCCAGGCACTTCTGGGTGCCCGAATAGGCGGCGTCGACCCGCCAGCCGTCGACGTCCACCTCAACACCGGCCAACGAGGTGACGGTGTCGACCACCAGCACCGTGTCGGTGTCGGCCAGGGCGGCGGCGATCTCGGCGATCGGTTGGTGGACCCCGGTGGAGGTCTCGGCGTGGACGATGGCGGCCACCCGGGCGTCGCTGGCCCGCACCGCGTCGACGAAGGCGTCGGGTTCGATGATCCGGCCCCAGTCCCGGTCCACCGTGTCGACCTTGCCTCCGGCCCGGCGGGCCACCTCGGCCAGCCGCCCGCCGAACACCCCGTTCACCCCGACCACGACGGGGTCACCCGGCTCGACCAGGTTCATCACACAGGCCTCGAGCCCGGCCGAGCCGGTGCCGCTGATCGGCAGGGTCAGGGCGTTCCCGGTACGGAACACCGTCCGCAGCTGGTCACAGATGCGGTCCAGGATGGGCAGGAAGGCGGGATCGAGGTGGCCGAGCAGGGGCCGACCCATGGCTTCGAGCACCGCCGGATGCACATCGGAAGGTCCGGGACCGAGCAGGATGCGATCCGGGGGGAACGAGGTCGTCATGCCGCGAGCCTAATGGGGTCCGCCGTGGCCTCTCACACGCGGGCCACGGACACCGTGGCCTCTCACACGCGGGCCACGGACACCGTGGCTCTCACACGCGGGCCACGGACACCGTGGCTCTCACACGCGGGCCACGGACACCGTGGCCTCCTGACCGTCGCCGACGGTGACCCGGTGGGCCCCGTTGGCCCCGGGGGCTCCGGACTCGACCCGGTAGTCGGTGGCCAGGGTCTCTCCGGCCACCAGGTCGCGGTGGGCGTTGGCCGCGGCCACCACGGCCTCGTCCCCGCCGATGATCAGGACGATCCGGTCGCTCACGTCGAACCCAGCCTCTCGCCGGGCCTGCTGCACCGCCCGGACCAGATCCCGGGCCAGGCCCTCCTGCTCCAGGGCCGGGCTGACCCCGGTGTCGAGCACCACGAAGCCGCCCCCCGGCAGGACCGCGGTGACCGAGGACGAGGACCCCCCGTCGGCCGGTTCGGCCACCGTCTCCAGGGTGTACTCCCCGTCGGTCAGGACTACCCCGCCCGCGGTGACGGTCCCGTCGTCGCCCACCGACCAGTCACCGGCCTTGCTGGCCTTGATGGCCCGCTGGACGTCCTTGCCCAGACGGGGCCCCGCTGCCCGGGCGTTCACGGTCAACTTCCGGCTGATCCCGAAGTCGGACTCCCCCACCTCGGCCAGGTCGAGGACTTGGACCTCCTTCACGTTGAGCTCGTCGGCCACGATGTCGACGAAGGACATCAGGGCGGCCGGGTCGGGTGATACGACGGTGAGGTGGGCCAGGGGCAGGCGGACCCGGAGCTTCTCCGCCTCGCGGAGGCTGAGGCCGACCGAGCACACCGACCGCACCTGTTCCATCGCTGCCACCAGCTCGTCATCGGCGGGCAGGTCGGCCGCGTCCGGCCAAACGGTCAGGTGGACCGACCGTTCGCCGGTGAGGCCCCGCCAGACCTCCTCGCTGACCAGCGGCAGGAGGGGCGCAGTGACCCGGGTGAAGGTCTCCAGCACGGTGTAGAGGGTGTCGAAGGCGTCGGTGGCCGCCCCGTCGCCGGTGCCACCGGTGTCCCAGAAGCGCTCGCGGGACCGGCGGATGTACCAGTTGGTGAGCACCTCGGCGAAGCCCCGCACCGCGTCGCACGCCCCGGCGATGTCGTACCGGTCGAGCTGCCCGGTGACCGTCTCCACCAGGTCGTGGAGGCGGGCCAGCACGTACCGGTCGAGCGGATCGGTGGAGTCGGTCGACCGGGACGCCTCGTAGCCGGCGCCATCGTTCATGGCGTTGGCGTACAGGCTGAAGAAGTACCAGCTGTTCCACAGGGGCAGCAGGGCCTGCCGGACCCCTTCCCGGATCCCCTCTTCGGTGACGATCAGGTTCCCGCCCCGCAGGATCGGGCTGGCCATGAGGAACCACCGCATGGCGTCGGCACCATCACGGTCGAACACCTCGTTCACGTCGGGGTAGTTCCGCAGCGACTTGCTCATCTTCTGACCGCCGTGGCCCAACACGATGCCGTGGCTGATGCAGGACTCGAAGGCGGGCCGGTCGAACAGGGCGGTGGCCAGGATGTGGAGGGTGTAGAACCAGCCCCGGGTCTGGCCGATGTACTCGACGATGAAGTCGCCCGGGAAGTGGTGTTCGAACCAGTCAGCGTTCTCGAACGGGTAGTGGACCTGGGCGAAGCTCATCGACCCAGAGTCGAACCACACGTCGAGCACGTCCTCGACCCGACGCATCGTCGACCGGCCCGTCGGGTCGTCGGGGTTGGGTCGGGTCAGGTGGTCGACGTAGGGCCGGTGGAGGTCGGGATTGCCCTGCTCGTTGACGGGGACCCGGCCGAAGTCGCGTTCCAGTTCCTCGAAGGAGCCGTACACGTCGATCCGGGGGTGGGCCGGGTCGTCGGACTTCCAGACCGGTATGGGGCTACCCCAGAAACGGTTGCGGGAGATCGACCAGTCCCGGGCGTTGGCCAGCCATTTGCCGAACTGGCCGTCCTTGACGTGCTCGGGCACCCAGGTGATCTCCTGGTTGAGCTCCAACATCCGGTCCTTGAACGCGGTGACCTCCACGAACCAGCTCGACACCGCCATGTAGATCAGCGGCTCCCGGCAGCGCCAACAGTGGGGGTAGGAGTGGTCGTAGGTCTCGTGGCGCACCAGCACCGTGCCCGGCGTGACCGACCCGTGCTCGCCGCCCCGCGTCATCGCCTTGAGGTGCTCGATGATCAGCGGGTTGGCGTCCAGGACCCGGATGGTCTCGTAGTCGGCCACTGGGAAGGTGAAACGGCCGTCCGCCCCCACCGGGACCACCGCCTCGATGCCTGCGGCATCGGTGACGATCTTGTCCTCCTCGCCGAAGGCGGGGGCGATGTGGACGAGGCCGGTGCCGTCCTCGGTGGTCACATAGTCGGCGGGCAGCACCCGGTGGGCGCCGGGATGGCCCTCGTAGTACGAGAACGGTGGGGTGTACCGGCGCCCGACGAGGTCGGCCCCGGTGAGGCGGGCCACCACCCGGTCGGCGGTGTCGTCGCCCAACTCCCGGGCGTAGGCGGCCAGGCGGGACTCGGCCAGCAGGTACCGCTCCGTCCGTCCGGTGGGCCCGTCGGATTCGACCACCACGTAGTCGATGTCGGGGCCGACGGCCATCGCCAGGTTGCTGGGCAGGGTCCACGGGGTGGTGGTCCAGATCAGGGCGATCTCGCCGGACTCCAGCCTCAGCCCGACGGTGACGGCCGGGTCCTGGCGGGTCTGGTAGACGTCGTCGTCCATCCGCAGCTCATGGTTGCTGAGCGGGGTCTGGTCGTTCCAGCAGTACGGCAGGACGCGGAACCCCTCGTAGGCCAGGCCCTTGTCGTACAGGGTCTTGAACGCCCAGAGGACCGACTCCATGAAGCTCGGGTTGAGGGTCTTGTAGTCGTTGTCGAAGTCGACCCAGCGGGCCTGCCGGGTCACGTAGGCCCGCCACTCGTCGGTGTACTTCATCACCGCACTGCGGCACTTCTCGTTGAAGGTGCCGATCCCCAGTTCGAGGATCTCCTCCTTGGTCTTGATGCCGAGCTGGTCCATCGCCTCCAGTTCGGCCGGCAGGCCGTGGGTGTCCCAGCCGAACCGGCGCTCCACCCGGTGACCCCGCATGGTCTGGTAGCGGGGCACCAGGTCCTTCACGTATCCGGTGAGGAGATGGCCGTAGTGGGGCAGGCCGTTGGCGAACGGCGGACCGTCGTAGAAGACGAACTCGTTGCCACCGTCCTCACCGGCGTCCCGTTCGGCGATCGAGGCCGCGAACGTGCCGTCGGTGGCCCAGTAGGCCAGCACGGCTTCCTCGTTGGCGGGTAAACGGGGCAGGGGGGGTACGCCGGATCCGGCGTCGGGGGTGCTGGTGGAAACCCTGGGGTAGGCCACGGTCGTGGAACTCCTGCGGTACGGCTCTCGAGGGGATTCGAGGACGAGAGCCCGGGCCCGGGATCCGGGCCGCTCCCGCGGTACCACCTCGATTGCCGCCCGGGACGACCGCCGGGTGACCACTCTTGCCTGAGGCCGTGACGTGGCCCGGACGTTCGGTTCTACTGGGCGACGGATCGCGGTTCTTCCGAAGGCTCGCCGCTGATGACGGCTCGAACGCCTGTGGCCGCCATCGTAGCGGTGGGACCGCTGCGCCCGAGCGGGTTTTCGCCCCGACGGTCCGTCCGGCTCAGCGGGCGGTCTGACGCTCCGGGCTGATCTTGAGGATGACCCTCTCCGAGACGATCTCGGGCGCGTAGTCGGCGCCGGTGTACTTCCGGGACAGCTCGTTGATGCTGGCCAGCGCGTCCGGACCGGTGACGGAGTCCACCACCCGGCCCCGCACCTCGGCGTAGGAATAGGGGTTGCCGGCGTCCCAGATGGCCAGCGTCACCCGGGGGTCGGCGACGACGTTCTTGAACTTCTGCCGGTGCACCTCGGTGTTGATGACGAGTTGATCGCCATCGGTGCCCACCCACATCACATGGGTCTGAGGCTGTCCGTTGGGCATAAGGGTGGTGAAGGCGGCGAAGTTGGGGCCCTCCGCCAGGGCGCGGACACGATCGTCGAGCATGAACCGGGACCGTAGTCGACCGGTCGACGGGATGGCCGACGGGCCGGCCGGGTCCACCCACAGGGGCGCGACCACCGGCCGCGGTCCGCCCCGGAACCAAGCCACTTTCGACCCGGCGGACCCCAACCCATAGCATCGGCCTGGTGCGAAAGCGTTTTGCGGCCTTTCTTGCCCCCCACCATCTGCCGGGAGAGGGCTCCGCCCTCCAGCTCCAGCGGGACCTCCGGCTGGTCGAGCTGCTCGACGAGCTCGGCTTCGACGAGTTCTGGTGCGGGGAGCATCATTCGACAGGCTGGGAGACCATCGGCTCGCCCGAGATGTTCCTGGCCGCGGCGGCGGTCCGCACCAAGCGGATCAAGCTCGGCACCGGGGTGGCCTCGCTCCCCTACCACCACCCGTTCAACGTGGCCCAGCGGATCGTCCAGCTCGACCAGATGAGCTTCGGCCGGGCCCTGCTCGGCACCGGCCCGGGCGCCCTTCCCTCCGATGCCCACACCCTCGGGGTCGACCCCATGGTGCTCCGCGACCGCCAGGACGAGGCCATCGGCGTCATCAAACGCCTCCTGGCCGGCGAGGAACGTTTCTCCTACGTCTGTGAATGGTTCGAGCTCCACGACGCCGCCCTGCAGATCCTCCCCTACCAGGAGACGATCCCGATGGCCACGGCCTCCATGGTGAGCCCGTCGGGTATGACCCTCGCCGGCAAGTACGGCATGGGCGTGCTGTCGATCGGGTCGATGTCCACCGAGGGCCTGGCCTCCCTACCGTTGCAGTGGAGCTTCGCCGAGGAGTCGGCGGCCAAGCACGGCCAGACGGTCGACCGGGCTAACTGGCGGGTCATGTTCAACTTCCACCTGGCCGAGACGGGCGAACAGGCCCGGGCCGACGTGGAGCACGGGCTGCTGCGCTGGCACAACGACTACAACGTGGGCACCCTGATGCGCCCGGGCCTCGAACCGCTCGACTCGACGGACGAGGCAATCGAGTTCTACGGCGAGGGCGAAGGATCGGCCGGGGTGATCGGGACCCCCGACGATCTCATCGCCCGCATCCGGGAGATGGACGAGGTAACCGGTGGGTTCGGGGTGATGATGGGGTTCATCAACGACTGGGCCAACCCGGAGGCCACCCGCCGCAGCTGGGATCTCGTGGCCCGACACGTCATACCCGAGATCAACGGCCAGCTCACCCCGATGCGGGCCTCCACCCGGTTCGTGCAGGAGAACCGGGAATCGTTCGAACGGGCCGGCAAGGCCATCATCTCCAAGATCATGGACAACGAGCGGGCCGCCGCCGCCTTCAGCACCGCCGGCTCCGGCGCGGCCAAGTCGCCGATCGCCCCCCACACCGCTCCCGACGGTCCTGAGCGATGAGCTGGATCACTCTCTGACCGGTTCCTGACGTCGGGTCAGGGGCCCCGGGAATGCCGGGCCCCGATCACCGGTTTCGATCAGAACCATCCATCCCCGCCTCGGGGAGTATCCCTTCGCAGGATCATCGTCAGCACGGCGGCCGGGTCGCCCGACCCGTTCCTCCCGGTGATCCGGGTCGGCCCCCGTTCCCGGGGCCGACGGGAAAGACCGCAGGCAGCCACGAAAGGGCTCACGCGCCTTGCGTCCCACCGTTCGACTCGGTCGAGTCGCCTCCGTCCCCATCGGCCTCCACTGGTCGATTCTCCTCATCGCCGTCATGGTCGTCTCCGGCCTGGCCGGCACCATCCTTCCGTCCATCGCCCCCGGCTACGGCTCGGCGCCTTACCTGATCGCCGCCCTCTTCGGGGGCGTCGCCTTCCTCGCCTCGATCGCCGCCCACGAACTTGGTCACGCGGTGGTCGCCCGACGGGAACAGGTCCCGGTCCGGGGGATCACCCTGTTCGCCCTCGGCGGTGTGGCCAGCATGGGCTCCGAGGCCTCGACCCCCGGCGGGGCGGCCCGGATCGCTGCGGCCGGTCCGGCCGTCAGTGTCGGCCTAGCCATCGCCGGGGCCGGGGCCGCCTACGGCCTGGCCACGCTGGGGTCGCCCGCCCTGCTGGTGGCCGCGGTGGCCTGGTTGGCCGTGGTCAACGGGGTTCTCGCCCTGTTCAACCTCCTCCCCGCCCTTCCCCTGGACGGGGGCCGGATCCTGCAGGCCCTGCTGTGGCACCGGTCCGGCGACCGCCACCGGGCCACGATCAGCGCCGCTCGCGTCGGCCGCCTCGGCGGCTGGGCCATCGTCCTGTTCGGCCTATGGGAACTTACCCGCGGCGGAGCCGGCCTGTGGACCATGATGATCGGCGCCTTCGTCATCCTCGCCGCCCGGTCCGAGGAGATGCGGGCCCGGTTCTCCCGCTGGTCCCGGGCCAACGGTCTCGGCGGTCAGCGGAACGCCTGGACCTACGTCGGCCGCATGGGGCCCCGCCCCGGTCCGGCCCCCCAACCCGGGCCCGGACCCCACCGGCCCGGACCGGTGATCGACGTCGACTGGCGGGAGGCCCCGCCGACCAGCCCGCCGGCTCCGCAGCCGGCGGAGGTGAACCAGGTGGCCGGTACCGCAGTCCCACCCCGCTGAGGGGCCCGTCCGGCCACCGACTCGTCCCGTCCGGCCCCGTTTACTAGCGTGCACCGCCATGGATCTGACCGACCGAACAGCGGTGATCACGGGCGGGGCCGGGGGAATCGGTAGCGCCACCGCCGAGGCCTTCCTGGCCGCCGGCGCCTCGGACGTCACCATCGTCGACCTCGACCCCGAGGCGGTCGCGTCCACCGCGACCCGCCTCGGCTGTGTCGGGGTCGCCGCGGATGTCACCGACGAAGCCCAGGTGGCCGCCCTCATCGAAGCGACCCTGGACCGTGCCGGGCCGATCGACGTGTTCTTCTCCAACGCCGGGGCCGGAGCATCGGGTGGGGTCGAGGCCGACAACGACGCCTGGCAGCAGCAGTGGGAGCTGCACGTCATGGCCCACGTGTACGCCAGCCGGGCCGTGCTCCCCTCGATGGTGGCCCGGGGTGAGGGCTACCTGATCCACACCGCCTCGGCGGCTGGCCTCCTGGCCGCGGTGGGCTCGGCCCCCTACTCGGTCACCAAGGCCGCCTGCATCAAGCTGGCCGAGTGGGAGTCGATCACCTACGGGGACGACGGCATCCGGGTCTCGGTGCTGGCCCCCCAGGGCGTCAACACCGCCATGGCCCCCCGTCAGCTCGGCGACGGCGGTACCGACGGCATCATCGAGGCCTCCGAGGTGGCGGACGCCATCGTGGCCACCATGGCCGACGAACGGTTCTTCGTACTCCCCCACCCCGAGGTGGGCGAGTACGTGATCCGCAAAGCCACCGATCCCGACCGCTGGCTCGGCGGTATGCGGAGGCTCCGGGCCCGATCCCTCGACGCCTGACCGACACCGGGCTGCCGGGACAGGACGTCAAGCTCAGCCAGTACGAGGCCGATATTGGCGGCGTGACGGCTGAGGCCCACATGATCCGCTACGAGTCTCTGTTCACCATGACCGAGCGGCTCACCACGGCCGACTCGGTGGCGGCGTGCGCCACCGCCGCCGCCGACCACCTGAAACACGTGGCCAACGTGACCGCCTGGCGGGTCCTCATCCAGCGGGACCCCGGCTTCCTGGCCGTAGAGGCGTCCCGGAGCGGGACGGAGACCACGGAGCTCGTCGAGCTCGAGGCGTGGGACGCGGCCCGTTGGAGTACCACCCGGCCGACCCAGCTCGACGCCACCGAACTGCGTCACCCCACCGCCGGGGCCCCGGAACGGATCACGAATCCGGCCATCAATTCCCTGGTCGTCTACCCGTTCCAGCGCCAGGGCCAGCCCCGGTGCGTCTTGGTGGCCGCCAGCCGGGCCGAGAAATGGGCGGCGATCGACCTGAAGTTCCTGAACATGGCCGGGGCCCTGCTATGCGACCAGCTCAGCACCGTGGTCCTCCGCCTCCAGATGATCCGGACGCTCGAGGAGCACGCCTGGCGGGACGGGCTCACCGACATCGCCAACCGACGGGCAGTGATGGAGATCCTGACCATGGAGATGTCGACGGGGCGCCGCCACCGGCACCCGCTGGGGGTCCTGTTGGCCGATGTGGACCACTTCAAGAGCGTGAACGACACCTTCGGTCACCATGTCGGCGACATCGTGCTCAAGGAGACGGCCCGGCGCCTCACCGCCCTCGCCCGCGAAGGTGATTCGGTGGGTCGCTACGGGGGCGAGGAATTCCTGTTCGTGCTCCACCATTGCTCGTCGGACGGGCTCCGCGCCGCTGGCGACCGGATCCGGACCCGGTTCAGCGATTTCCCCTTCACCGTGGAGTACGACCACCACCCGTTCGGCCTGCCGATCACCCTCAGCCTCGGTGGGGCCAGCACCGACGTCCACCCCGACGTCGACGCCGAGGGCCTCATCCGGCTGGCCGATGAGGCCCTCTACGAGGCCAAGAACGCCGGCCGCAACCGGGTTGAGATCCGACGGGCGGAAGGGCTCACCGTTTCCGCCGAATCGCCGACCTGATACCGGTGGACCACCAACCCGGCGCGGACCCGTCCACCCGGCCCTGCCCTGTCCCCCAGGATCCCACGGAGAATCCCATGTCCCGATACCACCTCGTGTCATACGACGCCGCTGACAAGGCCACCCGCGACATCTATGACGACTATCTTCGCACCACCGGCGCCATCACGGTGCCCATCTGGCTCCAGAGCCTCGGCGCCGACACGAACCTCCTCGAGGCCTACTGGACCCGGACCAAGGGGTCGTTGCAGCGGGGCCGCCTCCCCCTCCTGCTCAAGGAGATGGTGATCTTCGTCGTCTCGGTCCACAACGGCGCCCGCTACTGCAGTGCCGCCCACGCCCACGCCGTGCTCAACCTGGACAAGACCCTCACCTACGAGGCCCTGAGCAGTCTCACCGAACCGGCCAGCCAGACCGCGAGCCTTCCGCCCAGCCACCGGGCGGCCCTCGACTACGCCATCGCCGTGGCCCAGAACGCCAACGAGGTCCCCGACGAGTTGTTCGACCGCCTCGTCGAGGCCGACTTCACCGACGCCGAGATCCACGAGCTCCAGTCGGTGATCGACCTGTCGATGATGTTCAACGCCTACACCAGCGCCTTCCAACTCCCCCTGGACCCCGAGTACCGTCCCGTTCTCGAGCCCGTCGCGGCCTGAACGAAAGGCGAGGGGAGCACGATGAGGCCTCGGCCGAAGAGCCAGACAGTGACGATGAGGCCTCGGCCCGATAACTCGGTCGAGCCCTAGCCAGATGGGCGGGAACCTCGGGGGCCAGGAGATCAGAGAACAAGATGATCGATTTGGACGGTGAACTGGATCTGTGGTTCAGCGGTCTAGGCAAGGTGCGATTTGAGTTCACCAATACGGCTGACATCATGGGTATCTGCCGAACCATCGGCGAGTACGTCCTCGACGGCCAGTCATCGTTGCCGGGTCCCCAGAGCCCGACCCAAACCCTGACGCCATTGCCTCCCCCGGCCCCGCTGCAGCCCCAGGCCGCTCCTCAACCACCGCCGCCACCGCGGTAACCGGGTGGCCACCAGGATCGCTCAGGCTCACGCCCGTGGGCGGGGCCGGTGATACTGGCAGTGGGATCTCTCCCTGGTTCCCGAACACGCCGGTGACGTCGGCTGGTGCGTGACGGCGGACGACGACGTGATCAGCCCCCTGAGGGGCTCTCGCTGACCACTCGCGTGGTGGCTCGGCCGGGGTGTGGATAGGAACGGTGGGTCGGTGTCGGATGACCTCCAGATCGTTTGTGGGCCACCATGGAACCCACGATCGAACCCGACCCGACCCGAAGAGCCGCTCGTGATCGCACTCATCTCCTTCCTGGCCCTAGTGGCCATCTTCCTCACCGCCGCCCGCGTCGCCTCGGTGGCCCTCGAAGCCACCGGGATGGCCCGGGACTCGGCCGAGTTCCAGGCCCGATCCGCCCTGCTCGGCGTTGGTTTCACCACTTCTGAGGCCGAGGACATCACCCGGCACCCGACCCGGCGCCGGATCGTCCTGTGGCTCATGACGTTCGGCAACGCCGGCATCATCACCGGCATCGGATCGTTCATCCTCACCTTCGGCGGCTCCGGCACCACCCGACAGACGGTGGAGCGCTCCGGGGTGCTGGTGGTGGGCCTGGTGCTGATGCTGCTGTCGGTGCACACTCGAACGGCCAACGTCGTGATCGACTCGGCCACCCGTTACATCTTGTCCCGCTTCACCGCGCTCGACACGAGGGACTTCGCCGCCCTGCTCCGCTTCGAGGCCGACTACACCGTGTCGGAGTTCCACGCCCACGCCGACGAGTGGATGGTCGATCACCGCCTCGCCGATCTCCAGCTCACCCAGGAGGGGGTGCTCGTGCTCGGCATCCACCGGGCCAGCGGGCTGTTCATCGGCGCCCCGACGGGCGACACCACGATCCACGTGGGCGACCTGATCCTGGCCTACGGACGGACCGCGGTGCTGCGTGAACTGGCCGGCCGCACCGTCGACGAGGGCGACAAGGCCCACGCCGACGCCGTTCACCAGCACCGGCGCCTGTTGCGCCGCCAGGCCGACGACACCGACTGACCCCTGGGCTATCTCACCCGGCCTCCACAGCCCCGGCCCGTCCGTCCCCAGCCCCGCCGGGGACGGGACCGGACCCCGGATCGGTGGACAACCGGTGGACGGCGCGGTGGATGACCGGCCGTCCCCTCTGGACAACGCCGGAAACCCGGGGGACAAGCCTGTGTCTATCGGGAAACCCCTTGACCCCCGGGTCCCCGGCGAGCAGGATCGGTGCCATCCCGAGCGGGTCGAACCGTACGGGATCGCAACGGGATCATCGGGGAAGCAGTCTCGCTCGGGTGGACCTGCTGGCTTCGGCCGCAGCGGCCACCGCTGACCGGCAACGAGCGCGCCCGTGCTCCCCCACCCGGGCCCACCGGACGGGGGCACGTTGCTCAGGCGTGCATCCTGACCCAGGCCCGGCGTCCTCAATCGTGTGGTGTCCCCGTTGTGCGAGACGTTCCCCGGCCCGGCCGGTCCGACCTGGTGACCGGTCGAGCGGGGAACGTCTCTCCCCTCTCCTCTCTTCTTCGGCCGCACCGGTCCGGGCCGGTGGATTCACCGTCCCCCGGTCCGTGGGACGTCCCGACCGACCGGTAGGGTCGCGAGCATGGACCGCTACGACCTAGCCGTCATCGGTGCCGGGCCGGCCGGAGCGGCGGCCGCCATCGGGGCCGCCCGGGGTGGGGCGTCGGTGATCGTCATCGACAAGGCCCCCTCCGGGCGGGACAAGGTGTGCGGTGACGGCCTGACCCCACGCGCCGTCGGCGCCCTCAACGAGCTCGGGATCCGGCTGGACGGGGCCCACCGGATCAAGGGTCTGCGGATGATCGCCGGCCGTACCGTGCGGGAGCTGGACTGGCCGAGCGGCACCCGCTTCCCGAACCACGGGGCCGTGTGGCCACGTCGCCGGCTCGACGCCGCCCTGATCGACGTGGCCGCCAAGGCCGGCGCCGACCTCGTCTGGGAGACCGAGGCCACCCCCACCCTCGACGGTGACCGGGTCACCGGGGTGGTAGCCGGTGACCGGCGGATCGCCGCCGACCTCGTGGTACTGGCCGCCGGGGCCCCGGGAGCGGCCGCCCGCCTGCTCGGCGCCGACCGGGACCCGGACGAGCCGTTCGGCCTGGCCATCAGGACCTACGCCGAGTCGCCCCGCCACGACGAACGCCTACTCGAGGCCTGCCTCACCCTGACCGATCCCGACGGGACGGCGGTACCCGGCTACGGATGGATCTTTCCCTGCGGCGACGGCACCGTCAACATCGGGGTGGGCGCCCTGTCCACCATGCGGAACTTCAAGCAGCTTAACCTGAACCATCTGCAGGACTCCTACCGGCGCCTGGTCGGTGAGCGCTGGTCCCTCGGCCCCGACCTCGAACGGCCCCGGGCCTGGCGCCTGCCGATGCGGACGGTCCGTCGCTACGGGCCCGGCTGGGTGGCCGTGGGCGACGCCGCCGGCCTGATCAACCCGATGAACGGGGAGGGGATCGACTACGCCCTCGAATCCGGCCTCCTCGCGGCCCGGCTCCACCTCGAGGACCCAGCCCGGGCCCCCCGCCGGTACGACGCCGAGATCGGTCAGCGGTTCGACCGGTTCCTGCGGACCGGTCGACGCTTCTCGTTCCTCATCGGCCAACCCCAGATCCTGCGCACCGGGCTGCGGGTCGCCGTCGGCACCCAGACCGCCGCCAACCTCACCCTCCAGGTCATGGGGAACCTGATCGACGCCGAAACCCCCGGAGCCCCTGGCAGGTTGCTCCGGGTAGCTGATACATGTTTAGCTGCCGCTGAGCCGGTCCTTCGCCGAGGCAGCGACTCGTGACCCGCGCCCGACCCCCTGTACCCCGGTGACCACCACCTCCCGCCCATGCCTGTGAGCCACAATCTTTTCGAGCTGTTCGCCAACCGTTTCGCCGACACCTACTACGAGCCGTTCCTGACCATCCCGTTCGGCCCGTCGATGAGTTACGCCGACGTAGACCGGCGGAGCGCCGCCATCGCCGCCGTGCTGGTCGAGGGGGGCGCGGTGGCCGGCGACCGCGTCGTCGCCCAGGTGGAGAAGTCGACCGACGCCGTCGCCCTCTACTGGGCCTGTCTCCGCACCGGCCTGGTGTACGTACCGCTCAACACGGCCTACACCGCCGAGGAGGTGGGCTACTTCCTGGGCGACGCCGAGCCGGCCGCCTTCGTGTTCACCCCGGAACGCACCGAGAGCCTGGTGGCGGTGGGTGACATCGTCGGGGTGCCGAGCATGTACACCCTCGGGGTCTACGGCGAGGGTTCCCTGGCCGAGCTGGCCGACGAGACGGCTGGGCTCAAGATGGTCGTGCCCCGCCAAGCCGACGACCTGGCCTGCATCCTCTACACCTCGGGCACCACCGGCCGGTCCAAGGGGGCGATGCTCACCCACGCCAACCTGGCCAGCAACGGCATCGCCCTCCACCGCATCTGGCGGTTCTCCGAGGGTGACGTGCTCCTGCACTGCCTCCCGATCTTCCACGTACACGGGCTGTTCGTGGCCCTGCACTGCGCCATCCTGAACGGCTCCGAGGTCCGCTTCCTGCCCCGCTTCGACGCCAAGACGGTCATCGACGAGCTGCCGGGCTCCACCGTGATGATGGGGGTGCCCACCCAGTACGGACGCCTGTTGGCCGAGCCGGGATTCACCTCGGAGGTCACCGCCGGTGTGCGCCTCTTCACCTGCGGGTCGGCCCCCCTGACCCAGCCCATGTTCCAGGACTTCGAGCGCCGCACCGGCCACACCATCTGCGAACGGTACGGCATGACCGAGTGCGGCATCATCACCTCCAACGCCCTGGAGGGGCCCCGTTCGGCCGGAACCGTCGGCTACCCACTCCCCAAGGTCGAGGTACGGATCGTGGACGACACCGGTACCCCGGTGGACGACGGTGAGGTCGGCGTGCTCGAGACGCGCGGCCCGAACGTCTTCGCCGGCTACTGGCGAAGCCCGGCCAAGACCGAGGAGGTCATGACCCCCGACGGCTACTTCCACACCGGCGACATCGCCACCATGGGAGCCGACGGCCGTGTCACCCTCATCGGCCGGGTCTCCGACATGGTCATCACCGGTGGGTTGAACGTGTACCCGAAGGAGGTCGAGGTCCTGATCGACGACGTCGACGGGGTCGCCGAGTGCGCCGTGGTGGGCCTACCCCATCCCGACCTCGGTGAGGGGGTAACGGCGTTCGTCGTCGTCGACCCCGACTCGGGGGTCGACGAGGAGTTCGTCCGGGAGGCCATCCGTACGGACATCGCCAACTTCAAGCAGCCGAAGCTGTACTTCTTCGTGGACGAATTGCCCCGCAACGCCATGGGCAAGGTGCAGAAGTCCGTGCTGCGCAACGAGCACAGCGGAGCGTTCGAGCTCCACGACCTGTAGGGCCGGGCGGGATCCGCCCAGGCGGGTCAGGCCGGCGGCGGCCGGAAGAACACGGCCAACTGCAGGGCACCGGTTACTACCCCGAGCACCACGGCGATGGCCAAACCGGTGAACCCGTTGAGGGCGTCGGCCAGACCGAAGGCGGCGTCGAGCGACCACTCGCCCGGCCCGAGACCGGCGATGGCGGCGGCCACGACGGCGACGACCGCGTTGTACTCCCACCCGTCCTTGACGATGGCGAACCCGTTGCGGCGGTGCACCGCCCAGGCGGCCACCACCATGATCCCGATCATGCCGGCGGCGGCGAACGGGGTCAGCAGGCCGACGGCGAGCCCGACCCCGGTCAGGATCTCCACGCTCCAGGCGACGTTGGCGTGCAGGGTGCCGGGACGCATCCCGATCGACTCGAACCAACCGGCAGTGCCGGCGATGCCGCCCCCGCTGAACCGCTTGGCCCAGCCGTGGTAGGCGAAGGTGAGGCCGATGAACACGCGGAACGCCAGCATCACGACGTCGAACTCGGTGGCGGTCAGATCATTCACGGATGGTCCCTCACAGGTTGCGGTCTCCGTCGGCTATCAACGTGCGGATGATCCGACCCGCTCAAAGCTACCGAACCGGGCTCCGGTGTGTCCGCCCGGCGTCTGGGTGGGCCTACCACCGACCGGATCAACCCCCGGAGGCGGTCACGACGGTGAACTGGATCCTCCGGTTGGCGGCCCGGCCCTCCTCGGTGGCGTTGTCGCCCACCGGATCGGCGGCGCCGGCCCCCCGGCCGGTGATGCGGTCCTGCCCCAGGCCGAGCTCCACCAGTCTGGCCACCACCCCGTCGGCCCGCTCCTGGGTCCGGGCCGTCTGCTGGGCCTCGTCGCCGGTGTTGTCGGTGTAGCCGACCACCTCGACGGTGTCACCGGGTACCTGGTTGAGAAGCCCGGCGATCTGGGTGAGCACGGGGTCGCTCTCGGGGGCCAGCTCGGCGGTGTCGCCGACGAAGGTGATGGGGGTGGCCTGGACGAGCCCGTTGATCTGGGTCTGGATCTCGGCAGTGCGCTGGGCGTCCCCGGCGATCACCAGCCCGCTGGTGTCGATCCGGATCTCCGGGATCTGCTCCAACAGCCGGGTGCTGAAGGTCCCGATCCGCTGGTCGGAGCCGTCCATACTCCCGGTGGCCCGCACCACCCCACCAGCGAGGGTGGTGTTGCCCACGGTAAGGGCCGAGGCGTCGACGTTGCCGACCCCCCAGGCCTCCTCGGCCGCGGTGGTGATGGCGGCGACCACCCCGTCGTCGGGGACGGCACCGGTGAGGCTGACCCGGTCGCCCTGGAGGGCCATGCCCACATCGATCGGCGGGCGGGACGCGTCCACGAAGCTGACGTCGAAGCCGCGGTCGTCCAGGCCGATCTCCTCGATCAGCCGGTCGTGGAGGGTGGCCGCCCGTTCGTCGGCCTGGTTGGCCGACCCGACGAAGCGGATGGTGCCACCGTCGAAGGACGAGTCGGCCTCGAGGTCGAGCTCGTCGATGACGTTCTGGTCACCGTAGATCTTGCGGCTCAGGTCGAGGATCTGAGCCTCGGCGGCCTCGTCGGGGACCCGGCCGGTGACCACGATGACGTCGTTCTCGATCCGGACCAGGACCTGCACCGGGTGGGCGTCGGCCCCCACCGGGGAGATGATGGCCACGTCTGTGGCCCGGGGCCCGCTGCACGCCCACCCGAAACCGGATAGGCCGACGAACAGGACCACCAGGACACCCAGATAGGCCCAGGCGCTGCGCTGCTCGCTGTCGAGCTCGCCCCGGTACTGCTCGGCCAGCTTCCGCATGCGGCGGGACCGGCGCCAGGTGCGGGGGGTCCGGTCGCCGGGCTCGGGGGCCGGTTCGAGCCCCTCGAAGTCGGCGGCGAAATCGGGCTCCGACCCCAGCGGGGCGTCCCGTCCGGGCCCGGCCGGGTCGGCGGCGAGCCGACGGCCGGCGGGTTCCGGGGGTGGCACGGCCCGGCGGGGCGGGGCCGGCTCCTGACGGGCCGAGTAGCCTGCGTCGTGGGGGGGCGAATAGGCAGCGGCGCCGAAGACGTCGTCCTCCCCGGTCGAACCGTCCGACCAGCCCCCATCGGGTGAGCCCGACCATCCCTCGTCCGAGGAGGTCGACCAGCCCAGGTCGGACGAGGTGGTGCGGGGTGGCAGGTGACCGTCGTGGGCCGAACCGTCGAAGTCCGGGTCGTCGAAGCCCGGGGGGCTGAACGGTGCACCCGGGACGTCGGCCCGCTCCGGACGGCGTTCCGCCCGCCGTTCGGCCTCCCGGTAGTGGGCCAGCAGGGCGGTGTCGTCCGAGTCGTCGAGGGCCAGGTGCTCGTCACCCAGGGTCCGGCCGAGCTCGCCGGAGGCCAGCCCGACGGTGTCGAGGCCGCCGTCGTCGTACTCGTTGGCCTCGAACCCGTCGGGGCCACGGTCCGGCTGGGGGGAACGGTTGCGGAAGGGGAGCTTCATGGAGCCTCGGCTCCGGGCAGCCGGCTCAGGGCATCGGCCACCCGCTCCTCCGGGTAGTCGTGGTCGACGATGTCGCCGGCCAGGAACCGGGCGTAGGCGGCCAGATCAAGGTGGCCGTGCCCGCACAGGGCGGTGAGGATCACCCGCTCCTCCCCGGCCTCCCGGGCGTCCAGGGCGGCCCGGACGGTACCGGCCAGGGCGTGGGTGGGTTCGGGGGCGGGGACGATCCCCTCGGTCCGGGCGAACTGGATCCCGGCCTCGAAACACTCGGTCTGGGGGATGGCCTCGGCCTCGATCAGGCCCAGCTCGTAGATGTGGGACAGGAGGGGGGCCATGCCGTGGTACCGGAGACCGCCGGCGTGGATGGGGTCGGGGATGAAGTCGTGCCCCAGGGTGTGCATCTTCAGCAGGGGGGTCATGCCGGCGGCGTCGCCGAAGTCGTAGGCGTAGACGCCCTTGGTGAGGGTGGGACAGGCGGCCGGTTCGACGGCCTGGATGACCGGCGACATGGTGCCGGCCAGCTTTTCCCTCAGGAACGGGAAGGCCAGGCCACCGAAGTTCGAGCCGCCCCCGGCGCAGCCGACGATCAGGTCGGGCACATCACCCACCCGGGCCAGTTGGAGCAGGGCCTCCTCACCGATGATGGTCTGGTGCAGCAGCACGTGGTTGAGCACGCTGCCCAAGGCGTAGCGGATCCCGGGGTTCGCTACCGCCAACTCGACCGCTTCGGAGATGGCCAGACCGAGGCTGCCCGGGGTGTCCGGATCGGCGGCGAGGGCGGCCCGACCGGCCGCGGTCAGCTCCGAGGGGCTGGGGTGGACGGTGGCCCCGAAGGTCTCGATCATGGCCTTGCGGTAGGGCTTCTGGTCGTAGGAGGCGCGGACCTGCCAGATCTCGCACTCCATCTCGTACAGGGCGCAGGCGAAGGCCAGGGCGGCGCCCCACTGGCCGGCCCCGGTCTCGGTGGTGAGCTTGGTGACTCCCTCCGCAGCGTTGTAGTAGGCCTGCGGGACGGCTGTGTTGGGCTTGTGGGAACCAGCCGGGCTGACGCCCTCGTACTTGTAGTAGATCCGGGCCGGGGTACCGAGGGCCTTCTCCAGGCGGTGGGCCCGGTAGAGGGGCGAGGGCCTCCAGAGCCGGTAGACGTCGAGCACCTCGTCCGGGATGTCGATGTAGCGGTCGGTGGAGACCTCCTGGGCGATCAGGGCGGCCGGGACGAGGGGGGCCAGATCGTCCGGGCCGACCGGCTGCCGGGTGCCGGGATGAAGGGGCGGCGGCGGGGGTGCGGGCAGGTCGGGAACGATGTTGTACCAGCGGGTCGGCATCTCCGACTCGTCGAGGAGGATCTTGTGGTTCGACGCCAGATCAGCCAATGGGGTTGCCTTCTCCTCCCCACCCGGCGGGGATCACATGTGCTGGACTGTCATGCTAGTGGTGACGCGCCCGGCGGCCCCGATGTCATTCGATCTCGATCAGCTCCTCGAATTCGAGGAAGATGCACTCCCCCGGGCAGTCGGAGGCGGCGTGGACCACGTCGGCCTCGGCCTCCACCGGCACCACGGCCAGCTCGAACGACCCGCCCGGATCGTTGAAGACCTTGGTGCCCTCGACGCAGTAGGCGATGCCGTCCTCGAGAATGGTGAAGACCGACGGGGCGTGGTCGGTGCACAACCCGTCACCGGTGCACAGGTCCTGGTCGATCCAGACCCGGAGGCGGCCGCTGGTGGCCGCGGTGGCCCCGTTCATGGACGCGGCGTCCGGGCGGGCACCGTTACGGGAGCCGGGATTGGCCCCGTCGGGAGCCGGAGGTGGTCCGTTCACGTGGTTCGACGGTAGCCGTTGGGCCGGGGTCCGGACCCAACCCGGGCCGGTCGGGGCGGGGGTTGGGCCCGCCGGTAGCCTGAGCCGGTGTCGAGCAGCTTTGGCCACCTGTTCCGGATCACCACGTTCGGCGAGTCCCACGGGGTCGCCGTCGGGGTCGTGATCGACGGGTGCCCACCCGGCCTGGCCATCGACGAGGCGGCGATCCAGCACGACCTGGACCGCCGCCGGCCCGGTCAGAGCCGTCTGGTCACCCAGCGGGCCGAAGCCGACACGGTCCAGGTCCTGTCGGGCCTGTTCGAGGGCCGGACCACCGGCACCCCGATCGCCCTCATGGTCACCAACGCCGACCAGCGGCCGGGGGCCTACGATCATCTCCGTGACGTCTACCGGCCCAGCCACGCCGACTTCACCTACGACGCCAAGTACGGGCGGCGCGACCACCGGGGCGGGGGACGCTCGTCGGCCCGGGAGACCGTGGCCCGGGTGGCGGCCGGGGCGGTGGCCCGCCGGTTGTTGGCCGAGGCCGTCGGCCTGGAGGTGCTGGCCTGGGTGAGCCAGGTCCACGATCTGTCCGTCGAGCTCGATCCGGACGAGGTCACCCTCGAAGCGGTCGAGGCCGACCCGACCCGGTGCCCGGATCCGGCCACGGCGGCGGCGATGACTGCGGCCATCGAGGAGGCCAGACGGCAGGGCGACTCCCTCGGCGGGGTGGTCACCGCCGTGGCCCGCCGGGTCCCCGCCGGCCTCGGCGAGCCCGTGTTCGACCGGCTCGACGCCGACCTGGCCAAGGCCATGCTGTCGCTGCCGGCGGCCAAGGGATTCGAGATCGGGAGTGGCTTCGCCGGCACCCACCTCACCGGTTCGGAGCACAATGACCCGTTCGTCCCCGGTATCGACGGCCGACCGGCCACCGGGTCCAACCGGTCCGGTGGCGTCCAGGGCGGGATCAGCAACGGGGCCGACGTGGTGTGGCGAACCGCGTTCAAGCCGACCGCCACCATCGCCCGGGAGCAGAAGACCGTCACCACCTCGGGCCAGCCCACCACCCTGGCCGCCAAGGGCCGCCACGACCCGTGCGTCCTACCCCGGGCCGTACCCATCGTGGAGGCCATGGGCCTGCTCGTGCTGGCCGACCACTGGCTCCGCCAGGAGGCCCTCCGGGTCCTGTCCAACGGGCCCGGGAACCAGCCCGGCTGACCCCGACCGCTGTCGGCCCCTAATCGTCGGCGTCGGGGTCGTCCGGGGTGTCGCCGTCGGCATCACCGGCGATCGGGTCAGAGGGACCGGCGTCAGAGGGACCGGCGTCAGAAGGACCGGAATCAGAAGGACCGGAATCAGAAGGACCGGTGTCGGGCTCCTCGTCGCCAGGCAGGATGGCCCCGGACTCGGGATCGGGGCCGCCGGCCCGGCGCCGCTGGCTCCGCAGGAAGGCCTCGAGTTCGGCGGCGAGATCGTCCCCGGAGGGCAGGAGTTCCTCGTTGGAGTCCACCTGGTTCTCGAGCCGAGCCACGTACTGGCGGCTCTCCTCGTCAGAGGCGACCGCCTGGTCGACCCGGCCCGACCATTCGCTGACCTCCCCGTCGAGCTCCTCATAGTCGGTGCTGACCCCGGTGGTCTGCTCCAGACGACGCAGCAGGGCCCGGGTCGCCTTGGGGTTCGGTGGACCTGGGACGTAGTGGGGCACGGCCACCCGCAGGGAGATGACGGGCACGTCGGCCCGTTCCAGCCGGGCGTTGATTACCCCGGCCAAGCTGGTCGGCCCCTGGTAGGTGGGCTGGGACAGGTTCAGCCGACGGGCCAGGTCCGGATGGACGGCGCTCCCGGTGACCGGGAACGGCCGGGTGTGGGGCACCATGGCCACCAACGCCCCCACGGTGACCACCATCTCGCAGCCGCTGCGGCGCACCACCTCGATGATGTGGTCGGAGTAGGTGGCCCAGCGCAGGTGCGGCTCCACCCCCGTCATGATCACCAGGTCCCGGGGCGAGTCGGTCCGGACCGCCATGATCTCGGTGCTGGGCCAGTCGATGACCCGCTGCCCGTCGGGCCCGAACCGGGTGGTGGGACGGGCCTCCTGGAAATTGAAGAACCTCTCGGGGTCGATCTCGCCGATCCGGGTCGACTCGGAGCGCTGACAGATCCAGTCCAACGCCGTCGTGGCCGCCTCGGCCGCGTCGAAGATGCCCTCGAACGCCACCAGCAACAGGGGGCGGCGCAGGGGGAGCTGGTCTAACCACGTCAACTCAGACACCGCCCCAGCCTCGCGCATCTCGGTGCCCTCGTGCCCGTACCGGCGAAGCAGTCACCGATATGGGCGACAGGACCGGCCCGGTGGCGGTTCCCAGTGGCGGTGGTCGGTGGCGGTGGTCAGTGGCAGTGGTCAGTGGCAGTGGTCGGTGGCAGTGGTCAGTGGTCGGTGGCAGTGGTCCGACGGGGGCAGGTCCATCGCCGGGCTCCGGTCGAAGAAGCCGCTGGGCTTGAGGGTGAAGCCGATGGAGGCCACCGGCATCACCGGCCAGTCCTCGGGGCTGGGCAGGTGGTTGTGGCCCATTACGTACCACAGGACCACGTCGGTGTCCTCCAAGGGGCGGTCGGCCTCGGTCCAGCGGGGCAGGCCGTCGCCGCCGACGCTCTGGTTGGGGTAGGGGCCGGCCGGGTACCGCTCGTCGGCCCGGTAAGGGGTGACCCACAGGTGGTTCCACATGTAGCCGGCCCGTTGGCGGATCGACGAGGTCGCGGTGGCGAACGGCAGACAGTTCTCTCCGACGATCAGCTTGTAGCCGGTCGGGCCCCCCATCCGGTTCGTGCGATGCCCCGAAACGACCTTCCAGTACCGGGCCACCAGCGGGTCAACCAACCGCTTCGCCTGCTGCTCGGTGGCCAGCACCGTCGAGACGGCCCGGAAGGCGTTGCCCCACGGGTTCTCGTCCTCCGGGGCGGGCGCCGTGTCCACCTCAATGACGGTGTTGTCGAACCCGTCGATCATCAGGTCGATCCGGGTGCAGAAGAAGTGTTGATGGTTGGGGCCATACAGGTTGGGGGCCAGCATGGTGCCGTACTCGGTGGTGTCGCCGTCGTTGATGGCCGCCGTCGACAGGATGCCGGTGAGCTTGATCTCGTTCTCGATCCGCCCGTCCTGGTAGAAGTACCAGTAAATCCCGTACTCGTAGTTGCCCACCGTGGCGATGAACGAGACTACGAGTCGACGGAGCCGACGCACCTCCATCGCCCCGACGCGGGAATCGGAGTGCTTCCAGGAGATCCCGAAGTCCTCCTCGTGGATGCAGATGGCCTGGGCGATGGTAACGACCTCGCCGGCGGCATCGACCCCGTGGGCGTCAAGGTAGTGGATCTCCCCGAGACAGTCGCACCCGAGGGTCAGGGAGTTGGCCAACGTCCCCACCCCGTACTCGCCCACGTCGAAGGCGTTCTTGCGGGCCTGGGTGCTCGACGGGTCGCCGTAGGGCACGGTCATCTCGGCCAGCGACGCCCGGTACAGCAGGGGGCGCACGTCGCCGTCGTCGTCGTAGCTGACGGTGTGGATCACCAGGCCCTCCCGGGACGTCCATCCGACCCGGAGGCTCCACTTCTGCCATTCGAGCCGGTCGCCGGTGACGGTGAAGCTGGGCCCCTCGGGCTGGACGATCTCCAGCGGCTTCACGTCGGTGCGGGAGGGGCCGGTGAACTCCCGGGCCCAGTCGCCCGACTCGGCCGGCACGGCGACCAGCCGCTCGTCGTCGATCCGCAGCACCGTCATGCTCAGCAGGTCGGCGATGACGGTGAGCCCGTCGACGGGCCGGGCGTACTGGTTGTCGCCCGGTCGGCCGTGGACCCACACCAGACCCCGGATGATCCGGTGCGTCGACTCCAGCTCGTCGCCGTAGTTACCCGCCGACCAGGGGTCTACGGTGACCAGATCCATGTCGGTGATGCCCCGGCGGGCCATGGCGGCCCGGAACCCCGGGTCGGCCCGCACCGCGTCCTGGACCTCGAGCAACTCGTCGACGATCAGGGCCGGCTGCACCCCGGTGATCCGGTTCCACCCGATCACCTCGCCCCGGGTGATCGAGGCGGTGACCTCGTGGGTGGAGCCGTCGGCCGTGTCCAGCAGGACGGCCTCGGCCGACCGGTCGATGGGGTCACCCGTCCGGAAGGCGAGCACCCGGTCCTTGGGCGGTTCGAGCAGGTTCACACTGGCGAACCGCATTCTCGGGCCGAACCGCCCGTCGGCCTTGACCACGGCCACGGCGGTGCCGGTCTCGGCCTCGCTCAACCGGTCGAGCGGGTAGGAAGCGGCGGTGGCGGTGGACGGGTCCAGGGTCTGGGCCATGGCGGATACCTCCAGTACCTTCCGTCCATCTTGTACAGATCATCACGATCTGGCCAGGGGGCGGCCACAGGGAAAAGTGCCGGCCCGGGTACGGGAAACCACCGCCCGGCCGGGCCCGGGGATTGTGACGCCCGAGCGGCGTCCCGTATCGTCGCGCGGCGTGACCCCGAGTGAGACCAGGAACCGCGAGCCGTCGCCTGCCCCACCGATCGTGGCCTGGGACGACCAGTGCGTCCGGCTCACCCCGACGGTGTCGGTGCTGGTCGGCGACGAGAACGGGGCCTACCCGTCGGGCAACTCCCTGCTGGTCCGGGGCCCCGGGGAGACGGCCCTGATCGACCCGTCGATCACCGTGGTGGCCCGGGGGGGCGCCCCGGCCGCCGTCGACGCCGTGATCAACTCCCACGGCCACGAGGACCATGTGGCCGGCAACGGTCTGTTCGCCGGCTCCCGCGTCCACATCCACCACCACGACCTGGAGGCGGCCCGCAGCCTGGACGGCCTGCTCGAGGTGTACGGATTCGACGACGACGCCCGGGACACCTTCTCGGCCATGGTGGTGGAGGAGTTCTTCTACACCCCCCGCCCCGACGCCTCCGGTTTCGGTGACGGCCATGTGTTCGACCTGGGCGGCGGGGTACGCCTGGAGGCCATGCACCTGCCCGGCCACACCCGCGGCCACAGCGGGTTCCTGACCGACGACGTCTTCTTCCTGTCCGACATCGACCTGACCGGTTTCGGGCCGTACTACGGCGACGCCTGGTCGGATCTGGAGCAGTTCGAGGCGTCCCTGACCAAGGCCCGGGAGGTGGAGGCCCGCTGGTACGTCACCTTCCACCACAAGGGCATCATCGAGGGCCGGGACCGGTTCCTCAAGATGATCGACGGGTTCACCGAGGTGATCCACCGGCGGCACGCCAAGATGCTCGACGCCCTGGCCGAGCCCCGCTCGCTCGAGGACCTGGTGGCCATCCGATTCGTCTATCGGCCCCATGTGGACCAGCCCATGGTGGACGCGGTGGAACGCCGCACCGCCGAGCTCCATCTGGCCCGGATGCTGGAACGCGGGGAGGCCGTCGAGGTCGAACCGGGCCGGTACCAGCGCCGCTGAGCCGGGACCGACCCCGGGCCACACCGGTCAGAGCAGGGCGGCCACCGCCTCCCGGGTGGCCACCTGCTGGTCGACCGACCCGAACGTGTTGACCACCACCAGGGTGGCGCCGGCGTCGAAGAACCTCTGCAGCCCCTCGGCGATCAGGTCGATCGAGCCGATCAGGGCCAGATCGGCGGGGCCGGCGAGACCCTCGTGGTCGAGCATGGCCCGGTACGAGGGGAGCTGTCCGTACACGACGTACTCCTCGGCGGCCCGCTGCCGCAACGCCCCGATCTCGGCCTCGTCGGCGGCCAGGCAGACGGGCACCGCGGCGATGACCCTTGGGGCGGCCCGTCCCGCGGCCGCGGCGGCCGCGGTAATGGTGGGCACGGTGAGATCGGCGATGGTGGCCGAGCCCGTCATCCAGGTCACCGTCCCGTCGGTCCGGCGGCCGGCCAGCTTCAGCATCTGCTCGCCCAGAGCGGCGACATAGACCGGTGGCGCCTCGGCCCGGACCTGGATCTCCCCCCGGCCGGTCACCTTCTCCCCGCCGTGGGACACCTTCTCCCCGTGCAGCAGGGGCATCAGCACGGCCAGGTAGTCGCTCATGTACCGGACGGGCCGATCGAACGGGATGCCCCACATGCCCTCCACCACCGGCTGGTGCGACAGGCCGATACCGAGGTCGAGACGTCCGGCGGCCACCTGGTTCACGGTCAAGGCCTGCTGGGCGAGCGCCATCGGGTGGCGGGGCTGCACCGGCACCACCGCGGTGCCCAGACGAATGTGTGGCGTGTGCGCCCCGGCCAGGGCCAGGGCGGTGAGGGCGTCCGGCCCGAAGATCTGGGGAGTCCAGTACGAGGGGAACCCGAGGGCGGCGGCCGCCGCCACGTCTTCCCCGATGGCCTCGACGGTGTTCGCCGCTCCGAAGACGGCAAGCTGCATGCCCATGGACGGGACACTACCCGCGGGGACGACCACCGGTGAACCGGGGACCGGACCGACCAGGGCGCCATGACCCAGAAGGTGCTACGCGCCCTCTGGCGTGACCGCGAGGGCGGCAACGTGTTCGGCCTGGAGTGGATCGTGATCTTCAACGGCGACCGCTACACCGAGCCGCCGGCCCGGTGCTACAGCCGTTCGGGCCTCGCCTCCAGAACCGAACCGGGCCGCTACTCCCCCGACCAGGCCAGCAGCTCGCCCTCGCCGGTCTTCATCATGGATCCCGGCATCACCCGGAGCCGGTGCGGCTCAAGTCGGAGCACACCGAAGTCCGGGGCGTCCGGGCCGGTCCACTGGGGGATGACGGAGGGGTCATAGCCGACCGGGCTCGGCCCGTTGGCGAACCGGTCCCAGCCGGCCCGACGCTCCTCGGGCGACACCTCCCACTCGACGTAGCAGTCCGCGGTACAGGTGTCCTGGCTCGGATCCCAGTAGGTCACCGACACCTCGGGATGGCCGGCCAGGTCGCGGGCCTTCGGCGAGTGGGGGGACGTGGCCACCCAACCAGTGAGCCGGTCGCCGTCCCACTCCCAGATCGGGTGCAACACCCGGGTCCGGGGGCGACCTGACGGGTCGATGGTGGCCACCGTGCACCACACGATCCGGTGGGCCATGTCGACGAACACAGGGGCAACGGCACTGAGATCGTTCACGACCCATACTCCTCAAGCGGGCGCCCGGCCGGCTCGGGCCGCTCGGACACCTCAGACATAGGTGGATCCCTTCATACCATCGACGTCCCGGCGCATCTCCACATTTACCAGGGCCGGCTTGCCCGAGGCGAGGGCCCGCTGGATGGCGGGACGGATCTGGTCCGGTTCGGTGACGTGCTCCCCGTGACCACCGAGCGCCTCCACCACCTGGTCATAGCGCGTGTAGTTGAGCTCGGTGGCGACCACCCGGTCTGACCCGTAGAGCATGGCCTGGGGCCGCATCATCTGCCCCCAGGCCCCGTCGTTGCCGACCACACCCACGATGGGCAGCCCGAACCGGACGGCGGTGTCGAACTCGAACCCGTTGAGGCCGAAGGAACCATCGCCGTAGACGATCAGCACCCGCTGGTCGGGATGGGCCAGCTGGGCGGCCAAGGCGAACGGCATCCCGACCCCGAGGGTGCCGAGCGGGCCGGGATCCATCCACGTTCCCCGGGGCGGCACCTTCAGCACCTTGGACGCCTGGGCCACGATGTCGCCCCCGTCGCCAATCACGACCATGGTGTCGTCGTCGGCCACCACCCCGGCGATCTCGGCGCACAGGCGCATCGGGTCGATCGGGGTCTCCCCAGAGGTCAGCTGGGCGGCCAGCGCGGTCTCAGCCTCATCCTCACCGAAGCGCAGCACCGCCGACCAGTCGGCGAAGTCCACCGTCTTCCCCGAGGCGTTCAGGGCGTCGGCCAACGCGTCGAGGTTCCGACCCAGGTTGCCGACCAGACCCACGTCGGCGGGCCGGTTCTGCCCGATGAGGGTCTCGTCGAGGTCGAGCTGGATGATTTTGGCCGAGGCCGGGATCGAACGGCCGAACTTCATCCGGAAGTCAAGCGGGGTGCCGGCCAGCACCACCACATCGGCCTGGTCGAGGGCCTCCCGCCGGGTCCGATTGAAGAACTGGGGATGGTCCATGGGGAGCTGACCCCGGCCCATGCCGTTGGTGAAGCACGGGATGTGCACCGCCTCGACGAAGCGGCGCAGGGCGTCGCCCCCCTCCGACCACTTGAGCGCGGTACCGGCCATGAGCATCGGCCGCTCGGCGCCGGCCAGCACCTCCGCCGCCGCCTCGAGCGCGGCCGGGGCGGCCGGCGCGGCCACCCGGTAGTCCCGAAACTCGGGGACGGTCACCGTCGACAGGTCGACGGGGCCGTGCAGCACGTCCATGGGGATCTCCAGGAAGGCCGGCCCGGGCACCCCACTGAGGGCGGTTCGCACGGCCAGTTCGATGTACTCCCCGATCCGCTCGGTCTGGTAGCAGGCGTCCGCCCACTTGGTTATCGGCTTCATCACCGCCACATGGTCCATCTCCTGCAGCGAACCGCGCCGCAGATTGTTGAACGGGCCCTGACCACCGAACACCAGGATCGGGGAATTGGCCCGCCAGGCGTTCGCCACCCCGGTAACCCCGTCGGTCACCCCGGGGCCGGCGGTGAGGATAGCCACCCCGACCCGGCCGGGGTGGAGGCGGGCCCAGGCGTCGGCGGCGTGCACGGCCGCCTGCTCGTGGCGCACGTCCACCACCTTGATGCCTACATCCAGGCACCCGTCGTAGATCCCCATCACGTGCCCACCCGAGAGGGTGAACACGCACTCCACCCCGGCCGCGGCCAGGGCCTTCGCGGCCAAGGTGCCGCCGTGACTACTCGGGCTCGACGCCATGTGTGCCTCCCAGTCGGGGTGAACCGGCCATCGGGTCGCCGGCCTTGTTCGAGATACCTGCTACTTCGGGTCGGCCCCGACAGGCGCCGGCCCCGACATTGCTGTGCTGTCGGCTCTTCGGCTTGGCCTCATCGCTGTGCTGTCGGCTCTTCGGCTTGGCCTCATCGCTGTGTTGTCGGGGCCGCCACCTCCGGTCCGTCCGCCTCCATAACCTAGGATCCGTCGATGGCCTGCGTCGAAACATCCCAGCCCGCCCCCGGTATCACCCAGCTCACGCTGAACCGACCGCAACAACTCAACGCCCTCACCTACGAACTCGTCGACGAGTTGCACGCGGCCCTCGACGCCGTGCACGCCGACCACGACTGCCGGGCCGTCATCATCACCGGGGCCGGGCGGGGGTTCTGCGCCGGTCTCGACCTCAAGGGCTTCGGCACGGTCCCCGGCACCGAGAACCAGGGCCGGCCCCAGCAGGGCATGGCCACCCAGCAGTTCATCGCCCGCCTGGTTCCCCACATGCGGTCGGTCCGCCAGCCCATCATCTCGGCCGTCAACGGCCCCGCCGCCGGCGGCGGGTTCGCCATCGCCCTGGCCAGCGACGTCCGGATCTGTGCCCGCTCGGCCCGCTTCGGCACCGCCTTCGTCCGGCTCGGCATCTCGGGGTGCGACATCGGCGTCTCCTGGCTGCTGCCCCGCCTCATCGGGGCGTCGCGTGCCGGGGAGCTGATGCTCTCGGGCCGGGTCTTCGACTCGGCGGAAGCCGACCGGCTCGGGCTTGTCACCCGTGTCGTGGACGACGACCAGCTCCTACCCGAGGCCCTGACCGTGGCCGAGTCGATCGCCCGCAACAGCCCAATGGGTGTGTGGATGACCAAGGAGGTCATGTGGTCGAACCTCGAGGTCGGCTCCCTCCAAGCCGGTATCGACCTGGAGAACCGGAACCAGATCCTGACCAGTCAGACCGAGGACTCGCGACGGGCCATGGCCGGGTTCCTGTCCAACGAACCCATCGAATGGCTCAACCGATAGTCCCCTGATCATCCCTGTTGACCAGGGGAAACATCGAATCTATATCGGCGGATACGTTTGCAATTCTGACGACGGAGCGTGGCATACTTGCGCCGTTGTGACCGTCCGGTACCACCCGGACGGTCCATTCCCTCCACCGCCGCCCGACGCGTTCGTAGTGACCCTGTTGTTGTAGTGACCCTGTTGTTGTAGTGACCCTGTTGTTGCAGTGACCCTGTCGTTGCAGTGACCGTGTCGCCCAAACGACTCCGTTGTTGTGACAACTCTGTTGTTGCCGCGACAAGGTCGCAGACGCCGTTCCCGGCCACCGATCCGTCCCCTGTTCAGGGGGATCCGGATCGGTCGGGTTCAACGCGCCCGGGCACCAACCGCCGCTGTGTGCCACCCACCTCACCCCGCCGCGCCCTTCGGGCCCGACCCGTCGACCCCGACGGCCCCGGGCCGCGACGCGCCCCACCCCCCGACGAGAGGTCGCGCCGTGACCCGCCGACGGTTGGTGCGCTGGGGCCTGCTCGTCATGGTCCTCGGTTCACTGGTAGGCCTGGCCCTCGCACCGGGTGAGGATCGGACCGACGAGCTACGGTCGGCGGCCGGCTGGGTGGCCGTCGGGTTGGTGGTCAGCGAACTCCTCTTCGCTGCCGGGCTCGTGATCATGGCCTGGACTGCCGGCGTCCGACTGGGGTTGAACCCCCTGGGCTGGAAGGACCGGCTCCCCCTGGTGTTGACGTCGCTCGACCGGTCGCCGTGGTTCTGGGCCGGGTTCGTCGTGAACACCGTCGGCGCCGTCACGTCCGCCGCCGTGCTGGCCGGCGGGATCTTCAGCGGCCTCCCCGTGTCGGCGTGGGGCCTCCTGGTGCTGCCCGCGCTCGATCTCTCGCTCACCTTCTCGCTACGGGCTCTGGTCTTCGGCGGGATCCATAGGAAAGGAAACAGCTGAACCCCATGATGGAGATCCGCCAGGCCACCGGGGACGACCTTCCCGTGTACGAACTCATCCAGAAGACGGAGTGGGGTCCGGACATGGGCGCGTCCCTCGGTCAGCTCCAGCACCGCCACGACGTCTTCCCCGAGGGCATCGTGGTGGTCACCCACGACGGGGAACCGGTCGGTTTCAGCACCGCTATCCTCCTCGACGCCTACGATCCCGCCCACGGCCGGTCCTGGCGGGAGATCACCGCCAACGGCTGGTGCTCCACCCACCGGCCCGACGGCGACACCCTGTTCGGGGTCGACCTCACCGTGAGCCGGTTCGCCCCCCGCAGCACGGCCACCATGGTGCTCAAGGGCCTGATGGCCCTGACCATGGACTTCGACGTGGCCACCTTCAACTGGGGAGGTCGGATGCCCCGTTACCACAAGTACGCCGACACGATGACAGCCGAGGACTACGTGGCCGCCCGCCGACCCAACGGCCGCCGCCTCGACCCGGAGATCGAGTTCTACGCCACCATCCCCTGCACCGACGTGCTGGGCCCCATCCCGGACTACTTCGAGGACCCCAACAGCCTCGACCACGGGGTCGCCCTGCGCTGGAACAATCCGGTGCACGGGGTGGCGGAGCTCCACCCCTTCGTCCACCTCATCCCCAACCTGCTCTACCACCAGCCCGTGCCGGGGTCGATCGGCGAGGCCGCCTGACCGCCCCTCCCCGACCGACCGGGCCGTACCACCTGGCCAGGAGGTCAAAAACTCAAGGGCACCCCCGTCCCGCCGACAGGTGGGATCGTGCCCCCCCTTTCGACCGACCTTCGCCTCTGGCTCGCTGGGGCGTGCGTCATCGTGGCGTCGTCGGCCCTGCCGACCACCTGGGTCGACGTCGTGCCCGGGCTGGTCCTGCTGGCCGTGCTGACCGTGGTCATCCGGCGGCGGTCCGTGCTCCGGGACTCGCCCCTGTGGCGGCCCGTCATCAGCGGCGTCGCCATCATCGGGATCGCCCCGATGGGGGAGGCCCTCGATTCCCTCCTGGGCCGGACCCCCAGCTTCACCACCGGCGACGTCCTCATCTTCGCCGGCTACCTGAGCATGGCCGTCGGCCTCCACCGGATCATCACGGTCCGCACCGCGGCCCCCCAGCCCCGGGCCATGTTGGACGCGGCCCTAATCGTGGCCTGGGGCCAGACCCTGCTGCTGATGTGGGTGGGTCCGCAGATGGCCGGCCTCCCGGACGGGGAGGCCGGGGTGCTCCTCGCCTACCTGGCGATGCTGTCGATCCTCGCCTACCAGGTAGTCCGGCTCGGCCTGGGCGGGGTGGCCAGCCTGGCCTGCGGGTTGCGGCTGGTGCTGGCCTGCGGCCTGGCCACCCTGTCGGAGATCACCTTCCTGATCGTCGCCCTCGACAATCCGTCCATCCGGCCCCTGGCCGTCATCCTCGGGGCCCTCGGCCTGCTGTCGATGGCGGCCGCGGTGGCCCATCCGACCGCAACCGACCTGGCCACCCCCAACCCGGCCCCCTTCGATCGTCTCCACGGCCGCCGGGTCCTGTACCTGGCCCTGTCCCAGATCGCCGTAGTGGCGCTGATATCGAGCCGGTCGTTCCCGATCGAGGCCGTGGGCGGGCTGATCGCCGTCACCCTCATCAGTTCGGGCAACATCGTGTTCCAGCTCAGGGAGCGGGAACGGATCGTCACCCTGGAACGCGAGATCCGGCGGGCGGTCGGCGAACTGCTCAGCGCCTCGGACCGGACCGGCATCCTACGGACGACGACGGCGGCGGTCAGCAACCTGCTGGAGGGCAAACGGCTCATCTACCGGGTCGTGGCCGTCCGCGATGACTCCGGGGACGGGGGGTGGACCAACGCCTTGTCCCAGCGGGCGGTCGCCCGCCACGACGTCCTCGACCTGCTGGACCGGGCGGCCGCCCGGGGCGGGCGTGTGGTCGAGGAACGTCCGAGCACCCGCCGGCCGGGCGACTACATCACCATGCTCGCCCTCCCCCTCGAGCTCGACGAGGAGGGGCTGGTCCTGATGGTCGAGGCTAGCCCGGTGCTCAACGTGATCGAGACCGAGCAGCTCACCCAGCTGGCGGAGACCGCCACCACCGCCCTGGCCACTCGGCGCCTCCGCGACGCCTGGTACGCCGACCAGGCCGACCGGCGTTTCCGGATCCTGGTCCAGGACTCCGGCGACATCGTGCTTCTGATCGACCCGGCCACACGATCCGTGGAGATGGTCAGCCCATCGCTGGAACGCCTCCTGGGCTACCAGGAGGCGTCGTTCCTGGGTGGGGGGGCCGGACGGCTCATCCACCCCGACGACCGAGCCGCCGTCCTGTCCCTCCTCGATCGGGCCAGCGCCACCACCACCGCCGCGGTCGACGTCCGGGTGCGGCACGCCGACGGCCACTTCCACTGGTTCCGGGCCACCGTCCGGCGTCTCGGCTCGGACGAGCCCATCTCGGGTGTGGTCATGAACCTGACCGACATCCAGGAACGGAAGCTGGGGGAGATCTCGCTCGCCGGGTCGGAGCAGAAGTACCGGGAGATGGTACTCAACGCCGACGAGGTGTTCCTGCTCCTCGACGAACACGACACGATCAGCTACGTCAGCCCGTCGATCGAGCAGGTGTTGGGCTACCGCCCGCAGGACATCACGGCCGCCCGGATCGGCGACGTGGTGGACCGGGCCGACGTGGACCTGATCCGGGCGGCCATGTCCACCGGCGAGGAGGACGGAACCACCGACGAACCGGGCGACCCGGTGGTGGTCCGCCTCCGCACCGCCGACGGCGGCACCCGGACCGCCCGGGTCACGGTCCGACCACGACCCGGCACCAACGACCGCGGCCACCTCCTGGTCGTTAGCGATGTCACCGAGCTCCACGGGTTGCAGGCCGCCGCCCGTTCGTGGGCCCTGAAGGA
Source organism: Acidimicrobiales bacterium (assembly GCA_047974625.1). Lineage (GTDB taxonomy): Bacteria > Actinomycetota > Acidimicrobiia > Acidimicrobiales > SZUA-35 > CADEDH01. Next base: position 75,833 of record JBKECK010000019.1, read on the forward strand.
CCCGTTGACCGGGCTGCCCAATCGGGAACGGCTCGAGCGGGAGCTGGAGGAGCGGCTCGACGCCCTGCCCGATGGTGAGGTTCTCGGCGTCGTCCAGATCGACATCCGGGACTTCAAGGCGGTCAACGAATCGATCGGCTACGAGGAGGCCAACCGGGTACTGCTCGCGGTGGCCGAGCGGCTGGACCGCAGCATCCGGTCCGGGGCCGTGCTCACCCGGATCGGCGGCAACGAGTTCGCCCTGGCCGTGACCGGAACCGCCGAGAAGGACATCGAAGCCGTGGCCACCCGGATGGAACGTCTCTTCGACGAGCCGTTCGAGGTGGGCGAGCGGTCCCAACGGCTCGGGGTATCGGTCGGGGTGGCCACCGCCACCCGCGACACCATCACCACCGCCCGGGCCCTGCTCGACGAGAGCTCGCTGGCCGTCGGGGTGGCCCGGACGTCGACCACCCGTCGGGTGGTCGCGTTCGAACCGGGGATGCGGGAGTCGGTGGCCGACCGACACGAACTGGCCTCCGACCTGACGGTGGCCCTGGCCCAGAACCAGCTATCGGTGGTGTACCAACCGGTCATCGAGATCGAGAGCCGGCGTGTCCGGGGGGTGGAGGCCCTGCTCCGCTGGAACCATCCCGAGCGGGGGCCGGTGTCACCGGCCCAGTTCATCCCCCTGGCCGAACGTTCGGGCCTGATCCTGGAGATCGGCCGTTGGGTCCTGGCCGAGGCCTGCGAGCAGGTGGTCCAATGGCACCACCGGATCGACGGGGCCGCCAACCTGTCGGTGAGCGTCAACGTGTCGGCCATCCAGCTCGAACGGGAGGGCGAGGCCCAACGGTTGGCCCAGATCGTGCTGGACTCCGGCCTCGATCCCACCTCGGTGACGGCGGAGCTGACCGAGTCGACCCTGCTGGAGGACGCCGACTGGATCCACCAGCAGCTCCAGGTGATGCGGGACGCCGGTATGCGGGTAGCCGTCGACGACTTCGGTACCGGGGCCGCCGGGTTCGGTCACCTGCGGGACATCCCGTTCAACGTGGTCAAGATCGACAAGCGGTTCATCGAGGTGCTCCGGAAGTCGGAGGAGACCACCCGGCTGGTTAAGGGCGTCATCGACCTGGCCCACGACCTGGGGGCCGAGACCGTGGCCGAGGGGATCGAGGACTCCTACGAGTTCTCCATCCTCCAGACCCTGGGGTGCGAGCTGGCCCAGGGCTTCTACCTCGGTCGACCCATGGAACCGACCCAGCTCGAGACCTGGTTCGTCGACGGTCGGCGGGGCACCTCGTCCGGCCTGATCGTCGAACCGGCCCGACCGGCCTGACCCCGGCCCGGCCTCACCGCTGGTACGGCCTCACCGCTGGTACGGCCTCACCGCTGGTACAGCCTTACCGCTGGTACATTGCCTCGATCTCGGCGGCGTAGCGGGCGTGGATGCCGCGGCGCTTGAGCTTGGAGGTGGGTGTCAGCAGGTCGGTGTCGGGCAGCCACTCCTCGCCCAGCACGGTCACCTTCTTGACCTTCTCGGCGTGGTTGAACGGGGCCATGGCCTCCACCAGGCCGGCCTCGATCTCGGCCACCACCCTCGTGTCGGCGGCCAGCTCGGCCAGGCTGACGCCCTCAAGACCGTGGCGGGCCGCCCACTGGGGCGCGACGTCGGGGTCGAGCACGACCAGGGCCGACACGAAGGGGCGTTGATCGCCCACCGCAATGGCCTGACCGACCAAGGGGATGGTCTTGAGGGCGGCCTCCAGGTTCGACGGGGAGAGGTTCTTGCCCCCGGCGGTGATGATCAGCTCCTTCTTCCGGTCGACGATCCGGAGGTAGCCGTCGTCGTCGAACACGCCGATGTCCCCGGTGCGGAACCAGCCGTCGGCGTCGAACACCTCGGCGGTCTGCCTCGGCTGGTTGAGGTAGCCGCGGAAGATGTTGCCGCCCCGGGCCAGGACCTCCCCGTCGGGGTCGAGCCTGACCTCCATACCTGGGCAGGGCGGGCCGACGAGACCCGGTTTGACCTCGAAGGGGGCCCAGGTCAGGGGGCCGCTGGTCTCCGACAGGCCGTAGATCTCCGACAGGGGCACCCCGATGGTCCGGAACCACGACAGCACCTCGGCCGGGATCGGCGCCGCCCCGCTGATGGCCAGGACGAGTTCGTCGAGCCCCACCGCCTGCCGGATGGTGGAGAAGGCCACGGCGTCGAGGAACTGGTAGGTCTCGATCTCCTCGGGAGTGGCGGTGCCCCACGTCATCTTCTCCCGGATGGGGGCCGCCACCTCCACCCCTTCGGCCACCGCCTTCTCCTTCTCCGGGTCGGCGGCGAGCACCGCGGCCACACCCGCCGCGATCTTCTCCCACACCCGGGGCACGCCGAACATGATGTTGGGCCTGACCTCAGCCGCGTAGGCGGCGACCTGGGTGGGGTCGGGGCAGCAGGTCACCTCGTAGCCGAACAGGAGGGTCTGGTAGTGGCTGGTCATCCGTTCGGCGATGTGGGCCATCGGGAGGTAGCTGACCAGCCTCTGGCCCACAGTGTCCTCGATACCGGCCGCCCGCCTCAGCGACTCGGCCGTCCAGCAGGCGTTGGCGTGGTCGAGCATGACCCCCTTGGAGGGCCCGGTGGTGCCCGAGGTGTAGATCAGGGTGCACAGGGTGTCCGGGGTGGCCATGGCGGCCAGATCGTCGAGGTCGGCGGGGGCGTGGTCGAGCAGGGCGGCGTAGTTCAAGTCGGCCCCCTCCACCGGGTCGACGGCCACCACGGTCCGAAGGGTCGGGATGTCGGGCCGGGCCCGCTCGATGACGGCGTGGAAGTCGGGGTTACCGGCGATGGCCACCACCGCCCCGGCGTCGTTGGCCAGGTACGCCACCTGGTCGGTCGACGAGCTGTTGTAGATCGACACCGGGGTGGCCCCGATCATGAGGGCGGCGGTGTCGAGGATGTGGAACTCGGGCCGGTTGCGCAGCATGAGCACGATCCGCTCGTCGGGTCCGACCCCGAGCTCCAGCAGGCCGGCGGCGGCCCGGGCCACGGCGTCGGCCATCTCGGCGAAGGTCATCTCGTGCCACTGGGCGTCGTCGGTCCTCCACCGCAGCGCCACCCGGTCGCCGTGGGCGTTCACGGTGTCGAGGAAGCGCCGGGTGAGGGTGTCGCCCTCCACGGCGGCGTCGATCTCGGCGCGACTGATCTCTGAGGTCCTGATCATGATGGCGATCTCCGGGTCCGGGGGGGACGGGGCGGGCACCGGCGATCCGACGTCGCCGACCCCACCTGCGGCCACTACGTTAGGCGACTCCTCCTCCATCCCGGGACGCCCCTTGCCTGAAGCCGTGATCGTCGACGCCGTGCGCACCGCTGTCGACCGCCGTTACGGAGTGTTGTCCGGGTGGCACCCCGCCGATCTCCTGGCCCACCTGCTCACCGCCCTACCCGAACGGACCGGGCTCGATCCGGCCCGGGTGGACGACGTCGTCGTCGGGTGCGGCAATCCGATCGGCGCCCAGGCCGCCAACGTGGCCCGGGCCGCGGTCCTGGCCGCGGGCTGGCCGGAGGCGGTGGCGGCGGTGACCGTCGAGGCCCACCACGCCTCGGGGCTGCGGGCCCTGGAGCTGGGGGGTCACGCCGTCCGGTCCGGGGCGGCCGATCTGGTGGTGGTGGGAGGTGTCGAGGTGTCGAGCCTGGTGCCCGCCGGGGCCGGTCTGGTCCCCCGGGATCTGGGGAGCCCGTTCCCTCTCTCGGTGACCGGCCGGTACGACCGTCGGGGCGGCCTGCCCCCGCCGGGGGTGGAGGCTGAACAACTGGCGGCCCGGCGGGGCCTGACCCGGGCCGATCTGGACGCCTGGTCGGCGGTGAGCCGCACCCGGGCCGCGGCCGCCCGGCAGGCCGGCCGGTTCGACGCCGAGATCGTGCCCGTACCGTCCCGGGTCCTCGACCGGTCCTCCGGGCGGATCGTGGCCGGGGCGGCGGTGACGGTCGATCCGGGCTCCGGACCGTCCGGGACCGGAGCCCTGGCCGCCCTGCCGCCCCTGTTCCGGTCCAACGGCGTGATCACCGCCGGCAACCGGGCCGTCATGGGCGACGGGGCGGCCGTGGTGGTCCTGGCCGGGGCGCCGGTAGCGGCCCGGCTCGGGCTGCCCGTCCGGGCCCGGTTGGCGAGCACGGTCAGCGTCGGGGTTGACCCGACAGCTGCCCTGGGCGGGACGGGCGTGGCCACCGACCGTCTGCTCCGCCGGGCCTCCGTGCGCCTCGGCGATCTCGGCCTCGTCGAACTGGACGAGTCCTACGCGGCTGCGGTCCTCGCCTGGTGGGCCGACCACCCCGTCGACGGGGCCCGGCTCAACCCCACCGGCGGGGCCTTGGCCACCGGGCACCCGGGGGCTGCGTCTGGGGTGCGGTCGCTGGTCTCCCTGGTCCACGGATTGGCGCGCACCGGCAACCGGAAAGGCCTGGTCACTGCAGGTGGGGCCGGTGGAGTGGCCACCGCCGCCCTGGTCGAGAGGTCCGGATCCCGACCGGGCCCGGTCCGGCCGACCCCGATCCGGCGGTGACCCCCGGGGTAGGCTCGAGCCTGGTGACCGATTTCGAGCCAGTGACCGACCTTCCGGACCGGATCGACGCCGACGACACCCCAGTCGATTCCACCGCCCGCCTGCGGGACCTGCAGGTTCGCCGCCGGCGACGCTGGATCCTGCGGATCCTGGTGGCGGCGGTGGCCGGTGCCCTGCTCCTGGCCGGGTACCCATGGACCCGGGTCATGGTGGCGGTCCTGCTCGGCTACGGCATCCTCACCGTCGGCTTCGCCGTGATCGGCTCGTTCGCCCGGCCCATCCCCAAACCGCCCCCGCCGGGCGAGCTGCGACGGGTCCGGCTCAACTACCGGTGCCCGACCTGTGGCACGGAGATGCGAATGACACTGGCCGCCGATCAGATTCCACAGGCACCGCGCCACTGCGCCGACGAGATGGAGCTGACCACACCGGTCGAGGACCGGTGAGCACGGTCACCATCCGGTCCCAGGGCGGCCGACGCGACCCCATGGTGTCGCGCCCTTTGTCCACAGGACCGGGCGAAATTGCTGGGGAGCGGTGGCGCGAAAGATCCACAGCCCTGTGGACAAATCGCGATCGGCTGACCCCTGTTCGCCCAGGTCGATCCGTTAGGGATCATGCCCCTGCATGTCGACACCCTGGTGGGGACGGCTGTGCCCAGCTGTGGACAACCTGGGGACGACACGAGGACACGACAACACGAGGACACGAGGACACGACAACCCGAGGACGACCCTCGGGGGTGCCGTCCTCAGGCGGGACCGCCGATCAGCGGTACTGGGTGGCGGTGACGATCCCGGCCAGGATGAGACCCAGCCCACCGAGGAGATACAGCGACGACGGCGCGCCCCAGATCTCAAAGGTGTAGTTGAACAGGATCAGCAGCAGACCGAGCCCGATGAACAGGAACATCAGGATCGGGACGATCCGGGACGAACCGCTGTCGATCTTCACCGGCTGACGGCTCACCGATCGAGTGGGCGTGGACTCCGTACCCTTCGGCGTCACTCGTGACTTTGACTGATCTCGCCGGACCACCGCACCACCATACTGGGGCGCGCCCCCGTTGTTGAGGACTCGGGTCACCACCCGAGCCTCGGGAGCACGGCCGTTACTCGGGAACACGGCCGCCGCCGAGCCAGTATCGTTCTCCGGTGTGCGCGTACTGGTGATCGACAACTACGACTCGTTCGTCTACAACCTGGTCCAGTACCTGGGCGAGCAGGGGGCCGAGCCGGTGGTGGTCCGCAACGACGCCGCCACCATCGACGAGCTGGAGGCCTTGGGGCCCGACGGGGTGGTCATCTCACCGGGGCCCGGGGTGCCGGACGACGCCGGCCTGTCGAACGAGGTCATCGGCCGTTTCGGTGGGCGGCGCCCCGTGTTCGGCGTGTGCCTCGGCCTGCAGTGCATCGGCCAGTTCTACGGGGCCGAGGTGGTCCGCGCCCCCGAGCTGATGCACGGCAAAACCTCGGTGATCGACCACGACGGCGCCGGGGTGTTCCGTGACCTGCCGTCCCCCCTGGAGGCCACCCGCTACCACTCGCTGGTGGTGGAACGGGGGTCGGTGCCCGACGAGCTGGAGGTCACGTCGACCACCCGTAACGGTCTGGTGATGGGGTTGAGGCACCGCGAGCTGGACGTGGAGGGGGTCCAGTTCCACCCGGAGTCCATCCTGAGCGCAGCCGGCCGTCAGCTCGTGGGCAATTTCCTCCGCCGGGCGGAGGCTACATCTGGGACCGGCCCCGGTCGATGATGCCCTGCCGGCGATTCTCCACCTCGGAGGCGTCGAAACCGACCTGACGGCCGAACTCGGCCGCTCCGGCCGACTCCGCCGCCCATTCGGCGGCCAGGCTCGTATCGTCCTGCTGACGGTAGGTGGCCAGCATCCGTGTGACTCCGGGACGGTCGTTGGCGGCGATGTCGGCGGCCAGGGCCCGGCAGCGGGGCAGGAGGTCCTCGTGGGGCACCACTTCGTTGACGAGCCCCCACACGAGGGCCTGGTCGGCGGACACGAAGTTCCCGGTCAGCGAGATCTGCCGGGCGCGACGACGGCCGACGGCCGCGGCCAGGAGGGGGGTGAGACCCCAGCCCGGCATTACCCCGACCCGGGAGTGGGTGTCGGCGAACCGGGCCCGTTCGGAAGCGATGAGGAAGTCGCAATTGAGGGCCAGCTCGAACCCGCCGGTGATGGCCGGCCCGTTGACCGCCCCGATCAGGGGTGTGGCCAGGGGTGGGAACGGGGACCGGCTGCCGGTGGACCCACCCCGGCTCGGTTCCAGGTCGCTGCCGGAACGGCCGAGCTCGCGCAGATCGAGCCCGGCGCAGAACGCCGGATCGGTGCCGGTCAGGATGATCGCCGCCACGGCCGGATCGGCGTCGAGGCCGGTGAGCGCCTCCCACCAGCCCCGGCGCATGGCGCCGTTGATGGCGTTGCGGACATCGGGACGGTGGAGGGTGACGGGGGCGATGCCGTCGTCGACCGAGACGATGACCGCGTCGTCACCACCCCGGGGGTCGGGTGTGGGCATCTGGGACTCAGCCTCCTGCGGCGGTCGTGGATGTGTTCGATGGCGGGGTATCTGTGGTGTCGGGGGCCTGTTCCTCCCCGATCCGGATCACGACCTCGCCGCCGAGTGGGCTCTCCGAACCCCCCTCAGGTGACTGGGACAGGACGTTGCCGGCCTGGCCGGACCCGGCGGCCACCCCGACGGTCTCCACCTTCGGGGTGAACCCGGCGTCCCGCAACTGGATCTCGGCCGCGGCCTGGGCCAGGCCGACCACCGAGGGGACGGTGCCGGTACCCGAACCGCTGGAGGCCACCAGCTCGATCGCGCTGTTCAGATTGGCCACCGAACCGGCCGGGGGGTTGGTGGAGATGACCAAGCCTTCGGCCACCTCGGAGCTGGACTCCCGGGTGATCGTGACGTTCTTGAAACCGAGCTGGTCGAGCCGGGTGCTGGCCTCGGTGACCTCGACCCCGGCCAGGGGTGGGATGGTGGCCTGCTCCGGTCCGTTCGACACGACCAGGGTGATCTCGGACCCCTGGTTGACCTTGTCGTTGGCGTTCAGCGACTGGGAGATGACCCGGTCGAGCTCGACGGTGTCGCTGTACTCCCGGTCGATCTTGATGCTCAGGCCCGGACCGATCAGGGCCCGCGCCTCCTCCAGGGTGAGGTTGACCACCGAGGGGACGGTGACCATCTCGGCGGCCTGGGACACGAAGATGGTCACGCTGCCGCCCTGCTCCAGTTCCGCGTCGCCCTTCGGGTTCTGGTCGTAGACGACGTTCGGCTCGAGGTCGCTCTCACCGAACTCGGGGGTGACCACGAACCCCCGATCGACCAGCAGGTCGGTGGCGGCCCCCTGGGTCAACCCCACCACCGATGGCACCACCTCGGTGGCCGTGGCGTCGGTCTCGTTGCCGCCCCAGGCACTCGATATCCACACGATCAGCCCGATCAACAACAACAGCAGGCCGGCCAGCATGGCCACGACAACCCCGGTCCGGCTGGGGGGCTCGTAGTACTCCTCCACCGGCTCCACATGGTGCACGGCCGCCGACGCCGGGACGGCCCGGGTGGTGTCGATCACAGCCCGGGAACCGGTGTCGGTGAAGGGGGCGGCGTCGTATTCGGTGCGGGGCATCGCCGCGGTGGCGGCCACCCCGGCGGCGGCCGCGGCGGCCGCCGCGCCCGGCCCGGCCGTGATCGGCTGGCCCTCCCGGAACCGCCGCAGATCCGTACGGAGATCCTCGGCGGCCGCGTACCGCTGATCGGGCTGTTTGGCCAGCAGCCGATCGATGATCGTGTCCAGGGCGGGCGGCACCGACGGGTTGATCGAGCTGGCCAGCGGGGCCGGCTCCTGCACCTGCTTGTAGGCGATGGCCACGGGGCTCGAGGCGGTGAACGGTGGCTGACCCGTAACCATCTCGAACAGGACGACCCCCAGCGAGTAGAGGTCACTCCGGGGGTCGACGGCGAGGCCCTGGGCCTGCTCGGGCGAGAAGTAGCTGGCCGTTCCCATCACGGAACCGGTCTGGGTGAGCTCGTCGTCGCCCCCGCCGAAGGCACGGGCGATACCGAAATCGGCCACCTTTACCTGGCCGCCGGGGGTGATCATGATGTTGCCGGGCTTGACGTCGCGGTGGACGGTGCCGTTGCGGTGGGCGAAGCCGAGGGCGGCGGCCACGTCGGTGGCGATCTCGGCCGCCCGGTCCGGGTGGAGGTGACCCTCGGCGGCCAGCACGTCGGCCAGGCTCCGGCCCTCCACGTACTCCATGACGATGAAGTAGGTGTCCTCGTGGGAGCCCCAGTCGTACACGGCGACGATGCTGGGGTGGTTGAGGTTGGCGGCGGCCTGGGCCTCCCGCCGGAAGCGGGCCACGAAGGTGGGTTCGGCGGCGTACTGAGGGAAGAGCACCTTGACCGCCACCGGGCGGTCCAGGAGCTGGTCACGGGCCAGGAATACGTCAGCCATACCACCACGGGCGATCCGGCGATGGAGCTCGTAGCGTCCGCTGAGCACCGGGCGAGCAGTCGAGGCGTCAGTCACAGCGCGTCCAACTCTACTGACCAGCGGGGGTGGCGCGACGCAGGGCGGGTAGATCCGGGTACCACCGACCCGCGCCGCCGGGATCCTCCGGCCCCCGGTCGCTTAGTTCTCGTCCCCATCCGGATCGGCGAAATAGGCCTCGAACATCTGTTGGGCGATGGGTCCCGCCACCCTGCCGCCGGTCTGGTCGCTGCCCACCTGGGACTCGACGAGGACGGCCACGACGATCTCGGGTTCGTCCTCGGTCCGGCCGGCGAAGCCGACGATCCAGGCGTGGGAGCGGGGCGGGTCGGTGCCCAGCTGGGCCGTGCCCGTCTTGGCCCCCACCACGAGCCCGGGCACCGCAGCCGAGGCCGCCGTGCCCCCCTCGACCACCCCGATCAGGGCCTGGCGGAGATCGGCGGCCGAGGCGGCGTCGGTGGCCTGGCGCCATGGCCCCGGTTGGACCCGGCTCATGGTCGACCCGTCCGAGCGTTGGATCTCCGCCACCGCGTGCGGGGTGGGGACGGACCCGTCGCCGGCCACGGCCGCCACCATCATGGCCATCAGCAGGGGGGTGGCGGCCACGTCGTTCTGGCCGATCGCCGTCTGGGCCAGCTTGGGTGTGTTCTCGTAGACCCCGGCCGGCACGTCGGGGGTGGGGGCCTCCACCTCGGCCCCGTAGTCGGTGGGGAACACGCTGGCCGCTCCGCCCGGCACGTCGAAGGGGACATCCGCGTTGAACCCGAACCCCTCGGCGGCCGAAACCATCCGGGTCGGCCCCAGGTCCTCGGCGGCCATCTGGGAGAAGGCGGCGTTGCACGACCGGGCCAGGATCGCGGCCAGGTCGCCGCCACAGCTGCTCCCCCCGAAGTTCCGGATCGGCCGGGTCGTCAACGGCGGCGTGTACTCGGTGACCGTCGGCCACACCGGCTCGGTGAGGGTGGCCACGTCGTTGTCCAGGGCGGCGGCGGCGGTGACGATCTTGAACGTCGAGCCGGGGAAGAAGATCTCGCGATAGGCAGCGGCCCGGAGGGGGTTGCCGTCGGCCTCCAGCAGCTCGCTGTAGGCGGCGTTGACGTCGTTGGAATCGTTGGAGGCCAACGGGTTCGGGTCGAACGACGGGTAGCTCCAAAGGGCGAGCACAGACCCGTCGCGGGGGTCCATGGCCACCACGGAACCCACCCGGTCGCCCAGGGCGTCGCGGGCGGTCCGCTGGAGCCGGTCGTCCAGGCTGAGCACCACGGTGCCGACGTCGTTCTGGCCGTCGATCAGGTCGGTGAGGTCGGACAGCTGCTGGGAGGGGGTCCGGCCGGTGATGGCGTCCGCGTAGCCCCGCTCGATCCCCTCGGCCCCGATCGTGAACGACACGTAGCCGACGGTGTGGGCGTAGAGCTCGCCCTCGGGGTAGCGGCGCTGGTGCTCGAAGGGGCCGGAGGTGGCCGGTTCCGAGACGGCGACCACCACCCCGTCGGCGGTGGTGATAGTGGCCCGGGGCTGGTCGAACTCGCGCTGGATGGTCCGGGTGTTGGCCGGGTTCTCCTTGATCTCGTCGGCCTGGAACACCTGGATCCGGTTGAGCTGGACGAACAGGATGGTGAAGCAGCCCAGCAGCAGGGTGAGGACGTGGCGTAGGGGGCGGTTCATGCGCTGGTTCCGGTCAGGTCCCCTGTGCCGCCAGCTCGGCTCGGGCCTCGGCCTCCCGTTCGGAGCGGTGGGTGGAGTCCGAGATCCGGACCAGGAGGGCGAGGATCACGTAGTTGGCGATCAACGATGATCCCCCGTAGGAGACGAACGGGAGCGTCACCCCGGTCAGGGGCAGGATCCGCAGGACCCCGCCGATGATGATGAAGGCCTGGAATCCGAGCAGGGCGGTGAGCCCCGAGGCCAGGAGGGTCTCGAAATCGTTCTCGGCGTTGGCGGCGACCCGGAACCCGGCGCTGACCAGGAAGATGAAGGCCAGCAGGATCCCGGTGGCCCCGAGCAGGCCCAGCTCCTCGCCGATGGCGGCGAAGATCATGTCGGTGGGGGCGTAGGGGATCTTGGTGGGTGTCCCCGAGCCGATCCCGGTCCCGGTGAGCCCGCCGTCGGCCAGGGCGAACCAGGCCTCGGCGATCTGGAACCCGGCCCCCTTGGCGTCGGCGAACGGGTCGATCCAGATCGTCACCCGCCGCTGGACGTGGCTGAAGAGCCGCCACGCTGTCCACGACCCCACGGCGAACAGCGACAGCCCGATCAGGACGTAGGCGGCCCGGCCGGTGGCCACGTAGATGGTGACGAGGAACAGGGTAAAGAACAGCAACGACGAACCGAGGTCACGCTGGAGCACCATGACCATCAGGGCGACGCCCAGGGCCAGGAGCAGGGGGCCGAAGTGCCGGAAGGCCGGGATGTTCAGCGGTCCGATCCGCCGGTTGGCCGTGGTCAGCAGGGCCCGCTTGTCGGTCAGGTAGCCGGCCAGGAAGGCGGCCAGCACTACCTTGGCGAACTCGCCGGGCTGGATGGTGAACCGGCCGATCCTGAGCCAGATACGGGCGCCGTTGATGTTGAGGCCCAACCCGGGGATCAGGGGCAACATCAGGAGCACCACTCCGAGCACGGCCAGGGTGTAGCGGTACGAGGCCAGCCAGCGGAGGTCCCGCCCCACCAGGAGGGTGATGGCGAAGGCCCCGATCCCGAGGAAGGTCCACGCCGACTGGATGGCGGCCAGGTCAGGGTCGAGCCGGGCGATCATGACGTACCCGATCCCATTCAACAGGGCGGCGATGGGCAGCAGCAGGGCATCGGCGTCAGGTGCGGTGAAGCGGACCACCAGGTGGGCGCCGAGCAGGAGCAGCAGCACGATCCCGAAGAACCCGAGAACCTCGTTCTGCACCTCGGCGAACTGGCCGGCGTTGAGGAGGCCGTAGGCGACGACGGTGACGATCGTGCCGAGAACCAACAGGCTGAGCTCGGTCCGGCGCTGGCGGATGATCACGGCGTCGACGTCGTGGTTCCCGTCCCCACCTGACCGCCGATACCGGGGCCGGTCAGTTCCGCCCCGGTATCACCGGCCGAGGCCCCCAGGCCGCCGCCCCCGCCGCCGGGCGCGTCCGGTTGGCCGCTGGTGGACGGAGCGGTCGTGGACGGACCGGTCGTGGACGGACGGCCACCGTCGGAGGTGACCCCCTCCTGCAGCGCCTCGACGTCGTCGGGCGAGGCGCTGGGCATCAGCTCGGAGTCAATGAATCGTTCGGCCTCGCGACGGGTGTCGAACTCGTTCTCCTGTTCCAGGGCCACCCGGCCGGCGTCGGTAAGGTCGTCCACCGGGATGTCGGTGACCAGATACTCCGAGGGGTCCACCCAGAGGAACCCGCCGGAGCGGCCCTCGAAGATGGCCACGTTGCGACCCGTTGCGTCTGCGGCGACGTAGTAGCCGGACCGGCCGTAACGGGTCACCCCGATGTAGAGGGCAGTGAACAGGATCACGGCCGCGCTGAACAGGCCGACCGCGGTGCCGACGGTGCGGCGACTCCGGCGTTCAGCGGGGGGAGCGCCGGGAGGTGCCAGGACCGGCTGACGGGTGGGGGGAGGTCCCGCCTCCAGCGGGGCGGGGGCTTCCTCGAGCTGATCGGTACCGGTGCGACGCCCCGCCGCCACCGCGGTGGCGGCGGCCGCGGCGGCACCGGCCACCGAACCTGCCGGACGGGTCTCGCCCCCGGCGGGCACATCCACCCGCGGGGTCTCGGCGTTCCCACCCGGGTCGGTCTCGTCGACCTGATCCAGCAGTTCCTCGAGCGGGGAGGTGGTGACGTCGCCCCCCTCCCCGTCGGCCACGATGTCGACGACGGCGACGGTGACGTTGTCCCGGGCCGGTCCGGTCAGGGCCTGCTCTACCAGCCGGCTGGCGACGACCTCGGTGGCCGTCTCGGTGGCCAGCAGCTCGGTGATGCGGTCCTGGTCCACCTCGTTGAACAGGCCGTCGCTGCAAAGGAGGAACCGGTCACCGATCTCGGCCGGCACGAGGAAGCGGTCGACGTCGACCTCGGGGGAGATGCCGAGGGCCCGGGTGAGGATGTTCCGTTTCGGGTGGTGCAGGGCCTCCTCGGGGGTGAGACGGTTCTGCCGGACGAGGTCCTCCACCAGGCTGTGGTCGAGGGACAGCTGACGGAGCTTGCCGTCGTGTAGCTGGTAGGCCCGACTGTCACCCACATTGGTGATGGCCACCATCTCCTCGTTGGGCCGGAGGGTCAACGCCACCAGGGTGGTGCCCATTCCCCGGTACTGGGGCTCGGAGGCCCGGGCGAAGACGGCCCGGTTGGCCTGCTCGACCAGGTCGACCAGGCCACCGGGCCCGATCGGCTCGTCGATGTCCACGAACTGGCGGATAGCGATGCTGGCCGCCATCTCACCGCCCTGGTGACCACCCATCCCGTCGGCGACCGCGGCTACGAACCCGCCGAAGTAGGCGCGGTCCTCGTTGGCCTCCCGGACGTTACCTACATGGGTGGCGACGGCACCACGTAGCTCCATCACCGCAACTCCATGACGATCCCGCCCACCTGGATCCGATCACCGGCAACCGCGACAACCGGCGACGTCACCCGTTGCCGGTTGAGATACGTCCCGTTGGTCGATCCTAGATCCTCCACCACGGCACCGTCGGGATGGGGAGAAACTCGGGCGTGAAGTTGCGACATGTACGAATCGTCGATGCTGATGTGGCAGCTGGCGGCGCGGCCGATGGTCAATTCACCGTTCACGGGAAACTCCCGTCCGGTCAGTTCGGGCGGTTCCAGCACGAGCAGCACCGACTGGTGCCTCGACGCCCGTCGACCCGACCGCCCGGACCGGCGCCCGTCCCCGGCCGCGGCGATCCGACCTCCGCCGCCCGCCGTGACCTGCACCCCGGACCAGGTCGCCTGCAGGACCCGGAGGAAGAACAGATACAGCAAGCCGAGCAGGCACCATCGGAGCAGGGTGAGAAGTGCGTCGGTCACCAGGGGGCAGACTACCGACGAACGGGCTCCGGCGGAGGCCGCGCCTACCGACGCCGGAAGCGGAGCGTGATCGCACCGAAGGTCACCTGATCCCCGTCGGCCAGGGTTCGCCTCTGGATTCGTTCGCCGTTCACCTTGCTCCCGTTGGTCGATCCCAAGTCGACCAGCTCGTAGTCATCGCCCACCACGTGGATCTCGGCGTGGCGCCGGGACACGTTCTGGTCGTTGATCACTATGTCGGAGTCCGACAGCCGACCGACCGCGGCCAAGGGGGCGGCGATCCGGTGCTGCTGCCCGCTCGGTTCCTCGAACCACGCCGACTCGGAATCGGGGGCGATCCGCTCGTCGTAGGACGGATGGACCCGGAAGAGTCCGACCCGAAGGTTCGGGTCGACGTCGAGTTCCACCGACACCCGGCCGAGGAAACTGAGCTGCTCCTCCCGGGCGTGCTCCCGCACCGTGGCCGCCAGCTCGTCGATGAGGGACTGTCGCACCTGCCCGAACCGTTCGAGGTCCTCGGCCGACACCCGGATCACGAACCGGTTGGGGGCCAGGGCCCGTCCCCTCACGTCGAGGGTGCGGCTCAGATCCATCTCCTTGACCAACCGCCGGCCCAGCTCGACGGGCTGGAGCCCGCTACGGAAGGCGCGCGCGAACATGCCTTCCACCATCCGCTCGAGTCGGTCTTCGAAATTTCGGAGCACCACCGGATACTGCATCTCCTCGACGGGCCGCGGGCGCCCTCCGGCCACAGGGCGCATCCCAGCATGCCACGAACCGCGCCTGGTTGGCGCTCGGCGTTGCCGGAGCCCCGGGGCCGGCCCGGCAGAGGGCACGCACGGAACTCCGAGCCGGGTTGTCGAAAACGGCGCTACGATCAGGGCCGCACCACTCGCGCGAGTGGCGGAATTGGCAGACGCGCAGGATTCAGGTTCCTGTGTCCGAAAGGACGTGAGGGTTCAAGTCCCTCCTCGCGCACAGCTCTGACGCCCGGAGGTTCCTACTTGAACCCGACAGCCCTGGGCGGACAGATCCGGCGGGGGCTGATGTGTTGGAGGCCGTTAGCTGTAGACGGTAAACGCCTGTCGTCGACCATGACCAAAGCGATAAATGGAGTAGTCGACGTCGAACGCGATTGCTTCACTCAAGCCGAGCCGTCGCATCACCGACCAGGAAGTGCGATCGACAATCGAGAACTCCTGATCGGGAAACTCGCGAAAGACGGCCGATGCAGCTTCGAGATCAGCTACTTGAGCGGACTCGATTCTCGCGACACCAGCGCGAATCCCGTCGATCGCCCGCTCGGCCACATCGCGGTTGATTCGACTGGCGGTGAGATACCACGTCTCGACAAGCACGTGATCACTCGTGACCAGGGAACCAGAAAACTCAGACAGACGAGCGGTGGCTCGCATGTGACTTGCGTCGTCGGCATCTACAGCTGCGTACCAGGCAGATGTGTCGACAAAGACCGATGCCTGCCTGCTGCTCAATTCCGGTTCCAGATATCAGCAAAGGCATCTTGGGCCGCCGACCGGTCACTAGCGATGTCGGAACCTCCTGAGCCGCCGAGTGCGAAAATGACGCTCGGATCGGTAGCAGGTTCCGGGCCGTCCAGATCGCGATGGACAAGTTGGCGTATGTACTCGGCCATAGTCACGCCCAGGTCAGCGGCCTTCTGTCTAACCCGAGCGTGAACCTCATCGTCTAGAGCAATCTGAGTTCTCATAGTGTTACATCATAACATCATAGACCCATGAAGACTGAGTCGTTGGAGGAGATCGCTGAACGGCTCGGCTGGAGCGCTGAGCGTCTCCAGCAAGCTCGCGACCGAGCTGCGGAGTCTCGACCCTCCAACGTGACCGACCGCGACCGCACGTGAGCACGAGCCCTCTCCAACGCCCTGAAGCAGACCGCCAGCGCGCTCGAAGAAGACTCGCAACCGACTGTCCACTCGCCAGGTGTAACCAGTCAGGTGGGTAGCCAGGCCCGGTTGGGGTGTAGAGCTGGTGGATGGGTTGGTGGATGGGTTGGTGCTGTTTGCGGTTGGTTGGTGGAGATGTAGCTGCGGATGGTGGCGAAGCGGGCGGCGCCGCTGGGGGATCGGAACTCGCCGGAGATCTTGGCTTGGAGTTTGATCATCCGGAGATCTCTCTCGGCGAGGTTGTTGTCGAACGGGAGGGCGAAGTCACCGGTGTAGGCGAGGAACAGGTCTCGGTGTTCGGTGAGGGCTCGGGCGAGGTTCCGGGCGCCTTTGTCGGTCCCGTACAGGTAGATCCCTTTCGGGGGGTCCGGGGCCGCGGTGGCGGCCTGGGTGGCGAGCTCGTTCCATCGCCGCTGGATCTTGCGTCGCCGGTAGCCGCTCAACGCTGTCCGGCCGTTGGTTCGGGCCTGGTCAACCCGGTTCTTGGTGTCGATGATCAGCTCGATGTGAACCCGCTGGCCCAGTCCCGGTGTTTCCGGTTGGCGAGGAGTTCGTTCAACGAGCGGAGGATGTGGGCGTTGCATAGCGCGTGACCGGTGCCGTAGTAAGTACATCGCCAAGCGGTCGTGCACGAATCGTCCCGGTCGCAGCACCCAGGGGCCCGGCTTCGACGGTTGCCCGGTCACGGCGGCCGACGTGCCAGGTCAACACCGCAGTTGAACACACGTGCACCCACACCATGGTCTTGGCGGAGCGGACCGAGGTCTCATCAGCGTGCACGACCGGGGCTGTCTCGAGTTGGGCAGCGACAACAGCCATGAATGTGACGAGTGCGCCAACAGCGCGAACCAAGCTGACTGGTTGCCACCAGGTTGGCAAGCGCTTCGAGTCAGCGTCGACAACCGCGCAGCTATCTTCGCCGAGACCTTTCCCGGCCAACTCGCCAACACCGGTCAGTCGGCCGTTGACTGGCTCACCCACGATCAAGCACACGAACTGCTCTACGTTTTCGCCGGCGTAGCCGGTCGCATGGCTCAGCGTGACCAGCTCTCAACCATGTGCAAACGCGTGATCAGATCCGCCACTTCGGGGTTCGCGAATCGTCCCTTCAACTGCACAGCTCTGACACCCGGAAGTTCTTCCTTGAACCCGGGTGCCAGGCCGTTTCATCTACAGCCGGTCGTCCATGCCAATGCTCGGCAGACTTGATCGAGCAAATCGCGGTCAACGAGCCCAATCGGCTCGACCAAGTTTTCCCGCCGAATCGGGCCAGCGGACAAGGTGTTCAAAACCCCCCGTAGGCCGTACAGATCAAGAGGGACCTCAGACGGCAAATCGCGTACAACGGTGGTGGCGGGCACCACCAACGGTGAACTCAATTCGATTGCCGAGATCTCAAGTACTGGCCTGCGTTTGGCTATGCCATCATCGTGGACCACCTCGGCCCAGTACAGCTCACCCCGCATCCAGCCTGGCCCGGACCATGAAGTCCTCGATGTCGCCCCATTCGTCTTCGGTGTCCAGCGGTACCCGCCGCAGCACCTCTTGAGCACGACGATAGCTCTCTTCTTCAATTGCCAGGTCGAGAGCTGCCCTCACAGCATCGGTCATTGAAGTCCCTCGGGATCTCAGCCACTCGACATGCCGGTCCTCAAGCCGGACGGTCACACTAGTTGTCAT
Source organism: Acidimicrobiales bacterium (assembly GCA_047974625.1). Taxonomy (GTDB): domain Bacteria; phylum Actinomycetota; class Acidimicrobiia; order Acidimicrobiales; family SZUA-35; genus CADEDH01. The sequence goes on from JBKECK010000019.1 coordinate 93,488, forward strand.
ACAAACCATCTTACAGCTGCAGGATGACTCCAAGCAACTACGTAGGACGCCCTGGGACAACGTGACCGACCGCGACCGCACGCGAGCACGAGCCCTCCCCAACGCCTGAAGCAGACCGCCAGCGCACTCGAAGAAGCGTCGTAACCCGACCATGCACTCGCCAGCGATGAGACGTGGGCCTGCCGTTTCCGCGGCGTCGAACTCGCTCCCGGCGCCATAGATCAACGGTTCGACCAGATCTCGTCCGCGGCTTCTCGCTCTTCATCGGTCGGCCTACCCCAGGCGGCGACAGCCGTCTCGACGGAGGCCGCCATCGCATCCATCTGAGCGTCGCCGTTCGGAACACGCCGGATGTCCGCAGAGGGTGGCACAACTGCTACCTTGCCTCACCAACGGTCGAGATGATCACTGAAACGAGCTACGGATCACCGGCCGAGCGGCGCGGCTGGGTGATGTACGACTGGGCGTGGTCGGCGTTCTCCACGACGGTGGCCAGCGCCCTGCTCGGGCCCTATCTGCTCGATCTGGCCGAACGGTCCGGTGGGGTGGTCGTAGCCGGGATCCGGATCGAGCCCGGTTCGTTCTTCCCGTTCGCGGTCAGCCTCTCGGCCCTGATCCAGATCCTGGTCCTCCCGCTGGTGGGGGCGGTGGCCGACCACTCGGACCATAAGAAGCGGCTCCTGATGGCCCTGGCCTACACCGGCAGTGCCCTGGTGGCGGGGATGTTCCTGATCACCACCACCACCCTGCTCCTGGGTGGCCTCTTGTTCGTCCTGGCCGCTCTGGCCTTCGCCGCCGCTTCGGTGATCTACAACTCGTTGCTGCCCGAGATCGCGCCCCCCGCCGAGCGGGATCGGATCAGCGCCCAGGGGTACGCCGTGGGCTACCTGGGAGGTGGCCTGTGGTTGCTGGTGAACGTGGCCCTCATCACCCTGATGGACGACACCGGCCTGGCGGTGCGGATCAGCCTGGGCGCCACCGGGCTGTGGTGCGCCGTGTGGTTCGCCCTGTTTCCGGGCCGGCTGCTCCGGGCCCGGCCCGCGTCACGGGCCCGGCCACCCGGTGAGAGCTGGCTGCGAACCGGGTTCCGGGGGGTGTTCGGCACCCTGGCCGAGATGCGATCCCGCTACCCCGAGGCCCTCCGCTACCTGATCGCCTACCTGGTGTTCACCGACGGTATCCAGACTGTGCTGGCCGTGGCCACCGTGTTCGCCGCCGACGAGCTCGACGCCGAACCGGGCACCCTCCTGCTGCTGGTCCTGATGATCCAGTTCGTGGCCGTGCCCGGAGCCCTCGGGTTCGGGCAGCTCGCCCAACGGATCGGGGCCAAGCGGGGTCTGTTGATCAACCTGTCGGTGTGGACCGGCCTGGTGGTCTATGCCTTCGTCGATCTCGACTCCATCCCCAAGCTGTGGGTCATGGGCGCCATGCTGGCCCTCGTCCTGGGCGGCGCACAGGCACTCAGCCGCTCCCTGTACGCCCAGATGATCCCGCCCCGCCAGGAGGCCGAGTACTTCGGCTTTTACGAGATCGCCACCGGCGGCACATCGTGGCTGGGACCGCTCGTCTTCGGACTGGTCAACCAGCTCGTCGGGTCCCAGCGGATCGCCCTGCTGTCACTGGTGGCCTTCTTCGGTATCGGCCTGGCCCTGCTGGTGCCCGTCCGGGTCCGACGGGCCATGCTCGACGCCGGCCAGGATCCCACCCATGTGGTGATCTGAACCTCGGTGGTCGCCTACCGGGCCCACGGCGGGGTCAGGTCGGCTCGGGGCCGACGAGCTCCATCGCCAGCTCACAGCCCCGGATCCGGACCCCGGTGGTCTCGGCGTCGACGATCAAAGGCTCGCCGGCCGCCCCGGAGCCGATGACGTCGAGGAGCTGGGCCCCCCGGAAGGCAGCCACCTTCTCCCAGCGGCAGCCGGCGGGCACCGTCCACTCACCGGGCCCCAGGTCGCCACTCCAGTAGTCACCGTTGCCGGCCCGGGTCAGGGGTTGGGCCAGCGGCGTCCACTCCACCCACTGGCCGCACTCCGCCCCGGAGGCGAACCAGTCCGGTTCCACCCCATCGATGGTCACCAGGAGCCGCCCGTTGCTGAGGAGCTCCTCCCCGATCGCCTGGGGACGCCCGTCGGCCATCAGCCGCCACAACTCGTAGCGGCATCCCCTGGTGTCGAACCCGGTGGCGTACAGGCCGGGCTCGATCCGCCCGAGGGGGAGGGTTTCGGCCGGTGTGGTCAGCCCGGACGGCAGCAGGGTGTCGTCGTCGAGCTGGGGTCGACGCGGCCGGATCCGGTCGTCGGCCGCGGCCTCGGTGGGGTCGGTCGGGTCCGTCACCAGGAACACCCCGGGGGGGAAGCTGAAGTTGAGCTGCTCCGGGGGAGGGGCGGACGGGTCGGCGGCGGCAGCCTCAATGGCCTCCACCGGCGATCGCTCCGGCATGACGACCCGACGCGGTCCGGGCTGGGGCAGATGGCTCAGCGAATAGGCGAACGACACGGCCACGACGACCAGGACCACACCGATCCGGCTCCACTGCATCATGGTGGGCCATCGGACCCTGCCCGCCGATCATGAGCCCTCCCGCACCGGCGAAACAACCTACGGACTGCCGCTACGGTGCTCGGTGATGAGTGGATCCGACGTATCGAGCAGCGTGGAGCGGGTGCGGAACGCCGCCGCCGAGCTTGGCCTCACCATTGAGGTCATCGAATATCCCGACGGTACCCGGACCGCGGCTGACGCCGCGGCCGCCGTGGGCTGTGGCGTGGCCCAGATCGTGAAGTCGATGATCTTCGACGCCGACGGTGAGATCGTGCTCGCCCTGACCAGTGGGGCCAACCAGGTGGACCCCGAGGCCCTGGCCACCCTGGCCGGGGCCTCCGCCTGCCGGCGGGCCGATCCGGAACGGGTGCGGCACGCCACCGGGTACGCCATCGGCGGGGTGGCCCCCATCGGCCATCCGGCCCCGGTCCGGACCTGGATCGATCCGGTCCTCCTCGACCACGACCGGGTGTGGGCGGCCGCTGGCACCCCTCGTCACGTGTTCGCCGTCGATCCGGCCCTCCTCGTCACCGTCACCGATGCCCGACCGGCCGAGTTCACCGCCTGAGCCACCGTCGGAGGGCCGGGTCGGGGTGGGCCCCCACCCGTTCCCGTGGCCCGACGATCCGCGCCTCGATCCCGATCTGCTGGCCGGCGGGGACCGGCGCAACGTGATCGACCGTTACCGGTACTGGTCGGTGGCGGCCATCCGGGCCGACCTCGACCGGCGTCGGCATCCGTTCCACGTGGCCATCGAGAACTGGCAGCACGACCTGAACATCGGAACGGTGGTGCGGTCGGCCAACGCCTTCCTGGCCTCCGAGGTGCACATCGTCGGCCGGCGCCGCTGGAACCGGCGGGGGGCGATGGTGACCGACCGGTACCAGCACGTCCGCCACCATCCCACCGCCGACGACCTGGCCGGTTGGGCGGCCGAGCGCGGCCTACCCCTGGTCGGGATCGACAACCTGCCGGGATCGACCCCGCTACCGTCGACGCCGCTCCCCCGGGCCTGCGTCCTGGTGTTCGGGCAGGAGGGACCGGGCCTGTCCGCGGCCATGCGGGCCGTCCTGGCCGAATGCCGTTCCATCCCCCAGTACGGGTCGACCCGTTCGATCAACGCCGGCGTGGCCGCGGGTATCGCCATGTACGCCTGGCTCGGCCAACACAGCCCTCCCGCGTCCCCGCGATGAGGCCTCGGCCGAAGAGCCATCAGCACGAGGCCGTTCAGCCGGAAACGATGCGGAACTCGATGCGCCGGTTGGCCTGCTGCTGCTCGGGGGTGTCGTCGGGGCTCTGCTTGGGGCGGGACTCGCCGTAGCCCCGGGCCTCCAGGTTGTTGGTGACCCCCCGGCCGGCTAGGGCGGCCACCACCGCGTCGGCCCGGCGCTGGCTGAGGGCCTGGTTGGCGACCTCTTCGCCCACGGTGTCGGTGTGGCCACCCACCTCGATCACCGCGTCGGGGTTGGCGGCGAGGTAGGCGGCCGCCTGGTCCACCACGGCCTCCGAGGCGGGCAGGATCTGGGCGGAACCGGAGGCGAACTCTATCGGCGCCAGGGAGTTGAGGTCGGTCTCGAGGGGGCTCGATTCCTCCAGGGTGAGGCCGGAGCTGTCGACCTCGACGTCAGCGATGCCGTCGAATCCGGAGGTCAGACGGTTGTAGAGGGCCTGGTCGGTGAGGCTGCCGGTGACGCTCAACGTCACCGGCGCGGTCACGGCGGGGTCGACGGTCAACTGGTTGTCGACCTGGCCCGCGGTCGGGTACATGGAGACGGCCGCGGCCTCGATGGCGTCGGCGGTGGCCTGGGTGGGCACCACGCCCTCCAGGATGATCCCGCTCTGGGTGACCTGGCGGGTGACCAGGGACGGTTCACCGGCCACGGCGGCGCCACCGGCGCCGGCCTCGCCCTCGATCTCCAGCCCGTCGATGACCTCGGTGACCCCGTCGATGTCGGCTAGGGCAGCCAGCACGGCGTCGCGCTCCGCCTCGTCGGCCACCACCCCACGGGCGGTGACGGTGGACCCGTCGATACCGAGGGCGATGTCGGTGAAGCCGGCCTCGACCAGCATGCCGTTCATCTCGATCAGGTCGAGTTCCACGATCTCTACCGTCGTCCCACCGTCGGCGGCTTCACTCACCGCCACCGCGGTCTCCGTCGAGGTGGAGAAGACCACCCCGCCCATGGGGACCAGGAGGACGGCGATCACGGCGATTCCCACGGCGATGGCGAGCAGGGCCGGCAGTTCGTCGGGCTGCTCCTCGGCCAGCGACGGCGCCCCTCGCGCCGGTCGACCCTCGGGAGCCGTCGTCTTCCGCTCGATGTCGTCGCTCGGTTCAGCCATGGCCCTCGATCCTCATCCGTACCACCAGCACCCGGCCCGGTGCCGGAGCATCGCCAGCCAGGAACCATAACGGACAGATCCGCCCCCCGAGCCGTTCGACGGTCGTGCGGAGGGGAATCACCCGGCGCCGGGCCCGCAGGACCGACGCCGGGGCGTGGCCCCTATACCGGAGCGATCCGACCCGAGCGGAACCGCTGCTCCAGGATGACCGCCACCACGAGGGCGGCGACCAGGGCGGCGAGCAGCACGACCACGGCGATGATCACGCCCATGACCCCACCGCTCGGCTCGGTCAGCAGTTCCGTCTGGTACGCGGTGACCGCGGCGGCCGGGGTGGGGGCGGCCATGGCCGCCGCCTGGGCGCGGGTGTTGCCGTTCTTGAGGTCGTCGGTGGCGTAGCTGGCGATCGGGCCGTCGTCGGTGAAGACCATGGCCGCGTCGACGTCGGTAGCCTCCTGGATCCGCCGGGCGAACGCCCGGGGGTCGGGCTGCGGGTCCAACGGGGCCACCACCACCAGTTCCACACCGGCGGCGCGGGCCTCGTTGACTGCGGCCACCAGCGGAGCTTCCTCGATGTCGGTCCGCTCCGGGGCGATGTACACCCCGTCCTCGGCCAGGTCGGCGGTGAGCGCGGACGGGGCCTCGGCCCCGGCCGGGAGGGCGACGATGACGGCGACGAGACCGGTCAGGAGCAGGCCGACGACGAGGCGGGCTGCTCCTGACGGACCGGCCACCCTGGCCCGGACCGGGACCCGACGGGGGGGACGCCGCCCTGAGGTTTCAGCCCAGGAGAAACCTTCGGGTCTTGGCATGGGACCCATCGTAGGCGTGGTAGAAGGCGTCGAAGGCCCTTGCCTCGTCGTCGTCGTCGGACAGGGCGAAGGCGGACGCGGTGAACGGGTCACGGCCCGCTGCGGCGGTGTCCTCGTTCACGAGCCGATCGATCAGTTCCCGCAGTTCGACGAGCTCGAGCTCGAGGGCCTCCACCTGGCGCCGGTAGCGGGCGATCACCTCGGCGTCGCCCTCATCAGGGCCCATGGTCACCTCGAGTCGGTCGTGGCGGTGATCCGACCGTCGGCCCGTCCATCGGCCGGGCTTGGTGTCGGTTGACCGCCGAGTAGCGAGAGAGTCAGTCCCGTTCATCACCCTCGTTCAATCGACCGTCCCGCTCCGGGGATTGAGGCCCTGGACCCGAACCGGGTCGATTTCCCTAGGCCCGCCGGGCAGCGGGGCGGGCCGAACAGGCCCCTGGGCACCACGGACCAGGGCCTCAGCGGCCTCAAGGGGGCCTCAAGAGACGGCCTCAAGCGGGCCTCAGTGGCCGAAGAAGGTGAGCCAGCGGTCGAGTGAGTCGACCTTGTAGGCGATGTTGCGCTGCCGGGTCTGGCCCATGGACTGGTGATCGTCGTTCGAGTATCGGTGGCCGGGGTACAGCACCGCCGTGTCCGGCACCCGGGCCAGGCGTTCGTGGAGCGAACGGAACAACTCCTCGGGGCTACCCCCGGGGAGGTCGGTGCGGCCACAGGCGTCGAGGAAGAGGGTGTCGCCCGAGACCAGGTGGTCGCGCACCAGGAAGCACTGGCTGCCGGGGGTGTGGCCCGGAGTGTGGATCAGTTCGATGTCGATCTGGCCCACCGACACCACGTCACCCGAATCGTGCCCGGTCAACGAATCGGCCTGGACGCCGGTGGTCTTGGTCACGTACTCGAGCTCGGGCCTCTGGAGGTGCACGGGCACGTCCACATGGTCCAGCAGTTCGGCGATCCCGGCCACGTCGTAGCCCATCATCGAGCCGCCGATGTGGTCGGCGTGGTAGTGGGTGGCGAGCACCCCGACGAGGCGCATGTCGTCCTCGGCCAGGATCCCCAGCAGATCGGCCGGGTCGTAGGCCGGGTCGACCACCACGGCCTCCCCGGTGTCCCGGTCGCCGATGAGGTAGCTGAAGTTGACCATCTGTTGGGCGATCATGTCGCTGCCCGCAAAGTCACGACCACTCAGCAGCTGGCGGAAATACAGAGGACCGTCCATGTCGTCACTCTACGCTCGTAATGTGAGCAGACCGAACCCGCCGTCCCGGCGTGACGCCCGCATCGCCTATCTGGGGCCGGCGGGCACCTTCACCGAACAGGCCCTGCTCGGCCAGGCCGATCTGGCCGAGGCTGACCTCCGCCCCCTGCCCCGTTTCTTCGACGTGCTCGCCTCCACCGTCGACGGTGAGGTCGATCTCGGGTTCGTCGCCATCGAGAACGCCATCGAGGGCACCGTCAACATCACCCTCGACGCCCTAGCCTTCGATCACGACCTCCTCATCCAGCGGGAGGTCGTGCTCGACATCCAGCTCGAGCTGATGGCCCTGCCGGGCACGACCCTGGAGGACGTCACCACCGTGTCGAGCTTCCCGGTGGCCAACGCCCAGTGCCGGAACTTCCTCCACAAGGAACTGCCCGACGTGCCGGTCAAGGCGGCCAACTCGACGGCCGAGGCGGCCGAGGCGGCCTCCCATCAACCCGGCCTGGCCGCCATCGGGCCGGCCCGCGCCGGCGAGCTGTACGGCCTCGAGGTCCTGGCCAGCGACGTGGCCGACCACTCCGGCAACCAGACCCGCTTCCTCCTGGTCGGCACGTCCGGGATCCCGGCCCCCACCGGCCACGACAAGACCACCGTGGTCCTCCACCAGCGGGTGGACCGCCCTGGTTCGCTGGTGGCGATCCTGGAGGAGTTCTCGGCCCGCAACATCAGCCTGTCGAACCTCACCTCCCGGCCCGTGAAACGCACCCTCGGCCAGTACTGCTTCGTCGCTGACCTGATCGGCCACATCGGCGACGACGTCGTGGCCGACGCCCTCCGGGCGGTCCGGGCCAAGCACGCCGACATCAAGTTCCTCGGCAGCTACCCGGCCGACGGGACGACGTCGTCGTCGGCCCGGGCCGAGGCCAGCCGGGCCCTAGCCGAGGCCGACGCCTGGATGACCGGCATCCGGGCCCAGATCGTCTCCTGAGCAGGCGACCGGGCCGCATGCGCACGCCAGACCAGGACCCCCGGGTCGGGGGCGGCGTGAACCCCGGGGACTTGCCCCGGCCCCTGGCCTTCGTGCTGTCCGGCGGGGGCGCCTGGGGCGCGGCCCAGGTGGGCATGATCCGGGCCCTGACCGAACGCGGCGTCCGACCCGACCTGGTGGTCGGGTCGTCGGTGGGCGCGCTCAACGGTTCGATGGTGGCCGCCGACCCGGAACGGGCCGCCGACCGGCTGACCGAGATCTGGTCAGACCTGGGGTGGCTCCGGTTGTGCGGTAACGGCAGCCGGCTCCGGGGGGTATGGAACGTGGTGCGCACGAGACGTTCCCTGGTCCACCCGTCGGGGTTCCGGGCCGCCATCGGCGCCTGGCTCCCGGTGACCACCTTCGCCCAGCTCGCCGTGCCCCTCGGGGTGGTGGTCACCGACGCGGCCACCGGTCGGCCCGAGGTCGTTACCGACGGCGCCCTGGGCCCCGCCCTGGCCGCCTCGGCCGCCATTCCCGGGGTCTTCCCCCCGGTGGCTCTGGCCGACCAGCTCTTCATCGACGGTGGGATCAGCGCCAACCTGCCGATGCGTGAGGCGGTGGCCGCCGGCGCCCGCGGCCTGATCATCCTGGACGCCGTCCCGGCCGCACCCCGACCCCCGATCGGACCGGTGACCGCGGTGTTCAACGCCACCGCGGTGTCGATCGTCAACCAGCGGTCGAGCGAACTGCCCGACGGGCCCGACCGGGCCGAGGTGCTCCGCCTTCCCGGAGTCACCCCGGCCACGTTGAGCTCGTTCGACTACAGCCGCACCGAGGCCCTCATCGACGTCGGCTACCGGTCCACCGCCGACTGGCTCGATCGTCCGGAGCCGGTCAGGACTGGGGCTCCAGATAGGTGTACGCCAGGCCCGGGAACCCGTACGACGCCTGACGGTAGAAGTTCTTGACCTCGGGCGAGTAGCTCCACTGGGTCAGGACGGTCCACACCGGGATCGGGTCCATCACGTTTTCCAGGGCGTAGACCTGGATCTCCTTGATCTTGTCGGCCCGGTCGTCGGGATCGAGGATGCCGAGCTGATCCTCGAGCATGCCGTCCAGGGTCGGATCGCTGATGTTGTACCAGTTGCGACCGCCGTTGGTGTGCATCTGGCCCCGCAGCCATTCGTCGGGCTCCAGGAACGGCGTCTGGGGCCCGAACTGGAGGTCGTACTCCTTGTCCGGCCAGCGGCTGCCGATGTAGGTCGAGTAGTCCAGGAGCTCGAGGTTGACGTTGAGGCCGATGGCCCGCAGGTCCTCGACCAGCCACTCCGCCTGCTGGGTGTAGAGGGCCCCGTACTGTTCGGTGGCGATCATGTCCACGTCGAAGCCGTCGGGATAGCCGGCCTCGGCCAGGAGGGCCTTGGCCCCCTCCGGGTCATAGGTCAGGAACTCGTTCCGCTGGGCCTGGTCGATCGTGTAGTCCGACATGGCCGGGGAGACGTTCGACGGGATGGTGCCACCACCCCGGATGGTCGTGCCCATGCCCTCCCGGTCGATGGCCATGGAGATGGCCTGACGGACTCGGATGTCGTTGAAGGGCTCACGGCCCATGTTCACCCCGACCTGGCCCATCCCGGCGTCGATCCACTCCCCGTGGTAGGCGTCTGGGGTGTCGGCGATGAGCTGGGCCCGGAGCTCCTTGGGGATCCCGTTGGTCATGATGTCGATCTCACCGGCGGTGAAGGCGGCCACCACCTGCTGGGTGTCGTTGATGGTCACGAGGTCGAACCCGTCCAGGTACGGCAACGGCTGCCCGTCGGTGCCCATCTCCCAGTAGTCGGGGTTGGCCACGTACTTGGTGGAGACGTCCACCTCGCGGGAGTCGAGCATGAACGGCCCCGTCCCTATGACGGTGGTGTTGCGGTCGTAACCCTCCCCGAAGGCCTCGGCGGGCAGGATCCACATGAAGTGGCTGGCCATGTTGTTGAGCAGGGGGGCGAACGGTGCCGACAGGTGCAGCACCACGGTCAGATCGTCGGGGGTCTCCACCGATTCGACCCGCTCCAGCAGGTTGGACTGGTGGCCACCGGCCAGGATGGCGTCGAAGGTGGCCTTCACGTCGGCCGAGGTGAACGGGCGGCCGTTCACGGGTGGTTTGTTCTGCCAGGTGACGCCCTCTCGCAGGTGGAAGGTATAGGTGAGGGCGTCGTCGGAGATCTCCCAGTCCGTGGCCAGCTCCGGTTTGAGCACCTGCTGGGTGTACCCGATGTCGGGCCCGGTCTCGAAGGTGATCAGTCGCTGGTAGACGGGCCCCAACCGGTACTGGGTGTTGAACGACGGGGAGGTGATCGGGTCGAGGTTCCCGATGTCGGACGGCCCGGACATGACCAGCGTCCCGCCCCGGACCGGTTCCCCGCTGCCCTCCAACTTGGCGGCGTCGTCCGGGTCGGCGCCCTCCTGTTGGGCCCGGGCCTGCTCGGCGAAGTCGGCGGTACCGGTCTCGGTCTCGGGACCGTCGGGCTCGGCCGAATCGTCCGACCCGCCCCCGCACGCCGCGGCCAGCAGGCTGAGGACAGCCAGCAAGGCCAGGATCCTGGCCCACCTCCGTGATGTTTCCATCTTTTCCGCTCCCTTGTTGGTTCTGACGGTTCGCAGCCCGGGCGCGCCCCAGGGTTCGGGCCTGCGCTTGCGCCGGATGTCGGTTCGGGCCGGGCGTCGAGACCGGGACGCGTCAGGCCGCGGTTGCCCGCTCAGCGCACGAGCTTCGGATCCAGATGGTCACGCAGGGAGTCGCCGAGGAGGTTGAACGCCAGCACGGCCAGGCTGAGCGCGGCCCCGGGGAACAGGACCCCCCACCACGCCACCCGGGTGTACTCACTGGCCCGGGACAGCATCTGGCCCCACGACGGATCGGTGATGGGCGCACCCATGCCGAGGAAGCTGAGGGCGGCCTCAGCGATGATGGCCTGACCGAACGTCAGACTGGCCAGGATGATCAGGGGAGCCACGATGTTGGGGATGCCGTGGCGGCGGATGGTCCGCCACGGGGTGGATCCGAGGGCGTCGGCGGCCACCACGTACTCAGCGTTCTTGACCCGCAACATCTCACCCCGGGCGATCCGGGCGAACCGGGGGATGTAGACCACGGCCAAGGCCACCACCACATTGCGGAGGCTGGAACCCATGAGGGCCACGATGAACAGGGCCAAGATGATCACCGGGATCGACATCACCGCGTCGACCACCCGCTGGATGATCTGGTCGACGGCACCGCCGAAGAAGCCGGACACGGCCCCGAGGATGGTGCCGAACACGGAGGCCACGACCACGGTGGTGGTGGCCACGATCAGGGAGATCCGCGAGCCGTACAGCACCCGGCTGTAGATGTCACGGCCCAGTTCGTCGGTGCCGAAGAGGTGGTCCATCGACGGCGGGTCGAGCTGGCTCCGCCGGCCCAGCATGTTGGGGTCCTGGGTGGCCAGCATCGGGGCGAAGATGGCGGCCAGCAGCATGATGAGGATGATCACCGCCGAGATCACGCCCAGCGGCTGGCTCTTCACGAAGTGCTTGAGACTGAACCAGAAGCGGCCCCAACGACCGGTCGGACTCGTGGTGGTGGCGGCATCCGGCTCCGGTGCCGACGACGGAACCGGAGGGACGAGATCCTCGGTGACAGCGGTCATCCTCAGCTCTCCCTGATTCGGGGGTCGATCCAGCCGTACGCCACGTCGACCGCGATGTTGACCATTACGAAGACGCTGCCGTATAGCACGGCGGCGGCCTGGATCACGGGGTAGTCCCGCTGGTTGGCGGCGGTGTACACCATCCGCCCGATTCCCGGCAGCCCGAAGATGTTCTCCAGGATCACCGTGCCACCCAGGAGGGCCCCCACCTGGAGACCCAGCAGGGTGACGATCGGGATCATCGAGTTGCGCAGGGCGTGCTTGAAGTTGACCACCCGCTGGGTGGCCCCCTTGGCCCGGACGGTGCGGATGAAGTCCGACCCCAGCACCTCCAACATCGAGGACCGGGTGAGGCGAGCGATGGCCGCCGCCACCCCGACCCCGAGGGCGATGGCGGGAAGGGCCATCTGCTGCAGGTTGACCCACGGATCCTCGGTCAGGCTCCGGTAGCCGAGCGGGGCCACCCAGTTGAACGCCGCCGACAGGAACGTGATCATCAGCAGGGCCAGGAAGAAGTTCGGGATCGACAGCCCAAACACGGAGGTGACCCGGAGGATGTTGTCGACCGCGGAGCCCCGCCGGATGGCGGAGGCCACCCCCACCAGCAGTCCGAGGATGATGGCGATCACGATCGCCATCAGGGCCAGCTGGAGGGTGACCGGGAAGCGCTCGGCGATCATGCCGCTCACCGAGCGCCGCTCCCACAACGAGTCGCCCAGGTCGCCGCGGACCACCCCGCCAAGCCAGGTCGCGTACTGCTCGTAGGCCGGCTTGTCCAAGCCGAGCTGGGCCTCGATCTCCGCCATCCGCTCCGGTGACACCGATCCGGCGTCGGCCAGCTGGAGCCGGACCACGTCGCCGGGAACCGCCCGCATCACGAAGAACAGCACGGTCGAGAGCAGAAAGATGACCAGCAGGCCGGACAGGAACCGGCGGACCACGAACTCGATCATCGGGCCCCTCCTTCCGGGACGCCGGCCCCGTTGCCGCCGGCCCGGGCCATTCGTTCGGTGATCTCTGGGCAGGACAGGGCCCGGTGACCCGAACCGATGTCGAGCATCTCCGGGTCGGTGTCCCCACAGGTCGGGCGAGCCCGGGGGCAGCGGGTGTGGAACCGGCACCCCGACGGCGGCGCCGACGGTGAGGGCACGTCACCCTCGAGGTGGATCCGCCGCTTCGAGCGGGCCATGTCCACGTCCAGGGTGGGTACCGCCGACAGCAGGGCCTGGCTGTAGGGGTGGGCGGGCGAGGTGAACAGGGTCTCGGTGTCGGCCAGCTCGACCACCTGACCGAGGTACATCACCGCCACCCGGTGCGAGATGTAGCGGACGACGTTGAGGTCGTGGGTGATGAACAGGAAGGTGAGGTCCAGCTGCTGCTGGAGGTCGGCCAGGAGGTTGAGGATCTGGGCCTGGATGGACACGTCGAGGGCGGAGACGGCCTCGTCGCAGACGATGAGGTCCGGTTCGGTGGCCAGGGCCCGGGCGATCCCGATGCGCTGGCGCTGACCCCCGGAGAACTGGTGCGGGTACTTCCGCAGGTCCTTGCCGGACAGGCCCACGAGCTCCAGCAGTTCCACCACCCGGTCGTGACGTTCGGAGGCCGAGCCGATCCGGTGCACCTCGAGGCCCTCCCCGATGATGTCACCCGTCGTCATCCGGGGGTCGAGGGAGCTGTAAGGGTCCTGGAAGATGACCTGCATCCGGCGCCGCAACGACCGCAGCTCCGACCGGTCCAGGCCGGCCAGGTCGGTGCCTTCGAACCGGACGGTGCCGCCGGTGGCGTCGAGCAGGCGGAGGATGCACCGACCCGTCGTGGTCTTGCCGCAGCCGGACTCGCCGACCAGGGCCAGGGTACTTCCCCGGGGGATGGAGAAGCTGATGCCGTCCACGGCTCGGACGTGCCCGACCGTGCGTTGGAGCAGGCCGCGCCGGATCGGGAAGTGCACGACCAGGTCCTCCACCTGGATCACCGGGGTGGTGGCGTCCTCCGTAGTGGCCCCGTCGGCCAGGGGCGCCGCGGTCATACGATCACCACCGGCGTCGGGTCCGCCCCGGAGGTGACCGGAGCGGGTGCCCCGACCAGGGCGTCGGTCTCCTGGAGCCAGCAGCGACTGCTCCGGTTGCCGTCGAGGGCGAACAAGGGCGGTTCCTCCTCACGGCACCGGTCCATGGCCAGGGCACAGCGGGGAGCGAACCGGCAACCCGTCGGCATGGCGAACAACGACGGGACCACCCCCTCGATGGGGGTCAGCCGTTCACCCTGGCCCGCGGCGGCGCCCGGCATGGACCGCATCAGGGCCTCGGTGTAGGGGTGGCGGGGCTCGGTGAGGACCTGACGGACGGTGCCCCGCTCCACCACCTGCCCGGCGTAGAGGACCACGACCCGGTCGGCCATCTCGGCCACCACCCCGAGATCGTGGGTCACGAAGAGGACGGCGGCGCCGGTGTCGTCCTGGAGCTGACGGAGCAGATCGAGGATCTGCGCCTGGACCGTGACGTCCAGGGCCGTGGTGGGCTCGTCGGCGATGATGAGCCGCGGTTCGAGGGCCAGGGCCATGGCGATCATGACCCGCTGGCGCTGGCCGCCCGACAGCTGGTGCTGGTAGTTGCCCAGCCGGGTCTCCGGATCCGGCATCTTGACCTGCCGCAACAGTTCGAGGGCCCGTTCCCGGGCCGAGCGACGGGAGTGGACCCCGTGGAGCATCATGGTCTCCACCAGCTGGTCCTCGATCGTGTACACGGGGTCGAGGCAGGTGGACGGATCCTGGAAGATCATGGAGATGTCCCGGCCCCGGATGTCCCGCATCCGCCGCTCGCTGAGCTCGGGCAGGTTCTCGCCGTCGAAGACGATCGACCCGGCCGCGATGTCACCGGTGGACTCGAGCAACCGGAGGATCGACAGGGCGGTGACGCTCTTGCCCGAGCCCGACTCCCCGACCAGGGCGACGGTCTCCCCCGGGGCGACGTCGAAGCTGACGTCGCTGACCGCGTCGACCTCCCCCATACGAGTTCGGAACCGGGTCCGGAGACCCTCTACTACCAGTATCGGCTCTCGCACGTGCCCCCCCAGACCGTTTCGAGATATCGGGTCTTACGGTAGCAACGATGGATATCAGTGATCCAGTTTGTTGCCGTTTCACCCTCCTGACCAGGTCAAATACAGACAATCGGGTGTGACATATGACCGGTCGACCGGTTCACGGGGTCGGGGCCGCCATCACCCAAACGTCGGCCCCGACCCCGGCTCAGACCATCGCGAAATCCGCGGTGGCCGAGATCGCCACCCCACCGGTCTGGCGGGTGCACCTGAGCTCGACGGTGACCAGACCCCGCCCGGGATCGACCCCGGTCACGGTGCCGGTGCAGGTGAGGAGGTCGTCGGGCCAGCACTGCTCCTCGAAACGCAGGGTGTAGCGACGGATGTTCTCCGCTCCGAGCCAGTCGGTGGCATAGGTGGCCAACAGACCGGCCTGCAACATCCCCACCGAGAACACCGACGGGAAACCGGCGGCGTGGGCGAAGGTGTCGTCGTGGTGGAGCGGGTGGAAGTCACCCGAGGCGCCCTGGTACTTGACGAAGTCGGTCCGGGTGAGGGGCCCGAACTCGCGAGGCGGGTTGGCGTCCCCCACGTTTGGGGTTGGGTTGGGGGTGGGGCCGCTCACTGCTCCTCCCCGCCCTTCACCGGCTCGGCCGTCTCCACGATCACACTGCACTGTTCGGCCACGAGCACGCCGTCGGGGTCACGGAACTCGTTGACGATCCGGGCGAAGCGCATCGTTCCGCCCCGCTTGCCGTCCTTCTCCCAGCGGTCCTCGGTGTGGGTGGTGACGGTCAGGATCTGACCTACCCGGGGTGGTGGGCCGTGGAACACATACTCCTCCTCTCCGTGCAGGATCCGCCGCAGATCGAAGCCGAGCTGTTCGATCTGGGCCTCGGCCCGGGGCTCCCAAGCCATCCGGGCGTGGGTCAGGAAGGTGGCCGGCACGATGGCGTCCGGCCCCTGGTAGGCCTGGTTACGGGATCGGGTGGCCCGGGCGAACTCCCGGACCTTCCCCTCCTCCAACGGCATCCGGTAGCTCATCGGTCACCTCCGAACAGCATCGAGCTCTGGTTGCGGACCTTCACCCGGCGGGGCAGGGTGTCCATCACTTCGGCCAGCCCGTCGAGACCGTGCACGTCGTCGAGACCGACGTCCTCGGCGATCGACCATCCCCGGTAGATGCCGATGCCGCCGCCGTAGACGCTGAACACCTGGCCGCTGAACGGACAGTCGGCGCTGGCCAGGTAGGCCACCAGGGGCGAGATCCGCTCGGGGCCGAACTGGGGCTGGTTCATCACCTCACCGATCCCCGGGGTGGCCAGGGTCAGGCGGGTACGGGCGATAGGGGCGATGCAATTGGCCCTGACCCGGTAGCGGCGCAGCTCGGCGGCGTTGACGATCGTCATCGCGGCGATGCCAGCCTTGGCCGCCACATAGTTGGTCTGCCCCACATTGCCGTGCAGGCCCGCCCCCGACGAGGTGTTGACGATGGCCCGGTCGACCTCGGCACCGAGCTTGGACCGGTCGCGCCAGTAGGTGGCGGCGTTGTGGGTGACGTTGAAGGTGCCCTTGAGGTGCACCGCAACGACGGCATCGAAATCGTCCTCCGTCATCGACACCAGCATCCGGTCGCGCAGGATCCCGGCGTTGTTGACCACGACGTGCAGGTCGCCGAACACCTCGACCGCCTGCGCCACCATCGCGGCGGCCCCGTCGAACCGGGATACGCTGTCGGTGTTGGCGATCGCGGCCCCGCCGGCGTCGACGATCTCGTCGGCCACGGCCCGGGCCGCGGCCTCGTCGGCACCGGAGCCATCCCCGGCGCCGCCCAGGTCGTTGACCACCACCGAGGCACCCTCGGCGGCCAGCAGCAGGGCATGTTCGCGGCCGATGCCCCGGCCGCCGCCGGTGATGAGGGCGACCCGCCCGTCGAGCGCCCCCGTCACCGGTCGCCCCGGGAGTAGACGGTGACCACGGCGGCGCCGCCGAGACCGACATTGTGCTGGAGGGCGGCGGTGACCCCGGGAACCTGGCGGGTGCCGGCGGTACCCCGCAGCTGCCACGTCAGCTCGGTGCACTGGGCCAATCCCGTGGCCCCCAGGGGGTGCCCCTTGGAGATCAGGCCGCCCGAGGGGTTGACCACCCACCGGCCGCCGTAGGTGGTGGCCCCGGAGTCGACCAGTTCCCCGGCCCCGCCCTCGGCGCACAGGCCCAGCGTCTCGTAGCTCAGCAGCTCCATGGTGCTGAAACAGTCGTGCAGCTCCACCACCTGGACGTCCTCCGGCCCAAGGCCGGACTGCTCGTAGGCCTGCTCCGCCGCCCGTTTGGCGAAGTGGTAGCCGACCAGGCCCCGGTCGCTGCCGTCGAAGGTGTCGGGCCCGTCGGTGGTCATGGCCTGGCCGACGATCTCGACCGCCCGGTCCCACAGGTCGTGTTCGGTCACGAACCGCTCGCTGGCCACCACGACGGCGGCGCCACCGTCGGAGGTGGGGCAGCACTGCAACCGAGTCAACGGGTCGAACACGGTCGGTGAGGCCAGAACCTCCTCCAGGGAGTACTCGTCCCGGAACTGGGAGTTCGGGTTGTCGACCGAGTGACGGTGGTTCTTGACCCCGATCCGGGCCAGGGTCTCGGCCGAGATGCCGTAGGTCTCCATGTACTCCCGACCGGCATTCCCGAACATCTGGGGGGCGACGGGGGCGTCGCTACGACCCCGCTTGGCCCACATGGCCTTCACCATGGGTTTCATGGGGGCGACGCGGTCGTGCCAGTGGCCCTTGAGGCTGCCCCGCTCCATCTTCTCGAAGCCGAGGGCGAGGACGCAGTCGGACACACCACCCTGGATGAAGCTCCGGGCCGTGTACAGGGCGGACGAACCCGAGGCGCAGTTGTTGTTGACGTTGATCACCGGAACCCCGGTGAGGCCGAGCTCGTACAGGGCGGTCTGCCCGCACGTCGAGTCGCCGTAGACGTAGGAGGCGATAGCCTGCTCGACCCGGTCGTAAGGGATCCCGGCGTCGGCCAGGGCGGCCGCACCGGCCTCCCGGCCCATGTCGGGGTAGTCCCAGTCCCGGGCCCCGGGCTTCTCGAACCTGGTCATGCCGACGCCGACGACGAAGACACGGTTGGTCATGATGACTCCTCAGAATCAGTGGATCGGACAGGATCGGTGGATCGAACGGAAGGGTCGGCCCCGGGGGCGTCCGGGGCCGGCTCGGGTGCGGGGGCATCGGCCGGGACGAGCAGGGCTCGGCCGAGGGCGACGACCTCCCCGACCGGGGGGTTGTCCTCCCGACGGGCCCGGGCCAACCCGTTGACCAGGGCGAAGGCGCAACGCACGACGGCCCGGGCGTCGGCCGCGGTCAGATCGGGGCGGAGCTCCCGCACCACCGCCGACCACTGTTCGTGGAGGTCGCGGCGGCGCCGGGCCAACCGCGGCCGTTCCGACGGTTCGAGTGACGCGCCCTCCTGGCTGGTGACCACGAGGAGGTCGCCGTGGCGGAACGCCACCGTGGCGTAGGAACCGAGCAGGCGATCGAGGGCCTCGGACGCGGAGGCGGCACCGGCCACCGCGTCGGCCGCGCCGGCGATGACGAACGCGCCGGCCCGATCGTAGGCGTCGAGCAGGACATCCCCCTTGCCGGCCACGTGCTCGTACAGCGACGGGCCCGCCATCCCCACCGCCCGGCCGATGTCCTCCATCGACACCCCGTGGTAACCCCGCTCGGCGAACAGGCCCATGGCCGTGGCCATGATCTGCTCCCGTCGCGGCACCGGGGCCCTCCACGGTGGACGGGCCCGCGCCGGACCCCGGCCGGGGCCACCGGCCACCGGCGGGGCGGTGGCCACGGCCACCAGGCCCTCGATGAGAGCGGCCCGGAGCCGGGCCGGACCAAGCGTGGCCGGGCGCCGGGCCAGGGAGCTGAGCACTCCGTTGAGCGCCTGCTGGCGCACCGAGATATCACGGTCGGTGAGCCCAGGGCGGCCGGTGCGCATGGCGTCGGCCCAGTGGCGGAACAGCTGCCGCTCCCGCCCGGCCAGCTCGCGGCGCAGGGTCCGCTCCACCCGACCCCGCTCCTGCAGGTAGGTGGCCAGCATCCCGGGCTGGTCGACGACCAGTCGGACCGACACCTCGACCAGGGCTTCGATACCCCCGTTGGCCTCCTCGGCCACCTGGTTCCAGCCGTCGATGGTGTCGAGCATCACGGCGTCGAGCACGGCGTCCTTGCCCCGGTAGTGCCGGTAGAGGGCGCCCCCGGTGATGCCCACCTCGTCACCGATGTCCTGCACGCTCACCGCGGCGAACCCACGCTCGGCGAACAGGGCGGCCGCCGCCACCAGGATGTCCTGTTTGGTCGAGCGGGATCGACGACGGCGGGTGCCGGTGTTCACCGTGGCTCCCGGGGCAGCCCTAGCACCCGCTCGGCGATGGTGTTGCGCTGGATCTCGTCGGTGCCACCACCAATCCGCATTCCCGGCGCCCCGTTGACCAGTTCGCTCCAGGCGAACGTGCCCCACTCACCGGTGTCGGCGGTCAGCCGGGGGCCGAGCAGCACGGCGGCCACGTGACCGCACCGCTGGAGCCAGGTGCTGTAGGCCAGCTTGCCGAGCGACCCCTCGGGCCCGGGTACCCCGTCGGCGCGGAGCCGGGCCGCGGCCCGCCGACGGTTGAGGCCGGCCACCCGCCGCTCGGTGTACACCTCGGCCAGGAGTTGACGGACGATGGGGTCGTGGTCGCGACCGAGATGGCGGGCCAACATGACGAGGCGGCCGAACAGGTCGGTACCCCCGCTCCCGCCTGTGGCTGCCGAGCGTTCGAACCCGAGCGTCGTCATCATGGCGTGCCAACCGGAGCCGACCTCGCCCACCCGATCGGTGTCCGGCACCCGCACGTCGGTGAGGAACACCTCGTTGAACGAGGAGCCGCCGCTCATCTGCCGGAGGGGCCGCACCTCCACCCCGGGGGACCGCAGGTCCACCAGGAAGGCGGTCATCGAGGTCTGCCGGGGACCGGTTGGGTCGGTACGGGCGATGGCGTAGCCGACGTCGGCGAACTGGGCCCCCGAGGTCCACACCTTCTGCCCGTTCAGTACCCACACGTCGCCGTCGCGTTCGGCCCTCATGGCGATCGAACCGAGATCCGAACCGGCGGCCGGTTCGGAGAACAGCTGGCAACAGAGCTCGTCGGCCCGTCGCAGGGAGGCCACCCAGCGCCGCTTCTGGGCCTCGGTGCCGAGGGTGAGGATGGTGGGCGCCTCGATGTTCAGGCTGATGGTGACCGCCTCATGGGGGGCCGGGGTCAGGAACCCACGTTCGAGGCGGCTGAAGGCGGCCTCGAACGCCGGGGGCAGCCCGGCCCCGCCGTACTCGACGGGCCAGGTGATGGAGCCGTAGCCCGCCTCCGACTTCAACCGCTGCCAGGCCCGGAGCTCGTCGACACAGGCCCGTTCCTCAGCCGGGTTGAGATTGTGGAACACCGCCACGTTGTCGGACCCGATCCCCCAGCCCGGCTCGGTGTCCGGAGGCCGCCGCTCGGCGTGGTCCCCCAACCACGATTCGGCCCGCTCGGTGTACTCGGTCAGATCCATCAACTCGGTCATCGCTCGCTTCCCCTGCCTCACGGGCCGAACCGCTGGCTCCCACACCCGTCGATCACATCGTTCCCTAGTGATCATTTATATAATCGGCGTAGAGGTCAAATTTTATTGGGATTGGTGCGACACTATTCACCTAGTGAGACCTTGCTAAGGGTCCCGTCACCTCGGGGTGGTCTGATCCGCCCGGGGCCGGACCGGTAGGTTGCCGTTATGTCGTTCGCCGCCCGGCCGGGCCGGCCGGACCCACCTCCGGTGCGGTACACGATCCGCTCCCAACGGACCTCGCTCTGGTTCGGGTGCGCGGCCCTGGTGGGCGCGCTGGCCATCGTCTTGATGTTGCTGGCCCTCGTGTTCGCCCTCTTTCCCGGCGTCGCCCGGTGGGCGGTGATACCGGCGGTAGCGCTGCTCGGTTCGATCGCCGTGCCGATGGCGCTGGCCGCCCGCCGGGCCGCGGCCTGGGAACGGGGGCAGATCGACCTTCCCGCCGCACCCCTCCTGCTCGGGACCACCACCGAGATCCCGTTCCGGATCCGGTCGAAACGGCGGGCCGTCGCCCCCGGGTTCGCCGCTACCGCCCTGTTGTCGTGCTGGGAGAAGGCCACCTCCTATGGGGGCACCGACTCCTACACCGCCACCGAGGCCGTGCACGAGGCCTGTATGCCCATCCTGGTGAGGCCCACCGACCACGGGGTCGAGGCCATGATCCGCCTGACCATCCCGGTGGACGAGGGTGGGCCCACCCTGGACCTGACCAGCAACGAGATCGACTGGGTCCTGGCCGTCACCATCGCCGCCCGGCGCCTCCCGGCCGTCACCGAGACCTTCCCCCTCCAGGTCTGGGCCACGGTCGACCCGGTCCTGATCGGTGACCCTCCTCTGCCCAGTAACCCGTTGGCCAGTGACCCGTTGGCCAGTGACCCGTTGGCCAGTGACCATCCGGCCGGCGACCGGCCCCCGAGCCGGAACCAGGGACCGGCCCCACGAAACCTCCCGAGCGGGGGACGGCAGCCGGACCCCCTGGTGCTCAGCGTCGAGTCCGGCGTGGCGGAGCTGGGCGGACGGATCCGGGGCCAGCTCATCCGCACCGCCAACGCCCCGACGGGATCCGGGCTGTTTCTGGAGCTTCGTTACCGCACCGAGGGTCGCGGCACTCCCGACGAAGGCCAGGCCCTCTGGATACAGCTCCCCGACAACACCATGGGCCCGACCGCATACCCGTTCGACATCGTGGTGCCCACCGATGTCCCGATCTCCTACGACGGCCGCCTGATCCGGGTCGTCTGGGAGCTCCGGGCCACCATCAGCCGGCGATTGCGGCCCGATGCCGACGCGGTGGTTCCGATCCTGGTCGCACCTCACGGGGGTCGGGGCCTCTACCGCCAGCCCCATCCCCTGCCCCCCGGCCAGGTTCCGGCCCCGTGGTGAGCCGTCATCCGATCGGCCCGGTCGACCGGACGGGTAGACCGTCCCAGAACGGGCCGAGGCCGGGCCGGGCGGGGTGGGTAGCGTGGTGCCCCCATGACCGGCGACGAACTCCACCGTCAGATAGTCGAGCTTTACCCCCTGATGCGGAGCATCACCGGGGACGGCACCCGCCAGACCCTGCGCCATCTGGCCGGGATCGCGCCGATCGAGACGTTCGAGGTGGCCTCCGGCACCCCGGTGCTGGACTGGACCGTCCCCGACGAATGGGTGTTCCGACACGCCCGCCTGACGGGGCCCGACGGCTCGGTGGTAGCCGACTCCGACGTGTCCACCCTGCACGTGGTCAACTACTCGGTCGGCGTCGACGAAACCCTCGACCGGGCCGACCTCGACGCCCACCTGTTCTCCCTGCCGGACCGGCCTTCGGCCATCCCCTACCGGACCAGCTACTACCAGCCCACCTGGGGGTTCGGGCTGACCGACACCGTGCGTCAGGGCCTCGGCGACGGGCCGTACCGGGCCGTGATCGACGCCGAGCACCGGGCCGACGGGGGCCTCAGCTACGGCGAACTGGTGATCCCCGGATCCGGGCCGGAAGAGATCCTGGTGTCGACCCACATCTGCCACCCCAGCCTGGCCAACGACAACCTCAGCGGCCTGGTCCTGGCCGCCGCCCTGGCCGCCGAGCTGACCCGGCGGCCCCTCGAGCGGACGTGGCGGTTCGTGTTCGTGCCCGGCACGATCGGGGCCATCACCTGGCTGGCCCGGCAACGGGCCGACCGGCCCGAGGTTCTGGAACGCAACCGCGGCGTGCTCGTTCTCACCGGGCTGGGCGACGAGTCCCCCTTCCACTGGAAACGGACCCGGCTGGGCACGACCTGGATCGACCGGGTCGTCGAACTGGTCCTGGCCCAGAGCGGCCACGATCACACCCTCCTCGACTTCTCGCCGTACGGCTACGACGAGCGGCAGTACGGCTCGCTCGGCTTCGGCCTGGCCGCCGGACGCCTCGGTCGGGCCGTCCACGGCACCTACCCCGAGTACCACACCTCGCTCGACGACCCGGGTTTCGTCCGCCCCGACCGCCTGGCCGAATCACTCGACCTGCTGGGGCAAGTGGTCGACGCGCTCGACGCCGAACGGACCTACGTCAACCGGCAGCCGTACGGGGAACCCCAGCTCGGGCGCCGCGGCCTCTACGGCTCACTGGGCGCCCTGCCCAGTCCCGGCGATGCCCAGATGGCCATGTTGTGGCTCCTCAGCCTGTCGGACGGCGACACCCCCCTCAGCGCGATCGCCCAACGGTCGGGCCTACCCATGACCCAGCTGGCCGAGGTGGCCGAACTGCTCCGAGCCAACGATCTTCTGGGACGAACCGAGCCGCCACCCGGGTGAATCCGACCTCACCCGACAACCGATATCGGCGCCGTTCTCGCTCGGTGTCGCCAGCTCTTCGGCCGAGGGCACGCCTCTAGCCACTTGGATCGTACTGACCGCGAGACCGCGGTCCGGGTGCGGGCGGTGCTGGTTCGTGATGATGATTATCGGGCGCCGGGCAAACCGCCGTGTGATTGGGACGACCCGGCGGCGAGGGAACGCCTGGTCGATGATCTGGTGCGTGACGTGATTGCCGCTGTCGGGGTGTTCGACGGGACCGGGGTCACCGACGTGTGGCTGGTCGAGCATCTCGAGTTCATGGTCTTGATCGCTGGCCAGGACGTGATCGAGGGTGATGACGGGGTGTTCCGAATCGCTCGCCAAGTCGCCCCGGACCGGGTGATCTCCACGGTCGATCGCGAAGCGCGTCATGGCCATAAGTCCAAGTCACGGCGGTTCGACGGGTTCAAGGCCCACATCGCGGAGGACCCCGACGGGGAGATCATCACCGATGTTGTGGTCACCCCAGCGAACACTCCGGACGCTGACGCCCTCGACGATCTGCTCACCGGCGGCGACAACGACGAGGTCAAGCCGGTCATCTACGGTGACGCTGGCTACGGCGGCGCTGATGTTCTCGAACGGCTCGACGAAGCGGGCTACGAGTTCGTGATCAAGGTGCCGTCCCCGTCTCGACGCCAGGGACGGTGGTCCAAAGCCGACTTCGGAGTCGATATCGACAACGACACCGTCACCTGCCCAGCGGGAATCACCGTCGCGATCAGCTACAGCACCGACGGGTCCGGCGCCGCCCGGTTCGGAACGAACTGCGATTCGTGTCCGCTACGCGAGATGTGCACCACCGCCCAGGCGGGACGAACGATCACGATCCACCGCCGCGAAGACATCCTCCAGACCCAGCGGTTCACCCAGACCACCGACCCCGACTGGGCAGCCGACTACACCGGCACCCGCCCCAAGGTCGAACGGAAACTCGCCCACCTGATCCGCCAACCATGGGGCGGGAGGAAAGGACGAATGCGAGGGGCGGCACGCATCGCGGGCGATCTCATCGCGCGTGCCGCCACCATCAACCTCGCCCGCCTCGCCAACCAAGGCCTCACCCAGACACCCAACGGCTGGGCAGTCAATCCACCATGACCCGCCCCGGGGCCTCCACCCACCTGTTCACCGACCCGCCGTGAACAAGCGCTGTGTTGCCCGCACGACCCCCAACCGCCACCAAACAGCCATCCCGCCACCGGAAACCAAGACCGACGACCAACAGAGACCAACCAAACCACCAAGCCCACACCCAAAGCCGCCACCAGCCGACCCCCGGAAGCGACTACGGCATCGGTCTCCTAGGCGAACCGGGGGGTTGGTAGCGGGATCAGGAACCGACCGCCCTGATCGGCGAACCACTGCTGTTGTGCTATGACCTCATCGGCGATGTTCCACACCAGGATGAGCAGCACGTCGGGGGGCTCGCTCCGCAGCTGTTCGGGGCCGACGCACGGGAGCCGGATCCCGGGCATCGCCTTGCCCTGCTTCTCGGGATTCTGGTCTACGACGTAAGCCACTTCGTTGGTGGTGAGCGCCATCGTGTTCAGCAGGGTCGCCCCCTTGGCGGAGCATCCGTAGGCGGCCACTGTTTTCCCGTCGACTCGGAGCTCCTCAAGCATCCGCCCCAACTCGGCCTTCACCTTGGTGACATGATCCGACAACGGCAGAAAGAAGGCGAGGGTGTCGAGACCAAGTTCCCGCTCCTCGTCCAACTTCGACTGGGCCGCATCGCTCCGGGCCGGGGAGCGCGAAAGCGCCCAACGGAGCGTTCCGCCATGTAGGTTGGGGAAGTGGGTGACGTCGTTCAAGTACAGCCCATGACGCTCCGCCAGGTTCTTCACGGCAAGCGTGGACAAGTAGCTGTAATGTTCATGATAGATGGTGTCGAAAAGTGTTCCCTCAACGAGATACTGCACGCTGGGGTTTTCAATCAACAAGACGCCATCATCAGCAACAAGCGTGACCAGTCCGGCAAAGAAATCGTTGATGTCCGGCACATGGGCCAGCACGTTATTGGCGATGACGACATCCGCCGCGCCGTGGCGTTCTCGGACCTCGAGAGCGGTCTGGGATGTCAACAGGGTCTCCGTGGTGGGTACCCCTTGGGAGCGCGCCGCCTCGGCCGCGATCGGTGACGGCTCGATACCGAGCACGGGTACCCCGGCCGCCACCAGATACCGCAGGAGATAGCCGTCGTTGCTGGCCACCTCGATCACGAAGTTGTCCGAACTGAGGCCCCGCTCAGTGACGAGTTGATCGATATGGGTGCGACTGTGCTCGAGCAGAAGGGGTGAAAACGACGACAGGTACGGATAGTCCGGTGTGAAGATGACGTCGTGGGGCAGATCGGACGTGAGCTGCACCAGAGCGCAGTCGAGACACAGACTGATGCCCAACGGGTAGACGGGGTCGGGCTCCGGCTCGTTGCACCCAACCAGACCGTTCGCGATAGGCGTCTCGCCAAGGTCGAGCACCACCTCCGAACGCCCAGAACCACACGAACGACATCTCCGGTTCGACGATCTCATGGTGCAAGCACCTCTCCAGGCATACGCATTTGAGAGTACCGACAACGTGGCGGCGCCATGTCTTCCGGGCGCCACGCCATTCCACATTGCCCAGCCCATTGATACGCCTCCGTTGCGTTCAGTTCCAGCCACCCGCACCACGAGCTGCCACATCCGCCGAACGTCACACGGACCGTAACCTGGGCGGACATCCTCCACGCGGACCATAACGCGAGGAAATGTGCCCTGTTTAGGGGACATTTCCTGGTCGGAACGGGCCGCTCGCCTCAGGACTCGTCGTGGGGCGGCCCCGAGACTAGCCTGGCCGTCGGAGCAGGACTCGGCGCGTCCGTGTCCGGCGGCGCCGGTTGGAGGGGACCCCACCGGGCGGCCCGAGCCGAACCACCTCCAGTGGGAGAACCTATGAACTACCTGGCCCCGACCACGGTGGACGAGGCGGTGACCATGCTGGGCCGCCTGCCGGAGGCGAGGGTGTTCGCCGGCGCCACCGACGTCATCCCCCAGATTCGGTCCGGGCGGCCCGAGCCGTCCGCCATGATCGACCTGAAGCGGATCACCCGGCTCATGACCGTGGAGGCGCGGCCCGACCGCTGGGTCATCGGGGCGGCCGTGCCCACCGCCCGGCTGACCGCCGACGCCGACTTCGTCGCCGAGTTCCCCGGGCTCGCCGAGGCCGCCGGCCTGATCGGCTCGGACCAGATCCAGAGCCGGTCCAGCCTGGGCGGCAACCTCGGCAACGCCTCACCGGCCGCCGATTCGGTGCCGGCCATGATCGCCAACCACGTCCGGACCGTGGTGGTGGGGCCCGACGGCACCCGGACGGTGGCCGTGGCCGACATTCCCATCGGCCCGGGCCGGACCTCCCTCCGCCCGGGCGAGCTCATCGTCGAGTTCCAGGTGGATCGTCCGGGCCCCCGCACCGCGGACGCCTACCTCCGCCTGACCCCCCGCACCGAGATGGACATCGCCGTCGTCGGGGTGGGCGCCCGGATCGCCCTCGACCCCGACGGGGTGTGCACCGGCGCCACCGTCGCCCTCGGCGCCGTGGCCCCCACCGCCATCCGCGTCCCCGGGGCCGAGCGAGTCCTCATCGGTTCACCGCTCACCGACACCACCATCGAGGCGGCCGGCGTTGCGGCCTCGGAGGCCACCGACCCCATCGACGACAAGCGGGGTACGGCCGCCTATCGCCGACGGGTGGCCGCGGTCCTCACCCGCCGCGTCGTGCTCGTGGCCGCCGACCGGGCCCGATCCGCGCCCTCCCGCCCCACCACCACCACCGGAGGATCCGCATGACCCGCACCCACATCAGCTGCACCGTCAACGGTGACCGGATCGACCTGTTGTGCGAACCCGGGGAGTCGTTGCTGAACACCCTCCGGGACGAGCTCGGCCTCACCGGCACCAAGGAGGGATGCGGCACCGGCGACTGTGGCGCCTGTTCAGTGATGTTCAACGGCCGGCTCACCTGCTCCTGCCTGGTCTTCGCCCCCGAAGCCGACGGGGCCACCGTGGTCACCGTCGAGGGCCTCGCCGACCACAACCAGCTCCATCCACTGCAGCAGTGCTTCTTGGAGGGGGCCGCCCTCCAGTGCGGCGTCTGCACCCCGGGGTTCCTGGTGGCGGCCAAGGCCCTGCTCGACGCCAACCCCCACCCCACCGAGACCGAGGTCCGGTACGCCCTGGCCGGCAACCTGTGCCGGTGCACCGGCTACGACAAGATCGTCCGGGCCGTCCTGGACGCGGCCGACCGATCGGCGGCGATGGCGGCGACCGGGGACGGAACGGTATGACCACCATCGAGAACCCGGCCGGCCCCGACGGTGACGCCCGTCCCGGCTACAAGTGGGTGGGGACCCGGCCGATCCGGCCCGACGGGGTCGACAAGGTGACCGGCCGGGCCCGGTTCGGGGCCGACGACCACCCGGCCGGCCTCCTGGAGGGGGCGGTCGTGCGGTCGCCCCATGCCCACGCCCACATCGTGGCCATCGACACCGGCGCGGCCGAAGCCATGCCCGGCGTGAAGGCGATCGTGACCGGAGCCGACTTCCCCGACCTGGCCGCGGCGGGCGGGAAGCCCGCCGATGTCGACCTCTCCCACAATGTGATCGCCCGCGACAAGGTGCTCTACGAGGGACATGTGGTGGCCGCCGTGGCGGCCACCACCCGGCGGGAAGCCCGGGCGGCCGCAGCGGCCATCGTGGTGGACTACGAGGTCCTGCCCCACGTCCTCACCGTGGACGAGGCCATGGCCGACGGGGCTCCGCTCCTGCACGACACGATGATCACCCGGGGGGTCGACCCGGCCCCCACCGAGCCGTCCAACGTGGCCTCCCGCACCGTGTCTGAGCGGGGCAACCTCGACCAGGGGTTCGCCGGGGCCGACCTGGTGGTGGAGCGGGAGTTCACCACCAAGCCGGTGCACCAGGGCTATATCGAGCCCCACGCGGCGGTGGCCCGGGCCGACGCCAACGGCCGGGCATCCCTGTGGGTCTCGTCCCAGGGCCACTTCGCCATGCGCACCATGACCGCCACCGTGCTGGGCTGGGAGCCGTCCCGGTTGAAGGTGATCCCGGCCGAGATCGGCGGCGGCTTCGGGGGCAAGACCACCATCTACCTGGAGCCGCTGGCCGTGGCCCTGTCGGCCAAGGCCGGCCGACCGGTCCGGCTGGTCATGCGGCGTGACGAGGTGTTCCGGGCCAGTGGCCCCACGTCGGGAACCCGGATCCGGGCCCGGCTCGGGGTAACCGAGGGCGGCAAGCTGACCGCGGCCGAGATCTGGATGGCCTACGAGGCCGGCGCCTACGCGGGATCCCCGGTCGGAGCGGCCGGCATGACCGTCCTCGCCCCCTACGACATCCCCCACTTCGTCATCGAAGGGTTCGACGTGGTGGTCAACAAGCCGAAGGTGGCCGCCTACCGGGCCCCGGGGGCCCCGATGGCGTCGTTCGCGGTCGAGTCCGTCATCGACGAGCTGGCCGCCGGGATCGGACTCGATCCGATCGAACTCCGGCTTCGCAACGCCGCCGTCGAGGGCACCCAGGCCAGCTACGGACCCCGGTTCCGCCGGATCGGTTTCGTCGAGACCCTGACGGCGATCCGGGACCACGACCACTACCGGGCGCCCCTCGGCCCGAACCAGGGCCGAGGGGTGGCGTCGGGGTTCTGGTTCAACGGCGGCATGAGCTCGAGCGCCTCGGTCATCGTCAATGAGGACGGCACCCTCACCGTGGTCACCGGCTCACCCGACATCGGCGGCTCCCGGGCGTCCATGGCCCTGTTCGCCGCCGAGGAGCTGGGCATCGACGTGGCCCGGGTCCAGCCCGTGATCGCCGACACCGAGACCGTCGGTTTCAACGACGTCACCGGTGGTAGCCGGGTCACCCTGGCCACCGGGGCCGCGGTGGTCCAAGCCTGCGAACAGGTGCGGGACGAGCTCCGGGCCCGGGCCGCCAAGACGTGGGACGTCGGGGTGGACGAGGTGGAATGGGTCGACGGCCAGGCCCAGCACACCGGGGGCGGCGAACCGCCCCTGACCCTGGCCAAGCTCGCCTCCGCCATGGGCCGGACAGGCGGACCGATCTCGGCCTCGGCGTCCCTCACCGCCCGGGGGGTCGGTCCGGCCTTCTCCACCCAGGTGTGCGACGTGGAGGTCGATCCGGAAACCGGGGTGGTCACCGTGCTGCGGTACACCACCGCCCAGGACGCCGGCACCGCCATCCACCCCTCCTACGTCGAGGGGCAGATGCAGGGTGGTGTGGCCCAGGGCATCGGTTGGGCCCTGAACGAGGAGTACGTCCACGACGCCGAGGGCCGGATGGAGAACCCGAGCTTCCTGGACTACCGGATGCCGGTGGCTTCCGACCTCCCCATGATCGACACCGTCGTCGTGGAGGTGCCGAACCCCGGCCATCCCTACGGGGTACGGGGGGTGGGCGAGGTGGGGATCGTGCCACCCCTGGCCGCGGTGGCCAACGCCGTCGCCGCCGCCATCGGGGCCCGGGTCAGCGATCTGCCGATGTCCCCGATGCGGATCCTGGACGCCATCGACGGCCGGACCCGGTGACGGACCGCCCGTGACCGTCTCGGTCCATCTGGCCTCGGGGTTCCGGGACCTCACCGGCGGGGTGGCCGACGTCGAGGTGGACGCGACCGACGTCCGGGGGGTGATCCGCGCCCTGGACCGGCGGTTCCCCGGGATCGCCGCCCGCCTAGACGAGGGGACCTCGGTGGCCATCGACGGTGACATCGTGCCCGACGCCGGGTTCGAACCCGTCCCCGACGGCGCCGAGATCCACTTCCTGCCCACCATCTCCGGGGGCTGAGGACCGTCTCCACCGGGACCGTCTCTACCAGGACCGTCTCTACCACTCGGCCGCGGTCGAGCACCGCGATCGATGAGGGGGCGGAACAGGGCGCCCGGAGTGTGCATGACCCGCTGACCGACGGTGGTGGCGAGCCAGGTCCGGACCACGCCCACCACCGCGGTGGGCGCGGCCAGGCCCACCATCAGAACGACAGTGACCACCAGTAGACCCACATCGGCCCGGGGGATGGCGTCATCGATGATCCGGCGCACCAGGTGTTGGCAAGCATTGGGGTTATCTGCTGGTGGCCACCACCCGGCGGCTACGACGGGAGTGGGCGGCCCGTCTCGGCCCCTGGGACCGCTCCGCCCATCAGGCCCGGGCCCTGCGGGTGGTGGCCCGGGCCGACGGGCAGCGGCTCGGCGCGGTGTCCGACGCCCTGCGCATCACCGCCGGTCGACCACCGAGGTGATCGACGGGCTCAAACAGCACGGTCTGGTGAGCCGCCACCGGGACCCCGGATAGGTTCGACCCGGCCGGGTAGCCGGTGCTATGCCGAGGTCATGCGCGTCATCGGCGTCACCCCCGACACCTACGGTGGGCCCCAGGCCCTGGCCGTCCACGAGCTCCCGGACCGGGCCGTCGGGCCCGGCGAGATCCGGCTCCGCGTCCACGCCGCCACCGTCAACCCGACCGACACCTTCACCCGCAACGGTTCCCGACATACCCAGCTCCGGGAGTTGGAGCCCCCGTACGTACCCGGGATGGACGTGGCCGGCATCGTCGACGAGATCGGGCCGGACACCGACACCGACCTGGCCGTCGGTGACCGGGCCATGGCCATCGTGGTGCCGCGGGGTCGGCACGGGGGCTACGCCGACCAGATCGTGCTGCCCGCCGGATCGGTGGCCCGGGCCCCGGCCGGCGCCACCCTGGTCGAGGCGTCCACCCTGCCCATGAACGGCCTCACCGCCCGCCTCGCCCTCGACCGGTTGGCCCTCCGACCCGGGGCCGTGCTCGGCGTGACCGGGGCGGCCGGGGCGTTCGGCGGCTACGCCATGCAGCTCGGCAAGGCGGACGGGCTGACCGTGATCGCCGACGCCGGGCCGGCCGACGAGGCCCTGGTGGCCGAGCTGGGCGCCGACCGGGTGGTGGCCCGGGGCGACGACGTGGCCGGCCGGTTCCGGTCCGAAGCCCCCGACGGGGTCGACGGTTTGGCTGACGGGGCGGTCCAGCACGCCCTCGTCGTCCCCGCGGTACGGGACGGTGGCGGCCTGGCCTCGGTCAGGCCCTTCACCGGGGACGACACCGAGCTCGGCACCGAACGGGGCGTGGTCCACCACATGGTATGGGTCCGGGAGTACGCCGAGGAACAGGCCAAGCTGGACCGCCTCGGCCGGCAGGCGGAGGAGGGCCTCGTGACCCTGCGGGTGGCCGACGTCTATCCGGCCGAACGGGCCGGCGACGCCCACGCCCGCCTCGAAGCCGGCGGCACCCGGGGCCGGTTGGTGATCGAGTTCCGTCCCGAACCCTGAGAGGCGGCGGTGATCACTCCGCCTGGAGGATCGACGGCGTCGTCCGGGCTGGAGTTGAAGCCATGGGCAACGCGCCAGCCCTCCCGCCGGACGAAGCCCTGGCGAAGACCCATCCGGGCGGGCCTGTTCACAGGCGTAGCACCCCTTCGACATTCCTCAGATCGGGCCCGCGGTCGCCGGATCACCGACAGCCCATCACACCCCGGGCTCCGAGCCCGGTGCTCAGGGTTCCCGGCGGCGTAGCAGGAGCAGACCGGCCGCCACCGCGGCCCCGGCGCCGCCGAGGGCGACGATCTCGGTCGTGCCCGGCAGGCCCGAGGTTTCGGCCGCCCCGATCGGCCCGACGGCCCCACCCGTCGGCGGCGTGGTCACCCCGGTCCCCGGGACCGGCCCCCTTCCCGCGTCGCCGATGACCCCAGCCCCCGACGACGCCTCGGTGGGGGCGGCGGTGTCTGGACGGCCGGCAACCAGGTCGCCGACCGGCTCGAGCTCGTCGCCGTGGGTGAAGGCCCAGTCGAGCAGGGCGGCCGAGGTCCGCCAGGTGCTTATGTCCGCCCGGAGCAGGGCGACCACGTAGCGACGACCGTCCCGCTCCGCCGATCCGATGAAACTGCCCCCGGCCGCCGAGGTCCAGCCGTTCTTCACCCCGGTGGCCCCGTCGTAGTTGCGCAGCAGCCGGTTGTGGTTCTGGATCTGGAAGGTGGCCCGCTCCCCCTCGACCCCAGGCGTCGGGGGCACCGTGGTGCCATCGGGCTCCCCGATCAGGGCGCCGGGAAGATCGTAGGCGGTGGTGGCCAGGATCGGGCCGAGGGCTGGGTCGGCCAGGGCCGCCCGACCCAGCAGGGCCAGGTCGTAGGCGCTGGAGACCTGACCCGGGGCGTCGAGGCCGGAGGTGTTGACCGCCCGGGTGTCGAGCGCGCCCAGATCACCGGCGGTGCGGTTCAGCTCGTCGGCGGCGGCCAGGGGCCCACCGGTCAGCTCGGCCAGGGCCACGGCGCAGTCGTTGCCCGAGCCGAGTAGCAGGCCATACCAGAGGTCCTCCCCGTCATAGGTCAGGCCCGGCACCAGGCCGGCCCGGCTCCCGTCCACCCCGGCCGCTGCCTCGGTGGCGACGTAGGGGGTGTCGAAGGGGACGCGATCGAACAGGGCCAACGCCGTGAGCACCTTCAGGGTGCTGGCCGGGGCCAGGGGGATGTGGGCGTTGCAGGCGGCCACCACGGCGCCGGTGTCGAGGTCGGCCACGATCCAGGCGGTGACCCGATCGACGGGTGGGGCCGGGACCCCGGACGCGCCGTCGAACTGGAGGCCGGAGTCGACCAGCCGGGGCCCACCCGTCTCCGAGGTGGGGGCCGGGAGCGGGGCGGCGGTCCGAACTCCAGTGTCCGGGCCCGCGCCGTCGACCGGGGTCCCATCGCCGGTTGGCCCGGAGCCGGTCTCGCCCGACCCGGCGGTGTCCACCTCGTCGTCGCCGAAGGGTTCGAGCCGGTCGGGACACGCGACCGGGACGGATCCGGCGTCCGCCCCCGCCGTGGACGGATCCGGCGCCACCGTCGCCGGCTGGGACGCGGCCGGCCCGGGCAGCACGATCGCCAACAACACCCCGACCGCCAACCCCGCCATCGCCCGCCGGGCGGTACCGATCGCCGCCGTCCCGGCGGTACCGATCGCCGCCCTTCCCGTGGGGCCGTGGCCCCCAATGCGGGTGGGGCCACCTGGTCCGTTCCGAGGCACGGCGGCAACGGTAGCGGCCGCCCCGGCGGGCCGGGGTCAGCCCTGGAGCTGTTCGATCAGCAGTTCCAATCCGGCGGCAGCGAAGGCGACCATGTTGGCCTCGCGGCGGTCGTCCCCGGTGCCGATCTGGCGGGCCGTCTCGACCGGGCCGGCCACCGCCACCCAGGCGTGTCCGGCGGGATCCCCGTACCGGTTGCCGTTGGGGCCAGCGGCCCCGCCCTCACCGATCCCCCAAGTGGCGTCCAGCTGCACCGCCATCGAGCGGGCCAGGTGCATGGCCCATGGCTCCGACGCTCCCTGGAGTCGTTCGGGGGCCGCGACCCGACCGTCGAGCAGGCCCCGGAACGCCGCCATCGTGTAGACCACCGATCCGCCCCGGTACCAGGCCGACGCTCCCGGGGCGGCCAGCAGGGCGGCCGACATCAGCCCGCCGGCGCTGCCCTCGCCCACGGCCACGGTCTCGCCGCGGTCAGCCAGGAGGCGGCCGCAGGCCGCGCCCAACTCGACCAGGTTGGCCGGCAGGCCCGCCGGCTGGGATTCGTTGCTCATGCTCGTGCTCCTCGGGGCATTAGGCCTCCGGGACGGTCAGGCGCCGGGACCATCCATGGCGGCCAGCACCGTCTCGGCCACCTCGGCCAGGGTGTCGAGCTGATCATCGTCCAGATGATCCACGAGGAGCGAACGCACCGCGTCGAGATGGCCGGGGGCAGCCGCCGCGATCTCCGAGCGGCCCAGATCAGTGATCACCACGAAGGCCCCCCGGCGGTCCGACGGACACTGTTCCTTCTCCACCAGGCCGCGGGAGACCATCCGGGTGATGTGATGGGACAGACGGCTCTTCTCCCAGCTCAACCGGTCGCCCAGCTCGAACAGGCGCATACGACCGTCGGGCTGATCGGTGAGGGCGACCAGCACCACATAGTCCTGGTAGGAGAGGTTCGATTCCGCGGCCAGGCGGCGGGCCAGCTCCCCGTCGAGCCGGATGTGCATCGTCTGCAGGCCCCGCCAGGCCCGGGCCTCCCGCTCGTTCAACCAGTTGACGCGCGTCATGATGAGTTCAACCTAGCACAGTACTGGTTGACGCGTCATCTGAATCGGCTCAGCCGTGGAGGCCGCCGTCGACGGTGAACGCCTGGCCGGTGCAGTAGCTGGACCGGTCACCGGCCAGGAACAACGCCATCTCGGCGATGTCGTCGGACGTCCCCAGCCGCCGGATGGGCTGACGACCGGCCATCTCCTCGGCCTTGCCCTCCACCATCTGTTCGGTCATGTCGGTCACGATGACCCCGGGATGGATCGAGTTGACCCGGATCCCGTAGCGGCCGAGCTCCTTGGCCGCGGTCCGGGTCATGCCCCGCACCGCCCATTTCGTGGCCCCGTAGGCGGTGGCCCCGAACACGCCGTCGAGTCCGGCCACCGACGAGGTGTTGATGATCGAACCGCCGTTGCCGGCGTCGATCATGGCCTGGCCCGCGGTGCGCATACCCAGGAACACCCCGGTCTGGTTGACGGCCACCATCCGGTTCCACATCTCGGTGGAGGTGTTCATCAGCCGGGCCGGCTGGAAGATCCCGGCGTTGTTCATCAGGACGTCGAGCCGGCCGTGGTGTGCGACCACGTCGGCCACCACCGTGGCCCACTCCTCCTCCGAGCTGACATCGAGGTGGTGATAGTCGCCGCCCAGCTTGCCCGCCGTCTCCTCCCCCTGTTCGTCGAGCACGTCGGTGACCACCACCGCGGCCCCGGCGTCGGCGAACATCCGAGCCTCCGCCGCCCCCTGGCCCCGCGCCCCGCCGGTGATCAACGCCACCCGTCCGTCGAGCTCCCCCATCGGCTCCCCCTGTCCTCGTTGTACGTCCGACCTGGTTCATTCCAGCACCCGGAGCCGGGCGGGGCGACCCTGGGCCGGCACGGCCCCGCCCACCGGCCCGACTACGGTGGCCGGATGGCCGACAAGCCCGACGTGTCCGTACCCCAGACCCCACCCCCCACCGAGCTAGTGGTGATCGACGAGTGGGAGGGCGACGGGACCGAAGCTACCGCCGGCGCCCAGGTGACCGTCCACTACGTGGGTGTGGCCTGGTCGAACGGCAACCAGTTCGACGCCTCGTGGGACCGCAACGACCCGTTCCGGTTCTCCCTCGGGGCCGGTCACGTCATCCCCGGCTGGGATCAGGGCGTGGTGGGCATGCGGGTCGGCGGACGGCGGACGCTCCATATCCCACCCGACCAGGCCTACGGGTCCCGCGGGGCGGCCGGCGTGATCGGCCCCAACGAAACCCTGGTTTTCACCGTCGATCTGCTCGACGTCGCCTGACCCCCCACCCAAACCCGGGGCAAGCCGGGGCGCCACCCCAAACCCTGCTGGTCGACGGGCACGAACCCGGTCGTCCGGCCCCGATCGTGGCCGCCTTGGTCGACGCCCTGGCCCGCCGGAACCACACCATCGCCCGCCTCCACCTGGCCGCGGCCGGGTTCGACCGGACCATGACGGCCGCCGAGCGGCGGGCCTACCCGTCGGGACACCCCCTGGTGACCCCCGAGACATCGGCCGCCGCCGACCAGATCCGCTCGTCGGTCGGGCTGGTCGTCTGCTACCCGCTGAGGCACGGCACCTGCCCGGTCCGGGTCAAATCGTGGCAGGAGCGCGTCCTGGTGGAGGGGGTCGGGTTCCGGTTCCTCGATTCGGGTCGGATCACCGGCGCCCTCGACCACGTCCGGCACGCCCTGGTGGTGGCGTCCACCCTCGACCCCGGAGGGGACCGGCTGGCCGGCACGGCCCTGAGCCAGGGGCGGGCCCTGGCCCGGGCCTTCCGGTTGCTGTCGAACCGTCGCGGCCGCTCGGACTTCGTGCTGACCACCCCGGACGATCCGGGCCCCGCCCTCGCCGTCATCGAAACCTGGTGAGGTCGGCGGCCGGCGCTACCCATTCCCACCGTCAGGTGCGGATGAAACCGGCGAGGTCGGTGTCGATCCGCCGCAGGAAGGCGTCCATGTCGCCGCGGGTGGCCCGGTCCACCCCGTAGAGGGGCCGCCACCGGAACCGGGCCCCGGTTCCGCACGCCCGGGCCAGGCGGGACCGGAGATAGTGCTTGCCCCACTGGCCCTGCATCACGTTGACCATCCGGGACGAACCGCACGTGGTCACCGCCACCAGCTCCTCGACCCGGCCCAGTGGGGCGGGATCGTCCAGGAGCCCATGAACCCATCCCAGGACGCCGGCCGGCAGCCCTCCGTCCCAGGTGGGGTAGACCAGGATCAGGCGACGGAGCCGGGCCAGCTCGGCCGGATCCGGCCGTTCCCCGGCGGCCAGGCGCCACGTTCCAGCCAGGGCGCCGTGCCCCTCCAGCCCGGCAACCAGGTGGCGGCGCACCGCGGCGGAGAAGCTCGTCTCCAGCGGGTGGTACTGGACCACGCCCGTCTCCCCCATCGGTGCCGGTGCCCGTTCAGCCCAGCCGGGGTGGCGTCCCGTCGGCCGACCGGTGGGGGCGATCCTCGACGGTGGGGTGGGCGTCAGCCAGCATGGCCGGGAACGGTACCAGGTCGCGCCCGGCGCCGAGGCGGCCGGCGGGCCCGGGCGCGGGCCCTGATACCGCCCGGACCCGTCGGCGGATCCGGGCCCGTGGACGGGAATCAGATCAGACGGCCGCGCACCTCGCCCAAAGCCGAAGGCTTGGTCAGCACGACCACGCGGTCGCCGGCCCGCACCACCGTCGGTCCCCGGGCGATGCGGGCCTGACCGGCCGACAACACCGCCGCGATCAACATGTCCTTGGTGAGGTGCAGGTCGGCGATGGCCGTGTCGGCGGCGCGGGCCCCCGGGGGGATCTCGAGCTCCACGACCTCGATGTCGCCGTGCAGGAAGGTGATCACCTTGGCCACGTCATCGCGGGCCATTCGCAGTACGGCGTTGGCGGTGGCCGTCCGCGGCGAGAGGGCCCCGTCGACACCGATCTCGCCAAGCAGGGGGAGCAGCGACAACCGGTGTGCGGTGGTGATCGTCTCGCCCACCCCGCTCGACTTGGCGAACAGGCAGCCGAGGATGTTGGCGTCGTCCTCCCCGGTGAGCGCGACCACCAGGTCGGCGAGGCCGACATCGATCTCGGTGAGGAAGTCGGTGTCGGTGAAATCGCCGCGCAACACCTCCACCCTGGCCAGTCGATCGGCGAGCTGGGCCGCACGACGCGGGTTGCCCTCGATGATGATCACCTTCTTGACCCGGTCGACGAGGCGTTCGGCCACCAGTTCGGCGGTGCGGCCGCCACCGAGGAGGATCACCCGCCGAAGCTTGCCGCGCCGCAGCCCGAGCACGGTCTTCAACTCGTCGCGGGTGGCGTCGGTGCAGACCACTCGGAGCAGGTCGCCGGCCTCCAACCGGTGATCGCCACGGGGACTGATCGTCTCCGATCCCCGGGTGATCACACCGAAGATGAAGGGCCACTCGGGCTCGTAGTGTTGCCCGACCTCGGCCAACGTCCGGCCGACCAGCGGCGACCGTGGGTGCAGTCGCACGCCCACCACCACGATCTCCCCACCCGCCAGCGACTCGAGCTCGATCACGCCGGGGTTGGCGACCAGGTTGAGGATCGCGCTGGCGGTCTCCTCGTCGGGGTCGATCAGCAGGTCGTCAGTACCATTGGCGCTGCCGTTGGCGCCGCCACCGGCGCTGGTGGTCGCCTTCAGCTCACCGGCGATCGCCGCCCGCAACCCCCGATCCTGAACCCGGATGATCCGGCGGGCGGCGCCGCTCTGGCGGGCCAGCATCGCACTGACGATGTTGGTTTCATCACTGCTGGTCACCGCCACGAACAGGTCGGCCCGATCGGTGCCAGCCTCGGCCAGGACCCGTGGATCGGTGCCGCTGCCGCGGATCACGAGGGCGTCGAGCTCGGGTTCCAACACGCCGGCCCGTGAGCCCGAGCGTTCGATCAGCGCGACATCGTGGCCCTCACGACTGAGCCGCTCGGTAACGTACGAGCCGACCTCGCCCGCTCCCACCACGATCACCTTCATGGCTGCGATCCTCGTCGCCCGGTGCGGATGGCGTTGATCGGCGCCACGAACATCAGGAGGGCAACGTACAGCTCCATGCGCCCAAGGAACATCATCAGGATCAGCACCGACCTGGACGCGTCGCTGAAGACCATCACGTCGGCCCGCGGTCCGGCGTCACCGAGGGCCAGGCCGACCATGCCGATGGCGGATGCCACGGCGCTGAACCCCGTGACCAGATCCTCGCCCAGCAGGGACAGGGCCGCCGTTCCGGCCAGGATGGTGAGCAGGTACAGGGTGACGAAGGCGCCGATCTTGGCCACGGTGTCGTCGGGGACCGTCGACTGGCCGATGCGCACCGGGAACACCCCGTTGGGTTGACGGGCCTGGCGCAGGTCGCGCCAGACGTGGCCGAGCACGACCCGGGCCCTCAGCACCTTGATGCCACCGGCGGTCGACGCGGTCATGCCGCCGACCAGCATCAGCACGATCAGGACCAGCTGCGCTCCCGGGTGCCACAGGGTGTAGTCCGACGACCAGAAGCCGGTGGTCGAAGCCACGCTCGCCACATTGAACGTGGCCCGGCGCAGGGCGGAGGGGAGCGCCATCCCGTCGACGGCCAGGATCGCGGTCACGACGGCGATCCCGGTCACCACGATCACCATGAAGGCGCGCCACTCGGCCGAGTCGAGGAACCGCCGCGGGCCGCGGGTGTACACGCGGAACTGGACGGCGAAGCTGGTCGCGCCGAGCAGCATCCCCACGGCCAGCACCGTCTCGACGGCCACCGAGTCGAAATGGGCGATCGAGTCGTCGTAGGTCGAGAAACCGCCGGTGGGGACCGTGGCCATGGCGTGGGCGACCGCGTCGAACAGGCCGACCCCGGCGGCCAACAGGGCAATCGTCACCACCACGGTCAGGCCAACGTAGATCGCCCACAACCACCGCGCCGTGGTCGCTACTCGGTGGGCGATCCGGTCGGTGGCCGGCCCGGCGATCTCGGCGCCGGCCAGCTCCAGCCCACCCACCCCGAATCCGGGAAGGATGGCGACCGCCAGTAGCACGATGCCACCTCCTCCGAACCACTGGGTGTACTGGCGGTACAGCAGGAGCCCCCGGCCGTGCGCCTCGACGTCGGCGAGGACACTCGACCCGGCGGTGGTGAGCCCGGACACCGATTCGTACAGGCTCTGCACGAAGGTGTCGAAGGTGCCGGCGAGCACGTAGGGGACGGACCCGGCGAGAAAGATGAAGACCCACGCGAACGCGGCGACGGAGAAGGCCGCCGTGCGCCTGAGGTCGGGCGCCGGTCGGGTACCGCGCCACATCACCAGGCTCACCGCGCCCACCGACAGCCCCGACAACGCGAGGGCACCGGCGGCCGCATCGTCGAAGGCCCAACCGACGACCGCGGTGACGAGCATCCCGGCGGCCAGGAAGCAGCCGGCCATTCCCGACACATGGGCGACGGTGGCTGCGATCTGCTGGCCACCGGTGGCCACTACCGAACGCGAACCCCGCTCGAATCCCGAAGTCCGCGTCACCATCGCCGCGTCACCATGGCCGCCTCACGATGGCCGTCTGGTCACGGGTGCCTCACCGTGACCGCCTCATCGTGACCCGATCGCGGAGCGGCCGGTCCGGGACCACGGCGGCCCGGCCTCCCCGGGCACGGTGCCCCGGCCCCGGTGTCGTCCATCGAGGCCACCGAGCAGGAAGGTCCCAACGCGCATGGCGACATCCTAGACATCCGCCCCGGGCCCATCGGGGGGGGCGGGGCCGGACGGGGTCCACCGACCCGGCGGCAGGTCGGACGGGTCGATGGCCGAACGGGCCGGGTGTTTCCGGCGTGTGTCGGCGGTGAGATGGGGGCGAGAAGAGCTCACCCGAGCGGTGGCGCCGCCCGGCGCGGTGTGTCCCAGGGCGGAGCGGGCCAGCTAACGTGCTAGGCCAACCCACCTCGATGATGACGTTAGACCGCGGACGAACGAGGGGTCAGGGGACGACGCAATGAGCACCACGAGCGACGGCGCACCCGCCGCCACGGCCTCGAACAGGGCCCCCACCTCGGGCCCGGGAGCGCTCCGCTTCGACCGGATCGGGATGGTGTTCCCGGACGGCACCGAAACCCTGGTGGACATCAGCTTCTCGGTGGCTCGTGAGGAGTTCGTCACCATCGTCGGACCGTCGGGTTGTGGCAAGTCCACCCTGCTGAAGATCGCCGCGGGCCTGTTGGAGCCCACCTCGGGGCGGGTCAGCGTGAACCGGGACCGGCTCGGCTACGTCTTCCAGGACGCCACCCTCCTCGACTGGCGGACGGTGCGCCGAAATGTCGAACTGCTGGCCGAACTGCACGGCATCGACAAGGAGGAACGGGCCCGGCTGGCCCGCACCGCCATCGAGACCGTGGGCCTGGCCGGTTTTGAGGACCACTACCCGAGGTCCCTGTCGGGGGGGATGAAGATGCGGGCCTCGCTGGCCCGCACCCTCACCCTGAAACCGCCCGTGTTCCTGTTCGACGAGCCGTTCGGGGCCGTCGACGAGATCACCCGGGAGCACCTCAACGACGAGACCCAGCGCCTGTTCCTGGCCGAGGGGTTCGCCGGGTTGTTCATCACCCACTCCATCCCCGAAGCGGTGTTCATGAGCACCCGGGTGCTGGTCATGTCGGCCCGGCCGGGGCGGATCGTGGCCGAGTACGCCATCCCGTTCCCCTACCCGCGGGACCCGTCGCTCCGGTTCACCGCCGAGTTCGCCGAACTGAACGGCCGGGTGTCGGAGTCCTTGAGGGGAGCCCACACGTGAGCGGCCCCGGCGAGTCGTCCCGATCCACCCTGACCGACGATCTGGCCCCGTCCAAGCCCGAGGAGCCGGGCGCGCTGCGGGTGGACCTGGCCACCGAGGTAAGGGTGGTGGACGCCCTGCCGCCCCGGCCGAACCCCACCTCCCGGGGTCGGCGCCTGGCCGAGACGATCCTTCCCCCCCTGATCCTCGGGGTGGTGCTCATCGGGGCGTGGTACTTCGTCTCCTACGTGGTGCTCGACGAGCGGCGCCGGTTCCTGCTGGAGCCGCCCCACCAGGTGCTCCTGGAGGGTTTCCTCAACTGGAGCGTCTTCTCCGAGATCCTCCGGGGCCTGTGGTCGAGCACCAAGGTCGCCATCATGGGCCTGGGCATCTCGATCCTGCTCGGGTTCGCCCTGGCTACGGTCATGAGCCAGACGAAGCTGGCCGAGCGGGCCATCTTCCCCTACATGGTCACCCTGCAGGCCATCCCCATCCTGGCCCTGGTGCCCCTCATCCAGTTCTGGTGGGGCAGTGGCCAGAACTCCCGCGTGGTGGTCTGCATCATCATCTCGGTGTTCCCGATCATCGTAAACACCCTGTTCGGTCTCCAGTCGGCACCCCGGGGCCAGCACGACCTCTTCACCCTCCACCACGCGAGCCGGCTCACCCGGCTCCGGAAGCTGATGTTCCCCGCCGCCATGCCCGCCATCTTCGCCGGGTTGAGGATCTCGGCCGGGCTGTCGGTGATCGGCGCCATCGTCGGCGACTTCTTCTTCGGCAAGGGCGACAAGGGCATCGGGCAGCTGCTCCGCAAGTTCGCCAACGATCTGAGCGGTGAGGCCCTCCTGACGGCGGTGATCATGTCGTCGGTCCTCGGCGTGACCGTCTTCCTGTTGTTCGGCTGGCTGCAGAACGTCGCCATCGGCAGGTGGTACGACGGCGCCGGCGGTGACGGCCGGTGATGGACCGGTTCCGCCTCCCGGACCATCCGGTGGGACCACCCGGCGCCCGCTGAGCGTCGCTCCCACCCCCCTCCTATCCCCAATTCCCTACCCCCGGGAGAGGCAATGATGACAACCAAGTGGCGGCTGCTTTCGCTGTTGCTGGCGGCGGGCCTGGTGGCCGGCGCCTGCAGCAGCGACGACGGCGATGACACCGCGGCCGGCGATGACACGTCGAGCACCACCGCAGCCGACGGTTCGTCGGACTCCGGCAATACCGGTGACAACGCGGACACGGGCGACTCCGGGACCGGCGACGGCCCCCTGGCCGGGGTCTGCCCTTCCCCGCTGGTGATCCAGACCGACTGGTTCCCCGAGGCCGAGCACGGGGCCCTGTTCGAGCTGGTCGGTGACGACTACGAGATCGACGGGGACAACAAGCTGGTTCGGGGCAACATGGTGCTCGGCGACGTGGATCAGGGCATCGACGTCGAGGTCCGGGCCGGCGGTCCCGCCATCGGCTCGGGCACGGTGGCCGGTGAGATGTACACCGACGACTCCATCCAGATCGGCTACGCCACCACCGACTCCCAGATCCTGCGGGCCGACACCCCCCTGCTGTCGGTCATGGCCCCCCTGGAACGGAATCCGCAGATCATCTACTGGGATCCGGAGACCTACCCCGAGATCGAGAGCATCGCCGACCTGGGCGAGGCCGGGGTGACGGTCAACGTGTTCCCGGGCGGCACGTTCGCCGACGTGTTCGTGGCCATGGGTCTCTGGAACGCCGACCAGGTGGACCCGTCCTACGACGGTTCGCCGGGCCGGTTCGTGGCCGACGGCACCATCGCCCAGCAGGGGTTCGCCTCGGCGGAGCCGTGGACCTACAAGAACACGGTCACCGACTTCGGTCGAGACGTCGCCTACCAGTTGTTCGACGACGCCGGGTTCCGGGTCTACTCCCAGACCTTGGGCATCAAGCCCGACGACAAGGAGGCCTTGGCACCGTGCCTGGAGCAGCTGATCCCGGTCATGCAGCAGGCCACGGTGGACTACTACGCCGATCCGGCCGAGACCAACGCTCTGATCGTCGAGGCGGTGGCCGAGTACGACACCTTCTGGGTCTACCCGTCCGAGCTGGCCGACTTCTCGGTGGAGACCCAGCTGGAGCTGGGCCTGGCCGGGAACGGTGACGACGACGTGGTGGGCAACATGGACCCCGAGCGGATCCAGACCGTGATCGACCAGCTCGTTGCCGCGGACATGGACGTCCCGGACGGCATCACGCCCGACGATGTGTTCACCAACGAGTTCATCGACGATTCGATCGGGTTCCCGGACTGACGCCATCCCGGGCCGGGTCACCACGGACCCGGCCCGGGCCTGCGGGCCGACGGGTCAGTCCCGGTACACGACGGTGGACTGGCGGGAGGCCGCGGCCAGACGCCCGGCCCGGTAGACCGTCCGGTTGAGGGGGCCCTGGGCGATGGCGGCCCGCACCGACGGGGCGTCGACGGCCACCAGGTCGGCGGGTCGGCCGGGAGCGATCTCCACCGGGGTCAGCCCCATGACTCGCCGGGCGGCCGCGCCGACCATGGCCATGGCCTCCCCGGGCAGGCGGTGACCGGCCATGACCATGAGGGCGGCGGTCTCGAGCGGGTCGCTCCGACCCACCAGGTTGAACGGGTCCTGGACGTTGTCGGCTCCGGCCGCCACAACGGCACCCGCCTCCAGCAGGGCGGCCACCGCTGTGAGGCCGCGGGGCGGGGCGCTGGACCTGTCGCGGGCCTGGAGGTAGAGGTTGGTCTGGGGGAGGGCCACCACGCCGATCCCGGCGTCGGCCACCGCGGCGGCCACCTCGGCCTGGACTGCGGGTGGTTGGACCCCGAGGCTGACACAGTGGCTGGCGGTGACGCCGTGGTCGAACCCTCGGTCCGTCACCCGGCGGGCCAGGTCGGCCAGGCTGAGCATGTCCGGGTCGAGGGTCTCGTCGGTGTGGAGATCGACGGGCAGTCCGGCGTCGGTGGCCAGATCGAGCAGGTGGTCGATCTGGCCGAGGGGGTCGTCGTCGAGGTGGGGGCAGCCGCCGATCACGTCGACCCCGGCCTCCACGGCCTGTCGCAGGGCGGCCCGGGCCTCGGCGCCGTCCACGCCGACGAGCGGGGCCAGGGGGAGGGCCACGATCTGGACGTCGATGAGACCGTGGTAGCGGCGGGCCGCGTCCCGCACGGCGGTGATGAACCCGGCGCCGACCCCGGGGACGGCGTTGACATGGCTCCGCACCGCGGTCACCCCGTGGGTGATGAGGAGCTCGAGGGCGGCCGCGGCCCGTGCGGTCACTGATTCGGGGCTGAACCGGCCCGAACGGGACGCCGCCGTCCAGGCCTCGATGGCCCCGGGCAGATCCCCCGCCGGATTGGGGACCTCCTCGGCGGTGAGGGCCTTGTCGAGGTGGGCGTGGGGCTCGGCGAAGGCCGGCAGCAGCAACCAGCCCTCCAGCTGGTGCACCTCGACCCGGGCCATATCATGCCAGGACGGCGGGGACGACCGGGCCGGATCATGCCCGGACGGCGGGGACGACCGGGCCGGATCATGCCCGGACGGCGGGGACGACCGGGCCGGGTCATGCCCGGACGGCGGGGACGACCGGGCCGGGTCATGGTCGTCCACGCTGGTGATCAACCCGTCGGTGATGACGAGGTCGACGAGGCGCCCGTCGGCCAGGCGGCCGTGACGGAGTTCGGTGATCTGCGGGGTCGGCTGACCAGGCGTCGGCTGCTGGTCGTTCAGGGGGGCCTCCAGACGGGTCCGATCCCGGCCGTGGACGGAATCGATCCTAGGCCAAAAACGGAGAAAGTCCCGGGCCGGGGTTGGGGCCCCAGATCGGGTGGGCGACTACCCGAACCAGGGCCCCAGCCTCGGCCAGGGACTTGCCATTCGCTGGATATGTATCCAGCGAATACTGAAATTGATATGGCCCCCATGAGGTCATATCACGTTTACTTCCACCATCTAGGCGCGCAAAACCGGCCAAATTAGGACAATCG
The DNA here is from genome assembly GCA_047974625.1 of Acidimicrobiales bacterium. GTDB lineage: Bacteria > Actinomycetota > Acidimicrobiia > Acidimicrobiales > SZUA-35 > CADEDH01. The sequence continues at coordinate 138,407 of JBKECK010000019.1, forward strand.
CATTTCATAATGCCGATTCTCGCCTGAATGTCGTTCTCGCCAACGCATTTGAGCGGTTGCCCTGCCAAGCCTCTCGGCTCGACCAGGAGAGCTTACGCCGTCTGGATTGGGTATGACAACCCTATGTCGACGGGTTATTTCCGGATGACCCATCGCGATCCGGTGGCGCCACTACGGTTGGCCGACATGTCAACAATGGCCCGACTTGCGGGCGGTCTGCTCTGGACCTGGGCGGGGGTTGTGATCATCGTGGTCGCTCTCCGCTGGGTCGATCTGACCGGACCGGTCCCGGCCATCCAGGCTTTGTCGCCAGTCGTGGGCCTGTCGTTGCTGCTGGTCGTACCCTCGGCGCTGCTCCTGCACCGGAAGCGGCTGGCGGCGGTGGCCGGCGCCAGCCTCGTGGCCATGGGGCTCATGGCCGCACCCCTGTTCCTGGGCTCGTCCCGTGACTACGAGGACGCCGATCTGGTGGTCATGGTGGCCAACCTGCAGTTCGGGCGGGGTTCGCTCGCCGATGTCGAGGCCGCGGTCGAGGAGCTCGGGGTGACCACCCTGGTGCTGGTGGAGGTGACCCCGGACCTGGAGGCGGACCTGGACGACAGCGTCCTGTCGGAGCGGCTCCCGTTCCGGAGCGGCCGGTCCCAGTCCGGGCCGGCGGGCACGATGGTGCTCACCCGGGACCCCCACCGTCCGCTGACCGACCAACCCCACCTCTCGTTCGATCAGGTGAGCGTGGAGGTCGACGGTCCGACCGGGCCGTGGACGATCCTGGCGGTGCACCCACTCCCCCCGCTCCTGACCGATTCGACCCAGTGGCGGGCCGACCTGGACGAGCTGACCGGGTGGCGGGCCCGCCAGCCGGCCGGGCCGTTGGTCCTGGCCGGGGACTTCAACGCCTCGGCCGCCCACCCCGGTTTCCGAGACCTGATCGACGGTATGACCGACGCCCATCGGGCGGTCGGCGCCGGCTGGGTCCGGACCTGGCCCAACGGTGGCGTCTTCGGCTCGGGGTTCGTCCAGATCGACCATGTGGTCGGCCGCGGGGTCACCCCGGTGGACGCCGGCACGGTGACGGTGGCCGACACCGACCATGTGGCGGTGTGGGCCCGGCTGCGGATCCCGTCCCCGGCCTCCGCCGAACCGCCGGCCGGGAGCGGCTGACCGGGCGGGTTGACGGGCGGCAGGACGGCCCGGGAGGTGGTGGCCGGTGGGGGCCAATCCCCCGGGCACGTTGAGCGGGCGCGGCCGGTCCGGCGAGGATGTCCCGGGGCGGTGACCGCACCGTCCCCGGCACCACAGGGGGACGCCATCATGCCCGGAACCGTGACCTACGACCGTCAGGGCCATATCGCCACCATCACCTACAACCGGCCGGAGGCGCTCAACGCCATCAACGGCGAGCTCCGGCAGGATCTCAACGCCGCCTGGGAGCAGCTCCGCACCGACGACGAGGCCTGGGTGGCCATCGTGACCGGGGCGGGCCGGGCGTTCTGCGCCGGCGCCGACCTGAAATCGCCCGGTTCGGCGGTCGGCAACGACGACCATTCGTTCTGGGAGGTCCCCAGCTTCACCTCGTTGGAGAGCGGCAAGGAGATCTGGAAGCCGGTGATCGCCGCGGTCAACGGCTACGCCATCGGGTTCGGCCTCACCATGATCGCCTCGTGCGATCTGGTCATCGCCAGCGAGCGGGCCGAGTTCGGCTTCCCGGAGGTCCAGCTCGGGGTCCCCACGGTCCAAGGCGCGGTCCGGATGCCCCGGATGATCGGCTGGCAGGGGGCGATGGAGCTGTTGTTGTGGGGAGATCGCATCGACGCCCAGCGGGCCAAGGAGCTCGGCCTGGTGGCCAAGGTCGTGCCCCACGACGACCTGATGAAGGAGGCCGAGGGCGCCGCCCAGCGACTGATCGACCGGTGCGCCCCGCTCGCGGTGCGGGCCACCAAGGAGATCGCCCGCCGGGGCCAGGAGATGCCCTTCGCCGAAGCCATCCGGTTCGGTGAGACCATGCGCAGGGTGGCTGGGGCCACTGAGGACGCCGCCGCCTTCCGGGCCGCCGCTGGTTCGGGAGAACCGCCCACCTGGACGGGCCGCTGACCGGGCCGGGGTGACGGCCGCGGGCGGGATACGGGCCCGGGTCCGCCATGCTGGCTCCGTGGCGGACCCGACGGAGCTGACGGAGCTGACGGTGGTGACCTGGAACGTGCAGGGTCGGGCCGGGCTCGACGTGGGCGCGGCCGCCGATGTGCTGACCGGGATGGGGGCGGATCTGGTCGGCCTCCAGGAGGTCCAGCGCCACCAGGCCGTGGCCCTGACCAGGCGGCTGGGCCCCCGCTGGCGGGTGGTCTGGGCGTTCAAGCACTGGCCGGTGATCGCCTGGCCCGAGACGGTGGCCATCCTCAGCCGGTATCCCCTGTCGGGCCGGCGGGTTCTGGTGCTGCGGCCGGCCCTACCGGTCCGGTCCCGGCGGCGGGTGGCGGTGGTGGCCGACGTGGCGGTGGCGGACGCACCAGTCCGGTTCGCCAGTACCCACCTCTCCCCGGCCGCCACCGACGGGGAGTGGCGACGGCGGGAACTGGCCCGGGTCGGGGCCACCCGGGCCGACGTGGTGGTGGGCGACCTGAACGTGCGGGACCTGGACGAACTAGGTTCCGTCGTCGGCCGGGCCGGGTGGTCCGATTGTTGGGATCCGGGTCAGGGGACGGGGTGCACCCACTGGGGCCCCGGGTCACGGTTCGGACGGGAGCCCGACCACCGCCTCGACTACGTGCTCGCCAATCGTCGATTCCGACCGGTGGAGTGTGAGGTCCCGACGCCGGACGGGCGCCTGGCCTCGCTCAGCGACCACCTGCCGGTGCGCACGGTGCTGCGGTCGGCTCAGCGGTCGAGCTCGGTGGTGACCGACGAATAGGGAGTAACGGTCGCGTCGCCCAGGAGGCTGACCGAGGCGACGCACACGAGGGCGATCAGACCCACCAGCAGGACGTATTCAACCAGGCTCGCCCCTCGTTCCGGGGCGTGACGGGTGGTGGGTTCGTGGGTGCGCTCGTCGGTGTGCTCGTCGCTGCTGACCATGATGGAACCAGCATCGGCGGATCGACACCGGGTCTGTACAGGCCATCCGGCCCCATCCGGCGGGCCAGCGGCCACCTACCCGGTTGCGCCCAGTCGTTATTCGGGTAGTAATAGAACAATGATTCTTCGAGTGGACACCGGATCGTCGGTCCCGCTGCACGAGCAGCTGGCCGGACAGCTCCGAGCCGCCATCGCCGCCGGCGACCCCGCCCCCGGTGATCGGCTGCCGTCGGGCCGCGAGCTGGCCCGGTCGCTGGACATGAACCTGCACACCGTGCTCCGGGCCTACCAGACCCTCCAGCAGGAGGGTCTGGTAGAAGTCCGACGGGGTCGGGGCACGATCGTAACCACCACCGCCCCCCGCCTGGCCGACCTGGCCGACCTGGCCCATCGCCTGGTCGTCGAAGGCCGACGGGCCGGCGTGCCCGACCAGGAGATCATCCGACTAGTGGAGGCTCAACTATGACCGCACGAACTGCTCGACTCGTCCTCGGCGTCGCCGTGCCCCTCGCCCTAGTGGCCATGGGCGCGGTGGTGGCGGTGTGGGCCAACGCCGGGCCCGATCCCCTGGCCACCCACTTCACCTTCCGAGGCGACCCCGACGACACCATGAGCCGTACCGCTTTCCTCGCCCTCACCCTGGGCGGCACGGCCATCGGGCTGGTGGGAGCGACGGTGACCGCCTGGTGGGGGCGGCGCTGGCCGGTGACCACCTGGATGACCATCGCCGGCACCACCACCCTGGTGGGCGCCACCTTCGCCGCCACCGGTCTGGTCACGACCTGGAGCCAGCGGGGCGTCACGTCCTGGACCGACGCCCGGCTCTCCCCCCTCTCCGCCCTGGCGGTGCTGGTGGTCTCGCTCGGTGCCGGCGTGGGAGCGGCCCGGGCCGCCCGGGACCTCCGGGTCGACCCACCGCCGACCCTCGACCCGTCCACCGCTCCCACCCTCGCCCTCCAGCCAGCCGAGCGGGTGGTGTGGACTGGCCACCTGGCCATCCGGTGGCAGGTCATCGCGGCCGGCCTCCTCCTGGTGGCGGTGGTGATGGCCGGCCTGCTCGCCTCGCCGTGGGCCTTCGTCGGTGTGGTGCTGCCGTTGGTCATGCTGGTGTTGGCCTCCGTGACGGTCTGGATCGACCGCGACGGCCTGACCGTGCACTACGGGGTGGTGCCCGTGGTCTCGACCCACATCGCCCTGGACCGCATCGTCCGGGCCGAGGTGATCGACGTCCGGCCGTCGGAATGGGGCGGCTGGGGCTACCGGGGCAGCGTCACCGCCTTCGGTCGGGCCGCCACCGCCGGGCCGGTGTGACCGTGGTCGCCGGCTCGACCATCGCCCGGTGGGGCTGCCAGGCTGGCCACCATGAGCTGGAACTTCGAGACCGATCCCGACTACCAGGCCGAACTCGACTGGGTCCGCGACTTCGTCGACACCGAGATCCTCCCCCTCGATCACGTCATCGCCTCCCCCTACGACCTCAAGGATCCGATCCGCCAGGAGCTGATCCCGCCGTTGCAGGAGAAGGTCAGGGAACGGGGTCTGTGGGCCTGCCATCTCGGCCCGGACCTGGGCGGCCCGGGCTACGGCCAGGTGAAGCTCGGCCTGCTCAACGAGATCCTGGGCACCGCCAAGTGTGGGCCGATGGTGTTCGGCTGCCAGGCCCCCGACTCGGGCAACAGCGAGATCCTGGCCCACTACGGCACCGATTCGCAGAAGAAGGAGTTCCTGGAGCCCCTGCTGCGCAACGACATGGTCTCCTGCTTCTCGATGACCGAGCCCCAGGGCGGGGCCGACCCGAAGGTGTTCACCACCCGGGCCGAGCTGGACGGGGACGAGTGGGTCATCAACGGGGAGAAGTGGTTCTCGTCCAACGCCCGCTACGCCGACTTCTTCATCGTCATGGCCGTCACCGACCCCGACAACCCGCCCTACCAGCAGATGTCGATGTTCCTCGTGCCCGCCGACACCCCGGGGATCGACATCATGCGCAACGTCGCCCTCGGCTACCAGGCCGATCGGGAGGGCAGCCACGCCTACATGGCCTACCGCGACGTCCGGGTCCCGAAGGAGAACATGCTCGGTGACCGGGGTGGGGCGTTCGTCGTGGCCCAGACCCGCCTCGGCGGAGGCCGCATCCATCACGCCATGCGCACTGTCGGCCAGGTGTCGAAGGCGTTCGAGATGCTGTGCGAGCGGGCGGTCAGCCGCCACACCCAGGGGGAGATGCTGGGCCGCAAGCAGATGGTCCAGGACATGGTGGCCCAGTCGTGGATCGACATCGAGTGCTTCCGGCTGCTGGTACTCCAGACCGCCTGGAAGATCGACCGCTACCAGGACTACAAGCGGGTCCGCAAGGACATCTCGGCCGTCAAGGCCCTCATGCCCCGCGTCTACCACGACGTGGCCGCCCGGGCTCTGCAGATCCACGGCTCCCTCGGCGTCTCCAACGAGATGCCCTTCGCCGGCATGGTCATCGAGTCGTTCCACATGGGCCTGGCCGACGGCCCCACCGAGGTCCACAAGGCCACCCTGGCCCGCCTCCTGCTCTCGGAGAGCACCCCCACCGACGGGATGTTCCCGACCCAGCACACCCTCGCCCTGCGGGAGCAGGCCCGGGCCCGGTTCGCCGACGTCCTCGACCAGCAGGTCCTGGAGGAGATCTGATCCGTCCCCCAGTCGGTCACGCCCCCGGACCACCCGGGGCGCGGGCCCGACGGGGCGGTGGGTCAGCCGCGACCGCGGTAGGGCGCGACCCCCTGATCGGGCAGCCAGAGCCCGGCCGGGAGTTCACCCGACTGCCAGAACACGTCGATGGGGATGCCGCCCCGGGGATACCAGTAGCCGCCGATGCGGAGCATGCGGGGACCCAGCTCGTCCACCAGGCGCCGACCGATGGCCACCGTGCAGTCCTCGTGGAACGCCCCGTGGTTCCGGAACGAGCCCAGGTACAGCTTCAGGGACTTCGATTCGACCAACCAGGCGTCGGGCACGTAGTCGATGACCAGGTGGGCGAAATCGGGCTGTCCGGTCACCGGGCAGAGGGAGGTGAACTCGGGTGCGGTGAACCGGGCCACGTAGTCGGTGTCGGGGTGGGGGTTGGGCACCCGTTCCAGGGTGGCCTCCGCGGGGGAGGCCGAGGTCTCGGTGGCCTGACCCAGCTGGGTCAGGCCGTCCACGGCGGCGTCAGAACCGGTCATCGGCCCCAGGGTAGGGCGGCCGGGGTGATCCACCGTGGCCGCCGGAGGGCGGGGAGGTTCAGCAGCCGATGCCCAGCCAGAGGGGGATGGCGCGGCCGGTGCCGGCCACCCGGGCGCGACCGCCGACGTTGAGCTCGGCCGAGCCTCCACCGTCGAACTTGATCAGGTCCTCGTAGCCGTTCGCCTGAGCCCACCAGATCAGCCCACCCGAGTTGAGGCCGGTGGTGGTGCCAAAGGCCAGGAGGTTGGTGGTCTTGCCGAAGGCAACGAAACTGTGGCGGAGGGTGTAGTGGGTGTAGTCGTCGGTGGGCACCCTCGGCCAGCCGTCCCACACCTGGCCGTTGACCAGGAGGGGGATGCCGGCGGCCGCCCACCGCCACTCCGACGGGTTGTCGACCGGGGGTGGGGCGTAGCCGGCGTCGGCCGGCAGCCACATCCGCCAGCTCTCCAGGACCCGGTCCCCCTTGGCCTCCAGGTTGGAGTTCAGGTTGGTGATCGTCGGATAAGGGTAGGTGCGTTCGACGTCGGGGCCGTTGGGGCGGATGCGCTCGCCGAACACGCCCCGGTCGTCGCGGTTGTAGCTGCCGGGGAGCTGCTGGCCGTCGATCACCGCGAACCCGATGGGGACCGGGGTCCGGGAGTCGGCCGGGGTCAACCAGTTGCCGTTGATCGAGGCCACCGAGCAGCGGGCACGACTGGCCCGGAAGTCGACCCGGCTGTAGTCGACCAGGAGGAACTGGCCGCCGGGCAGGGAGTGGGTCTCGTACCCCTCGGTGGCCAGGGTGGCCCTGTCCGGGTCGGTGAACAGTGACCAGTGGGTCCCGGTGCGGAGCTGGAATTCGGCTGATTCGGAAAACAGCAGCATCAGATCGCCCCGGTTGACGAGGCCCCGGTTCAGCCGGTCGAGCCAGTAGCCGAAACCGTCCGGGTCGGGTGGGCGGCACATCACGTTGGCGTAGACGAGGTTGAGGAAGCCGCCGTTGTCGACGCGGCCGTAGCGGGCTTCGAACTCGGCCGAGCGTTCGAACAGGTACGACATCGACCCGAGGGAGAGCCCGGCCCGCATCTGGCCCAGCCAGTAGGCCTGGCCCACCGGATCGGGCTGGCGCAGGAAGTAGGCCTGGTAGAGACGCCAGCTGCGGGCGTCGAGGGCGGAGCCCTCCACCGTGGCCGCGTACGCAGCGTCGGGCGCACCGATGGTGCACGACGCCGCGGCCGCCGGGGCGGGGCTGACGAACGGACCGACGGTGAGGGCAGCGATCAGCACCAGGCAGGCCAGGGTCACGGCCCGGGCTCTGGACCCGCGCCGCCGACTCGTCGGACCCGTACGACCGGTGGTTGAGACAGGGGTGTCGATGGTGCGGGTTGTCGACCGGTCGATTCCGGTGGTTCACCCGAATGGTCCGATCGGACCATTCCCCGATTGGATCACCACCAATCGGACCACACGCCCATCGCCGGTGGGGACGGCCGACCTACAGGCCGACGCTGACCACATGGCACGGCACGATGGTGACCCGGACGTTGGGTTCCTCCAGAGTGTGCTCGGCCAACCAGAAGTCGGCCTCGGCCCCCTGGTAGGGGACGACGAGCTGGTGTCTAGCCTCGTCACTGACGGTCCGCTCCGCGCTGGCCGTCCCGTCGATCCGGACGTACGATCCGCCGTGGGGGGCGAGGACCAGCAGGGACACGTCGGGCCGTTTCCGGATATGGCGCACCTTCAGCGACCGGGGCGAGCAGCTCAGCCACACCGTGTCGCCGTCGAGGGCGAACCACACCACAGACTGGGAGATCCGGCCGTCGACGGTGTGCGTGGCGAGCACCGCGTGCAGGTGTCGGGTCAGGAAGGCGCGAACATCGTCGGTGAAGACACACCCGTCGGGGTCACCGGTCACACCGCCGACGGTACCGCGACCGTGGGGGGTCGGAAAATCACTCCCTCCGGTACGGGCCCCACCTCCCTGTGGACGGGCCGGGTGGAGCCGTACGGACCGGGTGGGTCACCATGGGCCATGCCCGACCCAGATGCCCACCGGCCACCCCATCCCGATCCGGTCGACGATCCGACCCCCGCCGTGAACCGACGGGTCCTCCTGGCCGGCCGGGGCGACGGCCCGATCACCGAGGCCCTGTTCCGGGTGGACGAGACCGCCGTGCCCGAGCCCGGCCCCGGCGACGTGGTGGTCCGCAACGTCTACCTGTCGTGCGATCCGTACCTGGTGGGCCGGATCCACACCGTCTTCCCGCTCGACGAGCCCGTGACCGCCCGGGTGGTCGGTGTGGTGGCCGCCTCGGCCAATCCGGCCTGGCCCCCGGGCACGGTGGTCTGGGGTTTCCTAGGGTGGGAGCTGTACACCCTGGTGCCCGGGGCCGCGGGCCTGGAACGGGTGGACCTCGACGCCGGCCCGATCTCCTACGCCATCTCGGTGCTCGGGATGCCGGGTCTGACCGCCTACGTGGGCATGGTCGATCTGGGCCGGCCCGTTCCCGGCGACACCGTGTACGTGTCCTCCGCGGCGGGGGCGGTGGGGTCGATCGCCGGACAGCTGGCCCGCCTGGCCGGAGCCCGGGTAGTAGGAAGCGCCGGATCGGAGGCCAAGTGCCGCTACGTGGAGGAGGAGCTCGGGTTCGACGCCTGTTTCAACCGGCGTACCGTGGAGGTGGGCGACGGCCTCGACCGACACTGCCCCGACGGCATCGACGTGTACTTCGACAATGTGGGCGGGGCCACGCTCGATGCGGTGCTGGCCCGGCTCAACCCCCACGCCCGGATCCCCGTGTGCGGTCAGATCTCCACCTACTCCGAAGCCGGCCCGGGGTTGACCAACATCATGGCCATGCTCCGCCAGCGGGCCACCATGACCGGGTTCTCGATCTACGACCACACCCACCGGCTGCCCGAGTTCCGGGCCAGGATGGGTCGCTGGCTGGCCGACGGGGCCGTGGTGTACCACCAGGACATCTAGGTGGGCATCGACGCCGTGCCCACCGTCTTCGTCGGCATGTTGGGCGGCGCCGGCACCGGTAAACGACTCGTCCAGGTTGGACCGGACCCTACCCTGACCGGGTGATGCCCGGGCCCCGCACCCCACCGATCTGAGGTAGATCCGAGCATTCGGAGTACTATTAACGTATATGAACGCATATTATCGAACCGGTGGGGCCGGGCTCATTTGGGTCAGGGCCGTTGACGATGCTGGGGTTCGAGTCGGGGGGAACCACCGATGACCCGGCCGCGGCGAGGGCGGACGGCCCCACCCGACGTCGATGACCTGCTGGCCGCCGTGTGTTCCGCGCCACCGGGGGCTCCGATCCCGCCCCGTCTCCTTGCTCTACTCGAGGGCCGACCACCCGGCCGGGTGGCGGCCCGCCTGGAACGACGACTGGACGTCGGCCTGGACCACCTGTGGCGCTCCGGTTGGCGACCGGGGGAGGTGATCCGCCAGGTCCGGCGCGCCGGGTCGAAACGGGCGGCCACGCTGGCCCGAACCGCGATCGCCGTCGACCACGCCCGGCGGGATCCCGGCACCGTCCACCCCCGGTGGCAGGCCCACCTGGACGGTCTGGACCTGCCCCCGGTGACCCCCGACGGGCCCGGCACCCGGCCCGGCTGGTTGGCAGGCCCCGAGCTGGCGCACTGGATGGGCCGCGACGGAGCGTGGCCGGTGGTGTTGACAGCCGCGGCCGAAACGGTCCGGGTCGTGGCCCAGCTGGGTCCGCTCGAGGTGCTGATCCCGCCCCCGGGCGCACCGTCGGGCACCGCCTCGATGGTCGATCTCGCCGGCGAGGAAGCCTCCCCGGTACTGGCCAAGGTCCGTCAACTGCTGGCCCAGGCCGAATCCACCCCCTACGCGGCCGAGGCGGAGACGTTCACGGCCAAGGCCCAGGAGCTGATGGCCCGCCACTCCATCGACGAGGCCCTGGTCTGGGCCCGGGCCGACGGCTCGGGGCGGCCGATCTCGGTTCGGCTCCCCATCGACGATCCCTACGCCAAGGCCAAGGTGAGCCTACTGGCCGTGGTCTCGGCGGCGTCACGGTGCCAGACCGTCAGCCTCGAACCCTACGGGCTGGCCACCGTGGTCGGCTTCCGTTCCGACGTCTTCTTCTGCGAGACGCTGTACACCTCGTTACTGGTCCAGGCCCAGCGCGAGCTGGAACAGGTGGGCGCTGCCGCCGGGGCCGGCGACCGGCGCCGGAGCCGGGGGTACCGGTCGTCGTTCCTCCACGCCTACGCCCAGCGGATCGGGGTGCGCCTGGACGAGGTCAACCGCCGGATCGAGGACGAGGTCGGGCGCGACATCGGCGACGCCGCCGGCCCGGGCGTCGGGCCCGGAGGGCAGCTGTTGCCGGTGCTGGCCGAGCGGAGCCAGGCGGTGCAGCAGGCCGTGGTGGAGCGGTTCCCCCATCTGACACGGTCTCGAGCCACGATGGTCACCGACCGGCACGGATGGCTGGCCGGTCAGGCCGCGGCCGATCGGGCCGAACTCAACCCCACCCGTCTCGGCTCATCCCCCGACGGAAGTACACCCAGGGCCCTACCGTAGGCCGACGGGCCCCCTTCCGCGGGTGAACCGCCGTAGCCCAGTTGGGTAGCCACACCCAACCGGGCTGGCCGACTCGGCCGGGCGGCGCCTGGGCGGCCATACCCAAATCGGCCCCGCTGGCGGGTCGGTGTAACCCGAACGGCGGGAGGGCCCGGGTAGGTTCCGAACGATGTCAGCTCGCGCCACGCCCCGCACCTTCGACCGCTCCATCGAGCTGACCCGCCGGCTGGAGGCGATCGTGCCCGGCGGGGCCCACACCTACGCCAAGGCGGCCGACCAGTACCCGGAGGACATGGCCCCGGTCATCGCCCACGGCACCGGTGCCCACGTCTGGGACGTCGACGGCAACGAGTACATCGAGTTCGGTGCCGGGCTCCGCTCCGTGGCCCTTGGTCACGCCCACCCCCGGGTGCTGGCCGCGGTCACCGCCGTGCTGGCCGACGGGTCGAATTTCGTTCGCCCCTCCGCCATCGAGCTCGACGCGGCCTCGGCCCTCCTTGGGGTGGCCGGCGACGTCGACATGGTCAAGTTCGCCAAGAACGGGTCCGACGCCACCACCGCTGCGGTCAAACTGGCCCGGGCGGCCACCGGGCGGGACCTGGTGGCCATCTGCCGGGACCATCCGTTCTTCTCCACCGACGATTGGTTCATCGGGGCGGGCGCCATGCCGGCCGGGGTACCCAAGCGAACCCGGGATCAGACCCTGTCGTTCGCCTACGGCGACCTCGACGAGACCGAGGCCCTGTTCGAGGCCCACCCCGGGGAGGTGGCCGCCATCGTCCTCGAACCGATGACCGCGGTGGTCCCCTCCCCCGACTACTTCAGCCGCCTCCGCCGCCTGTGCGACGAGCACGGGGTGCTCATGATCATCGACGAGATGATCACCGGATTCCGCCTGGCCACCGGGGCGTTCCACCCCCAGCTGGGGGCGGAACCCGATCTGGTCTGTTTCGGCAAGGCCCTGGGTAACGGGTTCTCGGTTTCGGCCCTGGCCGGTCGGCGCCGGTACATGCGCCTGGGCGGGTTCGACCACGACGAGGAACGGGTCTTCCTCCTGTCCACCACCCACGGGGCCGAGACCCACGCCCTGGCCGCGGCCCTGGCCGTGATCGACACCCACTTCACCGAGAACGTGCCGGCCGAGCTGCAGCGGATCGGGACGAGCCTGGCCGAGCGGGCCACCAACGCCATCGAGGCCGCTGGGGTGGCCGACCACCTCCGGGTGGTGGGCAATCCGGCCAACCTGATCCACGCCACCCTCGACGGTGACGGCCAACGTTCACAACCGTTCCGGACCCTGTTCATGGCCGAACTGCTCAAACGGGGGGTCATCGCACCCTCGTTCGTGGTCAGCACGGCCCTGACCGATGACGACATCGAGGCCACGGCCGACGCCGTGTACGAGGCGGGGCTGGTGTACCGGCGGGCCCTCGATAACGGCATCGAAACCGAGCTCGTCGGCCGTCCCGTCCAGCCCGCCATCCGCCCCCGAGGCTGAGGACCTCGCCGGCCCCGGACCGCCCGGCCCCGCCGGCGACCCGCTCGGCCGGTCGGGCACCCCGCCGTCAGTAGAGCCCCAGTAGGCGCCCGGCGAGAGCGATCGTGGCCAGAACCATGACCACCCGGATGAGCCGGTCGCCGCCCTGCACCGCCATCCTCGCCCCGAGCCAGCCCCCGGCGGTGAGGCCGACGGCCAGCAGCAAGGCGGGTATCCAGCGCACCTCACCCCGCAACAGGAACACGGGCAGGGCGACGGCCGTGATCACGAAGTTGACGATCACCTTGATGTGGTTGGCGGTGACGAGGTCGTAGCCGGAACGGGTGAGGGCGGCCAGCATCACCAGCCCGAGGCCGGCCTGGACGGCGCCACCGTAGAGGCCGACGCCGAAGAACACGGCCATGGTCACCCCCTGGGACCAGGCGCGGCCGTCGTTGCGGACCTGGGGTTTCCGGATGGACAGGATGATCAGGGGGATCATGAGGAAACCGAACAGGGTTTCGAAGGCGTCGTCGGTGAGGCGGCCGATGGCGATCGAACCCACGAGCGAGCCGGCCACCACCGGCACGATCACCGGCCCGATATGGGCCAACCCGTTCACACCCAACCGCCGGAACGAGGCGGCGGCGGCCGCGTTCGAGGTGAGGATCCCCACCCGGTTGGAACCGTTGGCCGCATTGCCGGGCACGCCGGCCAGAACCAGGAGGGGCACGGTCAGGGTCGAGCCGCCACCGGCCATGGCGTTGACACCACCGGCGAAGAGGCCCCCGGCCACCAGGAGCACGGCCTGCCACCAGGTCATCGGCTTGCTCCTCTCGGGGTGGCCGGGGCGACGGGCCCCGGGGACGGTTCGGAGCCCGAACCCTAGCCCCGACGCCCCGGACGCCACCTCCCGAATCGGACGGCATCGTGGTGGCGCCGCGCCACACTGGTGGACGATGCTGGCCCGCACCCGATCCGCGCCAGGCGCGTTGCCGGAGGAGTCATGACGGCCGGTGCCGGCCTGTCGATCGACCGGACGGTCGCCCCCCAGCGGCGCCCGCTCGGCCACGACTCCTGGGTGGAGCTCGTGACCGGCTTCGTGCGCGATCCCGACGCCGAGCTCGCCCGGATCCGCCCCACCACCGCTTGGCAGGCCACCGAGGTGCTCCGCTACGACCGGTACGTCCCGGAGAAACGCCTCTCGGCCGGCCTCCGGGCCGACGGCGATCCCCTCCTCCGCCAGACCGAGCTCCACCTCGAGTCCCGGTACCGGGTCCGTTGGAGCGGGGTGGCCGCCATCCTCTACCGGGACGGCGACGACTTCCAGGGCCTCCACGGTGACCGGGAGCTCCGGTGGCTCGACGACACCCTCATCGCCATCATGGTGCTCGGTGCCCGGCGGCCGTTCGTGTTCCGGCCCCGCCGACCGGGGCCGCAGGTCCCAGACGGCATCCCGGCCGGCGACGGCCCGGACGACATCGTGCTCACCCCCGGCCGGGGCGGCCTCCTGGTGATGGGTGGCGCCTGCCAACGCGACTGGCTCCACGGGGTGCCGCCGGATCCGACCCGTGACGAACGCATCTCGCTCACCTGGCGATGGTCGAGCCGCCAGGGCCGCCCCGACACCAATCCGACGTTCCGCGACGGCCGCCAGTTCGGCGACGGCCCCCGCCGCCCCCGCTACCGGACCCGCCCGTCCTAGCCTCCCACCGGGCCGGCCCGGTGGCGCGCCACCGTTTCGGTTCAGCTACTCCCCCGAGTCTCCGATCAACCCACCAACCGGTCGTCAACCCGACCCGCGGACACGCTGGAGGCCTCCGTGGCTCTACAGATCGCCATACCGCTCTTCCCCGAGTTCACCGCCCTGGACGCGGTCGGCCCCTACGAGGTCCTCCAACGGGTCCCCGAGCTCGACGTCGTGTTCGTCGGCCACGAACGGGGCGAGGTCCGGACCGACAACGGTTTTCTCGGGCTCACCCGGGACGCCACCTTCGCCGAGGTCGACCGGCCCGACGTCATCGTCTTCCCCGGCGGGATCGGCACCCGGAAGCAGATGACCGACGAGTCGGTGCTCGACTGGATCCGGGCCGCCCACCCCACCACCCGCTTCACCGCCTCGGTGTCTACCGGGTCACTGGTGCTGGGGGCTGCCGGGCTGCTGGACGGCCTCAGCGCCACCACCCACTGGGGGGCCATGGAGGTACTGGGCCGGACCGGGGCGATCCCCAGCCGTCAACGGGTGGTGGAGCACCTCGACCAGCGGATCATCACCGCGGCCGGAGCGTCCAGCGGCATCGACATGGCCCTGCGCCTGGTCGAGCTGCTGGTGGACCGGACCGCGGCAGAGGCGGCCCAGCTCCTCATCGAGTACGACCCCGAACCCCCCGTCGACGCCGGCTCGGTCGATAAGGCCGATCCGGACGTGATGCAACGGGTGGTCAGCTACTCGGTGGTGCGCCGGTGACCAACGACACATGGCAACGGCGGCCGGGCGGGACTTGCCGGCGGCTCTGACCGGTTGCCCAACCGTGCCCGCTCCCGCGCTCTCCGTCCTCGACCTGGTCCCGGTCCGTACCGATCAGACCACCAGCGACGCCCTTACCGCCTCCGTATCCCTGGCCCGGCTGGCCGACGACCTCGGCTACCACCGCTACTGGGTGGCCGAACACCACAACGTGCCCGCCGTCGCCGCCACCAACCCTCCCGTCATCATCGCCATGCTGGCCGCCGCCACCGGACGGATCCGGGTGGGTTCGGGGGGTGTCATGCTCCCAAACCACGCCCCCCTGGCCGTGGCCGAGCAGTTCGCCCTCCTCGAAGCCGCCCACCCGGGCCGGATCGACCTCGGCATCGGTCGGGCCCCCGGCACCGACGGGGTGACGAGCTGGGCCCTCCGCAACGGGAACACCGGGGACGACGCCGTGGCCAGATTCCCCCAGTACGTCGATCAGGTGGCGGCAATGATGTCGCCCGACGGGGTCGGCATCGACCTGGGCCGGCAGGTCCATGTGCTCCACGCCACCCCGAAGGCGACGTCGACGGCGGCCCTGTGGCTGCTGGGCTCCTCGGACTACTCCGCCCAACTGGCCGCCGAGCGGGGCCTCCCCTACGTGTTCGCCCACCATTTCTCCGGGCATGGCACCGCCGAGGCCCTGGCCCTCTACCGCCAGGGCTACCGGCCATCGGAGGCGTACCCCGAGCCCCGCACCTTCCTGACCGTGAACGCGGTGGTGGCGGAGTCCGAGGCCGAGGCGAACCGGCTGGTCCTACCCCACCTGCACTCGATGCTGAGTCTCCGGTCCGGTGGACCGTTCGGGCCCCAGCTCACCGTCGAGGAGGCCGAGCAGACCCTCGGTCCGGACCAGCGACGGGCCGCCGCCCCCGTGACCGAGTCGTGGATCGTGGGCCCACCCCACGACGCGGCGAAGCAGGTGGTCGAGCTGGCCGAGCAGTTCGGTGTGGATGAGGTCATGGTCCACCCGGTGGCGGGGGCCACGGCCGGGACCCCGGCCGACGGGTCGCCGGCCCGGGAACAGACGCTCCAGCTGCTGGTGGACGTCC
The DNA here is from genome assembly GCA_047974625.1 of Acidimicrobiales bacterium. Taxonomy (GTDB): domain Bacteria; phylum Actinomycetota; class Acidimicrobiia; order Acidimicrobiales; family SZUA-35; genus CADEDH01. Next base: position 154,258 of record JBKECK010000019.1, read on the forward strand.
TGGCCTGACGGTGAGGATCTGAACGTCCCGGCCCGATCCCGCCCGTCACCCCCGATCGACTCATCGTCGACGAACGGGTCCGGTTCGATCAGTGCTGGCCGCGGAAGTGGTCGCCCTTGTGCTTGCGGCGCCGCATGTAGAGCTCGTGGAAGGCGACGCCGCCCACCGGGCCGGGACTGGTGATCGCCCACTGCTCGGCCAGGGCCCGGCGGATGTCCCGCAGGCCGGCCCGTCTGACCCCGGCCAGGAACCCGACCAGCACCCCGAGCACGGTCGACGAGAGCGTCAGGGACCGGAGGCCGACGCTGACGGCGATCGCCACCAGGCCGACGAGCAGGGCGACCGGTATGTCGAGCCACGGCTTCCGGGGACGATCCCACGGGTTGTAGGCCGGCACGTCGGGTCCGGAGAGGAACGGGTCCGGCACGTCCGTCCAGGTCGGGTCGGCCTCCACCGCCCGCCGGGGCCGCCACGGTGGGCGGTCGTCGTCTGCGTCGTTGTTCATCTCACGTCAGTCTGTCGAATCACGCCGCTCTGACCTCGTCACGTCGGCGGGCGTGGCCGCCACTTGATGGAAGGTGCCCTCCGTCACCGGTGCCTCCCGTCGCCGGCCCGGCCGGTCCGGCATCCCGGATATTTCCTGGTCACAGGGTCGGCGCCCAATCGGGGTCGCGGCCGACGAAGGCCATGAGCCGTTCGACCGGAGGGGCGTCTGTGGCCACATTCACCGGTGGGCCATACTGCCCCGACGACCGCAGCAGGTCCTCGATCTCAACCAGGCCGGCCAGGAGCTCGGCGGCGAACGCGGGGTCGAGGCCGGGCTCGGCCCCGACGGCGCGGGCCAGATCCCAGGTGTGCATGTAGACGTCGGAGGTGTAGAACCGGTCGACGGCTTCGGCGAACTGATGGGCGCCGGCCAGGGGGTGTTCGAACCCGGAGGCGGCCCGGTCCGGGTCGTCGAGCAGGTTCTGGATCGCCGCGCTCCGGGCCCGCCACGCCCCAGCGGGATCGGTGTCGCTCGACGGACCGTCGGGCAGGTCGACGCCACCGGCGGCCAGGAAGGCCGGGAACCAGGTGACGAGATGGTCGACGACATCAAGGGCCCGCCACTCCGGCACCGGCGTGGGGGCCGACCAGTCGTCGACCTGGTCGACGACGGAGGCGAACCGGGCCGCCACCGCCCGGTGCCGTTCGGCCGGACCGAGGGGTCCGAGGCGCGGCCCCGGATCGAGCCCGGCCGCGAGAAGAGCGTCGAGCTTGGCGTATCCCTCGTCCACGCCGCTCTCCATGCCCGAGGCCAGCCAGGCGTCCCGGCTCTCGAAACTGTCCACCAGGGACTGGGCGTGAAGACGGGTGACGCCACCGCCGATAACCTCGAACCGGAGCGTCTCCAAGGCCACCTCGTCCGGCATGCCCTCGAAGGTGAAGGTCTGGACGATGCGGCTGTCGGTGATCTGGTGAAAGCAGCCCCGGAACCGATACTCCTCGTCGCCCCGGGAGGCCACGTACCGCCATTCGCCCCCGTCGCGGGCGTCCCAGGCCACGATCCGGATGGTGAGACCGTCGGGGCCCACCCACCGAACGAACAGCTCCGGGTCGAGGTGGGCCCGCACCAACTGGGCCGGCGTGGCCCGGAAGTCCCGGGTGATCCGGACCACGGGCAGCTTGTCGTCGGCGGTGATCACCGCCCCGGAACGACCGGCGGCGGGGCCCGGCACGGGTGAGGTGGGGGTCATGAGGTTCCTTCCTCCTGGTCAGCGACACCGTCCGGTCCCGGGGGTCATCGGGTCGTGGCCGCCACCCTTGGGGGGTCGACGCTCCAGGCGTCAACCCCCCGTAGGTAGCACTGCACCGGCGCCAGCCGACTCTTCGGCCCAGGCCTCATCGCTGACCACCGACTCTTCGGCCAAGGCCTCATCGCTAACCACCGACTCTTCGGCCAAGGCCTCATCGCTAACCACCGACTCTTCGGCCAAGGCCTCATCGCTAACCACCGACTCTTCGGCCAAGGCCTCATCGTTAGGCCAGGTCGAACCGGTCCAGGTTCATGACCTTGTCCCAGGCGGCCACGAAGTCCTCGACGAAC
>JBKECK010000020.1:0-54668 GCA_047974625.1 Acidimicrobiales bacterium
ACCATCACCGTGGCCACGATCTGCGGGGGCACCGACCGTCGACCCGTCGCCTTGTAGAGATCAGCGAACATCTCATCAGGGAAGAGCCGGTGCCCGTCACGGTGCAGCACCGCGAAGATCGAGTCGTCCGGGATCCGGTCCCCCACGAACCCGGTGCCCTTCAACAAACTCGACTGCTGCGGGCTCGACCCCGCCGTCACCGACCCAGCCCCAACAGCCACGCGTTCATAGCCGCCAGTCTCCCAGACCACCCCACCAATCGCGAGCACCTACGTGCCCGAAAAACACCAGCCACCTAGGGAGTTGCTCGTTTCAGCCAACTGCGTCAGGCGCGGCTGGAGCCGGCATCCAAGAATCCATCCAAGAATTTTCCCGCAACGCGCCGGACCGGCCGATACTGCCGGGACGGTGAGTCGGACGAAATCGCAGGTCACAGGACTGAGCGGCACGGCCCGTATGGCCAGCACCTCACTCATAATCGCTCGGTCCCGGGTTCGAACCCCGGCGGGCCCACCACGAGGGAGGAGGGGCATACTACGGAAGCGCCGGGTGGGGTCGGGTCGTTCCTAGGTCGGCCGGTCCGGCGTGCCGTACGATCGCTCGACGGTGCACACCCGGACCAGGTAGTCGGTGTACCAGCGTTCCCGGCCGAGGGTCTGGGCGGCCCGGTGTTCGGCCACCGTCTTCCAGGCGGCCGCAGCGTCGGCGTCGACCCAGTAGGACACGGTGATACCGAAGCCGTGCCGGTCCCGGGCCGATTCGATCCCGAGATAGCCGGGTTGTCGGCCGGCCAGCTCGTCCATGCGGGCGGCCGTTCGTTCGTAGCCGGACTCGTCGGACAACCCGGAGCCGGTATCGGTACGCACCGAGCTGAAGATCACCGCGGTGTACGGCGGGGCCGGAGCATCGCGGAACAACATCGCCTGATCGTAGCGACCGGGTGTAGCGGCGTCGGCCGGTTATCCGGGCTGTTCCCACGCCGCGGTGACGGTGGCGATCCCGGGTAGCGTCCCTCGGTGGGGGAGCGGCGTCCACCCGTGGTGTCCGGCCCCGGCCCGGTTTCCGCCGTTTCTCCGTGGGCCCGGAGCCGGTCCCCGGAGGTGGGCATGGCACCGCCCGGTGTCGGTGCCACCGGTGGGCCGGTAGCGCTGGCAAGATGTAACCCCGATCACCGGACCAGGAGTCACATGTGACGAGGGACAGCAGACGACGGCCGTTCAGCGATGCGGCTGGAGAGGTGGATCGATGGCCGCTCGACTGAAGGCGGCTCGGTTGAAAGCACTGGGTCATCATCAACCGAGCCGGGTGCTCACCAATGCCGAGCTGACCGAGATGGTCGACACCGACGAGGAGTGGATCCTGCGACGGGTTGGTATCAAGACCCGTCACATCGCCGGACCGGACGAGTCGGTGGCCGACATGGCCACCGAGGCCGGGGCGAAGGCCCTGGCCAACGCTGGGCTCGACGCCGACGACATCGACATGGTCCTGGTGGCCACCACCACAGCCAAGGAACGTTCACCGAACAACGCGGCCCGCGTGGCCGCCGCCCTGGGCGTGGGGTCGCCGGCCACCATCGACATCAACACGTTCTGCTCCGGGTTCACCCACGCCGTCGCCCTGGCCGACCAGGCCGTGGCGGTCGGGTCCGCGTCCCGGGCCCTGGTCATCGGGGCCGACAAGTTCTCCGACTTCACCGACTGGTCGGACCGTCGCACCTGCATCCTGCTGGGTGACGGGGCCGGGGCCGCGGTGGTGGAGGCCTCCGACGAGTCCGGGATCAGCCCGGTGGTGTGGGGTTCCGACCCGGAGATGGGTCGCGCGGTTCGCCTCGAGCCCCCCGACTACCTCTTCGACCAGGACGGCCAGGCCGTGTACCGCTGGGCGACCACCAACATGGCCGACGTGGCGCGCCGGATCTGCGAGACGGCGGGCGTGGCCGCCGAGGATCTGGCCGGCGTCGTCCTCCACCAGGCCAACCTGCGGATCATCGAGCGGATCGTGGATCGGCTCGGGGCCGTCAACGCCGTGGTTGCCCGCGACGTGATCGACTCGGGGAACACCTCGGCGGCCAGCGTGCCCCTGGCATTCTCCAAGCTGGTGGAACGCCGGGAGATTCCCGCCGGCGCGCCGGTCCTGCTGTTCGGATTCGGCGGCGGTCTCGCCTACGCCGGCCAGATCGTCGCCTGTCCCTGATCAGGCCCGGGACCGGTGGGGCGGGTGGGGCCGGCTGAAGCGCCGGAATCACCCCTGCAGATTTGTGAAATATGGCACACGGGCCGAGGGTCACGCCGGTTTTGAATCTCCTCAGGCTACGAGCGGCGTAAAAGCGGCCTAAACTTATAGCGTGACGGTCGAGGATCATCTATCGCTGGGCCATCAACTCTGCGTGGCCCTCGCCAATGCATCGAGAGCAATCGTGTCGGTATATCGGCCGTTGCTCGAGCAGGTCGGTATCACCTACACCCAATACACGGTGTTGCTGGTGTTGTGGGAGCGGGGGGAGACGAGCATGCGAGAGCTGGCCGATGCCCTCAGTCTCGATTCGGGCACCTTGTCGCCCGTGGTCAAGCGGATGGAGCACTCCGGGCTCGTCAGCCGCAAACGGGACGACCGCGACGAGCGGGTGTTGCAGATCAGGCTCACCGACGCCGGGGAGGATCTCCGCTTGGACGCGGCCCGGATCCAGCAGTACGTGGAACGTCGCACCGGGTTCGGGCTCGAGGAGCTGGCCCGGGTCCGCACCGAGCTGAACGACCTGACCTGGCGGCTCCGCAACGACACCGACCCCCTCTGTCCGACGGTCACTCCGCTCCAGTGCCTCACCCAGCCGGTTACCTGCGATTGCGACCTGCTAGTCCTGTCCGTCGGCGGCCGCATGTCGTAGGGCTGACGCTGATACGGCGGTAGCCACGGCGGCGCCGACGGGCCCGCCCCTCAGCGGGGCTGTTGACCGTCGTCGACCTTGATGACGGTGCCGGTCACGAACTCCGACGACGGGGCACACAGGTACAGCAGGGTGGAGTCCATCTGGGCCGGGTTCCCGAGACGTTTGCGGGGCAGGGTGGGGGTGAAGTCCCCGATCCGGTCCATCATGCCGTCCATCATCTCGGAGGCGAACGCCCCCGGGGCGATGCCGTTCACGTTGATGCCGTAGCGCACCCACTCCACCGACAGGGCCTCGGTCATCCGGTTCACGGCTGCCTTGCTGATCGAGTAGAGGGCGGCGCCACCGCCCCCGTAGTGGAACGCCCCCATGGAGGAGATGTTCACCATGCGGCCGGGGAGCTCCGCGGCGATGAGGCGCCGGGCCACCTCCGTGGCCAACAGGAACGGGCCCCGGACGTTGGTGTCGAGCACGGCGTCCACCAGTTCGACCGACATCTTGTGGGCCCGCTGGGCGTCCGGGATCCCGGCGTTGTTGATCAGGATCGTCACTGGTCCCAGACCGTTCTCGGCCGCGTCGACGGCGGCGGAGATGGAGGCCGGGTCGGTCACGTCGAGGGTCACCGGCAGGCAGGTGCCGCCGGCCGCCGTGATCTCCTTGGCCAGGTCTTCGAGGCGGTCGGTCCGGCGGGCGGCCACGGCCACCGAGGCCCCGGCCGCGGCCAGGGTCCGGGCGAAGCGGTTGCCCAGACCCGATGACGCGCCGGTCACCAGGGCCACCTGGCCGGAGAGGTCCACGGAGGCGTTGGGCAGGGGGAACTGGTCGGGTGTCGCGTCATCGGCCATGCGACGTTCTCGCATGCCGACCGGCCGGGAATCAAGTCGAGGCGGTGAACCGTTCCCGGGCCCGGTTGAGGACGGCCACCAGGGTCTCGGGTTCCTGGGCGCCCGGGATCAGGAACCGGTCGGCGACCACGATCCCCGGCACCCCGGTGATCTGGCGCTCGTGGGCGCCCTCCAGGTCGGCGGCCACCTCCCCGGCGAAGGCGTCACCAGCCGCCACCTCGCGGGCGGCGACCCGGTCGAGGCCGCAGTCGGCGGCCAGGCCGGCCAGGACGTCGGCATCGGCCACGTTGGCGCCCTCGGTGAAGTAGGCTCGGAACATCCGTTCCTCCAGGGGACCCTGGGCGGCGGCTCCGCCGGTGGCCCAAGCCCACGCCGACACCCGGTGGGCGTCGAGGGTGCCGACCCGGACGGCCCGGTCGAACCGGTAGTCGATCCCCTCGGCCTCCCCGAGGGCGCCGAGGCGCTGCGACATGGAGGCGAACGCGCCCGGACCGTATTTCTTGTCGATCGAGGCGGCCAGGTCCTTCGGCTCCGACGTCGCCGTCGGGTCGAGTTGGAAGGCCCGCCAGCGGATGGTGATCTCGTCGGCCCATTCGAGTTCGCCCATCGCCCGTTCCAGGCGACGCTTCCCCAAGTAGCACCACGGACAGACCACGTCGGACCAGATGTCGATGTGCACGCCATCACCGTAGTGGACCAGAATGACCAGACCTGCACTGGGCATCTCAACCTACTACCGGGCCAAGGTTGGCGTGGATTGCGTGTCGTTTGGCGTGGTGCCGCCCGCCGCCCGAACCGACCGGGTAGCGTCGGCCGGCGTGGCGCGGATATCTGAACGCTCTGAGGTGATGCCCGAAATTGGGACGTCGCCGCTTTCGTCCCGGTTCGCCGAGGTCCGGCAGGGGCGGGGTCGGCTCATCCCGGCGCGGGCAATCGATCAGCTTGCGATCGGCAGCATCCTGCTGGTCCTGATCTTCGCCGATCTCGCCGTGGGCGGCCCGATGCTCACCTTCGACCGGTTGACGGCGCCCCTCGGCGTTTCCCGGGACTCGCCGTACCGGCCCTACGGCGATCTGCTCGACCATGTCGGCCTGCGGGCTGTCACCGTACCGATCCTGCTGGCCGTGGTCCTGTGGGTGTGGCGCCGAGGTAGGGGCGGGATCCGGCCCTTCGTCATCTCGTTCCTGTCGGTCCTGTCGGTGAATCTGGTTGTCGGCACCCTCAAGGTGGTGGTGGGGCGCGACAACCCGCTGAGCGGGCAGCCGGAGCTGTTCAACGGCGGGATCATGTGGCCGTCCGGCCACGCCGCCAACGTCACCATGACCGCCGCCCTGGTCGTGTACCTGCTGCGCAGCTACGGCGGTGTTCCCATTGGGCGCCGCCTCGGGATGCTCATCATCGGCATCCCAGCCGTGCACATGATGGTGATCAGCGCCGTGCTGGGGTATCACTGGGTGAGCGATCTGGCCGCCGGCTGGATCGTCGGCCTGATGGTGGCCATCACCGTGGTCGGCGTGCTCGACAACGACGCCATCCTTCCCGAGCCGGAGCGGGAATCCGTCCCGCTCGTGGCCGATCGCGGCCCCTGACGCCGGCTCGATACCGGCGATTGGGGCTGACGTCGCAATCAGCGATAAATCGCGCTTAAACCGGTATCCGGAAGTTCCATCGGCATAGATGCCGATGGAACCACAATCTCTGTCATCCTTGTCGACGTGAATCCGCCGACCGCCGTCGGGGCCAGTTCACCACGCCGGCGCACCCCCATGTTCGCGTCCCCGGTTCGTGGGGCCGCCCAGTGACATCCCGCTCCCGTTCACCCGGCTCGGATTTCTGGCGTCTCTGGGGGGCCGCCACGGCGTCGAACCTCGGTGACGGGATCCGACTCACCGCCCTGCCGCTGGCTGCTGTGGCTGTCACCAGCGACCCGCTCGCCGTCAGTGCGGTCACCGCGGCCAGCTTCGGCCCCTGGCTGTTCTTAGCCCTGGTCGGCGGGACGATCGCCGATCATGTCGACCGGCGGCGCCTGATCATCGTCGGCCAGGCGGTGCGGACGGCGGCAGTGGCCGGGTTCGCCGTCGCGGTGGCCACCGGCTCGGCCGGCCTGGCCGCCATCTACGCCATCGCCGTGATCATCGGGGTCGGTGAGGTCGTGGTCGACACGGCCGTCCAGGCGGCCATTCCCCGGGTGGCCGGCAACTACCTGGACCGGGCCAACAGCCGTCTCACCGCGGCCCAGTTCATCACCAACGACGCCGCCGGCGGCCCCTTGGGCAGCGTGCTGTACTCCGTCGCCCCGGCGTTGCCCTTCGCGGTCGACGCGGTGTCGTTCGCCATCGGCATCCCCCTCATGGCCACGGTGTCGGTGCCCCTCCAGGAGCCGGCGAGCGGATCGAGGCCCACGCTGGGGGGCCTATGGGCCGACATCGTCGAAGGGGGCCGGTTCCTGGCCGGCGACCGCCTCTTGGCCGGCCTGACCGCCGCGGTCGCCGTGTCGAACCTGGCCGATGCCGCCTCGCGGAGCCTGATGGTCATCCTCGTCACCGGCCAGCTCGGGGGGAGCGAGCTCGCCTTCGGTCTCGTGATCGCCACCGCCGCGGTCGGGGGATCGGGCGGTGCCGCCGTCGGCCCCCGGCTGGTGGCCGCCGTCGGCCGCCGTACCGTCCTGGTAGGGGCCTTCGTCGTGCTCGGGGCCGGGACGGCGGTGATGGCCCGCGCCGACCGGGTGGAGCTCGTGGCCGTCGGCTCGACGCTGGCCATGTTCGCCGTCGGCGCCTTCACCGTGGCCAACCACTCGGTCCGGCAGCACCTCACCCCGGACCGGCTCCTGGGTCGGGTGACCGCCACCACCCGATTGTTCGCCCTCGGTGCCGTACCCCTGGGGGCCCTCGGTGGTGGCGTCCTGGCCCGCCAGGTGGGGGTTCGCACCACCATGCTGGCCTCGGCGGCCGTGAGCGCAGCGATCGCCCTGCTGGTTGCCGGGGTGACCTCCGGACGGGCCCTCGATCTGGAACTCGAAAAAGAATCCGGGTGATCTGGGAACTTTTGCGTCCCCTGCCGCGACACATCCCATCAGAAAGGCGCTGACAGGGACTCCACACCGGGCCGGACATTCCAGCCCGGAGGGAAACCCCGGAAGCGCAGTCAGATCATGGCCCCGGCGGCCGGCAACGGCGCCGGCCCCGGAGCCTGAAGATCTAGCCAACTTGGCTAGGAAGTCCGGCGAGCCGTCCCTCGTCTAACTGCCCCAACCATTGGGGCGGCTCGCCGGACACATACACATCTTCAACGCCATGATCGTCGGAGGCCAACCCGTACGGGGTTTCAACGATCAGCCTCCGGGTGACCGACACCCACACCCCTCGTCGGAAGCACCATCGGCCGAGATACCGGCCGCCGGTTTCGTCCCGGGAGGACCGCCCTGGATCAGGTGCCGATGGTCAGTCCGGTGGAGACGGCACTGGAGTGGCGGCCCAGCCGGTCGAGGCCCATGGCGGCCACGTCGTACTCACCGGCTGGGAGACCGGTCGTGGCGATCTGGTACGACCAGGTGACCGTCTGGCCCTCGCCCCCGATCACGGGAATCTGCACCGCTGTCTCGGCCGCGACCGGCGCCGCGGTCCGCGGATCGTAGAACTGGCCGTCGGGACCGATCACGGCGAGCTGCACCGCCACTAGTCCCTCCACCGCGGTGGCGGTGCCCGAGACCTCGGCGATGGTCCCGTCACCGGCGGGACGGGTCACCGAATCGAACATGACCGAGATCTGGGAGTTGGCGGCCGCCGGCGTCTCGGGCCGCGGTCGGGTGTCGGCAGGCAGGAGGCTCACGTCGGTGCCCACCCCGTCACCGGACAGCGGCGGGCTCGACGACGGCGTGGTCGTCACGGGCGCCCCGGCCCCGGTGGTGGGGACCGAGAGCCCGGAACCGGTCGTGTCGCCGGTCGACGCCGTGGCTTCGACGTTCACCGAGGAGATAATGAGCCGAACGGCGCGGCCTGAAGTGTCGGTGTCACTGCCGTCGAACCACATCATGGCGGCCAGGATGAACCCGATCGACAGGCCGGCCACCGCGGCCAGCCACGGCCGGGCCCACCGGGGTTCCACGTCGTCGAGGGCGGCCGTGCTGCCCATGGCCGCGTACGGGCTCTGCAACGCGGTCCGGACCGCCGCGTTCCACGAGGTCATGTCGTTGTAGCGGTCGCCCGGGTCCTCGGACATGCCGATGGCGCACACCGGCGCCAAGGCGTCGACGTGCCGTGAGCCGGTGGCCGCCCACTGCAACACCGCGCTGGCCCCGTAGATGTCGGCCCGGGTATCCACCTGGGTCATCTCGCCGTGCTGCTCGGGGGCCGCGAACCCGGCCGTCCCACCGCCCGAGGTGATACCCGACGCGGCCCGCAGATCCTTGGCGTAGCCGAGATCACTGAGTATGAGACGCTCCCCCCGATCGAGCAGGGTCCGCCCCGACCACGCGGCTGGTCGCAGCCCGTTGTTCCGCACCAGCAGATTGCCCGGGGTCACGTCACGGTGGACCAGGTCGGCCGAATGGATGGCCTGGAGGGAATGGGCCAGCGTCTCGGCCAGGATCAGCAGGTCGGTGCGTTCCAGGCCCCGCCGCTTATCCCACAGGTCGTTGACCCGGGTCTCCAGGTCACCCCGGTCGGCCAGTTCCAGCACCATGTAGGGCTGGCCGGAATCCGTCTCGCTGAGATCGTAGATGGAGGCCACCCAGTACGAGTCGACCCGGCGCAGATGCTGGGCCTCGGAGATGAACCGCTCACGGTGGTCGGGGATGAGGCTGTGGTTCTCGGCTAGGACCTTGATGGCCACCTCGGAACCGAGGCGCTCGTCGACGGCGCGGTAGACGGTGGCGAACCCACCGGACCCGATCGGGGCGATGATGCGGTACCGCCCGATCTTTTCGCCACGCCGTTCAACCATGGGCGCCCTCGTCGAGGATGGCGGCGGCCAACATGGCCCGCCCCCGGGCCAGGCGGGACCGGACGGTGTTCAACTGGATGCCGAGTTCCTCGGCGATCTCCTCGTAGGAGCGGCGCTCCACGTCCCGCAGCATCACCGTGTCCCGGTAGTGGACGGGAAGGGCGTCGACGGCGTCGCGGATAGCGGCTCGTTCCGCCACCACCGAACTGAGACGGCGCGAAGCGCCCACGAGCGAGTGTTCGGCGGTGTCGAGCGAGACGTCAGGGTTCAGCCGCCGGAGATGCCCGATGGCCACGTTGCGGGCCACCGAATACAGCCAGGTGGTGAACTTGGCCTCGCTGCGGAACTTGTGGATCGACTCTGCCACCGCGATCAGGGTGTCCTGGGTCGCCTCATCCACCAGTTCATCGTTGATGATGAACCGGCGGACGGTGGAGGCGGCCAAGCGCTGGTCGTCGACGATCTGCAACAGCGTGTCGAGCGCATCCGCCGAACCGGCGGCTGCGTCGAGGGCGAGGTTGTTGAGCAGCTCGGAGAGCTCGCTGCGATCGTCGTGAGGAAGCACGAACCCTTCTCTCCAAGCGGCCGGTTGTCTGCTCCGACCCGGTCCGGCGAGACGGTGTCGCCCAACGGTCCACCAGACAGGTCATTCCCGGTCAATCTACTTGCAGCTCCGGCAATGCCGCCCCCGGGCCGGAGTTTCCCCTAGCCGTCCCAGGTCAGCTTGTCCCCCGGCCGGCCCGGACGGATGGGTCGATGTCGAACAGGGCCCTGGCGTTGTCGCCGATGAACAGGCGGCGGGCGTCTGGGGGGAAGGCGTCGGCCAGCTCCTGCAGATCCTCCACGTACTCCGGGGTGTGGTCGGCGTGCGGGAAGTCCGACGCCCAGAGGAACCGGTCGGCCCCGTAGCGTTCGGCCAGGGCGGGAATGGTCCGCTCGTCGGGGTCGCAGCTGATCCAGATCCGTTCCCGGAAGTAGTCGCTCGGCTTGTGCTCGAGCGGAACCCGGGTACCCACGAAGGTGTGGCCGTAGACGGCGTCGATCCGGTCAAGCCAGTAGCCGATCCAGCCGCCCCCGGACTCGAGCACGAGCACCTTGAGGCGGGGGAACTGGTCGAACACGCCGTAGTCGAACAGGGTGGTGAACTGGTGGCGGACCCCGTCGGAGGCCTGGACCGAGGCCAGCAAGCGGAGCTGTTTCACGTTCTCCCACGAGCCCATCCGGGTGCCCTTGGTCCACTGGGGTTCGAACGTCGGGTGGATGGCCAGGGGCACCCCGAGGTCCTGAGCGGCCGCGAACACCGGATTGTTGTCGGGGTGGCCCAGGGGATTGCCGTTGTGGCTGAACGGGGCGACGTAGCCGCCCTTGGCCCCTTCACCGACCGCCCGCTCCAACTCGCGGGCCGCGGCCACCGGGTCGGTCAGCGACAGGTGGGCGGTCGGGACGAGGCGGGGTGTGTCGGCGCAGAACTCGCAGATCCACCGGTTATAGGCCTTGGTGTAGGCCTGGGTCAGGGCCGGATCCTCCACCTCGGCCTCCCACAACAGGCCGACCGTGGTGTAGAGGATGGCGGCGTCGATGTTCTCGGCGTCGAGCACGGCCAAGCGCTCGTTCGGGTCGATCGTGCCGAAGGGTGCCTCGGCCAGGTAGGTACGGCCCGGGTCCAGTTGGAGGGATTTGAGGTCCGGGTCGCCCATGGCGCCGAGGGTTGACGGGAACCCCTTGCGGCTCATGGTGGACCGGTGCCCGTTGATCTCCAGTTCCTCGAGACCGTCCTCGTCGATCCGGAAGCGGAGGGCCCGGTCACGGAACTCGGGATCGATGTAGGTCTCCCACAGATCCGGTGGTTCGAGAATGTGACCGTCGGCGTCGACGGCCCCGTCCACGGACAAACGGTGGGTTTCGTGCATCGGTCGTTGGGCCGGAATCGTGGTCGGCATGGTCCCCTTCTCACGTGCTGACGCGGCCGTTGGTCGCCGCTGTTGACGATCATGGCCCATCGCGTCCCACAGCACGGAATTGGCTCCGCCCGCCGTTGGGTGGGGGAGGGGTTGAGCGGGCCAGGACCGGCGGAGCCGGCCCGGGCCAGGGGTCAGCGGGGGCCGACTGGTGTGAAGCGGGCGTCGAGGTGCTTCACACCGTGGATGAAGCTCGACATCAGCTGCACGGGCGGGCCCGCCGCCTCGATGTCGGGAAGGCGGTTGAACAGCTCCCGGAACATCACGGTCATCTCCCGCCGGGCCAGATGGGCGCCCAGACAGAAATGGGGGCCGGGCCCTCCGAAGCCGACGTGCGGGTTCGGGTTCCGGCCGACGTCGAACCGGAACGGATCGTCGAACACGGTCTCGTCGCGGTTGGCGGCTAGGTACATGAGGCACACCTTGTCGCCGACCGAGAGCTTCTGGTCCCCCAGTTCGGTCTCCTGGGCCACGGTGCGCCGCATGTAGGTGACGGGACTGCCCATGCGGACGATCTCCTCCACCGCGGTGGGGGCCAGACCGTCGAAGTCGGCCATCCACCGGGCCCGCTGTTCCGGATTCTCGGTGAGGAAGGTCAGACCCCAGCCGATCGCGTTGCGGGTGGTCTCGTTGCCGGCCACCACCAGCAGGATGAAGAAGCTGGCCAGGTCGGCCTCGGAGAGGGTGTCCTCACCCAGGTCCGCGTTCATGAGCTGGCTGGTGAGGTCTGTGCCGTCGCCGCCCTTCTTCTCCTTGGCCACCTCGTGCATCAGCTGGGCCAGGTCGCCGCCGGCGGACATGATCGCCTCGAGGATGTTCTCGTTGTCGGCCACGTACTCAGGGTCGCTCGCACCGAGGATCACGTTGGTCCGGTCGAACACGTACCGGTACTGGGAGGCGGGCAGGCCCATGAGCTCGCACACGATCCGCAGGGGCAGCTCGGCGGCCACGTCGACGATGAAATCCACCTCGCCCCGCTCGGCGATGCCGTCGACGATCTCGGCCGCCACCTGCTGGACGGTGCCCTCCAACTGGCCGAGCATCCGCGGGGTGAACCCGGCCGACACGATCCGCCGCAGGCGCGCGTGGCGCGGATCGTCCATGGCGATCATCGACGAGAAGAACTCGTTGAACTCCGGTGGTGCGTCCAGGAGGGTGATCCCCGACGCCGAGGAGAAGATCTCCGGGTGCTTGGAGGCGTGGAGGATCTCGGCGTGACGGGTGACCAGCCACGTGCCCGGACCCTGCGGCAGGGGCATCCCGGGCGGGGGAGCGGGCTCCGGAATGAACGTAACGGGTCGTTCGGTCCGGTACGCGGTGAGGATTTCCTCGATACGTTCTCGTGGCTGGACCCAGAACGACTGGGCCACCGGGTTCGCCTGGTGATCGGTTGCCAGGTCGGCGTCGAGAACGTTACTCATCCCCTGGATGCTACACGTCGGCTACCGCCCGGTCAGATGCCCTCGCACGGTTCTCCGGGCCCGGGCCGGATGACCCAAAATGGTATGACATTCGAAACATCTTCTTCACGTTCAGTAGGAATCGCGAGGTCGGCTCCTACCCTTGGCGAGGAACGTGTGAACCAAAACGTGTGAACCAAACAGTGTGATCCGAACAAAGGAGCTCGCCATGGCCAAACAACGATCGAGCTTCGCCAAACTGCAGCGGGACAAGGCCAAGAAGGAACGGGCCGCCCGGAAGCGGGCCGAACGACAGGAGCGTCGGGGCGGTGACGCCGAGGAGGCGCCCACCATCACGCTGCCGGCCGAGTCCGAGGACGGATCCTTGATCCCCGGGGAGGGTGAGCTGTCGGCTCCCGAGCTCCTGGCCCTCATCGAAGATCTGCACGCCCGGCGTGAAAACGGCGACATCAGCCTCGAGGATTTCGAGGAAGCGAAGGTGGAGCTGTTCGCCCGGCTGCCCGTCGATTGACGGGAGCCCGGCGCCGACGGGCGCCCGATCCCGCCGAGTGACGGACGGCGACACCCCGAGCCGGCCGAACCATCCCTGACACCACCGGTGCCCGCGGTCGGACCGCGTCCGTTAGGGTCGGATTCGTCGGCGGGATCCGGGCGGTCCGGCCCCCGCCCGAGAGGGGTTTCGCATGACCGACCAGCTCGTTCACCCGGGTCGATTCGATGGCCAGGCGGCGGTGGTGACCGGCGCCGCCTCCGGTATCGGCCTGGCGATCACCCGCCGTCTTGTGGCCGAAGGGGCCCGGGTGGTGGCCGGTGACGTGTCGGCCGAGGGCCTGAAGGCCTTGGACGTCGAGCTCGGCGGCCAGGTACGCACCATGGTGGGTGACGTGACCGTCGAGGCCGACGTGGAGGCGCTCGCCGCCACCTGTGTCGACACCTACGGTCGCCTCGACGCTGGGTTCAACGTGGCCGGCGGATCCCGCCCGGCCCTCATCGTCGACATGACCGCCGACGACTGGGATTTCACCGTCGACCTGTGCCTCAAGGGGGTGTTCCTCGGCATCAAGCACGAGGCCCGCCGCATGATCGAAGCCGGGACCAAGGGCGCGATCGTCAACATCGCCTCGCTCAACTCCCGGGTCCCGATGTTCTTCGGGGCGGCCTACTCGGCGGCCAAGGCCGGGGTGGCCAGCTTGGGCCGCAGCGCCGCCCTCGAGCTCGGCGAGCACGGCATCCGGGTGTCCACCGTGTCACCGGGCCTGACCGAAACCCCGCTGGTGGCCGGTATGACGGGCCTGCCCCAGGTGTACGACGCCTTCATGGAGCGGATCCCCCTCCAGCGGCCGGCCGCCCCGGAGGACATCGCCGCGGCCGCCCTGTTCCTGGCCAGCGCCGACGGAGCGTACGTGTCCGGGGCCAACCTGTTCGTCGACGGTGGCTGGGAGCAGACCGCCTATCCCGACATGCGGCCCCTCATGGCCGACATTGCCGCCGCGGCCGAGACCGGCACCCGCTGACAGGCCCGCGATGAGGCTCTCGGCCGAAGAGCCGACAGGCCCGCGATGAGGTCCACCAGCCCTACGGCAGGGCCTTGAGGGCGGTGAGGGCCCGGCGGACGCGCTTCTCGCTGACCTTCACCGACGTGCCGAGCGTCTGGGCGAACAGGCCGACCCGGAGTTCCTCGAGCATCCACACAAGCTCCTCGACGGCATCGGCCCGGGCCACCGAGCCGGGCCGGGCCGCCTGTTCGGCCAGTTCGTTGTCGAGGCGGCGGCACGTCGCGGTCAGTTCCAGGTCCCGGGTCGGGCTCTTGGTTAGGTTTTCGAGCCTGACGGCCAGGCCGTCGAGGTAGCGGACCAGGTCGGGCCAGCGCTCGTAACCCACCCCGGTCAGGAAACCCGGATAGGTGAGGCGGTGGAGGTGGGCCCGGGCGTCCGCCAGCGACGGCCCGTAGCCGTCGGAGGGGGCCATCTGGTCGAGGCGGCGCTGGATCCACTCCAGTAGGGCGACGACGTCGACGATGACCGCGGCCACGTCGGTGAGCAGATCGTCGAACCGGACCCGGGCCAGGGCGAGGAGCTGATCCCATCCGGCCGTGGTCCACGGGGGCCCGCCGTGCTCGATCAGCGCGGCGTCCAGGCAGGCGTCGATGGCGTCGACGTACCAGGCGGCCTTGGCCTGGACCGGGCCGTTCACCAGGGCCAGGGCGGTCGGGGCCGGGATGAGCCGGTCGAGGCGGCGGACTGGGGAGGGGAGGGCCAGGCGGAGCAGGCGGCGCACCCCCGACCACAGGGCGTCGTGCTGCTCGTCCTCGGTGGCCATCAGGCGGAGCGAGACCGAGTCCCCGTCGTCGACCAGGGCCGGGTAGGCGGTGACCCCGTCCAAATCGACCGACCGTGGCAGGTCGCCTACTGCCCAGTCCGTCAGACCGGACTGCCCCCAGCGAGAACCGTCCGCGGCGGCGGCCCGGTCGGCGATCGATCGGCGGGTTTCCTGCACCAGTTCGGCCCGGAGGGCGTCCAGGTCCTTGCCCTCGGCCAACAGTTCGTACTCGTCGTTGATGATCCGGAACGTGGGCTGCACGTGGGCCGGGACCCGGGACGGGTCGAACTCGTCGGCCCGGATGACCAGGCCCCGGCGTTTGCCGAGGGTGTCGGCGAGGACGTCGAGCAGGGGTCCGTCGGTGGGGCCGATGTCACCGGCCACCTGGGCGGCGGCGTCGGCCACCGGGGTGAGGGCCTTGCGGGTCGCCTTGGGCAGCGATCGGGCCAGGGCGGTGATCAGCTCCCGCCGGAATCCGGGTACGGTCCAGGCGAACGGTTCGGCGTCGAGGCCGGCCAGGTGCTCCACCGGGACGAGCACGCTGACCCCGTCGAGATGGCTCGTCGGATCGAAGGTGTAGACCAGTTCTAGGTCGAGGCCGTCCTGGATCCAGGAGTGGGGGAAGGCGGCCGGGTCCACGAGGGTGTCCACGTCCCCGGCGGGGCGCAGCAGGTCCTCCACGCTCAGGTTCAGCCGGGCCGGGTCGGCCACCCGGGCGTCGGCCCACCATGTGTCGAACTCGGTCACCGTGGCCACGTCGGTGGGCAGGCGGGCGTCGTACCAGTCGTGCAGGGTCTGGTGCTCCACCAGCAGGTCCCGGCGGCGGGACCGGGCCTCGATCTGCTCCACCTCGGCCAACCGGGCCTGGTTGTGGTTGACGAAGGTGTGGTCGCCGTGCCACTCACCGTCGATCAGGGCGTGGTGGATGAACAGGTCACGGGCCAGGTCACGGTTGACCGATGTCAGGGCCCGGGGGCGGTCGGCCACCAGGGTCAGCCCGAACAGGGTGACCCGTTCCGGCACCAGGGCGGCGCCCCGCTCGGGGTCCCACCATGGTTCGCCGTGGCTGACGGTCACCAGGTGCCCGGCCAGGGGCTCGATCCAGTCCGGGTCGACGGCGGCCACGTCGCGGGCCCACAACCGGCTGGTCTCCACCAGTTCGGCCGCCATCACCCAGCCGGGGGGATGGGGGGTGAGGCCCGATCCAGGGGCGATGGCGAACCGGGTGCCCCGGGCGCCCAGGTATTCGGTGAGGGGGCGCCGGACCCTCCGGCCCTTCACCGGGCCGGAGGGTCGGGCCCGTTCGGTGCGGGGGTCACGCTGGCCGACGTGGGAGAGGAGCCCGGACAGGATGGAGCGGTGGATGGCGTCGGCCTGGGCCCCGCTCAACTCCACCGGCTCGCCGGTGCCGGTGGGCCGGGGATGGCGCCGGGACCCGGAACCGAGGTTCAGCTGGCGGGCCTCCCGGCGGAGCTGGTTGTGGAGGTCCCGCCACTCCACCACCCGGTGGTAGTTGAGGAACTCGCGGCGGCACATGCGCCGGAACTGGTTGCGGGACAGGGTCTTGCGCTGATGTTCCAGGTGGTCCCAGAGGTTGAGGTAGGCCACGAAGTCGGAACGGGGATCGCGGAAGCGGCGGTGGAACTCGTCGGCGGCCTGACGTTTCTCGGCCGGCCGTTCCCGGGGATCCTGGATGGACAAGCCGGCGATGATGATCATCAGCTCGGCCCCGCACCCCTCCCGGGCCGCCTCGACCAGCATCCGCCCGTACCGGGGGTCGACGGGCAGACGGGCCAGGGACCGACCGATGCGGCTGAGCCGACGGCCCCCGTCCCGGCGCCGCCGGTTGCGTCCCCGGCGGCGTTGCGACCGCCCGGGCCCCCGTCCCTGATCGCGGTCCGGGGATCCGCCGCCGTCCCGGTGGCCGTCGGTGAAGGCGGCCAGTTCCTCGAGTAGGGCGATCCCGTCTCGGATGGCGGCGTCGTCAGGCCGGTCGACGAACGGGAACCGGGCCACGTCGCCCAGCCCCAGGGAGGTCATCTGCAGGATGACCGACGCCAGGTTGGTGCGCTGGATCTCCGGCTCGGTGAACTCGGGACGGGTCAGGTAGTCGTCCTCGGTGTAGAGCCGGATGCACACCCCTGGGCCCAGACGCCCGCACCGGCCCGCCCGCTGGTCGGCCGAGGCCTGGGACACGGGCTCGATGGGGAGCCTCTGGACCTTGGTGCGGGCGCTGTACCGGGAGATCCGGGCCGTGCCGACGTCGACGACCGAGCGGACCCCGGGGACGGTCACGGAGGTCTCGGCCACGTTGGTGGCGATCACCACCCGGCGGGCCCGGTGGGGGGCGAACACCCTCTGCTGCTCGGCCGCCGACAGTCGGGAGTACAGGGGCAGGATCTCGGAGCCCGGAAGGTCGAGGTCGGCCACGGCCTCGGCGGCGTCGCGGATCTCCCGCTCCCCGGAGCAGAACACCAGGATGTCGCCGGCGGTGCCCCGCCACAGCTCGGTGACCGCGTCCGCGATGCCCTCGGTCTCGTCCCGGACGCCGCCGTCGGTGGCCGCGTCCTCCAACGGCCGGTAGCGGACCTCCACCGGGTACAGCCGGCCGGACACACTGATGACGGGGGCGTCGTCGAAGTGGCGGGAGAACCGCTCGGTGTCGATGGTGGCCGAGGTGATGATCACCTTCAGGTCCCGGCGGCGGGGCAGGAGCTGTTTGAGGTAGCCGAGGATGAAGTCGATGTTGAGGCTGCGTTCGTGGGCCTCGTCGATGATGATCGTGTCGTACCGGCTGAGCGTCCGGTCCCGGGCCAGTTCGGCCAGGAGGATCCCGTCGGTCATGAGCTTCAGGCGGGTGTCGGGGCCGACCCGGTCGTTGAACCGCACCGCGTACCCCACCGGGCCGCCCAGTTCCACGCCGAGCTCGTCGGCGACCCGGGCCGCGATGGTGCGGGCGGCCAGGCGACGGGGTTGGGTGTGGCCGATCATGGCCCCGTCGGCCCCCCGGCCCAGGTCCAGGCAGATTTTGGGGATCTGGGTGCTCTTGCCCGATCCGGTCTCGCCGGCCACGACCACCACGGGATGATCGGCGATCGCCGCGGCCAGCTCGTCCCGGCGGGCCGCGATCGGGAGTTCGGGCGGGTAGGTGATGTCGAGGCCCGGGCGGCCAGGGGTGGTCATCGTTGATCCAGGCTACTGGGAGGGCGTGTTCCGGCCCGGATGTGACGAACGACGCAAGAATCGGTGTTCAGGGCGTCGATGTGATTGGCTCGTTGGGTGGCCTGTCACGGGATCGTCACTATTTGGGGCAGTCGAGGAGGCCGCTGACAGTCAACTGAAGGGATTCGCAGATGCGAACCGACCGCAATTATTGGGTGATGCTGCCGCCGTCGAAGTCGGCCCAACGTGTGGCGGACGCCGCCTCGACCGCCGAGGGTGTCGGAATGGAGGGGGTGTTCTCGTTCGAGCTGGCCACCAACCCGTGGGCGTCCCTCGGGGTGGCCGCAGCCACCACGTCGACGGTCCAGTTGGCCACCGGGATCGCTCTTGCCCTGGCCCGTTCGCCGTACGACACTGCCGTGGCGGCCATGGAAATCGACCGCCTGTCCGAGGGGCGATTTACGCTCGGGCTGGGCTCCGGGGTGGGTTCGACCATCGTGGATCACTACGGGATGGACTACCACCATCCGGTGGCCCGGATCGCGGAGGCAATCGAGATCATCCGCCTGGTCACGACCGGTGAGGCCCGCTCGATGGGCGAGTTCAACGGTCGTTTTCACCAGCTCGATTTCAGCCAGGTGACCCTGCCGAAACCGATCCGGCCCCGCCTGCCGATCTGGGTGGCCGCGCTCCGGGCGCCGATGGTGACGCTGGCCGGCCGCATGGCCGACGGTCTCATCGGGCATCCGTCGTGGTCCCTGGAATGGTCCCGTGAGCAGGTGAACGGCCCGTTCGCCCGGGCCCTGGCCGAATCACAACGGTCCCGGGATGAGGTGGAGGTCAACCTGTGGCAGGTGGTGGCCCCCAACGCGGATCGGGCCCAGTCGGTCCGGGACGCCAAGACCCACGTGGCCCTCTACGCCTCCATCCCGCAGTACCTTCCGTACTTTGACGCCCATGGGTTCGGGGCCGAGGCCAAGGCCCTGGTCGAGGCGGGTGGGGCCGGGGCCCGGGCCGACCTCGATCTGGTGCCCGACGCCATGGCCGAGACATTCGTGGTGTGTGGCACCACCACCGAGGTGGCGGACACGCTCGGCAGCTACGACGACGTGGCCGACTCCATGTGTCTTCAGCCGCCGCCGGTCACCGGCCCGGACCGCAAGGCCTACGAAGCCCGGATCGCCGTGGTCATGGCCTCCAGCTGATCCCTCCGGGTGGGCGGCCTTTCCCTCCGGGTGGGCGGCCTTCCGCCGGACGGCCCCGCAACCGCATCGCCGGTCGCCGGGTCGGGCGGGGCCGTCCACCGTTCCGTCGGGTGGGGCGGCCGCATGGATCGGGGGTCTCAGCCCAGCCAGGCGGGGGAATGGTCGAGCAGGAACTCGCTCACGTCGTAGCAGCGGTCGAACACGTCGCACAGGTTCTCGCGGTGCATGAACAGGTCGTCGAGGCCGAGCTCGATCCGGGCCGTGATGGCCAGGGTCCGCTCGGGGGCGTCGGTGACCTCCACCGTGGAGTCGATCGCCGACACCTTGAGGGGCAGCTCCGCCCCGCCCACCCCGGCCAGGTCGGTGGCCAGGACGAGCAGATCGGGCGCGTCGTGCAAGGGGGGTAGTCCCCATGTGAACAGGAGGGGCACCGTGAAGCCGGTGGGTGGCTCGGCGTAGTCCGGCAGTTCGAGCATCTGGTCCTCGAACGCCAGCAGTACGCGCGGGTCCAACTCGATGGCCAGGTGCAGGTCGACCGGTCCGCCGCACGCCCGTTCGGGGTGCAGGTCGACCTCCCACGCCTGACGCATGGAGTAGGTCTCGATGAAATGCCGCTCGTCGTGCACGTGGAACTTGTGATCGGTGGCGTGGTCTTTGAGATCGGCCACGTACCCGGGGACGTCGATGATCGCCACGCCTCTAGCCTGCCATCAATCGCGGCCGATCGGGCAGGTTGGCCGCCGGTATCGTGGCTGGCCGTGAACCCAGCCGAGATTCTCGACCTCTTCGACGATTTGGTGAGCGAGGTGGTCGACGTTCTTTCCGGTCTTGACGACTGGGGGCCATCGGGTGAGAAGCCGGGTCAGTACGTCCACGATGTGGTGGCCGACAAGGTCGTCGTAGGGGGCTTGCACGAAGCCGGATTGCGGGTCCTGAGCGAGGAAACCGGCCTCACGGGGACTGGGGACGTCACCGTCGTGGTCGATCCGGTGGACGGTTCCACCAACGCGTCCCGGGGCCTGCCCTGGTACGCCACCAGTCTGTGCGCGGTGGACGTCGACGGCCCATGGGTGGCCGATGTGGTCAACCTCGCCACCGGAGATCGGTGGCGGGCGGTGCGGGGGAGCGGGGTGGAGGCCACCCACGCCCCGCTGGCGGTTACCGGCCGCCCGCAGCACCTGTCGGAGGCCATCATCGCCTGCAACGGGTTGCCTCCCGGCCACGGCGGCTGGCGGCAGTTCCGTTGTTACGGTGCCGCCGCCCTCGACCTGTGCTCGATCACCACCGGCGTCTTCGACGGTTACGTCGACGTGAGCCGGGCCCACGGGGTCTGGGACTACCTTGGGGCGATGCTGGTGTGCCAGGAGGCGGGTGTTCCGATCGTGGACGCCTACGGACGCGATCTCGTGGTGCTCGATCCGGCCGAGCGCCGCGGCCCTGTCGCCGCCGCCACCCCCGAACTGCTCGCCGAGGTCATGGCCATGCAGGCCCCGTGGTGACGATGCTGGGTGGGCGGCCGCTGGCCGGCAGCGTCGGCGGTATCCGTCCCTCACCGGGACGGTAGACTGCCGGCCTCCGGGCGCTTAGCTCAGTTGGCTAGAGCACCTCCCTTACAAGGAGGGGGTCGGGGGTTCGAGTCCCTCAGCGCCCACCGCCCAAATGTGGCTCCAGGAGCGGGATCTGAGATTGGTGACACCCTACGGCCGGGCCTCTAGGGCCGTGACACCCTAAGTCTGTCGTGGAAGTCTGTCGTGGCCACGGTCGTCACCAGGCGGTGGTGGTGTCGTCGGGCTCGATCCCGATCGGTCGGAGCGCGGCGACGGTGTGGAGTCGGTGGCGGTATACGTCTTCGACCATGCGGACGCTGGTGCCGGCCCAGTCGGCGACTTCCCAGGCTTCGTGGCCGGCATCGACTTGGAGGGTGATGGCGGTGTGGCGCAGCTCGTAGGGGACGATGCGGTTGATGGCGGCTTCCTCGCAGGCGGCGGTGATCATGCGGCGGAGGTTGGCGGCGTTGATTGGCGTGCCGTAGCGCGTCGTGACAACGAAGGCTGGGCTGTCTGACCTTGTTCGGCACCCGGTATCGGCGTCTCGGACGTGCGGTTCAGCGTTGTGACAGCGCGGTCTCGATCGAACGCACGCTCTGGTCGGGATTGTCGACTTCGATGTAGAGACGCTTGAACTCGTCGTCGTCGAGAGCGATGACGATCGCTTTCTCTGGGTCTGCCACGTCCCAGAACACGCGGTCGCCATCCTGCACGAACGTTCCACCGAGGTACCGGCCGTAGAGGTCGGTACCCAGCACCTTCCTGCCGGGCCATTCGGGCGCCTTCTTGAATCCGGGCCAGCCTGTGGGGAGCCCGGCGTCGGCTGTGACGCCGCGAACATTCGCCAAGGGGATCGTCAGCTCGCTCTTGAACGCGCCGATCTTGCGGATGCCCTTCAGTGTGATGACGAGGTTCTCGCCGGAAATGCTCACTTCAGCCATTGTCTTCTTCCTTTGGTTGGGGGGAATCTGTCGTCTTTTCCAGTGCAACTCCCGAGCGTTCGAGAAGTCGCCGATAGATCTGCTCGCTTGCTGGAACGTCGGTGTCGTCGAGCGAGAGGAGCACGGATCGGGTGTAGGCGGAGACCACGCCATCGTGAACCGCGCGCTCCCGAAGCGCCACGACTGTGAGATCGATGACGAGATCGCTGTCTCGTTCCGGGGTCGAGGCCGCCTCATCGAAGGCAAGGCGGAACAGCTCCGCCTTGCTGCCGAACGCCCCGTACAGGCTCCCGCGGAGCAGCCCGGTCGCGTCGACCAAGTGACTGATTGACGTGCCTTCGTAACCGCGATCAGCGAACTGCCTCGCAGCGCTCAACAGCACCTCGCCACGATCAAACTTCGGAGTGCCAGCCATGTGCTCAGCCTATCCATGTATGACCGATCAGTCAAGAATGCATGAAAATTGGCCGCCTCTCTCTTCTGCAACGGTCGTCGCCCTGCCGCGGGCTCGTGTGACAGGTCGAGCGAGGCGCAGGCGAGCGCTGCGGTCGAACCTGGCGAACACCATCTGCTGGCCCGTCTGCACAACGCCCCGACCCGCACCGGCATCGGCGTGGCGGGGATCGTGTTCTACCGGGTGCTGTGGGCTGCCGCGGGCAGCGGCCTCATCGCCATGCACTTCTCGCTCAGCATCGAAGGGATCGTGCTCACGCTCCAGCTCGCCCTCATCCTCGGCCCTGTGGCCGGGTGCGTCCTGGCCAAGCGCATCTGCCTTGGCCTGCAACGCAAGGACCGCGAAACCGCCCTCCACGGGTACGAGAGCGGCAGGATCGTCCGTCTCCCCGGCGGGGAGTACGTCGAGGTCCGCGAGCCCGTCGACGTCTATGAGCGCTGGCGGCTCATCCACCAAGAGAGCTGCGAACCCTTCGTGCTCCGCCCCGAGGAGACGGGCCGCATCCGTCTCTGGGGCCGCGTGTGAGCAGCACTGTCCCGATGGTTCTTCCAAGATCGCATCCTCCCGGCCACCGCCACCGAGCTCGACGCGACGCGGCGAGGTGGCCCTCGACCAAGCGACGGCAGAGGATCATCAGCCCTGAGCCCTGATGGGAGTCTGCCGATCGCGCCGAAGGTTGTGTCGCAGGCTTTGCCCTTGGGCGATCCGGCGTTGGGTCCCAGGCGTGGGGGTACCAGCAGTAGATGCCGTTGTGGCCGGTGGTCATGGCTTCGATCGGCGAGACAATCCTGGCGGTGCGCGGGGAGACGCAGGCTCCCTTGTTGCTGGGTCGGGTCGGGTCGGGTGCAGGAATCGGCTGGCCATGATCCGTCAGAGCTCCGGGCCAGTGGGGTGATGCCAGTCTCGGAGAAGTACCCGCTACCGGTCTGACAGTCAGCAGTAGGCCGCCGGCTATTGCGTCGATGACGTCGGCGGCGTGGTGGGCAGCGAGCCAGACCTCAGCGTCTACGGCCTCGCCGCGAGTTCCGCTGACTTCGAACGGCAGATGAGGCCCGGTGGACCTCCCGCTGCTGCCGACATCCCCGATGTGCTGGTTCGATGACGACGAATCCACCGTAGCCTCCCGACATTCCAGCCACGGTCGTGGTGCCGTAAGCGACGGCCAGGATCGGCCTGCCATCAGCGGCAGAGAGTCGGTGCCGGTGTGCATTTGTGTTCCCCGGTGATCGGGTGCACCCGCGTACCCAACGGCGAGGTCGTCACCCAGGTGCCTTCCGGCAGAGGGGACACCACCTTCGAGCTGCTCACCAGTGCGTTCGCTGGACGACGAGACGGTCGGAGCTGTACGACACCACGGCCCTCGCATCAACGGAATGCCCTGACCCCTACCATCCCATCCGAAGCCCGGGTTGCACCCGACCCCACTCGAACCGTCCGCGGCCCGAGAACAGGTCAGTGCTGCCACAATGCGCGCTGTCCATGAACAGCGCGCGAGGGTCAGTGGACCGTGGCTGGCCCACCCTTTCCGATGAGGCGGGCGCGTAGAGCCCCTAAGACCTCGCCCGGAGCGACGATAAGCCTGGTCAAAGTGGTTGTTTGCGGTCGCTCGGGCGGCGATAGTGGCTCCCGCAATAAGCAAACCTAATGCCCGCCCTCACAACCCGCTGGGACCCTATGCCCCCCGACCATTCCCTGACCGAACCCGGTCGCGCCGATGCTTTGCGTCAGCCCACCCCCCGAGCCCAGAAACCTGGGTCAGTCGCCGATGCCGTCGTATGTGGTCTACTCGGCCCCGAATCTGAGCCGGCCGCTGCCGACCATCGACTCGCCTCGTTGTACGAGCGGATCACCCCGAGGTTGTCCCGTTGTGATCGCGGCGACGCAACGGCCTTGTCGCCCGGTCCCGAGGTTGATGCGATCTTCAGCAGCCTCGTGGGCTGGGCGACGGCGGACCTCGGCGAGCAGGAGGTGGGCGACTTGTGCCACCGCCGGCCGCTCGTGCCGCGTCGGCGTTCGGTCGACGCGGCGGATGAACAGCCCTCTGCCGACCACTGGGCGGCGGCTGAGGCGGCGTGCCGTCTGATCGACGGCAGCCCCGTCTGGACCCGCCGGGCGGCAGCCGTCCGACGGGCAGCGGGGTTGGCCGAAGGGGCCATGGAACGCCACTACGCGTCGGAGATCGCGCAGGCCGCCACCGGCCAGGCACCAGTGTCGGCGGCGCCGCCAGGGTCCGATCTGGCCCACGAGCGGTTGCGGCACGCTCTCCGCCGGTTTCCCTACGGCCGGAACTACGAGCAACTGGTGCGGGCCGAGCTGGAAGGTGTGGGGCCGGCGGCCGCGGCCGCACCGCTCCATATGTGTGGGGCTGGGCCCCTGCCGCTTACCGGCATCTGGTGGCATGTGCTCACAGGTGCCGAGATCACCCTGGTGGAGATCGAGCAAGAAGCGGCCGAGGTCAGTCAGCGGGTGCTGGAAGCACTCGCTGTTTCGGGCGTGCTCGATGTCGACATGGTCACGGTCTGCGTAGCGGACGCAGCATCGGTCGACCTCGGTCCGGGCCACGTGATGGCCGCCAGCCTGCTTCCCCTCGACACCGTACTGCGGTTGACGGAGCGTCGGGCCGCCGGGCCACACCGCGACGGTCTGCTCCTGATCCGGTCGGCCGCCGGTTTGGTGGCCCGGCTCGCGTACGAACGGGTGGACGTCGATCAGCTGACCGCCCTCGGTGCACAATGGGTGGGCACCGTGGCGCCCGCATCGACCATGGGGGCACCACCGACGACCCGACCGGACGTCGGGATCGGACCCGGCTGGCCGGTTCCTGTGACCCATGCACCCGCCGGGGTACTCAACGTCACCGAAGTGTTGCAGGCAATGATGGCACCAGGAGGGAAACACCGATGACCAAGGCCGACAATGAGGTCGCGCTCCCCGTCGAGTTCCGGGTCCACCCGATGGATCCCAGCGAGGCCGGGATGGTTCGACGGTTCTGTCTCGACACGATCGTCGAGACGTTCGGATACGGCTACCGCGCCGATTGGCATCACGATCTGGACGCTCTCGGCACCGTGGGCGACCTCTACTCCACCACCAATGGTGGAGGCTTTCTGGTCGTGCGGTGCGGTGACGAATTGGTGGCCTGCGGCGGTCTTCGGCCACTCTGTACCCATCGGGGCTTGTCTGAGCGGTTTGCCCTCCGATACCCCGATCCGGCCGCGGTGGGGTCGATCTGGCGGGTGTATGTTCGAGCCGACCAGCGGGGAAACGGGCTCGGCCGGCACCTTACCGCCGAGCTCGAGCGGCTCAGCCGTGAGCTCGGCCAACAGGATGTATATCTGCACACCTCAACCAACCGGCCCGCCACCGTCGCCTTCTGGGTCAACCGGGGTTACGACGCGTTCGCCCACGACACCCTGTGTGAGGACGCCACCGTTCATATGGACAAGCGCCTCTCCCGGGAGCGCTGACCGATCCTCCCGGCCGACGTCCGCGTTGTCGACCTACGGGCGGACCGCCTGGCTCAACCATCGCCGAGCCGTAGGATCGCGTCCGCGGCGGCCTCGACGGCAGCGTCGACGGCTCGGGGCACCGGGCCACCAAGGTGGGGTCGCACCAGGCCGTAGGCCGAAACGCGCACGGCGC
This sequence comes from Acidimicrobiales bacterium, assembly GCA_047974625.1. Taxonomy (GTDB): domain Bacteria; phylum Actinomycetota; class Acidimicrobiia; order Acidimicrobiales; family SZUA-35; genus CADEDH01. The sequence continues at coordinate 25,323 of JBKECK010000020.1, forward strand.
GCACGGTGATGGCCGTGAGGTCGGCCTGAGCCGATCCGAAACGGAGGAGGGTCATACGTTGGGTCAACGCCTCGAGATCATGGTTGACGGTGCGGACCGTTTCCTCCAGGCCGGCAGGACAGTCGGTCAGCAGCCGGGATTGACGGTAGAGGGTCAGGGCGCGGGCCTCGGCGTGATGGCGTCGACAGTACCGGGGGACATGGAGAGCCATGGCCACCAGGGCGTCGTGGGCCGTCCCGGCATCCGCCTCCGGTCCGGGATCGACCGCGAACAGGCCCCGCTGGAACCTCCCCACCTCCCGGAGCCAGAGGCGGGCCAGCAGTTCCTCGCGGGAGGCAAACCGGTGGTAGATGGAACCTACAGGCCCGCCGAGTTGGTGGGCCACATCGGCCACGGTGGCGGTCGGCCCGGCCACCCCCACCGCTGTTACGGCTGCGTCGAGCACATCGTCGTGGCTGAACCGGGCGCGGCGGGCCATGGAGGCAGCCTAACCGGGTGTCCGTGGGTGGCGGCAGATCATCTAGTGTTGTAATTCTAGAATTTGCATTCGCTTTAGGGTTAGGGTCGAGGCCATGATCACCTCAGCCCACGAAGCACTGCCCACCTACCAGTTCGCCGAACATCACCACCGCGTCCTCAACGCTGATCGGGAGGCCGGCTGGCGGGCCATCCACGAAACCCGCTGGGGCGACGTGCGGTGGACGGCACCGTTCTTCGTCGTCCGGGGCCTGGGTGCAATGGTCCGGGGCGGGAGCAGCGACTCACCGCGGATTGTCGAGAAGGGGCCGGTGGCCCGGCTTTGGGGCGAGGCGCCCCGGTACCTGGCGATGGGCAGCATCATGCGGCCCTACGCGCTCCGGCAGACCGAACCCGACCCCGAGGTCTCCAGCCTGGAGGAGTTGGCCACCTTCGATCGGCCAGGGTGGGTCAAGGTGGCCATGGACTTCCGGCTCACCGATCTCGGGGACGGTCGTACGAGGCTGGACACCTCGACCCTGTGCCAGGCCACCGATCGCACCACCGATTCGAGGTTCGGTCGCTACTGGCGGGTGATCCGGCCCTTCAGCGGCCTGATCCGCGTCGAGATCCTGGCTGCCATCGCCAACCGGGCCGAACAGCAGTCGGCGACCGCCTGAGGCGGCGCGTCATGGGTAGCTCGCCGTCGGGGCCGGGTGGGCCCGGATCTTGACCGGCGGAACGGTCCCAACGGTCCCGAACGCGGCCAGGGCCACAGCCAGGAGCACCAGGGTCGAGTTGGGTTTCCAGAACAGGTACTCCGTCATCGACAGGCCGGCCAGGGCAAGGAGGATCAGTGGAGCCCCCGCCCGCGCCTCCGCCCGGTGCCGAGCCACGGCGGCGATCAGGCCACCGAGCAGGGCCAGGCCCACGAGCCCTTGGGCGAGCAGGGTGTTGAGGAACAGGTTGTGAGCGTCCAGGGCCTCGAAACCGATCCGGCCGTCGGTGACCGCCGGGGCCAGGGCGGTGTCGGTGGCGAAGGCGCCCACCCCGAACAGTGGTTCGGCCATGGCCGTATCGATCGTGTAGGCCCACAGGGCGGTGCGGCCGGTGGCCGTGGTCAGCTCCTGGGAGCCGCCGCCGGTCCCGTCGCGGGTGATCGACTCGGTGCCGATCGCCCCGGTCGACCACAGCAGCATCCCGGTCGCTAGGCCGATGGTGACGAGCCCGGTGATCGCCACCACCCGGCCGGCCAGCAGATAGACGAGGAGCACCGCGGCCAGGGTGACGACCACACCGGTGCGGCTCTGGGCGAACCCCAGGCCCACCACGCCCACCACCTGGGCCACGTAGCCGACCACCCGCTGGGTGGGGGAGTGGACCGACAACACCGCCCCAACCACCACCAGGGTGCCGCAGATCCGGCCGAACTGGTTCGGTTGGCTGGTGAGGCCCTGATGGCGGCGCAGGCCGAAGAAGCCGGTGTCGACCACGTTCGACAGGAGGTTCGATGGAGTTCCCGGTCCGACGATCTCCCACGCCAGCGACAGGACGACCAACAGGATCGCCCCCACGGCCACGGCGGTCAGGGTGCGCTCGTAGCCGCAACGCCGCACCAGATGGTGGACGGCCACCACGATGGCCAGGGCAACCACGGAACGCTGCAAGGTGCTGACCGGCGACGACGACAGGGGCACCAGGACAAGCCCGAGTCCGAGCAGGGCCAACAGCCAGGTGGTCGGCGTCCGCAGCGTCCGCCAACCGGCCCGGTCGGCATACACCAGCAGGGCCGCGCCGCCCACAGCCAATCCACCGAGGGCCACGTCGCTCAGACGGTCGATCGTGGATCCGGCCAGGGGTTCGATGTTGATCTCCACCAACAGGCAGTAGGCCACCACCGCATACAGGGGCAGGCTGGTCCCAAGCCGTTCCGGCGCGAGCAGATGGATGGTGAACGCGATGGCGGCGCCCACCGCGATCGGGGCGACCAGGACCGCCAGGGGCATCATCGGCCGGTGGCGGACGGCCGGCGGTGGCGGGCCGAGTTGTGGAGCTGGTGTCGGCTTCCGTCGCCGGTCAGGACCACACGGTCGACCGGCACGCCCAGATCCCGGCACCGTTGCTCGGCGGCGACCAGGTCGCGGACCCGGGTCTGGCGCACCGAGGCGACGAGCACGGCACGCGACCCGATCAGGGCCTGGTCGTCGGCCCCGAATCCGACGACCGCCAGGTCGGCGTCCGCCGGATCCGGTACGGCGGCGACGATCTCTTCGGATCCGGCGTCAGGTGAGGTGTCTAGGAGGGTGACCGGGCCGTGGCCGATCGCCTGGTAAAGGCCGAGGGCGGCGGCCGGGTCGAGCTCGTCCCGGCCGAGGTCGGTCACGGGCACTCCGAGCCGCCGCAGGCGGGGATGGTCGGGTCCCGTGAACCGGCCCCTGTTCAGTTCCAGCAGGTAGGCGAGCACGGCGCCGGCCCAGAGCCCGATCAGGCCGCCGGCGATCATCGGTATCAGAACCGCATCACCCGAGGTGCTGGCCTCGGTCAGCGGGTCGCCGAGCAAGACGGTGGTGGGGACGGGCTCCTGCAGTTCCGCGTCGATCCTCGACCGTGCCGCCTGGCCCTCCACCAGTTCGCGTTGCCAGGTGTTGCGCTGGGTCTCCAGGGCCCAGACGTCACCCACCACCGCCGAGATCTCGATCTCGTCGGCGTTGGCGTCGGCCAGCTGCTGCTGGTCGGCCCGCCGTTGCCCGAGTTGGGCGTTGATGGCGGCCAGTTGGGCCTCGGCCTGCCCGATGCGGAGGTCGATGGGGGCTATTTCGGCCGTCAGGCTGTTCGTCACCTCGGCCGCCCGGGCGTCGATCAGCAGCTGGGCCGCGGTGGCCACGGTGGCCTGGGCCTCCTCGTCGGAATCGGCGGTGGCTTCGAGGGAGAACGAGGTGATCTGCAGGCTGTCGGGCTCCCGGTACTCGATCACGGCCGAGCCCAGATCGGTGAGCTGGGGGAGCTGGTGGCGGACCCACTGCTCGTTCCACTGGTGCTCGGCTTCGAGCTGACTCCAGTCGACATGGTCTAGGGCCATCGGCACTGACGTGACCGCCTGCACGCTGCCGCTCGAGCGCCCCAGGAAGTAGGCGGCGACGGCGCCGGCCACGGCGAGGGGCACGATCAGCCACGACCGGTGGGCCATGGCTCCCAGGACGAACCGGGCCGAGGTGGTGCCCTCGGGACCGTCCGACTCCTGGGGGCCTACCGGGGCCGCCCCGCTCGGTGACGGGTTGGGTTGCGAGCTCCACCGGCCGTCGGGGAGAGGGTGCTGCGTGTCGTCGGCTCGGGTATCCCTCCGGGGCCTGGTTCCGTCGCGGTCCGGTTGGGCGCTGAACGCCGTGGCGCCGGCCCCGTTGGCCGTGACCGCCACCGTCTCCCCGCCACCACGGAGATCGGGGCCGCCGGGCCGGTCCGGGGGTGGGTAGACCACCGGCGGGACGTTGGCCGACCCGGACCCGGTGGGCTCGCTGCTGGCGAGCTCGCCGCTGCTGAATCCGGCGGGTGCCGACCCACCGCCCGTCGAGCTGTCGTCCCCCGGCCCTTCTCCCCTGAACCCTTCGCCCCTGAACCCTTCGCCCCTGAACCCTTCGCCCCTGAACACGGCATCTCCCAACCTGTCGTCGCCCGTTGTAGTCATGATCTGGTGTCGCCGGCGGCGCCGCTTCCCGCCGGCACTGTTAGGGCCGCCCGCTCGGTGGCCATGGACGTGCGAACCCCATGGACCGACACCCACCACCACACGGGGAGGCTGACGATCTGGGCCCCGATTCCGTACAGGATCACCCCGGCCGCGCCACCGTGGAACGCTCCCACGAGGGTGGACAGCGCGATCGGGAAGGCGGTGATGATCCGGGCCCGCACGATCAGACCGGGTTGGCGTAGGGCCCGGAGCAGCCCCGTGGCCGCGGCAGCCGGCGACGTCAGCGCGGCCAGAACCCCCATGGCGAGGATGGCTGTGAGCGAAGCTTCACCGGTGGCTCCGAGGGCGGTCACCAGCAGGTCCCGACCGGCAAAGACGACGATCAGGTAGAGAACGGAGGCCACGATCGAGAACAGGAGGGCCCGGCGGGCCAGCCGGACCACACCGTCCGGGCCGTGGCCGGACTCCCGAGAGCCTTCGGTCATCACGATCTGGGTGATGCCCACGAACAGCATGTAGAGGGGGGCGGCCACCATCTGGGCCGCCCGCAGGGTGCCGGCCTCCCGGAGGTCGAGGAAGGCGAGCAGGTAGACGCCGGAATAGACGACGCCCATGTTGGCCAGAAAGTCGATCAACAGGGGGCCGACCACTACCCGGTGGCTGGCCAGCCACGCCCCGGTCGGGCCGGGAGGGGCCGGTTGCGCCACCGACTGGCGGCGGTCGTCGAGGGCGCAAACCGCGGCCCCTGCTATCACGGTGAGCAGCCCGGCGAGGCCGAGGGCCACGAACCGAGACAGCAGCATCATCGCCGCCCCGGCCGCGGTCAGGATTCCGCTGGTCGCCACCGCCTTCTGCGGCCTTCCGGCGGCGATGTCGAACAGGCGCGAGTTGTCGATCAGCAGCAGGGCCAGCGCGGCCGGCCCGGCGGCCACCCCCACTGGCCAGGTGACCACGTCGAGCAGGGCGGCGGCCATCAGGCCGACCGCCAAGGCCAGCGCCGACAGGCCGACGCAGACACTGACCCCCACCGACCGCACCCGGTTGGCGTCCCGACCCGGAACGGTCATGGCCACAGGATCCAGCACCAACGCCCGGAGGATGCCCCGGCCGATCAGGAAGCTGGTGAAGAAGGTGGAGAACAGACCGAACTGGACGGGCGGGAGCTGTTGGGCGGCGGCGAAGCCGAGTAACAGGTTGAAGACGCTGGAGAACCCCTGGTCGACGAGGACGGCTGCCGACCTGCCGAGCAGCCCGTTAGCTCCACCGGCCCGGCGCAACCGGCTCACCGACCGGCCCCGATGATCCCCGCCGCCCGCGTCGAAGCGGGCTCGGGAGGGGTTCCGATGGTGCTCTCGAGTTGCATCGCCCGTGGCCTCTCGACGCTTCCGCGCCGTCAGGTTCCCCCCGCCCGGACGCGACGACCAGACGAGGAAGGCCGAGTGTAGTGAAACGACTTGTTCGAGATGGCCAGATCTGTATGATTGTGCCGATCTGCCCATCGTTGTGGGTCGACGTGGAGTCGACCCACTCGAATGGCAGATCGGAAGGGCGACACATAATGAACGGAACCAGCACGGTCCACGATCGGACCTCGGTGGTGATCGCGGCCAGAAACGCCGGCCACACGATCACAGGTTGTCTGGAAGCACTCCAGCGGCAGACGGCGCCGGAGTTGCTCCACGAGGTCATCGTGGTCGACAACAACTCCACCGACGACACGGCCGTCGCGGCGGCCCGGGCCGGCGCGATGGTGGTCCACCAGCCTGTGGTCGGTGCGGCCGCGGCCCGCAACGCCGGTATCGCCGCGGCTACCGGTGACATCATCGCCATCACCGACGCGGACTGTGTGCCCGCCGACGGTTGGCTGGAGGCCATCACGGCCCCCCTCCGGGCCGACCCTTCGATCACGGCCGCCAAAGGGGCCTATCGGACCAGTCAGCGCGAGCTGTTCGCCCGGTTTGTCCAACTCGAATACGAGGACAAGTACGACCTGCTCGAACGGCAGGAGCTCATCGACTTCGTTGACACCTATTCCGCCGCCTATCGGCGCGACGCCATCGTGGCCGTGGGCGGCTTCAACCAGGACATCTTCTACGTCGAGGACCAGGAGCTGTCGTTCCGTCTCGCCGAGAACGGGGCGCGCATGGTGTTCGCCCCGAAAGCGGTCGTCGAACACCTCCACGCCGACTCCTTGCGCAGCTACCTGCGTAAGAAGTACTTCATCGGCTACTGGAAGGCGTTCGTGGTCCGCCGTTACCCCAACGTGGCGGTGAAGGACTCGCACACGCCCCAGGTGCTCAAGGTCCAGATGCTGCTGGCCTCGGCGCTCGGGGTGTCGGTGGGGGCCGCCCCCCTGGCGCCGGCCGCGGCGTCGGTGGTATCCACAGCGTCGGCGGCCGCCTTCGGTCTGTCCTCGGTGCCCTTCGTCCGCAAGGCGTGGCGCTCCGACCGGGCCGTCGGTGCGATGGCACCGTTCGGTCTGCTGGCGCGGGCGGTCGGACTGACCGCAGGGTTCGGCATGGGAACCCTGGCCGCGCTCCGGCGGGGTGCGGTTTCCGATCCGGACCCTGACATCACCCTGGCCGCCGTCTCCTCCTGAGGGGGGTTCAGTGCGCCACCTTCTCGGTGCCCGGGGTCGGTTCGAGGACGGCGTTCACCAGGGCGCGCATCTCGCCGGCCGGTTGGATGAAGGTGCTTTCGGGGAGCCGGGCCAACGCCACCTGGGCGGCCTCGATCGGCGAGCGGTCACGATCGAGCCGGTCGACCAGCGCCACCAGGGAGTCACCGAGGGGTTCTCCGACGGTGAAGCCGGCGTGGCGCTGCGAGATCCACTGTCCGGTCACCGTTCCTTCCGGAGCCACCGCCGGGGTTGCGTACCAGCCCCCCTCGTAGAGGCGGTTGGGCAGGAGCCACTCCGAGTTGAAACCGGCGTCCATGAAATCGGCCGCCCACACGATGTCGACGTCGGCGTACAACCTCGAGAGGTCCTCGGGCGACCGGTACGGACCACCGAACACCACATTGGTGAGCGGTCCGATCCGGTGATGGAAGTCCGGCATCTCGATCTCGTTGGGTCTGCCCCTGATGACGATCTCCACCCGGTCGCCGAGCCGAACCGCCAGGTCGGTCAGCAGGTGCAGACTGCGTTGGCACCGAAGGACACCGAACCAGCCCACCCGGAGCGGGCGGTCGGCGGGCACCGGGGTGGGTTCGGGCCGGGCCTGGCGGAACGAGCCGGGTGCCATACGGTTCTCGAGCAGCCATGGCCGGAAGCGTCCGGGATGGCGGACGTCGAAGTAGTGCTCGATGAAACCGGGCGAGCTCACCACCAGGAGGTCGGTGCGGCGGAGCAGAAGCCGTTCCGCGGTGCGCATGGCCTTACCCACCGCGTCGGACCGGACCATGAGGCGGTGCACATCGAGACACTCGTACACCAGCGGCCGTCGGACCCGGGCCAGGTTCATGACCGCCGCCGCGCAGACCAGCATGTCGAGGTTCCGGGCGTAGACCAGATCGGCGTGGCGGAGCTGATCGGCGTGGGCCGCGGCCACCCGGACGCCCCGCCCGATCGCTCCGAGGCGTTGGCGGTAGTCCTCATCGAGAGTGATCCCGAGATCGACGTTGGGCCACTCGGTCGGGCCGGATTCTCCCCGCCGCATCATGAAACCCTGCACCGCGATGCCGTCGTCGCCAAAGGCCTGCACCCGCCGACGAACCGCAGCGTCTCCGGTGTCGTGGCCGAAAAAGGCGACGTTGACCATGGTTGTCATCCTTACTATTTCCTGTATCGGCCAGGAGCATATCGATCTAATTGCTCAGTTGTGGCCAGCTATTCGGTCAGGCGATGGCCGCCGCGGCCAGAAGGATTCACCCAGTGCGAACCCTTCCTATCGGGGCTCGTCTGGCCTGGACGAACGGCCCTGGGTGGACGATCTGGGTGGACGACCTGAGTGGGGCAAAATACACATGACAGGTAGGTTTTGCTGAAGTGTAGAATATTGTAGCAGCATCAACAGCGACGGCAACGGCTCAAGTCGTGCCTGGCAGTTGGACGGAATAAATTGGGCGACTATCCTCATATAACTCTGTTTTCGTCACGCCGTTTTTTCCTTTATTTGGATGAAATCGCGAGAAGGCGGGGGCGGTCCATTGGCTGACGTTCTGGTGGACGAGGACTCCCCGTTGGCCGCGATCGATGGCTGGGATCTGGCCGGTGCGCCGGTCTCGCTCGCGTCGCGCCTGGCCCAGCGCGCCTTCGATGTGGCCGCGTCGAGCGCGGCCTTGGTCATGCTGGCGCCGGTGCTGGTCGTGGTGGCGGCCCTGGTGAAGGTGACGTCGCCGGGGCCGCTGATCTACCGGTCGCCTCGGGTCGCCCAGGACGGCGGGGAGTTCGGCGCCCTCAAGTACCGGTCGATGCGGGTCGACGCCGACGAGGTCCTCCAGCGTCTGCTCGACACCGACCCCGAGGCTCGCGCCGAGTACGGGAAGCACTTCAAGCTGGCCGATGATCCGCGGGTTACTCCGATCGGCCATGTGCTGCGCCGATCAAGCCTCGACGAGCTGCCCCAGCTGTGGAACGTCCTGCGGGGTGAGATGAGCATCGTGGGGCCGCGGCCGAAACTCCTGTCTGAACGGGATGTGTGGGGGCCCGCTCTGCCGGCCGTGCTACGGGTCAAACCCGGGCTGACCGGCCTGTGGCAGGTGAGCGGGCGGAGCCGGCTGACCATGGCCGAACGGATCGAGCTCGACCTGAGGTATGCCGGCGAGCGGACGATGCAGGGCGACTTGCGGATCTGCGCCCGGACCCTGGTGCAGATCTGGCGGCCAGCCAAGCACGGAGCGTGCTGAGATGCGGGTCGTGGTCACCGGGGGATGCGGCTTCATCGGTAGCCATCAGGTTGTGGCCCTTGTGGATGCCGGCCACCAGGTGTGGATCATCGACGACCTCTCCAACGCCGATCACGACGTCGTCGACCGGATCGAGCAGGTCACCGGGGTCCGGGTGCCGCTGGCCGTCTTCGATGTGACCAACACCGGCAAGCTGGCTCACCTGCTCGCCGACGTCGAGGCCGACGCCGTGATCCACTTTGCCGCCTTCAAGAGCGTGCCAGAGTCCACCTCCAGGCCTGTCGAGTACTACGCCAACAACGTCGGCGGGGTCATCTCCCTGCTCGGCGCCGTCCGGATCGCCGGGGTGCCACGAATCGTGTTCAGCTCGTCCGGCTCGGTCTACGGCGAGACGTCGGTGGGGCCCATCCCCGAGGACCATCCGCACCGCCCGTCCAACCCCTACTCGTCCACCAAGTCGATGAGTGAACGGATCCTGGCCGAGGCGTGCGCGGCGGACACCGGCCTCCAGGTGACGGCCCTCCGCTACTTCAACCCGGCCGGGGCCCACCCGTCGGGTCTGATCGGTGAGAACCCTCTGGGCGAACCAGGAAACCTGGTGCCCCGCATCATGCAGGCCGCCCACCGGTCCGACCCGGCGATCACCGTGTACGGCTCGGATTTCGACACACCGGACGGTTCCGGGGTCCGGGACTACATCCACGTGATGGACGTGGCCGCCACCCACCTGCGCGCCCTCGAGTCCCGGCGACCCGGGTTCCTCGCCCTCAACGTCGGTCGGGGGGAGGGGGTGAGCGTACTCCAGATGATCCAGGTCGCCGAGGGGGTGACCGGGGTGCCGCTCACCGTCCACCGTCTGCCCAGGCGTCCAGGCGACGTCTCTTCCCTGATCGGCGACACCACCCTGTCGGATCGGATCCTGGGCCCGATCGACTACCGCACCGTCGAGGAGATCGTGGCCGACGCCTGGCACTGGCAGCGCTGCGCCTGACGGGCTGCGTGCGGGGGGCGGTATCAGACCAGACCGACCAGCTCCGCCGACCGGTCCCACACCGTGGCCGCCAGCCCCGGTTGGCGGGCCAACTCGGAGGGCTCCGGCCAGCCCAGGCGGCCCCGGCGCAGGGCGGCGTAGGACCGGCCGGGCGGGGGTCGCCGCTCGCCCAAAGCCAACCGGGCCAGGGTGAGCCCGGCCGTCCGCCGGTCGTTCGCCGTGGCGCTGAGGTGCCGCACGGGCGCACCCAGCGGCGTCCCGAACACGGCCCAGGCCATCCTCCTCGGGAGTGACAGGTCGGAGACGAGGCCGGTGCCGAATACTTGGCCGGGGTCGTAGGCCACCACCGACCAGCGCCCGTCGACCGTCTCGGCCCGTTCGGCCAGGGCTCGGACGGTCAGGACGGTGCACAGCTTCGAGGCGCTGTAGGCATGCTGGCCGGCCCGTCCGGGTCGGGGGTGGAGGGCCGGGTCACGCTCGGGGTGGGCCAGGAGCTCGACGTCGGCGTGCCGCGGGGCCTCGAGCCCGGCGTTCAGCGTCGGGTCGTGGGTTCCGCTGGTGGTCATCACGATGACGGCCCCGTCGCCGAGGCGGGGCATCAGCAGGCGCAGCAGCAGGTAGTGGGCGAGGTGGTTGACGGCGAAGGCCGTCTCGAAACCGTCCTCGGTGCGGCCGGCGACGTCGCCTCGGACCACGCCGGCGTTGAGGATTAGCCCGTCGAGGGGCCGCCCGGCGAGATGCTGCTCCACCGATTCGGCGAACGACCGGACCTCGGACAACGAGCTCAGGTCCAACGGCAGGCCCGTCCCCACCGGCGCCGCACGGCGGCCGCCGACGACGAGATCGACGCCCGGTGACGCCGCCAACCGGGCCGCCGTCGTCCGGCCGAAGCCCGACGACGCCCCGGTGAGGAGCACCCTCACCGCGACCTCAGGGCGCCGGACGCCCCCGCCGGATGGGGGCATGCCAACAGGCGCTGGTCGATTCCCCTTTGTCGTGGCATAAGCAGACTATATGTCAGTCAGTGACATATAGGCAACATTTGTCAGATCGGCACAGCCTGTCGGGTCAGTACAGCCTGCCGGGCCGGCCGGTTGGCGGTAGGGTCGACTGAACGTGACCGGCGATGACCTCAGAGCTCGCAACCGGGCTAGGACCCGCGACGACATCGTCGAGGCCGCGCTCGGCCTGTTCGAACGGCGGGTTTACGACGCGACGACCTGTGATGACATCGCGGCCGCGGCCGGGGTGGCCACTCGTACCTTCTTTCGTTACTTCGCGGGTAAGGCCGATGTGCTGTCCGTGGGCCGGGTCGACGACACCGGGCCGCTGGCGGCGTTGGCCGAGCTCGACGAACGTCCCGCCGGGGAGGATCCGGTTGACGCCGTCCGCCACGCCTTCGATCATCCGGTTCGGGCCCTCGAGGAGCAGAGCCGGCTCACCCGCCGCCAGTTCCAGGTCATCCTGTCCACCCCGAGTCTCCAGGAGATGCGACGCGAGCCCTTCCACCGCTACGAGGACGAACTGGCCGTGATCCTGGCCCGCCGAGTTGGCGCCGAACGGGTCGACATGTCGTCTCGCTGGCTGGCTGCGGTCTGCGTCGCCGCGCTTCGGCTGTCGATCGAGGAGTGGGTGGCTACGGGAGCCGAACCGGGCCGGCTCGGGCCGATTCTCGACCAGGCCCTCGCCCTCACCCGCCAGGGCGCCGACCGCCTCGACCCGCCGTCCCCGGCGGTCATCTGACCGGGTCCGTTCTCCCGGGCCCCGGCCCCGGCCCCGGCCCCGTCCGGGGCGGCGGCGCCGGTCAGGAGGAGACCAGGGCCAGCTCCCGAAGTTCGACGTCGACGTCCAGGTCCCGGCCCGGGTTCGTGAGCCAGTCCGGGCCGGTCTCGTCGGGGAGGGGCCCGGCGGTCCCGGCGATGAGGTCGCGGTAGAGCTCGAGATAGTGGCGGGCCGGCTTGGTCCAGGACCAGTCGGCGGTCATGCCCCGGCGTTGCACCGCCGCCCGGCGCCGGGGGTTGCCCCAGCCCCGGCCGGCCCGGTGGAGGGCGTTGAGCAGATCGAGCGAGGTGGCCCGGTCGGCCACGAACCCGGTGCCTCGACGGGGGTGGGTGTCGGTGTCGATGACGGTGTCCCGCAGTCCGCCCACCGCGGTGGCCACCGGGATCGTGCCGCAGGTCATGGCCTGGAGCTGGGTGAGGCCGCACGGTTCGAACCGGCTCGGCATGAGCAGCAGGTCGCTGCCCGCCACCACCAGGTGGGCGAAGGAGTCGTCGTAGTCCCGGAAGGCGAACCGGTCGGGGTGGCGGGCCGCCACCTCGCGGGCCTGGGCGGCCAGGGTCGGGCAGCCCGAGCCGATCAGGATCATGCGGGCCGACAGCGATTCCAGGAACGGCACCACCTCGAGGGCTAGGTCGATCCCCTTCTGGTGGGCGAGGCGGGCCACCATGCCGATCACGGGACCGCGATCCTCGACCAGGCCCACCGCCCGGAGTAGTTCGCTCCGGCAGGTGGCCTTGCCGGCGAGGTCGTCGACGGAGAACGTGGCCGGCAGGTGGGGATCGTCGGCCGGGTGCCACAGGCCGAGGTCGATCCCGTTGCGGATGCCCGACAGGTCGTCACCCCGGGCCACCAGCCGGTCGTGCAGGCCGCAGCCGCCGGCCTCCCCCCGGACCTCGTCACAGTATGATTCGCTGACCATGACCACCCGGTCGGCGGTGGAGATGGCGCCGGCGAGGGGATTGAAGGCGTCGTGGTGGCGGAAGGCGTCGGGGGCGGCCCGGCCGGCCTCGCGGGAATGCCGACCACTCGTCACATGGTCCAGCCATCCCGCGTGGTCGACACCCTGGTGGGCCAGGTTGTGCACGGTGAGCGCCGACGGGATGGTGCTCGGGGTGTGGAGCAGGGTCGTGGCGGTGTGCCAGTCGTTGAGGTGGACCAGGTCGGGGCGGAGCTGGGCGGCCAGGGTCCCGACCGCGGCGCTGAAGGTCTGGAAGAACCAGGTGGAGTCGTGCCACCCCTCGCCGGTGGCGGGGTCGATGTAGGGGTGGGGGCGGTGACCGCCCAGGAAATCGACGAGCGTCACCGCCGGCCCTCGCTCCGATCGTGAGGCGTTTGGGCCGGGGAGCCAACCCCGGCGCACGGTGACGTCGGGGCACCAGGCCGGCAGGCCGGTCAGGGGAGTGGCCGTGGCGTCGGCCAGTTCCACCGACCCGTAGTCGGGGAGGACCACCGAGACGTCCGCTCCCATCGAGTCGAGGGCGTGGACCAGGCCGCTGGAGGCCTCACCCAACCCCCCGACCTTGATCCAGGGACCGAACTCGGCGGTGGCGAACAGAACGGAGGGATCGGATGCGGTGTCGCGGGTCACGACAGGACCGTCGGATGCGACGAGCCGGTTTTGACCCCTCGGCTCCGGCTGGCCTTCGGCCACCGACCGTCGGTACCGGCCCGGCGTCGTTCGCCGGTCGTGATCATGAGCGCTCTCGGCGCAGTCGTGCCTGCTCGCCGGGCCGGCCGTGTCGACCCGATCCGGTTCTTGCCGCATCGGTGAGCCGCGGCGTCGGTGCTCGTCCCTTTCGCGAACTTCGCATCAAATGATCTCCTGACCGTTCTCTTCCAACGTGGTTGAAGAAAGCCACGAAAACCAGCAGGAAATCCCTGATCGGTAGATGCGAAGGAGAGAGCAGATGCTCGCTATGAACTACGACCCCAGTTCTGATTTCGGTATGGAGGAATTGGACGACCTCGACGCTCCCGGTTGGGGGTTCTGGCTCGGTGTGGCCGCCGGCGTGGTCACGGTTGGTGGTGCGATCGCCGGCGGCGTTCTGATCGCCACCTGAGCGGAGCCGGACGACGTCAACGGAGAGACTGATCATGAACCTCAACACCATCGACGAACAGCAACTGCTCGACGCCCTGGACTTCAGCATCGACGAGCTCGAGAGCCTGGAGGCCCCCGGCTTCTGGAGCGACTTCGGCAAGGGTTTCCTTGTCGGGGTCGGTGTCGCCAGCTCGATCGCCGGCGGGGTCGGCCTGGGCCTGGCGCTCACTTGAACGAACACCCGGTGATCGGGTGGGCGGAACCGACCACGTCTTCCGCACCGGCCACACCACTGAACGACGACAGCCCACAACGGAACAGAACAACGAACAAAGGAATCGAACATGACCGCAGTGACGTATGACGAACAGCAGATTCTCGATGCTCTCGACTTCAGCATCGACGAGCTCGATGGCCTGGAGGCCCCCGGCTTCTGGAGCGACTTCGGCAAGGGCTTCCTTGTCGGGGTCGGTGTGGCCGGGTCGATCGCCGGCGGGGTCAGCCTCGGTATCGTCCTCACCTGATTGTCGCTCCAACCACCGAGCGCCGTAGGCCCCCGACCATCGGGTCGGGGGCCTACGGCGTTTCGGGGTTAAGGAGAGTTCCGGAACCGTGAATCAAGCCGGCACGGCGCCCGGTCTCTTTCCTTGAGCGACCGACCATCGTCGGCGCCGGAACCAAAGGAGAACATCGTGCAGCCTTCTGCCGCTATTGCCCTTCTCATGATCGGAACCAGTCTCGCTCTCCTGGCGACGACCGACGTGTTGGGCGGCGGGCCGCTCCGGGTCGTGCTCGGGGCGGTCGCCGTGGTGGCCGCGGTGGCCGGATCGGTCGGCCTCGGCATGAACATCGGGGAGGCGTCATGACCGTCCTCGACTCGCCCGCCGTCCGGCCGGAAACGGTCGGAGGGCCGGTCACCCCCGGTGCCCGGGCCGGCACCGCCATCGAGATCGTCGGGGTGTCGAAGTCCTACCAGGATCAACCCGCCCTGGTCGACGTCGGCTTCACCGTCCCGACCGGTTCGGTCTCGGGGCTCATCGGCCCGAACGGGGCCGGCAAGTCCACCCTGCTGCGCATCCTGCTGGGGCTGATCAACCCCGACGCCGGAACGGCCCGGATCGCCGGTCGGCGCTACGCCGAGCTCGAGCACCCGGCCGAACGGGTCGGGGTGGTCATCGACGGCACCGGCGTGAACAGCCGGGATTCGGCTCGGAGCCATCTCCGACGGGTCGCCCGGTACCTCGGCCTGCCGCCCGGCCGGGTCGACGAGGTGCTCGACGAGGTGGGCCTGACCGCCGCCGCCGACCGCCGCTCGGGGCGGTACTCGCTCGGCATGGGTCAGCGGCTCGCCTTGGCCAGCGCCCTCCTGCCCCGGCCCGACATCCTCGTCCTCGACGAGCCGAGCAACGGCCTGGACCCCGAGGGGATGCACTGGCTCCGCTCGATGCTGCGGGGCTACGCCGACGCCGGCGGAACCGTCCTGGTGTCCAGCCATCACCTGCTCGACCTGCAACAGGTCGTCGACGACGTGGTGATCCTCAACCAGCACGTCCGCTTCACCGGGAACCTCGACGAACTCGGGGTCGATCGTCACGACGCGGGGGCCCTCGAACAGCGGTTCCTCGCCATCACGGGAGGGGTCACCTCATGATCCGCACAGTCCTGTTCGAACTGTCGAAGGTGTCGCGCCGCACGCTCGGCATCGTCATCGGGGTCGGGGTCTTCATGATCTCGATCAACGTCATCGGCGTGGCCTCCCAATCGGCCACCGACCTCGACAACGGGGTCACGACGGTGTCGGAGGCAACCCGCCACATCGTGCTCAACGGGTTCGCCGGTCTGCTGTTCGCCACCCTCATGGGTGCCTACCTGATCACCGGCGAGGAGAAGGCGAGAACCCTCGGCTCCACCTTCCTGCTCAACCCCCGCCGCGGCCAGGTCCTGCGGGCCAAGGCCGCGGTGGCTGCCCTCCTCGGGCTGGTCATCGGGTTGGCGGCCAACGGCTCCGCCGTGGTGGCCATGTGGGGCACGCTGCGGATCCACGGCTACTCCCCGGTGTTCGACCGACCGGTGACGGTGACCCTGCTCGCCACCACCGCGGTGATGGCCGCGGCCGCTCCGTGGGGGCTCGCCCTGGGCACCTTCCTGCGCCAGAGCGTCATCGCCACCGTGGCCATCGTGGTCTACACCACGATGTTCGAGACGGTCATCATCGAGTTCCTGCCCAAGGTCGGCCGCTTCCTCCCCGGAGGGGTCCAGGCCGCGGTCATGGACGACCAGCTGATCCCCGATCGGCTCGGCCGGCTACCCGGCGGTCTGATGCTCGTCGGCTACATCCTCGTGGCCCTCGTCGCCGCCCACCAGTACCTGCGGGCCCGGGAGATCCGGGCGTCGTGATGGCCGCACCGACGATCGACCACCCCCGCCACCGGCCCGACCTGGAGTTCGTGGAACCCACGAACCCCAGGGGCCGGTGGACGGTCCACAACCCGGCCACGGGTCGGTACTTCCGCCTCGGGCGGGGAGCCACCGAGCTGCTCGGCTCGCTCGACGGCACCCGCACCCGCGACGAGGTCACCGGCGACGGGGAACCGGGCCGTGACACCATCGGGGCCCTCCTGAACAGCTTCGAGGCCATGGACCTCCTGGTCTCGGCCGACCGGGGCGGCCCGGTACGGACCGAACCGGGCCGGTTCCGGTTCCGGCCCCCCTTCATCCTCCAGTTCACCGTGGCCACCAACCCCCGCTGGCTCGGCCCCGGGTCGGTCCTGGCCCGGATGGCCGGGGCCCGGGCCGTCGTGGCCGCCGCCGTCGTGGTGGCCGCTCTGGGGGTGGCGGCGCTGGCGGCCCAGGCCGCGGATCTGACCTCGGGGTTGACCGATCCCGTACGACCGGCGTGGCTGGTGGCGATCCCCCTCACCCTGATCCTGCTCAACATGGGCCACGAGCTGGCGCACGGAGCAGCCCTGGGCGCGGCCGGGGCGACGCCCCGACGGCTGGGGGTCATGCTCTTCTACTGCGTCCCCGCCATGTTCTGCGACGTGACCGACGCCTGGCGGGTCCGCAACCGGGCTCGACGCACCGGCATCCTCCTTGCCGGACCGCTGTTCCACGCCTCGGCCGGTGGTGTCCTCGCGGTCACCGCCCTCGCCGTCGGGGGACCGGCGGGCACCATGCTGGCGTTCGTCGCGCTGGCCAGCTACGGCTTCGCCGCCGGGAACCTGGTCCCCTTCATCCGGCTCGACGGGTACCTGGCCGTCGTGTCCTGGTTCGATCTGCCCCGACAGCGGGAGAAGGCGCTCGACGACCTCCGCCTGGTGGCCGCCTGGCTGGTCTACGGCGGGGTCCGTCCCCGCCTCCGGCTGCGGCCGGCCTGGCTCGCCTTCGCGGTGGCGGCGTTCTTGTTCCCCACGTACCTGGTGGTCCGGGCCCTCGGCTTCCTGCGGAGCGTGCTCCTCCCGTTCGGGGTCAGCGGAGCCGTGCTCCTCCTGGCGGTGTGGGTCGGCGTCGGATTCCTGGGCTGGCGCGGCCTGGCCCGGCTGCGCCGCCACGCGGTCCGCCCGTCACCGGGCCGGGCCGCCGGAGCCGCCGTCGCCGCCCTGGTCGGCGTGGCCGCCCTGGGCGCCCTGGTGGGGCACCGGCCCACGGCCACCGGCGCCGTCATCACCCGACCCGACGGGACGGTGCAGGTGGTCTTCCAGGACCAGCCGTGGCTCCGCCTGCCGGAACCCGGCGACCGGGGCACCATGTACCGGGCCGCCCTCGGGCGGGGCCCCGAGCTCGGCGAGCTGACGATCGCCTCGCCACCGGCCCCCGAGGAGGTTCCAGCGGGGGCGTTCCTGCCCATCCGCGGGCTCGACGCCCCGGTCCCGGCGGTGGCCGTCGAGGCGTACGTCCTCGACCGCACCGCTGACGTCCCCAGCGCCTCCCACGCCGACGTCGAACTGGCCGAGGAACCCCTGGCCGCCTCGGCCTACGACTTCCTGGTCGGCGCCGCGGTGCGCAACCTCCAACGCTGCCACCTGTTCGACTGCGTCGCCGTCGATCGCTGATTCGTCATCCGAAACCCGACCCTGCTGTGAAAGGCGGACCCATGACCACCACACCCACCATCGACACCCCCCACCCGGCCCCATCGGAGCTCGACCCCGACCAGCTCCGGTCGGTGGTCCTGACCGAGCGGTTCGGGGCCCTGCTCACCGGCCGGCGCCCCGGGGCGGCGGCCGGGCCGGCCGGTCGGAACATCCTGCTGGAGACCGGCGCCTTCCTCGATTCGGTCCTGGACCCGGCCAAGGGCTGGCTCCGACCGTCCACGCTCGTGTTCGTCCCCGGGGACGACCGGACCGTCGACGGCGGGCGGCCCGACGACCGGATCGTCGGGTACGAGGGCAGCCTGGCCATGGGGGGCGACGAGGTGGGCCTGGCCGGCTCGTTCCGCATCCAGACCCTCGAGTACGCGGTCGGTCCGTTCGTTCCCGTGGTGGGACCCACCGTGCTGCGGCTCACCTCCGACGAGGACGCCGAGCTGTTCTTCGAGGACGCCGACCGGGCCCGGGCCACCGGTGAGTTCCCCGAGATCCTCATCCACCCCCTGGTGGAGCTGGCCGACCACTGTGCCCTCGGTGGCCATCGGGCCTGCGTCGGCGTCGACAACGTGCACGTCGCCGCCGACGGTCAGGTGGGCATCGCCCCTGGTGGGGTCCCGCTCGGCCACGTCGACGAGGGCTGTGCGGTGATCGCCGAGCGGTTCCGGGCCGCCTCCGCCCACGGCTGCGGCGAGCTCCACCTGGGCGACGTGCTCGACAGCGACACGGTGGGGGCCGGCTGCCGGGCCCGACCGTGGCTGTCCCGCTACCTCCACGCCCTCGCCGTACTGCGAACCCTGACCCTTCGGGACAAGGTCCAACTCCGGGTGGACGGCTTCGGTCCCCCCGCCCGGCCCGAGCTGATCGGGGCGACGGCCCGGGCCGGCGACGCCCTGGTGGTCCGGGAGCGGGAGCGGGCCTACGTGGCCTCGGCCACCGGCCGGTCCTTCGCCGTCGGCCACCAGGTGGCCGACTGCATCACCCTGCTGCAGACCACCGGTCACCCCGACCGGGTGGTCGCCACCCTCAACCCCGGCGGCGGGTCCGACCTGACCGCCCGTCTCACCGGCGTCATCGCCGAACTGGCGCAGCGGGGGATCGTCGGCGGGGAGGTCTGCGATGCTGGCCACCGCTGAACTGCACGGCGTCGCCGCCTCCCTGGTGCGCGACGCCGAGGACCTCACCGTCGGCGACCTCTACCTGGACGGGGCCGACGCCTACGACGCCGTCTCGGCCACCGACCGCAGCGAGATCAACGAGATCATCCGGATGGCCCGCGGGGTCACGACCCCGATCCTGGAACTGGCCTGCGGCTCCGGCCGTCTGGCCCTGCCCCTCCTGGCAGCCGGCCACCGGGTGGTCGGGGTCGACAACGCCCCCCGCATGATCGAGCTGTTCGCCGAACGGGTCTCGGTCCGGCCCCGGCTCGCCGACCGTCTCGAGCTCATCGAGGCCGACATGGCCGGCCTGCGCTGTGACCGCCGGTTCGACCTCGTCTACTGCGGGATCACGTCCATCACCGTCCTGCCCGACGACGCCCGGCGGGCCCTGTTCCTCAACGCCGGGTCGCATCTCACCGACGACGGGCGGTTCGTGTTCTCCGTGCTCGAGATCGACGGTCACGGGGTGGACGAGCACGAGACGGTCATCAGCGCCCCCTGCCACGGCCAGACCGACCTGTTCGTGTTCTTCGAGCGGGTCGACCACGACGCCCGGCTCCGGACCGTGTCCATCCTCCACCAGCCGCTCGGCCCCCGGGGCCGGCGGGCCTTGTACACCACCGAGGTGAAACTGCTCGACCCCGACCGGTTGGTCGGGGAGTGCCAGCGGGCCGGGCTCGACGTCGTCGCTGTGCGGCCGGTGCAGGAACTACCCGGCCGCACCGTACGGGCCGTCGAGACCCGCCGGTCGGGTTCGAGGAGGCAACGGCCATGACCACCGGTTCCACGATCGAGATCACCACCACCGGTCCGAGGACCGCCCGAACGAGCGGTACAGCGAGCCGAGCGGTGGGTCCGCCGACCCGGACCCGCCTGTGGTCCTACCTGGTGCCCCCGTCGCAGTTCAGCCGACCGGCCGAGACGGTGGTCGACGCCCACGGCACCCGGGTCCGCTTCGCCGACGGGGTCGAGGCCCAGTGCGGCCGAAGCGGCCTGTGGAACGTCAACTTCGGCTACGGGCATCCGGCGGTGGCGGACGCAGTGGCCGAGGCAACCCGGTCGGTCACCTACCTGCCCCTGTTCCGCTCCGCCCACCCGTGGGCCGAGCGGGCGGCCGAGGCGCTGGTCGACCTGCTGGGCCCGGCCCGACACAGCCACGTCCTGTTCTCCACCTCGGGCAGCGCCGCCAACGACGCGGTCATGAAGATGGCCCGCCAATGGGCGGCCCTGCGGGGCGAACCGGGCCGCGACCTCATCGTCGGCCTCCGCAACAGCTACCACGGCCAGACCTACGGCAGCATCGCCGTGTCCGGCGACGACCTGGGCCAGCCCATGTACAAGGTCGACCAGCGCCTCATCCGCCACATTCCCGCCGACGACGTCACCGCCCTGCAGCGGCTCCTCGACCGTCAGGGAGCCCGGATCGCCGCCTTCGTCATCGAACCCGTGCTCGGCAACGGCACCGTCCCCGTCGATCCCGAGCTCATCCGCACCGTCCTGGCCGGCCGCGACGACGGCGGCTATCTGGTGGTGGCGGACGAGGTGGCCACCGGTTTCCTCCGCACCGGCGAGGTGTTCGCCACCGACACCTGGCCGGCCCGGCCCGACGCGACCATCCTGTCCAAGGGCCTCACCAACGGGGCCTGTGGGGCGGCCGCCATCGTGCTCGGCCGGCGTCTCACCGAACCGTTCGTGGCCGCCGACTCGATGTTCGTACACGGTGAGACCCAGGGCGGCTCACCCCCGAGCTGCGCCGCCGTGCTGGCCGTGGCCGACCTGGTCGGTGACCCCGCCGTCGTGGCCGCCGCCCGCCGGGCCGGCGACGAGCTCGGCCGTGGCCTCGCCGGACTCGGGGACCATCCTCTGGTGGTCGGCCATCGGGGCCGGGGCTGCTTCCGTTCCCTCCGGCTGGTGGGGCACGACGGCCGGTCGATCGGTCCCGACGACCGGGCCCGGGTGATCGACCACATCCGGCGGGCGGGAGCCTGGGTGTACCCCGCTCCCGACGGGGTGCAGCTGATCCCGCCGGTGGTGTCCAGCCCGTCGGACATCGACAGCCTGGTCACCGCGGTGGGCGACGGCCTCGACCGGTTCGTGTCCGACCGGGGAAGGGGGGCGGTGCCGTGCTGCACTGGCGCACCCGTACCGAGCTGATCGCCGGACCCGGAACGGCACTCGACTGGGTCCGCCGCATTCCCGGGGCGGACCGTCCGGCCCTGGCGGTCGTGTTCGACGAGGCCGCCGCCCCGCTGCCGCCCATCGCCCGGGTGCTGGACGCCGTCGGCCCCGGCCTGGCCGTGGGCGTCGGGCCGGGGGCCGACGACTGGCCTGAGCTCCTCGCCCTCGGTGATCGTCTCCGCCGAGCCGGCACCGAACGGGTGGTGACGGTGGGAGGTGGCACCACCACCGACGTGGCCCGCCTGGCCTCCCTGATCGCGGCCAACGAGCGGCGTCGGCTCCGGACCCTGGAACGGACCGGCGGCACCGGCTTCCGCCCCCTGCCGGACCGGCACCTCCGCCGGTACCCGCTGGTGGCCATCACCACCACCCTGGGTACCGGGGTGGAGGTCAGCCCGGTGGCCTGCATGGTGAGCGGCGGGACGAAGCGGATCGTGTTGGGGGAGCGGCTCATCCCCGACACGGCCATCCTCGACCCCGATCTCACCGGGACCCTCCCCGCCGGCCTGGTGGAGGACGGGATCGTGGAGATCATGCTCCGGTACCTCGGCCCACTGCTGGCGGGCGACCCGGGCGTGGCCATGACCGACGAGGTGGTCCTGGACGAGCTCGGGCACCTCGACCGGCTGTTGCGGACCGGCCGGCGGCGGCCCCTCACCGCGGACGAGCGGCTGGCGGTGTCGCTTCGGAGCGCGGCCACCCGCCTCGGTTTCGGCCTCGCCGGCCGCAACCCCTACTCCAGCAAGCTCTGGTATCTGGCCACGGCCCTGACCGACTGCGTACCGGTATCCAAGCTCGAGGCCAATCTGATGCTGTTTCCGGCCGTGCTCGCGGCGATCGACGCCGGTGACCACCGATTCGGGCAGCGCCCGATCCTGGCGCGGGTCAACCGCCGGCTCGGCCTACCGGCCGCGGAACCACTCGCCCTGGCCGATCATCTCCGCTCCCGACGCCGGCCCCGGGGCGCCCCCACCGTCGACCCGGCCGTCGTGGCCGCTCACGCCCACCGGACCTGGGGCAACGGTCGCCCGATGCTGGGCGACCTCGGCCACGACGAGCTGGTAGATATCTACCGTTCGGCGGGGGACGACGCGGACGCACCCGCCGCCGGGCCGGCGTCACGAGTTCTCTCATCCACCGCCCAATCCCCCAACGAAAGGACGTATTCATGACCGACCACACCGTAAGGGACCACACGTCGGTGCTCATCCGATGCAAGGGTTTCGGCCGCAACCCGGCCCACAACCAGGTGGTAGAGGCCGGACCCGGGGTCTCGCTCGAGGCGGGGACACCGATGCTCGATGCCCTCGACCAGGCCTCGGCCCAGGGCTGGGAGCTCGTCTCCAGCTACAACATCGGCAACGACGGACACCTCACCCTGATCCTGGCTCGGGGCCGGTAATCCGGCCGGCCCGTCCCGGTGGCCACTCCGGGCGGGCGGCCGTCATATTCACCTCCCGTTCGGGGCGCTCGATGGTTCACATCGGGTGCCCCGAACGCGTTGGTGGTGGTGGACGGTGGCGCCGTCGATTTCGTTGGATTCGCTGGATTTCAGGCCGAAACATCAGTGACCTATTTGAATCAAATAGATCACTGATCGGGTCTCTTCTTGCGAATGTGAATGGGGACCAACCCCGTAACTATCCACAATGAAGAAGGAGAGTTGCCGTGAACCGCAGTACCAGCCACCACGTCCCAGAGGCCGCCGAGTCGTTCGAGGACGATGTCATCGAACTGGAGGACGTGTCGGCCCCGATGCTCCTGCCGATCCCTCCGGTGCCGCTTCCCACCCCGATCCCGTTTCCCTTCCCCCGCCTGCCCCGGTGGCCCATCATCCCGCCGCCCCGGTTCGTCTTGTGAGTTCGGGAGGCTTGACGCCGTGACCGCCGCGCTCGTGCCCGCCGCAGGCCTCGAGATCGTCCCCGAGGCCTCCGGCGGGCACATCGTGATCACCCCGGACGCCCGCCACGTCCGGCTGTCCGACGCCGCGCTCCAGGTCCTGCGCACCGCCGGGGCCGGGGCCGTGTCCGTGTCCGATGCCGCGTCCGCCGGACCCGGGTCCGATTCTGGCCGACCGGCCCCACCCGGGGCCGCCGACGGCGGTCCGGCGGGCGGACTCGATCCCGGCCGAATCGATCCTGGCCGACTCGATCCTGGCCGACTCGATCCTGGCGGACTCGATCCTGGCCGGGTGGCCCGGATCCGAGGGTCGCTCGTGGCCGCTGGTCTCCTCGTCCCGCTCGGGGTCGAACCGCCCGGGGTCGAACCGCCCGCCGGGGTGTCGGGGGCGAACCGGCGACTCCGGTTCCGCCGGCTCACCATGATCCGTCTCCGCCTGGGCCGGGCCGAACGGCTGGTGGCCGCTCTGGCCCCGGCCTGGGCGGCCCTGGCCCGGGGCCCGGTGCTGGCACTCGGGGCCGTGCCGGCCGTCCTCGGTGTCCTGGTGGCCCTCCGCGAGCTGTTCACCTCGGCCGGCCTGCTCCGGGGCGGGGCCGGCTGGTCCGCCTCGGTGGCGGCCGCCCTGGCCACCCTGGTCATCGCCTTCCTGCACGAGCTCGGCCACGCCCTCGAGCTCAGCCGCCGCGGGGGCCGCCCCGGCGGGAGGGGGGTGATGCTGATGTGGTTCCTGCCGGCCGCGTACTGTGACGTGTCCGACGTGTGGCGGATCCCGGACCGGGCCGGGCGGATGGCGGTGAGCGCGGCCGGACCGGCCGTCAACCTGGGCATCGGGGGGATCCTGGGCCTGATCCGCCTGGCCGGCGAGGACGCCGCCTGGTTGCGGCTGCTGCTGATGTCGAACCTGGCGCTGTTGGCGTTCAACGCCTCGCCGTTCCTCCGCACCGACATCTACTGGATGCTCGCCCATTGGCTCCGCAACCCGACCCTGTTGCCGTCGGCCCGCCGGGACGCCTGGCTGGTCTTCCGTCCCGGTCGGCGGCGCCGGAACCCTCGGTTCTCCTGGGCCCGGGCCGCCTACGGGCTCGGCGGCACGGTGGCGCCGGTCGCCACCACCGTGGCGGTGTGGCTGGCTGGTTCGCGGTGACGATCGAGAATCACGGACCGACTTCGTCGTTCTCTTCAGTGATCAAGCAAAACGACAATCTCGACCCAACCGATACGGCGGTCGAACAACAGGATTCGAGGTCTGGCCATGAGGAACTTCATCAATCGGACGCCGGTAGCGCTCACCATCTCGGTCATTTCCGGGGCGGCGCTGTGGTTCGTCACCGCGGCTCCGGTCTTTGGTCATTGACCGGGCCGTCGGTGGGGGAGAGCCCGGTGCGGGCCCTTGTCCCCGGTACCGTCCTGCTACGCTCCGGAGCGTCACTATGAGAAACCGTTCAACCGATACCCCCCAGGACGACGGCTCGGGCGACGGGATGGAGCGTCACGCCGACGACCCGTCCATGGCGGAGTTCGTGGCCGCGGCCCGGGCCGCGGTGTCCGTGTCCGATCCCGTGCCCGCCGAGGTGACCGAGCTGGCCAAGCTCGCCTACGCCTTCCGCGACGTGGAGACCATCGAGCCGGTGGACGGCGGCCGGTTGGTCGGCGTCCGCTCGGCGGGCAGCGACACCCTGCAGGCCGCCACCGACGGGGCCACCCTGATCTGGTCGGAAACCGGCGGAACGATCAGTGGTGTGCTCCACGCGGCGGTTAGGGTCACCCTGGCCCTGCAGACCCTGAGCTCCTCCGCCGACGTCGAGCTCGACGACGGCACCGGCGCCTTCGAGGTGCGGGCTCCGGTCGGTGCCCACCGGCTGGTGGTCACCGAACCCGACCGCACCTGGGCCACGATCTGGGCGGACTGATCTCGGCCGGTCGGGTACGGTGCGGGCATGATCGATGCTCGTGCGCTGCTGGCCAGGGCACGACAATACCCGCGGGAGACCCGGGAAGACGTCCTGTCCCGTATCGACGCCGCCGACCCTTCCGACCGCACCCTGCTGGCCCACCTGAACCTGGCGCTCGGGTGGGCGGCGTTCACCCTCGGCGACACCGCCACCGCCCTCGAGACGGCCCGGCGGGTGTACGCCGTCGACGGTGTCGGGGGTCCGAGCCCCGGGGAACTGATCGAGGCCACCCACCTGGAGGCGGCCGCCCTGCTGGAACGGAGCCGGGCCGAGGAGGCCATTGCGCTGCTGACCGCCAGGATCGCCGACTACGAGGGATTCAACCGGGCCCGTCTGTGGTCGGCCCTGGGAGGGGCGCACGCCTCCCTGCGCGACTTCGATCGGGCCGTGGCCTGCTACCGCACCGGCCGGGCCGAGGCCCGACGGTTCGAGGACGAGCCGTCACGGTCGATCCTGGAGAACAACGAGGCCCTGGTCGACCTGGAACGGGGCCGGTTCGGGGAGGCCAGGGACCGGTTGGAACGCATCCTGGCCGCCGGTCCCGACGAACGGGACCCGTACCCGTGGGCGATCGCCACCCACAACCTGGGGGTGTTAGCGGCCCGGCTCGGCCGGATCCCCACCGCGATCGGTCTGTTCGAGCAGGCGGCAGGGTCGTTCGAGGGGACCGGCGACCGGGTGTCGCTGGCCCACGCCCTGGTGGACCGGGCCGAGATGCTCCACGACGTCGGCCTCCTCGACGAGTCGTTGGCCGCGGTGACGTCGGCCACCGGCCTGTTCCGCAGCATCGGCTCGGGGGTGCGGGCGGCGCTGGCCCAGGTCACCCGGGCCCAGGTGCTCGCCACCCAGGGCCGCTGGGTGGACGCCTGCGAGACCCTGGAGGCGGCCGGTCGCGAGGCCCGGACCGACGGGATCGACCCCTCGGTGGGGTCGGTGATCGACGGGCGCCTCGCCCTCTACCGGACGATCGCCTGGCTCGGTCGGTCCGGTGATGACGCCCCGGACATGGACGGACAGGAGCTGAGGCGGCTGAGCGACGTCGACGCCTACCACCCCGACGTGGCCGTCGACGCCGGGCTGCTGCTGATCGAGCACGACCGGCCGGCCGAGGCCCGGTGGCTGCTGCAGGCCGTGGCCCCCCTGAAGGACCCGGAACGCCAGGTCACCCATCTGCACGCCCTGGTGGCCCGGGCGGCGCTGGCCCAGCTCGACGGTGACGACGGGGGCGCCCTGGACGCGGTGTGGGCGGGTCTGGCCCACGCTCACGCCCACGGGATGTCCCTCGGGGTGGCCGAGCTGCGGGCCACCACCCAGCGGCGGGCCCGCCAGTTGGCCGACATCGGGGTCGGGGTGGAGATCGGTCGAGGCCGCCCGGCGGGGGTGATCGAGTTGCTCGAGGCGGAACGGGCGGTCGGCCTGCTCCCCGAGCCCGACCTCACCGACGAGGAGCAGGCGCTCAGCGCCAACCTGCGGGCGGTGTCCCGGTCGCTGACCGGGGTGGAGGCGGAGTCGCCGGCCACGGTCCGCCTGCTCGGCGAGCGACGCCGGGTGGAGCGGGAGATCAGCCGGCTGCGCCGCTCGGGCCCGGCCCGGCGGTACGCCATGCCGGTGCGTGACTCCCCGGGCGGGGCCGAGCTCGGTCCCGACACGGTGCTGCTGCACCGGTGGGCGGGCCGCCTCCGGGCGATCGTGACCGACGGTGACGGTGGGCTCCGGGAGCTCGAACTCGGCCGCCTCGACCGGGTGCGACGCACCCTCGGTGGGTTGGCCCTCACCCTCGGTTCGCGGGCCGTGGCCGCACCGGGGGCCATCGACCGGCTGGTCGGGGATCTGCGCACCGAGCTCACCGCCCTGCTCCGCCACATCGACCGTCGGGACGAGGTGGTGGTGGTCCCCGAACCCGCCCTGGGGCCGATCCCGTGGGCACTGCTCACCGAGACCGTGGTGGTGCAGCGCCCGTCGCTGACGCCGGGGGTCGTCGGCCCACCGGTCCCGGCGCGGCCGGGGCCGGTGGTGGCCTTCGCCGGGCCCGACCTGCGGTTCGCCGGGGCCGAGGTCGACGCGGCCTTGGCCGCCCACCCCGGGGCCCGGGCCTTCCGGGGCGGGGAGGCCGACGCGGGGCGGGTCGTGGAGTGGTTCGGCCGGGCCGGCCTGATCCACTTCGCCGCCCACGGGACCTTCCGGGCCGACAACCCGCTCTACAGCTCGGTGCTGCTGGCCGACGGGCCGCTCACCTTCTTCGATCTGCTGTCGGGTCCGCCCCCGGCCCGACTGATCTTCTCGTCCTGCGACGTGGGGCGGGGGAGTGCGGGGTCCTCGCTCGGCCTGGCCTCCCTGCTCATCGGCCGGGGCTGCCGGGAGTTGGTGGCCGCCGGCGGGCCCGTGGGCGACGAGGCCTCGATGAAGCTCATGTCGGCCCTCCACCGGGGACTGGCCGCCGGGATGGACCTGGGTCGGTCGCTGCGGGTGGCTCAGGCGGCCGGGATCGGGAGCGACCCGTCGGTCGCCCTGTTCTCGGCCTTCACCGCGGCCTGATCCCTCTCCGGGCGGGAGGCCCGGACGGAGCAGGCGAGCAGGATGAAGGCGACGAACAGGACGATGTCGCCCACACTGATCACCGCGTGGGCGAACGGAACCGGGATCCGGTCGACCAGCAGGGTCGAGGGATCCCTCCAGGATCCGGCGACCAGGAGTTCCTGGTGCTTGCCGGCCAGCAGGCCCGGTTCCCGGATCGGGCCGGTCATCGCCGCCGCCCGGCTCCCCGCCTCCACCGGCATGGCCCCCCAGCGGACGATGGGGATCGTGTTGAGGGTCGCTCCCACCGAGGCGACCACGGCGGGGGCGACCCGTCGCCCGGTGCTCCAGAAGATCGACACGATCAGGACCGTGCCCAGAACGAACGAGAGGGGGACGAGATAGCGGGCGGCCGCGGGGAACCGGCCGGCGGTCAGCTGTACGGCCACGGCCACGGCCAGGAGCACCATCTGGGCCGGCCTCATGCGGAGCCCCGGCCGGGCCCGGCACATCAGCTGGCCGGACAGGCCCGGAATCATCAACGCGAACACCGTGATCATCTGGTTCCCCTCGCTCCCAACGGTTAAGGAGAACGAGCTAGGTTGTCACCTGATCCAAGATTCTTGACGCGGGCGGTGGGCAAGATGTGGGGAAGGAACGATGGGTGACGGACGAGGGCGGCAAGCCGAGGTGACGCAGGTGGGCAGTGATCTGCCGGCTCTGGTCACCGCCGCGGTGGAGGGCGACCAGGACGCCTGGAACCAGATCGTGGACGCCATGGACAACATGGTGTGGTCGGTGGTGAGGAGCTTCCGGCTCTCCGACGCCGACTCGAAGGACGCGGCCCAGATGGTGTGGCTCCGGGTGCTTGAAGGGCTGCACAAGGTGCGAGACCCGGAGCGACTCGGGCTGTGGATCGCCACCACGTCCCGGCGCGAGTGCATGCGGCTCATCGAGAAGCAGAGCCGGATGGTCCCCACCGACCACGACAAGGGTTTCGGGCGCCTCGCCGCCCCGGACGACGTCGAGCACGAACAGGCCGACCGGGCCGAGGCCCGGCGGTTGATCGAGGCGATCCAGAGCCTCGGCACCGATTGCCAACAGCTCCTCCGGCTGGTGTTGTGCGACCCGCCCATGAGCTACAAGGAGATCTCGGCCGCCCTCGGGATCGCCGTGGGCACGATCGGGGCCCGCCGCCAGCGTTGCCTGTCCCGGTTGCGGGCCGCCGCCCACGTCTGACCGTCGTCCAACCGCCTCGCCCCAGATCTTTTCCGGGTATCGGGAATCAGGGACGGGGGGGAAACGCTCTCTAGTACATGGGCCGCCGACGACAAGACGAGCCGTATCTGTTGAAGGTGACCCGACCGATCTCGTACACACCGGACGGGAGGCCCGCGCTCCGCGGGGTCTCGTTGTGCGTGGGACCGGGGGAGATCGCCTGCATCGTCGGGGCCAACGGCAGCGGTAAGTCGTTGTTGCTCAAGATCCTGGCCGGGTCGATCGGTCCCGACGAAGGCGAGATCGACTCGTTCGGCGGGGGCACCCCGTGCCTGGTGACGGCGGAGGCGTTCGACGCGTTCACCGAGGCGACGGGGGCGGACTGGCTCAGCGCCAACGAGGGCGACCGGTTCGGGGTCCCCGCCGACCGGCCTATCGGGGGCATCTCCTCCGGGGAACGGCAGCGACTGGCGCTGTCGACCGCCGCGATCAGCTCAGCTGGCGTCGTCCTCCTCGACTCACCATCCGCCCACCTCG
>JBKECK010000021.1:0-2008 GCA_047974625.1 Acidimicrobiales bacterium
GCCCGGTCACTCTCCAGCAGCGGCTGGCCCATCAGCGTCGACCGGCTGCCAAGCGTCACCCCGTCATCGCCGCCATAGGCCGAGAGCGAGACGAAGAAGAAATAGGCCATCTGCGCGAAGGCCAGCGTGATCATGATGAAATAGACCCCGCGCGTCCTCAGCGAGATCGCCCCCGTGATCAGCGCGAAGGGCGCGGCCGCGACGATGGCCGCCATCAGATGCAGCGTCAGGTCGGTGATGCCGGCGCGTTGCAGGATGGCCACCGCATAGGCGCCGATCCCCAGATAGGCGGCATGGCCGAAGCTGACCATGCCGCCATAGCCAAGGATCAGATCCAGCGCGAGCGCGGCGATGGCAAAGGCGAGGATCCGGGTGGCGATGACGATCAGGAAACTGTCACCCAGCATCCCGGCGATCAGCGGCAGCAGGGCGAAGCCGCCAAAGATCACCAGCGCGGCGATGGCACGGAGGTGCGGGTTCATGGTTTCTGCCCGAACAGGCCCGCCGGCCGCGCCGCGAGGATCGCCGCCATCAGGATATAGACCAGCATCGGCGCCAACGTGCGCCCGGCCTGCGCGGCAGCGGAAGGTTCCATCACCGCCCTCAGCAGGATCGGCCCGAAGACCCGGCCCACCGTATCGACCACGCCGACCAGCAGCGCCCCGGCGAAGGCCCCCTTGATCGAGCCGATGCCGCCGATGACAATAACCACGAAGGCCAGGATGAGCACGCTTTCCCCCATACCCGGATCGATGGCCAGAATCGGCGCGACCATCGCCCCCGCGAATCCGGCAAGCATGGCGCCAAAGGCGAAGATCGCCGTGAACAGCCGTCCCACATCGACACCAAGCGCAGACAGCATGGCCTGGTTCGAGGCCCCCGCCCTGAGCCGCATGCCCGTCCGCGTGCGGGTGATGACGAACCACAGGCCAAGCGCGGTCAGCAGCCCCGCCGCGATGATCGCCAGCCGAAACACCGGATAGCGCAGCGGCCCGATCAGCGGGACCGAACCGGACAGGGCTTCGGGCATGGCAACGGTCAGCGGCGCGGCGCCCCAGACGATCTCGACCGCCTCGGTGATGACCATGACCAGACCAAAGGTTGCCAGCACCTGATCCAGATGGCTGCGGTCATAGAGATGGCGGAAAATCAGAAACTCCAGCACCAGCCCGATCAGCAGCACCGCCGGCAGCGTCATCAGCAGGCCCAGCCCATAGCTGCCGGTCATGCTGGCGAAAGTCACGACCAGATAGGCACCGACCATGTAGATGACGCCATGGGCGAGGTTCACGAAATCCATGATCCCGAAGACCAGCGTCAGCCCGGCGGCGATCAGGAACAGCAGCACGCCGAACTGCAGCCCGTTCAGCAATTGCAGCAGGAAAAGATTGGTCATGACCGTCCGTTCAGCCGAAACGGGCGGGGCGCGGATTCCCGTCCGCGTCCCGCCCCTCGCTGATCAGTTCATCTGGCATTCGGCGGCGTAATTGTCGGCGTAATCCTCGAAGATCGCCTTGACGACCGAGGTGGCGAATTGCCCGTCCTCGCGCTTCTTCACCTCGGCCAGATAGAAATCCTGCACCGGGAAATGGTTGGGGCCAAAGGCGAAATCGCCACGGACCGACGGGAAACCGACCGTTTCCAGCGCCGCGATCAGCTTGTCCCTGTCAGCCGTGCCGCCGGCCTCGCGCACCGCCGCGTCGATCAGCCTGGCGGTATCATAGCCATGCGCGGCATAGCTGGCCGGAACCTTGCCATATTTCGCCTCGAACCCCTCGACAAAGGCCTTGTTCGCCTCATTGTCCAGATCCGGCGTCCAGTTGGTCCCCGAAAAGAACCCGACCGCCGCATCCTGCTGCGCCGGCAGGGTCGATTCGTCCACGGTGAAGGCCGACAGGAAGGGGATCGTCTCCAGCCCCGCCTGCCGGTATTGCTTGACCAGGTTCACCCCCATGCCGCCCGGCATGAAGGCAAAGACCGCATCGGGCTGGGCGGCGGCGATCTGCGC
>JBKECK010000022.1:0-25793 GCA_047974625.1 Acidimicrobiales bacterium
AACCATGTCAGCCTTATTCAAAGCCACCACAATCGCCGGAACCCCAACCTGCCGAGCCAACAACACGTGCTCACGAGTCTGCGGCATCGGACCATCAGCCGCCGACACCACCAAAATCGCCCCATCAACCTGAGCAGCACCCGTAATCATATTCTTGATATAATCCGCGTGCCCAGGCATATCCACCTGCGCATAATGCCGACTATCCGTCTCATACTCAACATGAGACACATTAATCGTAATCCCCCGCTCCCTCTCCTCAGGAGCCTTATCAATATTCTCAAACGCCGTCGCAGTATTCCCCGTCACCCGCTCCGACAACACCTTCGTAATCGCCGCCGTCAACGTCGTCTTACCATGATCAATATGGCCCATCGTCCCCACATTCACATGAGGCTTCGTACGCTGAAACTTCTCCTTGGCCATTACTGCGTCCTTTCGTATTCCGGAACGAGTTAGTTCTCGGTAGTTCGGTTGTGGGTTGTCACTCGCCCCGGATGCGCTGGACGATCTCGTCCTGCACGTTGCCGGGAGTTTGCTGATAGCTGTGGAACTGCATGGAATAGGTGGCCCGACCCTGGGTCTTGGATCGCAGATCGTTCGAGTAGGCGAACATCTCCGACAGGGGCACCTCGGCGGTGACCACCTGGTTCAGGCCTCGGGCTTCCATCTGGCCCACCCGGCCACGCCGGGAGTTGAGGTCGCCGATGACGTCGCCCATGTAGTCCTCGGGCGTCACCACCTCGACCGCCATGATCGGTTCGAGCAGGACGGGCTTGGCCTGCCGGGCGGCCTGCTTGAACGCCATCGTGCCGGCGATCTTGAACGCCATCTCCGAGGAGTCGACGTCGTGGTACTTGCCGTCGAGCAGGGTGACCCGCACGTCGACGGTGGGGTAGCCGGCCAGGACACCGGTGGTCATCGCCTCCTGGATGCCCTGGTTCACCGAAGGGATGTACTCCTTCGGGATCCGGCCGCCGGTGATCTGGTCGACGAACTCGTAACCACCACCAGGGCCCGCGGGCTCCATCTTGATGGTCACCTCGGCGTACTGACCCGAACCACCGGTCTGCTTCTTGTGGGTGTAGGTGTCCTTCTCCACCACCGAGGTGATGGTCTCGCGGTAGGCCACCTGCGGCTTACCGACGGTGGCGTCCACCCGGAACTCACGCAGCATCCGGTCGATCAGCACCTCGAGGTGGAGCTCGCCCATCCCAGCAATAATGGTCTGACCGGTTTCCTCGTTGGTGCTGACGGTGAAGGTCGGATCCTCGTCGGACAAGGCCATCAGTGCCTTGGCCATCTTGTCCTGATCGGCCTTGGTCTTCGGTTCAACGGCCACGTCGATCACGGGGTCGGGGAAGTCGAGCGACTCCAGCACGATCGCGTTGGACATGTCGGTGAGGGTGTCACCGGTCTTGACGTTCTTGACGCCGATGGCGGCCATGATGTCACCGGTGGCGGCGACCTCGCGGTCCTCCTGCTTGTTGGCGTGCATCTCCAGCAGCCGTCCCAGACGCTCACGCGAACCGGTGCGAGTGTTGAGCACCTGGCCCCCCTTCTCGAGGGTGCCGGAATAGACCCGGAAGTAGGTGAGCTTACCGACGTTGGGGGCGGTCATGATCTTGAACGCCAGCGCCGAGAACGGCTCGTCGTCGCTCGGCTTGCGCACGGCCGGCTCACCGGTCTTGAGCATGGTGCCTTCCACCGGAGGCAGGTCGGTGGGCGACGGAAGGTAGTCGACCACGGCGTCGAGCAGGGGCTGCACGCCCTTGTTCTTGAAGGCCGAGCCGCACAGGATCGGCACAAGGTCACCGTTGATAGTGGCGGCCCGCAGACCCCGCTTGAGCTCCTCGACCGAGAGATCCTCATTGTCGAGGTAGCTCTCCATCAGGTCCTCGTCGAGACCGGCGACGGTCTCCACCAGCTCGGCCCGGTACTCGGCGGCCCGGTCGGCCAGCTCGGCGGGAATGTCGACGACCTCCCACGAGGCGCCGAGATCCTCGCTGTTCCAGATCAGGGCCTTCATGATGACGAGATCGATGACCCCGGCGAAGTCGGCCTCGGCGCCCACCGGAAGCTGGGTGATGGCGATCTCGGTGGTCAACCGTTCCTTGATGGTGTCGACCACGAAGTAGAAATCGGCCCCGGTGCGGTCCAGCTTGTTCACGAAACACATGCGGGGGACGCCGTACCGGTCGGCCTGACGCCAGACCGTCTCGGACTGGGGCTCCACCCCGGCCACCCCGTCGAACACCGCCACGGCCCCGTCGAGCACCCGCAGCGAACGCTCCACCTCGACGGTGAAGTCGACGTGGCCGGGGGTGTCGATGATGTTGATCCGGTGGTCGTTCCAGAAGCAGGTGGTGGCCGCGGAGGTGATCGTGATCCCCCGCTCCTGTTCCTGCTCCATCCAGTCCATCGTGGCGCCGCCGTCGTGGACCTCACCGATCTTGTAGTTCTTACCGGTGTAGTAGAGGATGCGCTCGGTGGTGGTGGTCTTGCCGGCATCGATGTGGGCCATGATGCCGATGTTGCGGTAGTTCTGAAGTTTGTCGGGACGCGTAGCCATAAGAGCCTCAGCCGAAGTGCGGGGTGGAAGTAACTGACGGTTGGGCGAGCGCAGCGGCGCTGCGCCGGGCACCGGAGGTGATCGACGGTGCCATTACCAGCGGTAGTGGGCGAAGGCCTTGTTGGATTCGGCCATCTTGTGGAGATCTTCGCGGCGCTTGACCGAAGCCCCGATGCCGTTGGACGCATCCAGGACCTCGTTGGCCAGCCGTTCGGCCATGGAACGCTCGCGGCGGTCGCGGGAGAAACCGACCAGCCAGCGGACGGCCAGGGTGGTGGCCTTCCGGGGGCGGACCTCGACCGGGACCTGGTAGGTGGCGCCACCGACCCGGCGGCTGCGGACCTCGAGCTGGGGCCGGACATTGTCGACCGCCCGCTTCAGAGCGGCCACCGGCTCGCCCCCTGTCTTCTCGCCGACGATGTCGAGGGCGTTGTAGACGATGCGTTCGGCGGTGTTCTTCTTGCCGTCGAGCATGACCTTGTTGATGAGCTGGGTGACCAGGACCGACCGGTGGACCGGATCGGGTTCGAGATCTCGACGGGGGGCGGGGCCTTTGCGCGGCATCCTCAGCCTTCCTTCTTCACGCCGTAACGGCTGCGGGCCTGTTTGCGGTCACGGACACCGGCGGTGTCGAGGGTGCCGCGGACGATCTTGTAGCGGACCCCGGGGAGGTCCTTCACCCGGCCGCCACGCACCAGCACGATCGAGTGCTCCTGCAGATTGTGGCCCTCGCCGGGGATGTAGGCCGTGACCTCGATCCCGGTGGTGAGCCGGACACGAGCGACCTTGCGCAACGCCGAGTTCGGCTTCTTGGGCGTCGCGGTGTAGACCCGGGTGCAGACCCCACGCCGTTGCGGCGACCCCATCAGGGCCGGCGTCTTGGTCTTCTTGGTCTTCGTTTCCCGGCCCTTACGGACCAGCTGTTGTATGGTGGGCACCAAGCACCTCTCGGGCCTTTACTCGACGATCAATCTGGAAATCTGGGCAACACCGGCATCCGGAGATCCAGGGCGGGGTGAATCTGCGGCGGGCATACCGGGCTGGATCCGTATGGTTCCGCTCGGACGCACCCGGACAAGCCGACCGGCCTGTCTGTCTTGCTTGTACTGGCTCTTACCTGCACTGGCTCATTGCTTGAACTGAACTGGCTCATTGCTTGAACTGCACTGGCTCATGAACTGCACTGCCTTGTCGGCAGACGGGGCCGTTGTTCGCACACTGGCTCGTCTGCACTCATTTTTCGTCGGCACGACCTGGCGGTTCCGGCGGAACCGCCGTCGGGAGACGGGCGTCTCGGTTCGTTCCACAACCTGCTGATCGGGATCGGCCGACCGACAGGCCAGCCCGAACGGGGGCGAGACGCCAGATATCAAGCCTAAGCCCACCCCTGGGGGAAACCAACTGGCCCCCGGGGTGCGGCCCGGGCCGGGGTCAGCTGAAGTCCGGGGCCCGCTTTTCGGTGATCGCGGCCACGCCCTCATGCACGTCGGGTCCGGTGAAGCCCAGGATCTCGAGGGCCACCGACGCATCGAAGGCGGGCCCCGCCGACCGTAGCCAGTTGTTCAGGGCGAGCTTGGTCCACCGGATGGCCTGTTGGGACCCGGCGGCCAGGGTACGGGCCACGTCGAAGGCCCGGTCGATGACCTCGTCGTCGTCCACCACCATCGACACCAGACCGATCCGCTCCGCTTCCTCACCGGTCAGGGATTCACAGGTCATCAGGTAGTACTTGGCCTTGGCCATGCCGCACAACAGGGGCCAGATGATGACGGCGTGGTCGCCGGCGGCCACCCCAAGCTTGGTGTGGCCGTCGACGATGCGGGCGGAGCGGGCACACACCGACACGTCGGCCAGGAGGGCGGAGGCCAGGCCGGCCCCGACCGCCACCTTCTCGATACCCGACACGATCGGCTTGGAGCAGTTGATCATGTTGTAGACCAGGTCTCGGGCCTCGCGGAACGTGGCCGCCCGGGCGGCCGGATCGGCGACGATGTCGCGGATCATGTCCAGGTCACCGCCGGCCGAGTAGGCGCCGTTGGCCCCGTGGATGACCACGACCCGGGTTTCGGGGTCCCGGTCGATCTCGACCCACACGTCGGCCAGGCTGGCGTGCTTCACCGCGTCGACCGAGTTGAGCCGGCCGGGGGTGTCCAGCACGATCCGGAGGATTCCGGGTTCGGGCCGGTCGATCTCCAGGCCGCGGTAGGGGGCGTACCGGTCGAGGGAGCTGTTCATGTTCGGCAACCTACCGTCAGGGAGCGAACCGGTCGAACGTACCGAGGGCCCCGAGGGCGCCGATCAGGTTGAACAGCATGTGGGCGATGATGGCCGGGAGCAGGCGGTCGACGGTGACGGTGACCACGGCCAGGACCAAGCCGACGGCACCGATGGAGGCGAACAGCACCGCGGTGGCCGCCCAGCCGGCCCCGAGGAAGTGGGGCAGGGTGAACAGGACGGTGGATCCGATCACCCCGGCCACCGTCCCGGCCCGTTTCTCGATAGACCGCAGGCACAGGCCCCGGAAGAACAGCTCCTCGGAGATCGGGGCTCCGACCACCACGGCCAGCACGATCAGGGCCTGCCAGATCGTCCCGTCGGCGTCGGTGAGGATCTGGGTGTTGTCGGCCGCGGCCGGGTCGGTCAGGCCCACCAGGCGGGAGACGAGGGCCCCGGCCAGGCCGGCAGCCCCGAGGGCGATGATCGCCGTCCCAAGCCCGATGGCCAGGTCGACGGGCCGGAAGGCCCGCAACCTCCAATCGGCGGCGACCCCGAGGCCTTTCCACTTCGAGACCAGGACCGGCCAGCCCCCCTGTGCGAGCTGCTGACCGTACAACGAAAAGACGATGGCCGCGGTCGGGGTGACCAGCTCTCCGGCGAGGTCGCCAAAATCTACGAACGGCAGCGCGATCATGAAACCGAGCAGGGCCAACCCGAAGATGACGGGCAGGCTGAGGAGGATGTCGCCCATCCCCCACCAGGGGCGCATCCGGCCCCGGGCGTCGGGCACGCCGGCCACCGGCCCCGACGGGACCGGGGGCTGCCATCTGATCGGCCCGCCCCCACCGATGGGGGGACCGGCCACGGGTGGGCCCGACGGTGGAGGCAGCGGATCGCCGAACCAGGGGCGGCCCGGCTGGTCGGGACCCGCGACGGGTGGGCCCCACGGCGGGGACGGCGGACTGGGGGGAGGCGGATCGTTCGAACTCATCGCTTGTTCCGATACTGCCCGTCCGGATCCGGTTCGTCCGAATCCACATTGTCCGTAGTCTGCCCGTTGCCGTTCATTGCTGGACACGCCTGATCATGCCTCGCCAGCCAGGATGGCGGCGAGATCCTCGAGGGAGGCGTAGGAATGGCCGTCGACGAAGCGGTCGACGTGGGGCAGGGCGGCCGCCATGCCGGCCGCCAGCGGTGCGTAGCCGGGGGTCGCCTTCAGAGGGTTCACCCACACCAGATCGGCCGTAACGCGGTGGAGCCGGTCCATTTCCTCGCCCAGGACCGCCGGGTCGCCCCGGTCCCAGCCGTCGCTGAGGACGACCACCACCGCCCCCCGGGCCATGCCCCGTATCCCCCACTCGTCGTTGAACGCCTTGAGGCCCTCGCCGAGACGGGTTCCCCCCGCCCAGTCCCGGACCTCGGTGAAGGCCCGGGCGATGGCCGCGTCGGGGTCACGACTGGTCAGGAAGCGGGTCAGCCGGGTCAGCCGGGTGCCGAGCACGAACACCTCGACCCGGTCGCGGGAGACCACCGCGGCGTGGGCGAAGCGGATCAGGGCCCGAGCGTAGGGCTCCATCGAGCCGGACACGTCCAGGACGAGCACCAGACGCCGGGGCCGGCTGGCCGGTTCGGTGAAGGCCCGGTCGATGGCCTCCCCCTGGTGCTTGAGTGAGCGGAGCAGGGTCCGCCGCAGGTCCGGCCGGCCCTTCCGCCGGTGGGACCGAGCGTGCCGGCGGCTCCGACGACGGTGGGTGGTGAACTGGAGCCGGGACATCAGGCGGCCGAGCTCCTCAAGCTCCTCGGGGGTGCAGTCGGCGAAGTCCTTGTCGGTCAGCACCTCGACCCGGCTGAAGCGGACGGTCTGGACGTCGCCGTCGGGTTCGGCCCCGGCGTCGCCGTCCTCCTCGTCGTCCTCGTCGTCGAGATCGAGAGCGAGCGTCACCGGGGGCGGTGCCCCGTCGAAGGTGACCCGGTCGGGGCTGCTGCGTTCCCAGTACGCCTCGAACACCTGGTCGTAGGCTCCGATGTCCTCGGGCCGTCGCACCAGGGTGGCCCGGCCCGCCCAGTAGACCCCGTCGCGCTCCTCCACCCCGAGCCGGCCCAGGGCCTCGGTGAACCCGATCGTGGCCGACGCCGGTACCCGTACCCCGGCCGCCCGCAGGGCCCGACAGAACCCGACCGTCAGCCGATCACCCGCGGTCGGGTCGGCGGTCACGAAGACCCGGCCCCGCCCGTCGTCGAACCCTCGCCGGCCAAGGCCCAGACCGAGGTCGGCAGGCCCTGGTTGGTCACCCTCTGCTGGTCCTCCCGGTACTTGAGGACGGTGCCCAGGGTGGCAGCCACCGCGTCGTCGTCCATGTGGGTGCGACCGAGGGCGGCCAGCGACATGGCCCAGTCGATGGCCTCGGCCACCCCCGGAGGCTTGTAGAGGCCGTACCCCCGCATCGCCTCGGTGGCCGCCGCCACCTGGCGGGCCAGCAGCTCCCCCACCCCGGGGGCCCGCAGGCGGATGATGGCCACCTCGCGGTCGAAGTCGGGATGCTCCACCCAGTGGTAGAGGCAGCGCCGCTTCAGGGCGTCGTGGACATCACGGGTCCGGTTGGAGGTGAGCACCACCATCGGGGGGGAGTCGGCCCGCACCGTCCCCAGTTCCGGGATGGTGATCGAGTAGTCGGACAGGGCTTCGAGCAGGAAGGCCTCGAATTCGTCATCGGCCCGATCGATCTCGTCGATCAGGAGGACCGGGGGCGGACCCTCGGTGGGGCTGAGGGCCTCCAGCAGGGGCCGGCGGACCAGGAAACGGGGGTCGTACAGTTCGGCCTCGAGGGCGTCGACCCCGGTGGCCGAGGCCGTCCCGGCCGCCTCGACCGTGCGGAGGTGCAGGAGCTGGCGGGCGTAGTCCCATTCGTAGACGGCCTGGCCGGCGTCGATACCCTCGTAGCACTGGAGCCGGATCAGGCGACCCCCCCGCCAGCGGGCCAGGGTCTTGGCCACCTCGGTCTTGCCCACTCCGGCCTCGCCCTCCAGGAACAAGGGACGTTGGAGGGACAACGACAGGAAGATGGCCGTGGCCAGGCCCTCGTCGGGCAGGTAGTCGTTGTCGCTGAGGGCCGCGACGACCTCGTCGACCGATGCGGGTGCTGCCGGTTGCTGCGGTTCCACGAAGGCCGAGACTACTGGTCCGGACCGGCGCGGTCCCCACCGGCGGTCGCCCGTGGTGCCGCCGGTCCGCCCCGACGGCACCACGTCGACATGAGCGATCACACCCCTCGGCTGATACAGATCTTTCTCCCCGGTCTTCTCCCCGGTCTTTCTCCCCGACCCGGAGTCCTCCCGGTCAGACCGCGGCGGCGGCCGGGCGGTTGCGCCGGGCGGTGACGAGAGCGAAGCCGACCAGGCTAACCAGGCCGAGGCTGGCCGCGCCGGCGTAAGCGGCCGCCGCCGACTCCCGTTCGAACACCGGCACCCAGATCAGGGGGCCGACGGCGTGGCCGAGGAAGCGGAAGGCCAGGACCGAGGACAGGGCCCCACCCCGGTTGTCGGGTACGGCCAGAGCGGCCAGGTTGGCGAAGCAGACGGCCACGAGGGCGACGATGGCGGCCGCCACGCTCCAGCTCACCATCATCTGACCCACGTTCTGCACCAGGCCGAGGGCGGCGACGCTGACCACCGCGGCCAGGGTGCCGAGGAGGGAGGTGGTCCGGATGCCCCACCGGTCGATCAGGGCCCCCAGGCGGGGCCCGGCGATCGTGGCCGCGATCCCGCCGAGGAGGAGGGTCAGGCCCCCCGCCGCGGCGGATCCGCCCAGGTCGTCACGGACGGTCAGGCCGACGAGCAAGGCCACCCCCACCGGGCCGGCCGCCGCGGTGAAGGCGATGATCCACAGGGCCACCATGCGGGGTTTGAGGAGGGGCCGGATGGGGGGCGCCTCCAGGGTGGGTCGGGGCTCGCCGGGGGGCGGGCGGAACGACAGGGTCACGGCCACCAGGGCGATGAGCAGGAAGGCCAGGCGCCAGTCGACCTGGGCGATCAGGCCACCGACGAAGGGGGCCAGGGCACCCCCGAGGGCCTGGAAGCTGGCGTAGATACCCATGGCCCGCCCCAGGCGGTCGCCCGGGGTGAGGTCGGTCAACCCGGCTAGCAGGAGCGGGGTGGTGAAAGCGTTCGTCACCCCCTGCGCCACCCGGCCGGAGATGAACCAGCCCAGGGTGGGCGCCAGGGCCACGAGCAGGGCCGATACCGCGTACACGAGGTAGGTGACCCGGATGACCCGGCGGCGGCCGAGCCGCTCCCCGATCGTGCCCGACACCAGCAGGAACAGCGCCATCGGGAGCATGTAGCCGCTGAAGCCCCAGTTCACCTGGGCCGTGGTGGCGTCGAAGGTCTCCCTCAGCTCCGGGTAGATGGGGAGCACCACCATCGTCCCGAAGGGGCCGAGAAAGCCCCCGATGTAGAACGGCAGGGTGTCGAAGGTCAGCAGCCGGCCGGATACGGGCCGGGTGGTCCTGGCGATTGCCATTCACGTCACCTTACGGCCGGTGTCGGCCGAGGGTTGAATCCGTGGGGCCCGCCGGCCGGTGGCGGTGGGCCACCGGCTCCCGGCGATCGCCCAGGTCAGTAGTCGCCGGCGATGTCCCGCTTGTGCTGTTCGGAGGCCCGGGCGGCGTGGCCCAGGATGTTACGGGCCATGGAGGACTCCTGGGTGGACGAGTAGGCCTGGTAGGCCTCGGCCCGCACCACCCACACGTCCGCGTTGCCGGGCTCGGCCAGGGCGGCGAACTCGACGAGGTGGCAGGCGGCGCGGGCGTCGCCGTCGGCCAGCAGGGCCTGAGCCCGGGCCAGCACGGGGGCCACCCCACCGGCCAGGGCCACCCACTCCCGGGCCTGCTGGGCCCGGGGGGCGGGCAGGAGGTTGTCGGGTTCGCCGTCGTACCAGCCGCCGTAGCGACGCCACACGTTGCGGATCAGGAACTGGGGGTGGTCGTACACCGGCCGCAGGTATGGCTGGGTCCGGAGGTGCTCGGGGACGGTGACCTCGTGGAGGCAGGTGTCGAGGTTCTTGCCCTGGTTCATGATGGCCAGGGTCTGGGCCTCGACCGAGTCGAGCAGTTCGGCGGTGTCGAGCAGGGCGGGCACCACCCGCTCGCTCCCGAAGATGGGGAGCCCGTGGCCGGCCAGCATGATCTCGGGTTCCAGGGCCGCCATCTCCCGCAGGGCGGCCGCCCAGTCCGACAGGTAGCGCTGCACCTTCTGGGGGTTCCCGGCGTTGGGTACGGCCCAGATGAACAGGTCGCCGGGGTGGAGGATCCGGCGTTCGGGCACCCACGTCCAGGTGGCGTCGTCGGTCTCACCCCGGGCGTGGTGGAGTTCGAAGGTGTCGGCGCCGCGGGTGAAGGTGAGGTGCCGGTGGTAGGTGACGTCCGGGCGTCGGTACTCCGAGGGCCACCGCCAATTGGGCTGGTCGATGGCGAACTGGCGTCGGTTGATGGCCGTGTTCCAGCCCTGGGTGATCTCGTACCGGTCGAAGTTGGCCGGCACCTCCTCGTGGGCGTACACCACGGGCCGGGCCCAGCCGTGGTCGGCGGCCTCGGCCTCGAACAGGGCGGTGCCGTAGATGTGGTCGATGTGGTGGTGGGAGTACACCGCGGCCGCCAGCGGAGTGTCGGGGCGCCAGCGGCGCACCTCGCCGTGCACCACCTTCCGGTCGAACAGGCCGCCGGTGTCCAGCATGACCAGGCCGTCGCCGGTGTCGATGGCGTTCACCGAGGCCACGCTCTTCAGGAAGAGGACCCCGTCGTCGATCTCCTCGCCGGTGACCTGGCCGTCGTCATCGTGGATCCGCTGGACCGGGTGGTGGGCGTGAACCAGGTCGCCCCGGCCCTGCCAGTGCTCCTCGGCCAGCTCGCGGATGGTCGCCATGGTCGTCCTCGATTCGACGGCGGGGGGTCAGGTGACGGACCCAGCGCGGTGGGTTCCCCGAAACATACGCACCGGACGGCGGCTCCGCCAGCGGACGCCGACGTCCGCGGGGCGGTCCGCCGGGTCAGCTCGGGGCGACCACCTCGGCTAGGTCGCCCTCCGGGGTGAGGCGCCCGTTGCTCATGTTGGCCTCCAACGCCGCCTCCCCTTCGGGGGTGCCGACCGGGAAGAAGCACCGGTAGTAGTGATCCTGGCCCACCGCCGGGGTGAGCTCCGGTTCCTCCTCGTAGCACTGGGGCTGGGCGTACCGGCACCGGGCGGCGAACTTGCAGCCCTTGGGCGGGTCGATCATGTTCGGCGGTCGGCCCGGGATGGTGGCCAGGCGGGTGTGGCTCGGCAACTCGATCTTGGGGATCGACCTGAACAGGGCCTCGGTGTAGGGCATCCTCATCTCACGGAACAGGACGCTGGTGGGCGCCTTCTCCATGATCCGGCCGGCGTACATGACGATGACCTCATCGGTACGGCCGGCCACGACCCCGAGATCGTGGGTGATGAGCACCAGGGGCATGAACCGCTCTCGCTGCTGTTCCTGCAGCAGGTCAAGGATCTGGGCCTGGACGGTGACGTCGAGGGCCGTGGTGGGCTCATCCGCGATCAGGAGCCGGGGGCCGCAGGCCAGGGCGATGGCGATCACGACCCGCTGCCGCATCCCCCCCGAGAGCTGGTGGGGATAGTCGTCCATCCGGGCCGCCGGTGACGGGATGCCCACACTGGCCAGCAGGGACAAGGCCGAGGCCCGGGCCTCCCGGCGGGACACGTTGTGGTGGACCCGTAGACCCTCGGCCACCTGGTTGCCGATCTTCATCACCGGGTTGAGGGAGCCCAGCGGATCCTGGAAGACCATGGCCACCTCGGGCCCCCACAGCTCGCGCAGCTCCTTGGGACCAAGGCCCATGACGTCGATGCCGTTCATGGTGACCTTGCCCGTGCTGTGCACATTGCTCTTGGGCAGCAGCCGCATGATCGACCGGGCGGTCACGCTCTTGCCCGAGCCGGATTCGCC
Organism: Acidimicrobiales bacterium; assembly: GCA_047974625.1. Lineage (GTDB taxonomy): Bacteria > Actinomycetota > Acidimicrobiia > Acidimicrobiales > SZUA-35 > CADEDH01. The sequence continues at coordinate 11,775 of JBKECK010000022.1, forward strand.
CACCACTCCGACCGCCTTGCCCCGGTCGAGGGTGAACGAGACCCCGTCCACGGCCCGGAGCGCCCCCCTCGGGGTGGCGAACTCGGTGCGGAGGTTCTCGACCACCAGCACCGGCCCGTCGTCCTGGTTTCGGGTGTCAAGGGCGTCGGATCCGCTCGTGGCAGTGGATATCGGCGCGTTGGCTCCGGTGTCGGCGCTCATGCCTCGACCTCCTCGCTGTCGGTCTGCGGAGTCTCGTCCTGGTCGTCGACGGTGTTCCCGGTCTGGATGTGGTACGGCTCCAGCAGGGGGAAGTGGCAGGCCACGAACTGGTCGGGGCCGACCGCCCGCATCTTCGGCTCCTCGTTGGCGCACTTGTCCTGAGCCAACGGGCAGCGGGTCCGGAACCGGCACCCGCTCGGCGGGTGGATGGGCGACGGCAGGTCGCTGGCCGGCTGATCGAGCCGGGGGTCGATCAGGGGATCCGGATGGGGGATGGCCGACAGCAGGAGCTGGGTGTACGGGTGGGCGGGATTGGCGTAGAGGGCGTCCGGCTCACCGACCTCGCACAACTTCCCGAGGTACATCACCGCCACCCGGTCGCTGATGTTCTTCACCACCGCCAGGTCGTGGGCGATGAAGACCAGGGTGAGCCCGTACCGCTCCTTCATGTCCTCCAGCAGGTTCAGGATCTGGGCCTGGACCGACACGTCGAGGGCCGAGACCGGCTCGTCGCAGATGATGATCTTCGGGTCCATGATCAGGGCCCGGGCGATGGACAGACGCTGGGCCTGACCGCCGGAGAACTCATACGGCCGGCGGTCGAGGGCGTCGTCGGGGTTGATGCCCACGGTCTCCAGCAGTTCCCGGACCTTGGGTTCGGCCCGCTCCCGGAGCTCGTTGCGGCGCACGGCCAGCTGGCGCCGCACGATCCGGTAGAGGACGAAGTCGATGGCCACCGCGGCCGTCAGCACCAGCAGCTTCGGCACCCCGTCGAGACCCGAGATGTAGAACAGCTGGAGGGCGAAGATGGCGGCCAGGGCGGCGGCGACACCGGACGCACCGGCCCGGGACGGCTTCAGCAGCGAGGCCAGCACCCAGACCCCGACGATGACCGCGATCAGCACCAGCAGGCCCCGGATGATCCACGCCAGCGTCCCCTGCTGGCTGTCCCAGGTCCGGTAGACGAGGAAGGCCGATACGGCGAGGGCGAACACAGCCGCCAACAGGCCGACGACCCCGTTTATCCGGCCGAGGAGGCGGGACATCACGCCGAAGGGGACGATGATCCCCATCAGCATCCAGATGACGGACATCGCCGCGATGACCGCGGCGATCGCCAGGGACACGGCCAGGACCGGGTAACCGATGATCTTGGCCGGGACGATCACCCAGGACAGGGTGTCCTGCATGGCCCGACCATCGGCGGCTTCGGCCACGATCCACAGCAGCATGGCCACCATCCCCAAGGGGAACAGGTAGCGGATCGGTTTGGTGACCACCCGGGCCACCCGCCGGTAGACCTTGCCGAACTCCTCGAAGGCCACGGAGGTGGGTGGCCGACCCTCGTCCTCCTCCCACCACACCATCAGCGGCTCGGCGATGATGTCGCGCACCGTGCGCCGAGGGTTCAGGGCCGAGATGGGATCCTGGTAGATCATCTGGAGCACCGGGCGGGTGCGGCGCAGGGCTTCGCCGTCCAGGCTGGCCAGGTCGACCCCGTCGAGGATGACGTCGCCCGACGTCGGGCGGGGCACCTGCATGATGGCCTTGCCCGTGGTCGACTTACCGCACCCGGATTCACCGACGAGACCGAGGGTTTCTCCCTCGACCAGGTCGAGGGAGATTCCGCTGACCGCGTGGACCACGTCGCCGGTCGTCCCGATCGGGAATTCGACCACCATGTCGTCCACCCGCAGCAGCGGATCACCCTTGGACCGGAGATGAGCTGTTCCTGTTCCCGCCATCAGAGCACCGACTCCCGCGGCTCGTACTTTTCTTGCAGCTTGTCGCCCACATAGTTGAGGGCCAGGACCGTCAGGAACATCGTCATGGCCGGAACCATGGCGATCCAGGGGGCGACGGCCAGATCATTGCGCCCCTTGTTGATCATGTCCCCCCAGGTGGGTGAGGGCGGGGGGACGGACAGGCCCAGGAAGGACACCGCCCCTTCCACCACCACCAGGTTGGCCATGACGATCAGTGAGTAGGAGATGAGCGCGGGGGCCACGTTGGGCAGCACCTCCCGCACCATGATCCGGCCGTTGCGGGCCCCCATCGTCTTGGCCGCGAGCACGAACTCCCGGTCGGCCCAGACCAGTGACGAGGCCCGGACGACCCGGGAGATCGGGGCGATCGAGAGGAGCACGAACACCACGATCAGGATCACCACCCGTCGCTGGCCGTCCGGGTCGAGGAAGAGCACCAGCGACAAAGCCAGGATCAGGGGCGGGATGACCAGGGTTCCGTCCGCCACGGTGGTGATGATGTTGTCCACCTGGCCCCGGAAGTAGCCGGCGGCGAGCCCGATGGTACCGCCGATGAACAACGCCAGCAGGGCCCCGATCGACCCGACCATGAGGCTGACCTGGGCGCCGAAGATCAACCGGCTCAGGATGTCCCGCCCGTTGGCATCGCTGCCGAGCAGGAACTCGCCGCCCGGTGGTAACCGGTTGGCGCCGGCGACCGGCTGGATCGGGTCCCGCAGCGGCAGGACCTCGGCGAAGATGGCGGCCAGGGACAGCACCGCCAGGAAGGCGACGGCCACCCAGAACATCACCCCCAGCTTCTTGGCCTGACGCCGGGTGGGTGCCGGGTCTCCGGGGGTGGGGTCGTCCTCGCTGACGACCTCCACCTCCTGGCCAGCTACCGATACTTCGGTCATCGATCAGCCCCCCAGACCACCGGTGCGCAACCGGGGGTCGATAGCGAGATACAAGAAGTCCACCATCACCAGGATGAGGATGTACAGCGTGGCGATGACGAGGGTGCCGCCCTGGACCACGATGAAGTCCCGTTGGGAGATGGCGGTGAACAGGAACGTCCCGATGCCGGGCAGGGTGAAGATGATCTCGATGATCAGGGCCCCGCCAATGAGGGCGCCGACAGTGAAGCCCATCACAGTGAGCAGGGTGAACATCGAGGGCCGGAGGGCGTGGCGCCACAGGATCCGCTTGGTGCTCAGGCCCTTGGAGCGGGCCAGGTCGATGAAGGGCAGCCGCAGGGTGGCGATCATGTCGGACCGCAGCAGCCGCATGAACACCGCCGACTGGCCGAGGGCGAGGCTGAACGCCGGGAGCAGCATGTGTTTGAAGTGCTGGGCCGGATCGTCCCCGAACGGGACGTAGCGGGCGGCCGGGAGCCAGCTGCCGCCGATGCTGATGCCACCCATGGCGAAACCCCCGATGGCGAACAGGGAGATCCCGAGGATGGCGAGTACGTAGGGTGGGACGGCGAAGAACCCCAACATGATCGTGTTGGTGATCCGGTCCGCCGGCCGGCCCGACCGGTAGGCGGTGTAGACCCCGAGGGGGAACGAGATCAGGATGGCCAGCACCACCGCGTAGGACATGAGCTGGAGGGACGGGGTGATCGAGCGGGAGATCCCGTCGGCCACGTTCTCCCGCAGGGCCACGGACCGGCCGAGGTCACCGACCGAGGCGTCACCCAGCCACTTCCCGTAGCGGGTGAAGAAGGGCTGGTCGAGCCCCATCTCGGTACGGAGCTGGGCCACCGCCTCGGGAGTTGCGCCAGGGCCGAGCAGGTTGACGGCGGGATCGCCGGGCAGGGTGGCCATGAGGGCGAACACCACGAACGACACGACCAGCATGATGGGAATCACGCTCAGGATCCGCCGCAGAGCGTACCGCCCGTTGGCCAGGAACGCCGAGAGTGTGCCGACCAGGAATATGAGCCCGAAGGTCCAGCTCACTGGTGGCCTTGTGAACCACGCCCACACCACGATCAGGACGATGGCGATGACGGCGAAGAGGCCTGAATGCATTCGGAGCGTACGCACGTTCCCCCTTTGAACGGTATTAGCTGTTGCGACTGCCTGGGCATTGACTACTGGGTATTGATAACTGGGTATTGATTACTGGGTATTGCGAACGGGTGTTGGGGGTGGGGCGGAACCGGCCCGGTTCCGCCCCACCCACCGAGTTACTTAGCCGCAGTCACCTTCCACACACCAGATCTGGGCGAGCCGGTGCTTACCACCGATGGCCGGAATCGAGTTCCCGGCATCGGGGATCGGAATGCTGGTGATGTCCTGCACATTCGGGTTGGCGATGATCCCCCACATGGTCCAGATGTACCAGAGGTTCCAGACGTTCTTGCCGAACAGCCGGTTGACTTCCTCAGCCGCGGCCTGCCGGGCCGCCGGGTCCGGATTCTCGCGGAGGATCTTGAACTGGGCATCCATCTCCGGATCCTGGAACCGACCGAAGTTCAGCGCCAGTTCGGAACCGTCGGGGGCGATGGGGCTGGCGGTGGCCGAGTTCCACCAGTACCACTGTTCGCTCGGGTCCACACCCTCGTGGTTCCGCCAGGATTGGGCCTGGAACTGCCCGGCCAGGGCCAGGCCGATGTACTGGCCCTGCTCGATCGGGGAGATGCTCACGTCGATCTCGTCGCCGAAGGCCTCGCGCCACATGGAAGCGGTCAGCTCGTTCGACTCCACGTTGAACGGGTCGTTGGTGGTGTTGAAGGTGAGCTGCACCGGGGTGGTGCCCACGTCCTGCTTGCAGGTCTCCCACTCGGTCTTGGCCGCTTCGACGTCGAACTCGGGGTAGCCGGTGTCCTCCAGGTAGCCCATCGAGCCGACCGGGAACGGCCCGTTGGCCGGCTTGACCACCCCGGCGTACCGCTCCTGGGCGAAGCGGTCACGGTCGATGGCGTGGGCCAGGGCCTTGCGGCAGCTGAGGTGGATCAGCGGGCTGTCGGCGTTGGCCCCACCCGGATCCATCTCCAGGGTCGGCACACCCCGAATGGCGGCCAGGGTCGGGTTGTCGCCCATGGCATCGTTCAACAGGATGTGGCTGGTCTCGCCGTAGGCGTCGACCTTGATCGTCACGAAATCCGGATTGCTGTCGAACTTGGCGATCTCGTCACCGTTGGCGGTGTGGATGATGTTGAACTGGCCGGACAGGAGGCCGTTGGAGCGGCCCTGGATGTCGACCGCCACCACGAACTCGACCCCATCCAGGTAGGGATAACCCTCCCCGGTCACCGAGTTCGGACCGTCGCCCCGCCAGTACTCCTCGTTGCGCTCGGTGACGAAGCTGTTGCCGTTGCCGGGGGTGTAGGAGACGAACTTGAACGCCCCCAGGCCCACCGGCTTGGCCGGGTCGCCGGTGGCGGCCGCCTTCTCCTCGTCGCTCCGCAACGGGTTGTTGGGGAGGGTCTCCAACCACGCCTTCGAGAACATGAACCCACACGTCTCCTCGCGGAGGAGCTTCGGGCCCACCGCCGCCGGATCGGTGTAGGTCAGGGTCACGGTCTGCCCCTCGAAGGCCACGTCCTCGAGCCCGAGGAACGACGGCCCGGTCAGGGCACTCGCCTGGCAGGTCCTGATGTTGTAGGCCACCGCTTCCCCGTCGAGCGGGGTGCCGTCGTGGAAGGTGATGCCGTCACGCAGGGTGAGCGTCCACTGCCGGTAGTCCTCACTGGGTTCGGCCGTCTGGACCAGGTAGGGGACGATCTCCCCGTCCTCCTGGGTGATGAACAACGAATCGGAGATGGCCCCAAGGATCATGCGACAACTGATGGCACATGAGGTGGCGTACGGAACCCACGGATTGGCCGAGTCGGCCTCGACGCCGTACACCAGCGTGCCCCCGCGGACGGGTTCGCCCGCGTCGTCACGGGAATCGGTGCCGGTCGCACTACCCGACTCCGTCGTAACGTCCGTATTTCCCCCGGACGAGGCGCCTTCCTCATTGGTACTGGACGCCCCGCAGGCGGCGGCGGTCATTGCCAGCGCCCCTAATAACGCAACGATTCTGGTCGTCGTCGATCTCACCATGTACAGCCCATTCCCTTCGGATACGGACGTGCTCTGGGATGCACGTGCCCTGGGTCACGCAATGGTGGCCGAACCGGCCGGGCGGCACAACTTTGCTCCCGTCCTGCCATGGTTCGCGACCAAGCTGTTGCCCGACGGACACATTGCGACCGTCGGGCAACGGCCTCGGCCAGGATCGACGACGGGCCGCTCAACAAGTGCCTTCCAGGCACCAGACCTGGGCCAGGCGGTGGGCGCCGGCGATGATGGGCACCGACATCTCGGTCTCGCCGGGAATCGAGATCGAGGTGATGTCCTGCACCGCCGGATCGGCGATCACGCCCCAAAGCGTCCACGTGTACCAGAAGTTCCAGACGTTCTGGGCGAACAGCCGGTTGACCTGCTGGGCGGCCGCCTTGCGGGCCTCGGGATCGGGATCGTGTCGGATGATGTCGAACTGGGCGTCGATCTCCGGATCCTGGATCCGGCCCCAGTTCAGGGACAGCTCGGAACCGTCGGGGGCGATCGGCGTCGCCGTGGCCGACGTCCACCGGTACCACTGCTCGGTGGGATCGACCCCGCCGTGTGAGCGCCAGCCCTGGGCCTGGAACTGTCCGGTCAGGGCCAGGGTGATGTACTGGCCCTGCTCGATCGGGGTGATGCTCACCTCGATCTCGTCACCGAACGCGTCCCGCCACATCGAGGCGGTCAGTTCGTTCGATTCCACGTTGAACGCATCGTTGGTGGTGTTGAACTGGAGCTTGATGGGCGGCGGGGTTCCGACGTCCTGCTTGCAGGTCTCCCATTCGGCCCGGGCCGCCTCGACGTCGTAGGTCGGGTAACCGGAGTCGTCGAGGTAGCCCATCGACCCCGGCGGGAACGGGCCGTTGGCCGGCGTGGCGATCCCGGCCTCGCGTTCGGCCGCCCAACGGTCCCGGTCGAGGGCGTGGGCGAGGGCCTTGCGGCAGCTCAGGTGGATGAGCGGATTGCTCAGGTTGGCGCCGGCCGGGTCCATCTCGACGACGGGCTCACCTCGCAGGGCGGCCAGGGTCGGGTTCTCCCCCTGGGCGGAGTTGATCAGGATGTAGCTGGTCTCCCCGTAGGCGTTGGCCTGGATGGTGAAGAAGTCGGGGTTGGACTCGAACTTGGCGATCTCGTCGGCGTTGGCCGTGTGGATGATGTCGAACTGGCCACCCTGCAGCCCGTTGGAGCGGCCCTGGATGTCGACCGCCACCACCAGCTCCACCCGGTCCAGGTAGGGAAGGCCCTCCCCGGTCACCGAGTTCGGCCCGTCACCCCGCCAGTAATCCTCGTAGCGCTCGGCCACGAAGGCGTTGCCGTTGCCCGGGGTGTAGGAGACAAACTTGAATGGACCCGACCCCACCGGAGCGGTCGGGTCACCGGTGGCCGCGGCCTTCTCCTCGTCGCTCAGCAACGGGTTGTTGGGCAGGGTCTCCAACCACGCCTTCGACATCATCCAACCGCACGCCTGTTCCCGCAGCACGGCCTTGGGGCCGACCGCGTCCGGTTCCGCGTAGGTCAGGGTGACCGTCTGCCCCTCGAACTCGACGGTGTCGAGACCGATGAACTGGGAGCGGCGCAACGGGCTGTTGCGGCAGGCGTCGATGTTGTAGGCGATGGCTTCACCGTCGACGGGGGTGCCGTCGTGGAAGGTGATGCCGTCACGGATGGTGATCGTCCAGGCGGTGTAGTCCTCGCTCGGTTCGACCGCCTCGGCCAGGTACGGCACGACCTCGCCGTCCTCCCGGGTGATGAACAACGGGTCGGCCACGGCCCCCTGGATCATCATGCAGCTGATAGCACAGGCGGCCGAATACGGGGCCCACGGGTTGGCGGTGTCGGCTTCGATGCCGTACACCAGCGTCCCGCCCCGCACCGGCTCACCGGATTCCCGGTTGTCGCTGCCGAGGGCGTCCCCTTCCGCCCGGTCGGTGGCCACCTCGCCGGCGCTGTCCGAGGTGGTCTCCTCGGTCGACGCCTCATCGTTGGACGTGGAGGCCCCGCACGCCGCAGCGACCAGGGCCAACGCACACCACAACACACCCGCTTTTACCAATACCGCAGTCCTCACTGCGACCTCCCCTTTGGTTTTTGTCTTCACTAGTCGAACTTGTATTGAAACGATTGATCATTGATCAATGAACGTCTTCGTGGAGCTCTCCATGGGTTGGGGCTCGGCCGATCAGCAGCTGCCCTCCAGGCACCAGATCTGGTTGAGGCTGTGGGTGCCGCTGATCACCGGCATCGACATCCCGTAGTCGGGGATCGAGGTCGAGGTGATGTTCTGCACGTTCGGATTGGCGATGATCCCCCAGAGGGTCCACGTGTACCAGAAGTTCCACACGTTGGCCCCGAAGCTCCGGTTGATGGCCTCGGCGGCGGCTTTTCGGGCCGCCGGATCGGGGTTCTGGCGGATGATCTCGAGCTGGGCGTCGATCTCGGGGTCCTGGAACCGGCCGAAGTTGAGGGCCAGCTCGGACCCGTCGGGGGCGATCGGGTTGGCGGTGAGGGAGCTCCACCAGAACCACTGCTCGGTCGGGTCCACCCCACCATGGTTCCGCCAGCCCTGGGCCTGGAACTTCCCGGCCAGGGCCAGGCCGATGTACTGGCCCTGCTCGATCGGGGTGATGCTCACCTCGACCTCCTCACCGAACGCGTCCCGCCACATCGAGGCGGTCAGCTCGTTCGACTCGACGTTGAACGCATCGTTGGTGGTGTTGAAGGTGAAACTGACCGGGACGGTGCCGACGTCCTGCTTGCAGGTCTCCCATTCCGCCCTGGCGGCGTCGAGATCGAAGTCGGGGTAGCCGGAGTCCTCCAGATAGCCGATCGAGCCGGGCGGGAAGGGCCCGTTGGCCGGGGTGGACAGACCGGCCTCCCGTTCCTGGGCGAACCGGTCACGATCGATGGCGTGGGCCAAGGCCTTGCGGCAGCTCAGGTGGAGCAGGGGGTTGGCGGCGTTGGCCCCGGCGGGGTCCATCTCCAGGCTCGACAGGCCTCGGGCCTCGGCCAGGGTCGGGTTCTCCCCCTGGGCCACGTTCAGCAGGACGTAATTGGTCTCGCCGTAGTCGTTGGCCTGGATGGTGTAGAAGTCGGGGTTGCCTTCGAACTTGGCGATCTCGTCGGCGTTGGCGGTGTGGACGATGTCGAACTGGCCGCCCTGCAGCCCGTTGGAACGGCCCTGGATGTCGACCGCGACGACCATCTCGATCCGGTCCAGGTAGGGCAGGCCCTCCCCGGTCACCGAGTTCGGCCCGTCACCCCGCCAGTAGTCCTCGAACCGTTCGGCCACGAAGGCGTTGCCGTTGCCCGGGGTGTAGGAGACGAACTTGAACGGACCCGACCCCACCGGGGCGGCCACATCACCGGTGGCGGCGGCCTTCTCCTCGTCGGTCAGCAGGGGGTTGGTGGGGAGGGTCTCCAGCCACGCCTTGGAGAACTGGTAGCCGCAGACCCCGTCCCGGAGGTTGGCCTTCGGACCCGCCGCGTCCGGTTCCGCGTAGGTCAGGGTGACGGTCTGCCCCTCGGACTCGACGCTCTCCAGGCCGATGAACCGCGAGCTGCGCAGGGCGCTGGTGCGGCAGGCCTCGATGTTGTAGGCGACAGCCTCACCGTCGACCGGGGTGCCGTCGTGGAACAGGACCCCGTCGCGGATGGTCAGGGTCCACACCCGCTGGTCCTCGCTGGTCTCCACCGACTCGACCAGGTACGGGACCACCTCGCCGTCGTCCTGGGTGATGAACAGGGGATCGCCGACGACGGCCAGGATCATGTTGCAGCTGATGGCACAGGACGTGCCGTAGGTCGTCCACGGGTTGGCCGAGTCGGCTTCGATGCCGTACACCAGCGTCCCGCCCCGCACCGGCTCACCGGCCTCCCGGGTGTCGGCCCCGGTGGCCTCGCCCTCGGCCCGAGCGGCCGAGACGTCCGGTGAGGTTGCCGCCGGTTCGGCCGCGTCGTCGTTGCCCGACGACGCACCGCAGGCGGCGGCCACCATGGCCAACCCCCCCAACAGCGCGAACAACCTGGCCACCTTGCTAGCCACCGCGGCCCTCCCCTTGTCCTGTGCCCGGTGTTCCGGTGCCACCTCGCACCGAAGCCCCCACATGGTGGCCGAAATGTGACGGAGACCACAAGCTCTGGAATTCGGGCTGGGTGGCGGCGGCCCGGTCGGGCTGGGCCGGGTTGCTCAGGCGCGGATCACGACGGGGGTGCCCAGCGGCAGCACGCCGGCGAGCTCGGTGATGACGTCGTTGCCGACCCGGATGCAGCCGTGGCTGACGTCGGTACCCAGGGATTCCGGCTGGTTGGTGCCGTGGATCCCGATGACGGCGGCACCCCCGTTGAACCGGTCGAGTGACTCGCTGAACCCGGACAAGCCGAACGCGTACGGTCCGTAATCCCCCTCGGGGTCGGGGGGCTGCAACAGCTCGATCAGGTAGAACGACCCAAGGGGGGTCGGGGTCTCCCCGGTCCCGATGGCCACCGGAGCGGTAACGATCGGCTCCCCCTGCCGAAAGACCTGGAGCTGGTGGTCGGACACGTCGACCTCGATCCGGTACGAGGTGGCAGCCAGGGTGACGTCAGTGGCCGCCACCCAGCCGACGGTTCCGTTCGGGCGGACCGGTAGCAGGACCTTGATCCAGGGCCCGGTGCCGTCGTCGAGCACGAGCAGGGTGAGCGGGGCCCCACTCGCGATGGGGTTGGCCAGCTCGGCGGCCGGAACGTCGCCCCCCGGCTCGGTGAAGGCCACCACGGATGAACCGACCGCGGTGGCGATGAGGCTGTGATCGGCGGTCGGGACGATCGTTCCCGACGCCGACCCGTCGTCGGAGAACTCGACGCTGACCGTCGGTCCCGTCTCGGCCCCGGCCGGATCCGCGGCCAGGGGGGCCGGGCCCGCCGAGGCGTCGCTCCCGCAGGCCCCGAGCAGCAGGGCGAGGGCGGCGACGCCGACCAGCCCGGGCTGGACTCGGCGCGGTAACGGCCTCAACCGGTGTAGGTGGGCGTGGCGGGGGTGGCCCGGGCCGGCGGGGCAACCGGCACCGCGATCTGGGGCGCCGAAGTCGGGGGGATGGTGGCGGGCGGCCGGGTGGTCCTCGGCACCTGACCCGCCGTGGTCGGTGTGGTCGACACCGAGGTGGTCGGCGGCTGGGTGGTGGGCGGCGTGGTGGTGCTCGGCACCTGGGGGACGATCGGGGGCTGCAGCTCATCGGGCGTGCATTCGACCCCGACGGTGAAGCCCATGCTGGAGAGGCCCTCGTCGCCGAGACGCAGGTCCAGTTCGATGGTCTCCCCGAGGGTGACCCGCTCCCGCTCGACGACCTGACCGTCGGCGACATCCTCCACCCCGGCGATCTCGGCCGATGAGGCTCCGGTGCTGACCAGCAGCACGTTCCCGGGATGGATCGAACCGTTGTTGCTGGCGATCACCCGCACATCGCAGGGCGTACCGACCAGCTCGGCCGGCACGGCCTGGGAGGCGACATGATGCACCGAACCCGGCTCGCCCGACACGGACTCCTCTGGAGCAGCCACCACGATCTCGTCCTCGGCGAGGGCCGGCGAGGCCAACGCCACCAAAGGGATGATCCCGGCAGCGACAAAAAGAGCAGTACGGACGGGGGGCCTACGGGTCATGGCTGGGAACGTAGCAGGACCGCTTCGAGCCCCGACCTGAGGAGAGTCACCTCGGGTGTATTTACTCAGGTGCAAGCACCGGTCGGGCGTGTGGCCAGGCCACCATCGAGGTTCAAGCAGCTCAGCTGTCCGGCGTGGCGCTCGGCGCGGTGGCCTGCCACAGGGACTCGATGGTCGACTCCTCCAACTCGCCCGAGCTGCGGGCGACGACCTCGTTCTCCGAATCGAGATACACCACGAACGGGAACCCACCGGCGCCGTAGGCCTGATAGGCGCTGGAGTCGGTGGTATCCCGCATGATCGGCGACGAGAACCCCTCCTGCTGGAGCCACAGGCCGGGAGGGAAATTGCCCCGATCGGGGATCACGCCGGTGGACACGGCGTAGATGTCGACACCCTCGGGCACCTTGCCGTCGTCGACCATGGACTGGACCAGCGGCACCTCCCGCTGGCAGTGGGCGCACCAGTGGGCCACGAAGTAGATCACCTTGGGACGACCGTCGTTGGTGATGCTGATCGGCTCTCCGTAGAGGTCGGTTCCGGTCAGGTTGGGGGCGACGAGACCGGCCGCCGGATCGGTGGCCGGATCGCTGACACTGGTCCCTTCGGGCATGGCCGGCAGGCTCTCACCGTCAATGGTCACCTCACCGGTCGGTTCCGCCAGGTCGTCGACCGCCGAATCACGGCTGGTGGCCAGATAGGCCACGAACAACAATCCCCCCACCACGATCACGGCGATGGCGGCGATGAAGCCGAGATTCGAGGAACCCGGGGTGGATTTGGTCGGATTGGTCATGGTCGCCTCCCGGTCAGGTATACGGCGGTTAACACGATGATGGTCAGGAACCCGATGCCCGCCATGGTCGGGATGGTCATGAACCCGAACTCCCGGACCCAGACGGTGGAGCACGGGTTGCCGAGATCACAGAATCCGGTGCTCCCGGTGATCTGCTCGTAGCGGTGATAGATCGACACCGGCAGACCGCCGACGGCCAGGGCGCCGCCCAGCATCACCAGGGCCCGGCGCCGGGTGATCGCGGCGGCCACCAGCACCAGGGCGGCCGGATACATGAATCCCCGCTGGATCCAGCAGTTCTGGCACGGCGGGTAGTGGGCGACTTCCGACAGGTACAGGGAACCGAGTGTGGCGGTGACGGCGACGGCGGCCGCGGCCGGGACGGCGAAGGGGCGGATCCAGGCCCTGATCCCCCACCGGTCGGTCCGGTCGAACAGCCACGACACGATCACGACCACGATGAGGCCGAGACATAGCATCGCCAACAGGGCGAAGAACAGGGTCATGGTCGCGACCGGCAGGGCGGTGGACGATACCGGCCGCGACCGAAACGGGGACGAAAACGACACCCACCGGCCACCCCGTTCTCCGGGCGTGGCCGGTGGGCCGTCGTTGGTGGAGCTTGACCGATCAGACCCGGCTCGGGCCCGGCGGGTCAGCCGATCTCGTCGTTGCCGCCGGCGCCGATGGGGGTCACATCGGCCCCGTTGCCGGCCTGCTCGGCCCCGATCGAGGCCAACCAGCGGGCGGGATCCTGTTCCTCGCCCTCCCGGGAGAGGAACGCCATCGGCTGATAGTCGGGGGCCGAGGTGGCCAGTTCCCGGTGCCGCATCAGGCCGGTGCCGGCCGGAATCAGCTTGCCGATGATGATGTTCTCCTTCAGGCCGATCATGGAATCGGAGCGGCCCTCGATGGCCGCCTCGGTGAGCACCCGGGTGGTCTCCTGGAACGACGCCGCCGACAGCCAGGAGTCGGTGGCCAGCGAGGCCTTGGTGATCCCCATGATCTCGGGACGACCCTCGGCCGGCCGCTTGCCCTCGGTGACGAGGCGGCGGTTCACGTCGGCGAACTGCCACTGGTCGCAGCGCTCCCCGGGGAGGAAGTCGGAGTCGCCCGGTTCCTGGATGGCCACCCGGCGGGTCATCTGCCGCACGATCAGCTCGATGTGCTTGTCGTGGATCGACACGCCCTGGTCCCGGTAGACCTTCTGGACCTCTTCCACCAGGTACTGCTGGGTTTCCCGGATACCCCGGATCTCCAACAGCTCCTTCGGGTCGCGGGGACCGTCGACGATCGGATCACCGGCGGTGATCTCCTGGCCGTCGACCACCTCGAGACGGGCGGCCAGGGGGACGACGTAGTCGTCCTCGCTGCCGTCGTCGCCGATGATGGTCACGGCCTTGCCCTTGCCCTCGTCCTCGACGATGCGGACCGTGCCGGAGATCCGGGCCAGTGTGGCCTTGCCCTTCGGGCTCCGGGCCTCGAACAGCTCGACGACCCGGGGCAGACCACCGGCGATGTCGGCGCCACCGGCCACACCACCGGTGTGGAAGGTCCGCATGGTGAGCTGGGTGCCCGG
>JBKECK010000023.1:0-12595 GCA_047974625.1 Acidimicrobiales bacterium
ACGGTGGTGAGGCCGAAGCGGACGGCCAGCCGATCGCCTCGACCCCGTCGGCGCGGTGCGCCCGGATCGGGGTCGACATCCCGATCTCGCTCGCCGGCCAGAGCTCGGCGATCCTCCTCGGCATCGTCCGGGCCGCCGAGCGGAAGGCGGCGACGGTGCTGATCCGTGACGGGCGGATGGGCAGCACCGGCAGCTGGCACCGTGTGACGCATCCGTCTATCCGACCGCGCCGCGGGGCTGAGCCGGGCCCTGGGCGTCAGCCCGTCTGGCCGCCCGTGCGGGGCGCTGGCAGGATGGCGGCTGAGGGGCAACCAAAGGGGGAATCCGATGCTGGATCAGGCCGACTACACCACGATCGCCATCGACAAGCACAAGAGCGGGGTGGCGGTGGCCACCCTCAACCGGCCCGACCGCCTGAACGCGGTCAACGGCACCATGCACCACGAACTGGCCCAGATCTGCCGGGCGGCCGACGCCGATCCCGAGGTGCGCGTACTGGTGTTCACCGGTGCCGGCCGGGCGTTCTGCGCCGGCGGGGACTTCTCGGCCGATTCCGAGACCACCCATCGGATCACCCTGGACGACGCCCGGATGATCGTCGACCACCTCCTGGAGGCTCACCTACCGGTGATCTCGGCGGTCAACGGTTACGCCATGGGACTGGGTGCCACCATCGCCCTGCTGTGCGACGTGGTGGTGGCGGGCACCTCGGCGGTGTTCGCCGACACCCATGTGAAGATGGGGATCGGGGCCGGCGACGGCGGCCAGGTCATCTGGCCATTCCTCATGGGTGTCAATCGGGCCAAGTACTTCCTGATGACCGGCGACCGCCTCGACGCGGCCGAGGCCGAACGGCTCGGCCTCGTCAACTTCGTGGTTTCCGACGATGAGCTCATGGAGAAGGCGATGGAGATCGCCGAACGGTTGGCGGCGGGACCCGGCCTGGCCATCGCCGCGTCGAAGGTGCCGATCAACAACTGGCTGCGGACGGTGTCGGCCCAGGTGCTCCCCCTGTCGCTGTCACTGGAGGGGGCCACGATGCGCTCCGATGATGCGGCGGAGGCGGCCAAGGCGTTCCAGGAGAAGCGGGAGCCCCGGTTCGAGGGCCGTTGAGGGCACGGCGGGCGTGGCCTGCGGCCCGGGTGGCTAGAGGTCGGCGTAACGTTCGATGGTGTCGGCCCAGGTGAGGGCGTCGTCGGGGTTGCCGATCGCAGTCCGCAGGCCAGCCATGGGCGAGACGGGAACGGCGACCCGGGTGACGCCGAGAGCGGCCAGGGCCGGGAGGTCGTCCAGGTCGTCGGGCACCGAGGCGGTCAGTTCCAGGGCGGCGGGATCCCGGCCGTACCGCTCCGCCGTCCGGCGGGCCACGGAGAACAACTCGCCGGGCGCGCCCCGGGCCGGGAAGTAGCCGTCACCCAGGCGACCGGCCCGGCGGGCCGCCACCTCGGAGTCCCCGCCGATGATGATCGGGACCGAACCCTGGACGGGCCGGGGCCGGCAATAAGTGTCATCGAAGTTCACGAACCGGCCGTGGAACGTGGGCCGTTCCGCCGTCCACAGCTCCCGCATAGCGGCCACGTACTCGTCGGTGCGGGCGCCCCGATCGTCGAACGATGCGCCGATGGCGTCGAACTCCTCCCGCATCCAGCCCACCCCGATGCCGAGCATGACCCGACCTCCGGAGAGATGGTCCAGGGTGGCCACCTGTTTGGCCGTGATCACCGGGTTGTGCTGGGGCAGGATCAGGATGGCGGTGCCGAAGCGGATCGTGGAGGTCACCGCGGCCATGTACGACATCCAGATCAGGGGATCGGGCAGGGGTAGGTCGTCCACCCCGCCCGCCATCTTCCCGTCGGCGCTGTACGGGTAGGGCGAGGCATAGCCGGCGGGTACGACGGTGTGCTCCACCGTCCACGCCGATTCGAACCCGGCCGCCTCGCCGGCCTGGACGAGCTCCACCGCCCGGGCCGGATCGACATAGGGACCCGTGTTGCAGTACCGCAGGCCGAATCTCATCGCCTCGTGCTCCTCATCTCATCGTTTGTTGGCCGGACGGGGGTCGGCCAGGCGGCCGAGGGGGGATCGGGCCCGCAGGCCGCCGTCCACCACCAGGGCTTCTCCGGTCACGAACGACGATTCGTCGGAGGCCAGCCACACCGCGGCCGCGGCGATCTCCTCGGGTTGACCGAGCCGGCCCAGACTGGTGGCCCGCAGGTTGATGTCCATGATCTCCGGGTCGCTGGTCATCCGGGCCACCGGTGGGGTGGCGATCGTGCCCGGGCAGATGGCGTTCACCCGCACCCCGTCGGCGGCATGGTCGAACGACAAGGCCCGGGTCAGGTTGATTACCGCCGCCTTTGACGCGGCGTAACAGACGGCGCCGCCGTCACCGTGGAGGCCGGACACCGACGCGGTGTTGATGATCGACCCGCCGCCGGTCTCGGCCATGGCCGGGACCGCGAACTTGGCCCCAAGAAAAACTGACCGGACGTTTACTGCCATCACCAGATCCCAGTCGTCGACGCTCAATTCAACCGCGGTACCGGGTCGCAGGGTGCCGGCGTTGCTGTAGAGCACGTCGAGTCGGCCGTAGGCGGCGACGGCGTCGGCCACCATCCGTTCCACGTCCGCTGCCTCGGCCACATCCGCACCCACGGCCACGGCCACCCCGCCGTCGTCGGTGATCGCCCCGGCGGTCTCCCGGGCCTTTGTCTCGCGGACGTCGACGGCCACCACCGCCGCCCCCTCCGCCGCGAACCGGCGAGCGCTGGCCGCCCCAATCCCGGATCCGGCCCCGGTCACGATGGCCACCTTGTCGTCGAGCAGTCCCATTGTGCTCCCCCTTTCGACCGACAACCCTGCCCCCACCGCTCGGCGCCGGGCAAGAACGTCCGGCCGGAAGCCGGCCCGGGGCAGGTCGCGGAACGGGGGTGGGACCGGACCCCTACGCGTTGAGGGCGGCGGCCTGGCCGGTGTCGACGTACTCCTCGATGCGGGTGATCCGGTCACCGTCGACGTAGGCGATCAGGCACGCCGGCATATCGACGGCGACACCAGCGGAGGTGGTGCCCCGCAGCACGTGTTGCTGCACCATGCCGCCGTCGATGGGCCACCGGACGATCTGCTCGTACCGTCGCTCGGGGAGCCGCTCGAGCATCCAGGTCAGGGTCCGTAGATTCTCCTCCACGGTCTGTTCCACCTGGTCGAAGTTGTGCCAGATGCGGGCGTCGGGATGGTAGATGGTCCGCACGGCGTCGGGGTCGCCGGCGGTGATGGCGTTGACGAGACGGTCGAGGGCGGCTTCAGCGGTCATGGCGCTCACGCTAAGAACCCGCGCCCCGTTGACGCCAACTGGTCGGGGGACAGCACTGGGCGGCACGACCGTCCCGCGGCTACAGGGGCGAGCCGCCGTTGACGAGACCGAGCCCTTCGGCCCGGTAGCCGAGGAGGACGAGCAGGTCATCGGAGGCGTTGCG
The DNA here is from genome assembly GCA_047974625.1 of Acidimicrobiales bacterium. Lineage (GTDB taxonomy): Bacteria > Actinomycetota > Acidimicrobiia > Acidimicrobiales > SZUA-35 > CADEDH01. Next base: position 3,477 of record JBKECK010000023.1, read on the forward strand.
CCACACCGATGGGTCGAGCGACAGGAACCAGTTCTCCTGGGGCCGGTAGATCGGCCGGGTGTACCAACCGAAGATGCCGGCCCGGTGCTGATCGGTGGTGCGGTTGTGGCCGGTGCGGTGCCACAGTCGGCTCTCGAACACCACCAGCGAACCGGCCGGGGCCTCCATCGGGACCGCCTCGGGGAGGTCGCCGGGTTCCGGGGGCCGGTGCAGCAGATGGCTGCCGGGTACGAAGCATGTGGCCCCGTTGTCGGCGGTGAAATCGTCGACGCACCAGGCCGCGTTGGCGCCCTGCGGGTCGGCGGGCCAGGGCGTCGGCACGAAGATCTGATCGGCGTGGAGCACCATCTCACCCCCGCCGGGGCCGGTGATGTTGGCCGACAGGTTGCCGAGCAGCATCGGCCAGTCGAGCACGGATCGCAGCAGCCGCAGGGCCACGGGATGCTCGGCCAGGTCGGCGAACACCGGTGAACGGCTGAGTACGTTCCAGACCCGCTGGTTGGTGTCGTCATGGTCGTAGTCGAGGCCGAACTTCTGTTCCCGGTTGCGAAGCCGGTCCTGTTCGGCGGCGTGGTAGAGGTCGGCCCGGACGGTGGCTAGGGCGTCGGCGTCGAGGACGTCGGCGATGGCGCAGATGCCGTGGGTGGCGAGGTCGTGTTCGGCCCGGTCGAGGTCGTCAGTGGGGGATGGGAGCGCTGCGGTCTCGGTCGTCATCGGCGGTTGGTCCCCTCGGTCGGTGTCCCCTGGTGTCGTCACCGTCGAGGCTACGCGCCCTGTCCTCCCCGAGGGAATCGACGGCGCGACCCCGAATTTCTTGCCGGGGTCGGGACCTTGTGGCGCCGATCGTCGGTCTGCTTGGCGTCCACCCCGACTCGGTGCGCCGAACGACGCACCGGACCCAAGGAGATTTCCTGTGCCCATCACCTCCCGGACCGCCCGGTTCCTCGTTGGCGCCGTTGCCGCGCTTGGCCTCCTGGTCGGCTGCAGCGACGACGGCGACACCACCGCAGCGGACGAGACGGTCGACGGACCGACGACCTCGGTGGCCGGGACGGTCACCGTCACCGACGCCTGGTCCCGCCGGCCGGCAGATGGTCAGACCGCCACCGCCGTCTACGGCGTTGTCGCCAACCCGGGCGATATCGACATCACCGTTGTCGCTGCGTCGAGTCCGGTTACCAACGACGTCGAGCTGCACGAGACCGTGGCGGACGAGGAGGGTGTGATGCAGATGGTGGAACGCCCCGAGGGGTTCGTCGTTCCGGCCGGCGGGGAGTTCCGGTTCGAGCCCGGAGGCCCCCACGTGATGTTGATCAACGTCGATCCGGCCAGCTATCCCGATGCGGTGGAGGTGACGCTCCAGCTCGACGTCGGCGATCCACTCACCTTCGAGGCCGAGGTTCGCGATGTCAGTGGCGACGACACGGCTGGCATGGATCACAGCGACATGGACCACGGAGCGATGGGCGACGAAGCGTCGGCGGACGGATTCGACCCGATGGCTCTCCATGAGGTCGATGATCAGCTCGCCGCCGGGGAGCTCGATCCCGAGGCGCAACGCGCCGTCGTCGCGGCCAACATTGCCGGCGTTGAGGCGATGAATCCGACGGAGGGGTCGCCCGAAGCCGAGTTGCTGGTGACCCTCCAGGAGCTCGACGCCGCCCTGGCCGCCGGTGATCTCGAGACGGCCAGCACCCTGGCGGCCACCGCCCACACCGAGGCTCACGCACTGGAACACGCCGACGACGCTGCGGACGGCGCCGACGCTGACGACGCTGACGACGAGGCTGATACCGCTGGCGATGACCACTCGGGTCACAACCACGGGTGATCCCGGCGGCGCCGCAGCCTCCGGCCCGTCGGCGAACCGTGCCGGCTTGTGCCGGGGGCCCGCCGCGCCAGAAGATTGCGGGCACGGCACGATTCGATAGGGGGACGGCAGCGTGGCTGAGCAGCCGGAACTGGACACGGTACGAACGGAGCTCGACGGTGGGGTGGCGGTGGTCACCCTGAACCGGCCTGAGGCGTTGAACGCCTGGAACGGGGCACTGGCCGGCGACCTCGACCAGGCGCTGCGGTGGGCGGCCGAGGACGACGGCGTCGGGGCGGTGGTCATCACTGGGGCCGGTAGGGCGTTCTGCGCCGGCGCTACCTGTCGGCGGGAGGCTCCACCTTCGCGGAGGGGGGAGGGGCGGATCGCTCCGACGACACCCGGGCCCGCAGCCCCCGCATGCTCCCCTGGGACGTGCCCAAACCGGTGGTCGCCGCCGTCAACGGGCACGCCGTCGGGGTGGGCGCCACCTACGCCCTGGCCTGCGACGTTCGCGTCGTGGCGGAGACGGCCAAGATCGGGTTCGTGTTCACCCGGCGGGGCATGCTGCCCGAACTGGCCTCACACGCCGTCCTGCCCCGTGTGGTCGGGTTCTCCAACGCGGCCGAGCTGTTGATGGGCGGGCGCCCCATCACCGGTCGGGAGGCGGCGGCCATGGGCCTGGCGTCGGCGGTGGTGCCCGCGGCCGAGGTGGTGGCCGAGGCCGTCCGCCGGGCCCGGGACATGGCCGCCAACGCGGCTCCGGTGTCGATGGCGATCACGAAACGTCTGCTGTGGGAGCAGATGGGGGTGGAGCGGATGATGGCACGCGAGCAGCCCCTGTTCGACTGGGTGGCCAACCAACCGGACTCGATCGAAGGCGTCCAGTCGTTCCTCGACAAGCGCGAGCCGTCCTGGAAACTGACGGTGTCGAGCGACTTCCCGACGAAGCTCTTCGACGAGGGGCGCCTCACCGACGGCCCTGTGGGGTAGTCGGGGCCAGGGGTGAGCTAGGGTGCGGGGATGACGCGGACCGGACAATGCCTGTGTGGCGAGGTGACCTACGAGCTCAGCGGTGATCTGCTCGCCACGGCGGTCTGTCACTGTGAACACTGCCAGCGCCAGAGCGGGGGAGCGTTCTCGGTCAATCTGATCGCCCATGAGTCGCAGCTGGCCGTCAACGGCACCCTCGCCGTCTACGGCGACACCGGTGACGATGGTGGCGACACCGTCTACGTGGAGCGTCGCTTCTGTCCGTCGTGCGGGTCACCGATTGTCTCGGCCCTGCTCGGCACCGAGGGGGTCATCGCGGTGAAGGCCGGGACGCTGGACGACAAGTCCGACGTGAAACCCACGATGGAGGCCTGGTGCGTGACCAGTCAGCCGTGGGTCAGCCTGCCGGACATCCCGGTGTCACTGGACCGCGAATAGCTCACGCCCGCCCCGTCATCGTCGGTCGGCCGTCTCGGCCGCGGCGCGTCGAGCCGACCCGTGTCATGGGCCCGACCCATGCGGCGGCCGCTCACGTGGTGCTCACGATCGAGATCGTCGGCGGCCTCATCTGATCAGCTGAGGGGCAGGGGAGACTGCGCCCACGCCGGACGGTCGTCGTCGGCCACCTCGACCACCCACTTCACCCATTCGGGGCCCCGACGGCCGGGCACCACCAGCCGGACGGGGGCGCCGTGACCCGGTCGGAGCGGCTCACCGCCGTAGCCGACGGCCAAGAATACGGTGTCGAGCTCGTCGGGCCGGTAGCGGCGCTGATACCCGGTGGACGAGGTGACGCGCACGCTGCGGCCGGTCGGGCGGTCAACGATGCCGGACAGTGGAACCGCGTCCCAATGGTGCTCACTCCACCAGCCACCGGTGCAGTCCAGGGTGGCGGCGAGGGGAGCGGACAGGCCCCATAGTTCGTCGATTGCCACGGGACGCCCCTGGACGATCAGGTTCCACGTGCCGGGTTCGGTGTCGCCGGGGCGACGATCGTTGATCCAGTACACGCTCGGCAACCGGCCGGGGTCGTGCGAGCCGATCTCGTAGCTGCCCGTCGGGCGACGGCGGGCCGGCATCCGCGGGGGAACCAACGAGCGTTGGGCCACGAACACGACCCCGGCCGCCGCCCCGGTGACCCCCAGACGCAGGAACGCCCGTCGAGGACCCCGGGCGACCGGTGGCGTTCGACGGGGGCGGGTCCGGACATGGAACGCGGTCAGCGGGATCAGGGTGAAGCCGACCAGCTCGTGAGCCCACAGGGGCGACCAGGCCCCGACGCCGTGGGCGAGGCCGGTGGCGTGCACCACGCCGAGCGCCAGCGCGGTGGCCACCCCGGCCCCGTAGATGACCGAGATCCCGCGGGTCCACCGGCGCCGCCGCAGGCCCCGCCGAACCGGCCCGCGGATCTTGGTGGGCAGCAGCAACAGGAGGGTCAGTCCGCTGACGGCATGCCAGCGCGTGGCCCATCCGTTCACCGTGTCGGGAACGGCCCACGACGCCACACCACTGAGGAGGGCCAGGCCGATCAGAAATGCGGAGCGCCCGGTTCACCTGGTGCCCGGCCAGCCACCCCCGGGGCCGGGCCCCGGGGGAGGGGAGCGGGGTCGGGTCAGTAGTCATGATGGTCAGTAGTCAAGATGGTCAGTAGTCATGATGAACGTATACTCGTGGTCGGTAGAGATCGGACGGTGCTCGTCGGGTGGCGAGCGGAGAGGGAGGGCCCGTGTCGTCGAGCCAACCGATGCGGGAGCCGACATTCCTGGTGCTGGCGGCCCTGGCCCGCCACCCGGCCCACGGATACCGGCTGGGCAAGGAGATCGAGGAACTGTCGGAGGGTCGGGTGAAACTCCTGGCCGGCACGTTGTACGCGGTGCTCGATCGCCTCCATCGGGACGGGCTGGTCGTCCAGGGCGACCCCGAGCCCGGTGACGGCCCACCGCGCCGCACGTACTCCATAACAGCCGAGGGTCGGGTGGCGCTCGAACACGAGGTCCGGCGACTGCAGGCCAGCGCCGCCATCGGGGAGCTCGGGTTGGGGTGGTCAGGGTGAGGCGTGGCCGCCTGCTCCAATGGTCGACGCGATCGCTGCCCGGGTTCGACCCGGAACTCCGCCGCGAATTGTCGGAGTCGGTGACCGAGGCCGCCCGGTCCGGCCGCTGTCGCGACCGATCCGCCGAACTGGTCGGCCTCGTCGGTCTCTCGTTCACCATGCAGGCCCGGCGCGGTACCGGTGACGACCGGGTGGAGACGGTCCGGCAGGGCGTGCGGCTGGCCGCCCTCGTCGTGGCGGCCCAGGTCTGCGCCCTCGCACTGGCCCACGGCCGCCTCGCGGCCGCTGCCCTGGCGGCAGGACTGTGCATCGCTACTGCGGCCGGCGCCCGCTGGGTCCCGGTGATTTTGGCCGGGCCGGTGGTGGTGCTGGTCGGTTTCGGCAGCGGGGTGCCATTGGCCATGGTGGCCGGTCTCGCGATGGTCACGGTGATCGGAACCCCGCACGATGGCCGACGATGCTGGCGGGGCGCATGCCTGGCCGCCGTGGGGGTGGCGGGGTTGGCCGCCGTCTGCCCCCAACTGCCGGCGGTCACCACGGTGGCGGTAGCCGCCGCCGGGGCCGTGGTGGTCGGCGCCTTCCTGCTGCTCGGCTGGTTCGATCCGCGGTACGCGGTGGCGGCCACGGCGATCAGTGCCATCCGACTGGTCAGCACGGCCCAGTTGGCCGATTTCGACGTCTGGGCGGCGCTGGTGTCCACCAGCCCACCAGGCGGCTTTTTTGTGCGCCTGACCCTGATGGTCTTCGGGGTCACCACCGGCTGGCTGGTGGCCTCCCGGGCGCTCGACCGGTGTGTGGGACCGGCGGTCTGATCCCGGCTCATCGCCGAACCGAGCGACCCATGGCGGTCAGGGCGAGGCGGATGATGGCGGCGGCTCCGAGGCCCTGTACCAGGGCGGCCACGGCGACCGGCATCTGGGCCGCGAAGCCCCCGATGGGTAGCAGGATGGCGTATCCCCAGCCGCCGGGCCGGTCGAGCCTGGTCATGGTCAGGCCGAAGATTGCGAACCCGATCGACGCCAGCACGCCGCCGGCGATCAGGAGCGCCGTGAGCGGGGTCTGGTCCCCGATCATGTCGACCGTGGCGGTGTCGAGCGGGTCGAGCACGAAGTTCCGGGTGAAGGCGACGGCCGTCAGAGCGCACAGCCCCATGAGGTTGAGAGCGAAGCCGGTGTCGAGCAAGCGGCCGTGTCGGGTGGCGGCCGCTCGGAGATACAACCCGACCCCGCCCACGGCCGCGAGCATCAGGTTGACCACTCCGGCCAGCCGGGCCGGGAAGCTGCCGGCAGCGAACGGGTCGAGCACGATGGCGTCCACGGCGAGGACAGCGCCGGCGGCGACGGCGAAGCCACACCAGGTTCGGACCGGGATCGGGGTCGTGGCGCCGGGATCGGGGTGGGCGGAGAGCAGGGGTTTAGTAGTCATGTGAGCAGTATACGTCTTACATGACTACTTGCGAATGGTCGACCCTCGTCCTGGTCTGCCGAGATTCCGGGTCGCGGCTTGTTTAGGAATAGCTATCATTCTCGTCTACTCCCGGGGTCCCACGCCCGGGACCCCCAACTCGGTAGCGGGAAACGAGGGCCGAACCATGATGTCCAGGACTCGGCGAGCACTCGCGCTCGCGGTGCTCACAGTGATGGCGGTGGTACTGGCCGCCTGCTCTGATTCCGGTGACGAAGCCACCGACTCGACCGGGAGCTCCGGGGTCGACAGCGACACCGGCGACACCGGCGACAGCGACACCGGCGACGCCCCCGCGGAGGGCGGCACCCTGCGGGCCGCGTTCTTCGGCGGCTCGGCCGAGACCTTGAACTACCTCCAGGGGCCGACGGCGCTTGACTATGTGCGGGCGCGCCTGGTGCACGCACCCCTGTGCGAGATCGACCCTGCTGCTCCCGACGGCATCATCTACGGGGTCGTATCGGCCATCGAGTACTCCGATGACCTCTCCGCGTACACGCTTACCGTCCGCGACGACGTGGCGTTCACCGACGGAGCCGCGTTGACCAGTGCGGATGTCCTCTACTCGTTGCGGGCCCCGGCGTTGTTGGAGGGCCTGCCGTTCACCCAGCTCGTGACCCGGAGCTTCGATCTCGAGGCGGCCACCACACCCGATGACCTGACCGTTGTGGTTCCCACCCTGGCTCCGATCGCCGACGGGCGGGAACTGATCTGCCAGAGCCTGCTTGCGATCCAGGACGGGACCACCGAGTTCACGACAGACACGCCGTCTTCCGGGCCGTTCGTGCTCACAGCCTTCGCCCCGGGCGAGTCGACTCGTCTGGAGAGGAATCCCGACTACTACGGTGACGCCCCGTCACTGGAGGCGATCGAACTGGTGTCCGTCGCGGACGGCACGGCCCGCGTGAACGCCCTCGAACAGGGGCAGGTCGACTACATCAGCGGGATCACCCCGGCCGAGGCCCAGGGCCTGGACGGGGCAGACGGGATCACCGTCACCGCCAGCGAGCTGCCCTTCGCCTCCTACCTCCAGTTCACGATGAACATGGCCGAACCGCCCTTCGACGACGTTCGGGTGCGCGAGGCGTTCCGGCTTGCAGTCGACCGCGAGCGGATCGTCGAGGTCGTCTACTTCGGTCGGGCCTATGTCGGCAACGACGTTCCCGGCCTCGGGTTCCCCGCCTACGACCCCGACCTGGAGCAGCGCTCGCAGGATCTCGACCGGGCCCGGAGTCTCCTGGAGGAGGCCGGGGCCACTGGCGTGAGTGTCGAGCTGACGGTCGGCCCGGAGGTCGCCGGTATGGTCGAAACGGGGACGCTGCTCGTGGAGGACCTGCAGGCGATCGGCGTCGACGCCTCGCTACAGGAGCTACCGGCGGGCCAGCTGTTCGCCGATTTCCCCGCCTACCTGGCCCTGCCGTTCCGGGCCGGCTACACACCTCCCGCACCGTTCGAGCCCAACTACCAGCCCGGCACGTTCGCCGACATCGACGCCCTCGTATTGGCCGCCCGTAGTGCCCCGACCGCCGAGGAACGTTCGGCGGCGTCGCATGAGGCCCAACAGCTGCTGTGGGCGGAGGGCAACCAGATCGGTCCCGTGTATGTACCGTCGATCAGCGCCGCCAGGGCCGGTGTCTCAGGGATCCGGGAAGTCCAGTTCCCCGATCTCACCTACGCAACAACCGCCGGGTAGTGGCACCGGGGAGGGTGTTGATCCGCTGGATCGGGGCGCGCGTGGCCGCCGCGTTGGCCACCCTTGCCCTACTGTCCGTGGCGGTGTTCGTGGCCACAGAGGTGTTGCCGGGCGATGCCGTCGGCGTCGTCTCCGGCCCCCAGGCCACCGAAGCGGAGCGGGCTGAGGTGCGCTCCCGACTGGGCCTCGACCGTCCGGCCCCGGTCCGCTACCTCCAATGGCTGGGGTCAGCGGCGACCGGTGACCTTGGAACTTCCCTGGTCTCGGATCGGGAGGTCACCGACATCGTGCGCTCCAGGTTGACAGCCGGTTCGGCGGTGTTCATTCCGGCTGCGGTGCTGCTCACCGTCCTCGCCGGTGGACTCGGCATCGTGGCCGGTCTCAACCCGGGCCGCTGGCCCGACCGGATGCTGAGCGCGTCGGCGGTCGGGTTGATCGCAGTGCCCGACTTCCTCTTGGCCGCGGCTCTCCTGGTGGTGTTCACGACCTGGTGGCGGGTGCTTCCCGCCGTCGCCATTGTGCCCGTCGGGGAGTCCCTGTGGGCCCACCCGGAGCTGATCGTCCTGCCGGTCGCGGCCCTGGCGCTGGGCGGATTCGGGCCGGCGATGCGGTTGTTGCGGGCATCGGTGGCCGACGCGACAGAGACGCCGTACGCCGAGTTCGCCCGGCTGAACGGGGTACGCGGCCTCCGGTACGCCCGCATCGTGGTTGGTAACGCCCTGGGTCCGGCAACCCAGGCGTTGGCCATCATCCTGGCCGGCCTGCTCGGCGGTGCGGTGGTGGTGGAGACGCTGTTCAACCTGCCCGGGCTGGGTCAGGAGCTCACCCAAGCGGTCGCCAGCCGCGACGTTCCGTTGGTGCAGGGTCTGGCGTTGGTACTGGGCGGGGTCACCCTGACGATCCTCCTCGCCGGCGACGTCATCGCTCGCCTCCTGGGCCCGGCAGGCCGGTCGTGGTGGGCACACGCTGGGTGGCCATCAAGACCGCCGGGCTGGTCAACCCCACCGCCATTCTCGGTGCCAGGCTCCGTACCCGGAGTGGCACCTCACCCGTCGCCGGCCCCTACGCACCGGCGTCCTCGAAGCGCCAACTCGGAACGGACGTAC
>JBKECK010000024.1:0-15436 GCA_047974625.1 Acidimicrobiales bacterium
CACCCCCGCCAGCCCGGCAACGGACCCGGACCACCAACACCGGGCGGTCCCCGGACCGGTCCAGCGCCCACCCCTCGATCACCGTCGCCCGGCACAACCCGAGCAGCATCCGTAGTACCGTCGACATGCGCACGTCGCTCTCCCCAGGAATCCAGCCTTCGACAGCCGGAAACCCTAGGAACAGAGCGGCGTGCGCTCGCGGATGCCCTCACCCCCAACCCACGAACAGCGCGCGGGCGCCTCTCTTTGTTCAGGCGTTCCTGGGGGTTGTTGGAACGGATCTTGGGCCAGTGCTCGACCGGGAACGCACTGAACGCCAGAGTGTCATCGGCGGCGTCGAGGACCATGGTCGCGATCTCGCAGAACCCCGCCTGGGTGAGCTTGTCGACGACGTCGCCGAGCTGGTTCCAGGTCGAGTCCCGGTCGGGTTGTTCGAAGATGGAGCGGACCAGGGTGGCGATCATCGGCCAGTTCGCTTTCGGGGCCTTCGTGGCAAGGTTGGCCATGAAGTGGGTGCGGCAACGCTGCCACGACGCCTCCGACAGGACCTGGCCGATGGCGGCCTTGATGCCCCCGTGGGCATCGGAGATGACCAGCTCCACCCCGGTGAGGCCCCGGGCCACCAGGCCCCGCAGGAACCCAGTCCAAGCCTCGGTGGACTCGGTGGTGACGATGTCGAACCCGATGACCTCCCGGCGGCCCTCAGCGTTGACCGCGGTGGCGATCACCGCCGAGACATTGACCACCCGTCCCCCTTCACGGACCCGTTGGGTCAACGTGACGATCCACACATACCGGTACTCGCCCTCCAAGGGGCGTTCCCGGAACTCGGTCACCTTGGTGTCGAGCTCGGCCGCCATCCTGGACACCTCAGAGGGTGAGACCCCGTCGATGCCCATCGCTTTGACCAGGTCATCAACCCGCCGGGTCGACACCCCTCCACGTAGGCCTGGCCGACCACGGTCACCAGGGCCTGCTCGGCCCGTCGCCGGGGTGTGAGCAGCCAATCCGGGTAATACGTGCCCGACCGGAGTTTCGGGACGGCCAGATCGATCGTGCCGACCCTGGTATCCCACGGTCGATGCCGGTTCCCGTTACGAGAGTTCACCCGCTCGTCGGTCCGTTCGTTGTAGCCGGCCTCGCATTGCATCGACGCCTGGGCCGACATCAACACCTCCGCGAACGCCTGGAGCATCGACCGGGCCAGATCGGTGTCGCCATCAGGGCCCTCGAGATACTTGCCCAGCCACACGCCAGGATCGATAGTTGTAGAGACGGTCACTGCAGTCACTCCTCAAACTGTTTGTGTTGGAACCTGCTGCTTGAGATTGACCCAGTGACCGTCACATCCGGGGGACCCTCAGCCCCCTACCCCCTCCTACACCACTCCCCGGCACTCAACTCGATAACGCTCTGAGCCAGGTGGTCGGCGATGGTGACGCGGCGGCTCCAGTGTTGCTGTGGACGCGCCCTGTGGGTCGTCAGGCGCGGTAGATACGAACTCCGCTGGCGTGGCTGGCGAGGGCGTTGAGGTCCTTGGGGTCACTGGTCAACACGGCGCCGCCTGGTTCGGCCATCGCAATGACGATGGCGTCGACCGCGGAGCCTTGCCGGGCGAGCGCCCGGAGGGCGCCGGCGCGTCGGGCGACGTGTTCGGGTAGCTCCTCGACGATGTCACAGGTCTTGAGGAACCGGTTGGTGTTGGCGTCGTTGCGTTGCCGGCCGGTGATCGACTCGGCAAGCACGACTGACGGGACGACCGGAGGCCACAGGCCCTCGGCGGTGAACGCGGCGATCATCGCTGCGAGGTCGGGGCGTCGCCGGGCGAGGCGGCTCACGCCACCGGAATCGAGGACCAGCACGGTCAGCGGTCAGCGGTCGCTACCGCCTCGTCCTTGATGCGCCGGGCAAGCTTGTTGGCCTTGGCGATCGCAGTCGCCGACGGTTCGCCGACGTCGTTGAGGAGTTCGGCGAGGTAGCGGTCGGTCTCTTCGAGCAGCTCCTGGCGACGCAGCTCGGCGCGGACGGCGTCCTGCAGGAGTTCTGACGGGGAGAGCTCGCGGTTCTTGACCGCGGCGTACAGTTCGTCGGGAAGGTAGACCTGCATCCTGGGCATACGCCTATTATACATACAACAAGAACCGAACGTGCCTGGTGGTGGTATGTCGCCTTGCTAACGAATTGCTATTGGCAGTCCTCGGCAGCGAGCGGCAACCAGCAGGGGAGCGGCCGGCGAGAATGCCGTAACTCAGCGTGTTCTGCCGCTTCCTGCCGTTGGGCGGTCGTTCAACCGCTCGGGATCAGGCACTCCCGGCCCGCTGGAGTTCGGGGTCAGGCTTGCCGCTCCTTTCGGCCGTAGCGTTGGCGTGCTGCTTCGCCCGAGGTGCCAACCATGGCGCCGATTGACGCCCAGGAGTGCCCGGCGGCACGGGCAGTGTCTACCGCGGCTACCAGGGCTCGTTCGGCCTCGGCTCGGTTCGAGAACGCGGCTCGTAGTTCGCGTAGCGCACCTGCGTCGTCGCTGCCGGCTGGGTCCGGTTCGTGGTTCTCGAAGCGGGCAGCAAGCTCGTTGGCGTGGTCGAGGATTTCTTGGGTTGTCCGGGGCATGGGTATCACCTCAGGTACTGGGGGCGGGCCGGCATGGCGTGAACGATCAGGGTCCGTCCTCGCCGTCGACGACACCGACTTCGAGAAGGTCGCCAGATCGGTCGCCGCCGATGAACATCGTGAATCCGTCGTCCAGGTCCTCTACGAGGATCGGGTTGTTGAATGCATGAGTCATGTCAGCGTCAGCGATGCCGTGCTTCCGGGCGCTCGGAGCGATCAATGGCATCTCCACTGGCACAAGTTACCTTGCCGGTTGAGGTTGGGCAAGATAACTTGTGTTGGCTCGCTTCGGATCGGCCGGGGTAGCGATCGCCCCCGCCACCACACGCCGCTGACGTTCCCCAAGATGCGGCATCACCGTCTCGAAGAACACCCTCGCACCAGACCCGCTCAGCTCCACACACCCGACACCACCCCACGCGACTTATCCTGTGGCTGACCCTTGCGGAGCGAAGCCGATGATGTCGTTCGCCGACCAACTTCTTGCCGACGCGGCGCTGGCGACAGGAGATTTCGTGCCCGATCGCGACGCGGTCGGTGAGCGCATGGAGCGATCCGCGCCGTGGTGAATCGTGGATCGGTCTGCTGGCTCGATCTCAAGTCGACCGTCACCGGGTTGCCGGAGGATTCCGTCGCCGTGCCGCTCGGGCTGGAGCTGGTCGACCGTAGCTGGCTCGTCGACAGAGCAGGCCAGCTGCCGCGAGCGCTGATCGGTGCAATCGACGACGGAATCCGTGCCGTTCTCGGCCTGTGATGACAAGGGCGAGTTCAAGTAGGGGTCACTGGCCGCCGCCGCAGCTTGATCTTCGCTCGCCGGTGTCAACAGTCAGCAAGCGCGCGCAACGCGCGGCAGATCTCGTCGAGGTCCTCGACCTGCAGCTCACCTGCCCGCTGTGCCAGGAACACTCGCCGTATGGGCTGCAAGTTGTCGAACGAGGCCACGCACTCGTCCGGGAGCCCGTGGCTCGTTCCGAGCCTGACTTCTGTCGGAATCTGTCGAATGGTACGGGTCACGGGCGCCACGATGATCCACCCCAACACCGGCACCGCATCGCTGCGCGTGACGACCAACACAGGCCTGCGCTTGTCCTCGGCTTCAGCCCACCAGATCTCGCCCTGGGACGGGACGCTCACCAGGGCTCCTCAGCGATCATCCGAACCGAGGACTCGTCGGCCCACGCCATCTCGGCATCACTCTGCGGATGCTCTCGATACCCCCGCGCGATGCGCTCCCCGATCTCAGCCCGACGGAAGCGGTCCACAAGCTGCTCAAGCGCGAATCGCACCGCCTCGGAACGACTGGCAACGACTCCAGTCTCGACAAGACGATCCACCGCAGCCACAAGATCGTCGTCTACGCGAGTCACCAACTGGGCCATGCACGAAGCATGCCATGACACTATGCGGATCGCAATGCACCGTGGGTGTGGATGCTTGCCGGGGCTCGGAAGATCCCTCTCGGTGATCAACCAGCGGAGTGGGTGTGGGGCTCGGAGCGGCACACGGGTACCGCGTCGACGCTCGGATCGTTCTTCGAGTACGAGCAGCTCCTCGTCGGCGCCCTGTAGGCCATCCTTCTGGGCTCCTTCTGGGCTCCTTCTGGGCTCCTTCTGGGCTCCTTCTGGGCTCCTTCTGGGCTCCTTCTGTTGATGAGATGTAATATGCGCCCGACCATGTGGCGAAAGGCCGGGGGAGTTACTCCCGGGTTTCGCGAGGTAGGCGAGCGGTGGCGGGCGGTCGGCTCCGCCATGGTCGTGGTGGATGGCGGCAGCTCGGCGTGCGAACTGGTGAGCCCGGAGCTGGTCCCATCGGTGGGAGAACGGGTGGCTCCATCCCCACTGGCGGGCGATATTGACCAATTGACTTGGCCGGGTGCCTGCTGGAGACTCAGGATGTCAGCGCCCAACCACCGGTTGGCTCGTGGCGGCGACACAAGGGGGGAATGCAGGTGTTCACTGGCGCGCGTGATGTGAGATGACGGCGGAGGTGCTCGACGCTCTGATCTGGAGGGCCCGGGCGGCGCTCCGGGTGGACGGCTTGTCGATGCACGTGGGCCACGGGTTGGCCGACCCTCTCTACCGCCCACCTCGTCTCCCCTACGCCTCGGTTCTCGGGCCGTTGTCGTATGCCCTGGAACCGGAGCGCGACCTGCCCCGCAACCACGTCCTCACCGTCCTGACCCCCGGCTACCTCGCCGGGGACTCCCTGCCCGACACCCATCCGCTCCCTCCACCGGGCCCGCTGACCCTCCTGATCGACCGCGACGTGCGGGTCACCCTGGCCGTCGACCATGGGGGCGACCAGGGCAACGCCCTCACCGCCGAGCGGGGCGTCGCCCTGGCCGAACGCCTCCAGGAGGCCTTCCACGCTGCCCTCGCCGCCGGCCCGGTCGCCGTCGACGGCACCCAGGTCGACGACCAGCAGCGGATCGACGAGCTGCGTGCCACCACCATCCGATGGGACGACTCCAACCGGCGGCTGGTCATGGCATCGGGCCGCCGCGGCCCCCTGACCGGCGACACCCTCGGCGTCGTGTCGTCGGTTGAGCTCGACCCTGCCGGACCGTTCGACCAGGCCGCTGGGCTCGGCCTGGCCGCACCCGATCCGTTGACCCCCGCAGCCGTCCCGCCCGGCTCGGGTCCGATCGCCCCCCGGGGTCGCATCGTCCGCCATCAGGTTCCGTCCCCGGTGGCGATGTCGTTCGACATGCGGGTCGACCTGTGGGCCGGGTCACAGCGCCACCTGGCCGCGTTCGTCGAGGCGTGGGCCCGGGTCACCCCGACCCGCTGCCAGCTCCTCCTGCGGCCGGCCCTCCTGGGCGACGATGTCCCGGCCGGATCCACTGCCCTCCACCTCGCCCCCCGGGGCGAATCGCCCACCCGCTGGACGTTGGCTCAGCTCGAGCCGATCGCCGGCGCCTTCACCGACCGGCAGTCCAGCCGGGACGTCACCGCCACCGGCGGCGTTACGGTCGACGCCGACGGGCTCCGCATCCCGGCCGACGGCCAAGCCACCATCGGCCTCCTGCCCCGCCCCGCAATCCCCGACCCGTTCGCCCCCGCCCACCCCGCTCCGACCGGGTGGGCCCTGGCCTGCCGGGTGTCGACCGACGATGGCATCCCGGCTGGCGGCGGCCGGGCCACCCTGGTGGCCATCGAGCACGATGGCCGGACCGCTCTGGCCCTGTCCCTGGTGTGGATGTCACTGGGGAACGGCAATGGGTTCCAACCAACGGTCGAGGTGACGGGCCAGACCAGCGACGGCATCGCCCTCCCCCCGGCGCGGCTCCCCGTTGACGCTGCTGCGCTGGCCGCAGGAATCGAGGTCCACGGCCTGGTCGACGCCATCCAGGGCGCCCTCGCCGTCTTCGCCGACGGCGAGGCCATGGCCGGCGACGGGTTGGGTCCCCTCGGTGTGCCCGGTGGCGACGACATGATCCTCCGCCTCGGTGGCGGCCCGGCCCCGGCCGCCCGGGTCGTCGGCCACGTCCAGGTCATGACCCGCCCCCTCGGCCCGGTCGACCACCGCCACCGGGCCACCCTGGCCACCAGTGACCGGTGGCGCCCCGGTGACCCGGTGACCCTGGTCCGCTCCGACGACGGCTTCTCACCGACCGGTCCGGCCTTCGTCGCCACTGTGGTCGGGGTGAGCGGAACGGGCCTGGAGCTTGACCGACCCGTCGTCGGGGACTGGTCACGGTCGGTCACGCTGGTCGGGACCCGGGTCGTGTTCAGCCACCAGACCCAGGTACGGCGACGGGACGACCTGGCCTCCCACCTGGCCCGGCTGTCGTCGAGCCACACCGTGTCGGCCTACATCGACCCGACCGACGCCGGGACCAGCGCCCGCCTGGTTGAAGCCATCGACCTGCAGATCCGAGACCGGTCACTGGTCTCCGTCGACGGCGCCGACCCGACAGGCCCGACCGACCGGATGACACCGCCCCGGTCGCGGCGTCGACACGGTGGCGCCCCGGGAATCGAGGCGCCGATCGTCCCGGCCCGGGTCATGCGGACCCACCACCCGACCGGGGACGCACCAACGGGAGCCGACCAAATCGAGCGTGTTCCCCAGGCCCCCGCGGTCCACCCCATCGAGCCCATCGACCCCGGCTGATCGTCCCCGATCCGGCTGGACCGGCAGCCCGCCCGGTCCGAGCGCACGCCGGACCAGCAATCGACATCACCGCCCACCAAACCCACCGAGCCACCACCAGCCCAAGGGAGCAACCATGGCAGAGCGACTGAGGCCTGGCGTCTACGTCGAGGAGGTAGACGCCGACATCAAGCCGATCCAGAGCGTTGGGACCGCGACCGCCGGGTTCATCGGCGAGACCGCCCGCGGCGTGCCCGACCTCCCTACCTTCGTCCGGGGGTTCAGCGAGTTCGAGAACCGCTTCGGGGGCCACCAGCGGGGCGCGGCCGGCCACATGGCCCAGGCCATCGAGGCCTTCTTCGCCGCCGGCGGCAGCCGAGCCTATGTGGTGCGGGTACTGCCGGCCGCGGCCCGAACCGCGGTCGGCGACCCGATCATGGCCCGGGTCGACGACCCGTGGGGCGCCGACCGCCCGGTGTTGCGATTCGACGCCATCGGCCGCGGGGCCTGGGCCGACCACGTCCGGGTCGAGATCGCCGACTCCCGGGCCTTCCGGAACCGGGCCTTCACCGTGCGGGTCGACTGGGTCGAGGGCGGGCGGACCCGAACCGTGGAGGAGTTCGCCGACGTGGTCCTCGACCCCGAGTCGCCCGATTACGTGGTCGAGGTGGTCTCCGACCGCTCGCGCTACATCCGGGCCGTCGACCTGTTCGCGGCCGGGCTCGACACCGACCCGTCGGCCGTCCTGCCGGTCCCCGAGGTGGCGCCTCGATTGACCACCCGCGACAGCCCCACCTTCACCGTCGGCCTCGGTGGTACCTGGACGTTCCGCTGGTCCGGGCCCGAGCAGGCGGAGCCGGTGGCGATCACCGTCCAGTTCACCAACGCGGCCCTGGCCGCTGTCGGAGCCACCATCGACGGAGACGAGGCCTCCCTGACCCCGGCCCAGCTCCAGGCCCTGCTGGTCGCCCAGCTCGGTCCCGGTGGGGGGCGCCCGGTCGAGGAGTCGTTCCGGGTAATCGGCCCCGGCGACCCGGCCTTCCTCATCTCCACCCCGGCCCCCTGGAACGCCGACACCGCCATCCGGCCCGCCGCACTGGAGATCGACGGGAACCCGGTGGCCATCCCCCTCGAAACGGCCGGGCCGGCCTCGATCGGACCGGTCGCCGGGCCCTTCGCCCTGTCGGCTGGCGACACCGTCACCCTCACCGTCGACGGGGGTACGGCCCAGAGCCACACCCTGGTGGCCGGTGACCTGGCCAACCCGGGCCAGATGACGGCCACCGAACTGGCCACTGTCCTCAACCGCGAGCTGGTCGCCATCCAGGCCTTCCTCGACGGCGCCGGCGACCTGGTCGTCCGCTCCGACACGACCGGCCTGACCAGCACCCTCGCCGTGGCCGACGACCTGGCCGCGGCGCTCGGCAACCCACCTGACACCGTCGGTGGGAACGTCGGCGACCGGACCGCGGTCACCGCCGATGAGCTGGCCGACGCCGTCAACTCGGTGATCGGCGGCCTGTTCGCGGCTCGGGTCGTCGGTACCACGGTGCGCATCGAGCAGATCGACCTCGGAGCCGACCACACCCTCCAGTGGACCGGCGACCCCGTCGTCTTCGCCGACGGCACCGTCCAGCAGGGCACCGGATCGACCGGGGCGTCCCGCCTGACCGTAGAGGCCCCGGCCGCCACCCGGGCCCTGGCGGCCTACGAGCTCGACCCGGCCAACCCCGACCGGCTGTCGCAGGCCTTCACCCTCACCGTGGCCGACGCCGAGGGGTTGAACGCCATCGACGTCGCCCTGGACGCCGACGGTGCCGGGAACCGGGTCACCGTCGGGCTGTTCGCCGACGCGCTCAACGCCGCCATCGACGCGGCCGGCCTCGACGACCGGGTACGGGCGGAGTCGATCACCGGCACCGACAGCACCGCCACCCTCCTCGTCCGCTCAGTGACCCCCCGATCGGCCGGTGAGTCCTTCACCCTGGTCGTCAACACCGGCGGGGTATCCCCCTGGGCCGTCGAGCACCCCCTCCAGGGGGGCCGGCCCGGGGTGGCGGTCGACGACCTGGCGCTGATGGACATCTCCGTCACCGAACCGCTGGCGGCCGGCGGGCCGCCCCGGTCGTTGCCGTCGGTCCTGACCGAGGCGGTCGGTCGGGGTTACGGTGAGTCATCGCCGGCCAACCCGGCCCTCCTGCCGGCCGTCACCGACCTTCGACCCCACCGCCTCACCGGGGGCGACGACGGGCCGGCCGGGTCGACGGTCGGTGTCGCCGAGATCCGGGGCCGCGACGGCCGGCCCCGCACCGGGTTGCGGGCCTTCGACGACGTCGACATCCAGATCCTGTGCGCCCCGGGCCGCAACGACGAGCCGGCGCTGGCCGAGGTGACCTCGTTCGTCACCACCCGCAACGTGTTCTTCGTGGCCGACGGGCCCGGCAGCGACGACCGTGACTACCAGATCGCCACCAACGATGTGGTCAGCTTCGTCCAGGGTCTCCCGTCACGCACGGACAACATGGCGATGTTCTACCCCTGGGTCGAGGTGCCCGATCCCGTCGGGGTCGGCCGGGCTCCCCGCCGGTTCGTCCCCCCGTCAGGTCATATGGCCGGCGTCTTCGCCCGCACCGACCGCCTCCGCGGGGTGTGGAAGGCTCCGGCCGGCGTGGAGGCCACCCTGCCCGGGGTGCTCGGTCTCCAGCAACCCCTCCTCGATCCCGACCAAGACCTGCTCAACCCGATCGGGCTCAGCTGCATCCGTGAGCGGCCCGGTGCCGGCATCGTGTCATGGGGCAGCCGAACCCTGTCGAGCGATCCGGAGTGGCGCTACATCCCGGTCAGGCGGACGGCCCTGTTCCTCAAGGAGTCGTTGCTGCGGGGCCTCCAGTGGGTGGTGTTCGAGCCGAACGACATCGAGTTGTGGCAGCGGATCACCGACAACATCACCGCCTTCATGCTGTCGCTGCAGCGCCAGGGCGCGTTCCAGGGGGCGACGCCCGACGAGGCTTTCGCCGTCAAGTGCGACCGCGAAACCAACCCCCAGGAGCTGGTCGACCTCGGCATCGTGACCGCCCAGGTGGCGTTCGCCCCCCTCAAACCGGCCGAGTTCGTCGTGGTCCAGATCAGCCAGAAGTCGCTGGTCGCGGCATGACGGCAACGGTCCACCCCCGCAACCCGCTGCGAACCTACGCCTTCCACCTGAAGGTCGACGGCGCGGTCGTGGCCGGCTTGCGGAAGGTGTCGGGCCTGTCCATGAGCGTCGAGGCCAACGAGACCTGGGAGGCCGGGAATCGCCTCTACCGCTACGCCCATCCCGACCGGGCCACCTGGCAGCCCATCGTCCTCGAGCAGGGCCTGGCTCTGAACGACACCCTCGAGCGATGGGCCCGGGCCACCGTCGACTTCCTCCACACCGGCCTGGCCCCGGGCGAGAAGGTCAAGCGCAACGCCGTGCTCGAGGTGTGGGATCCCCAGGCCGCAGGCTCGACGTGGAGCCTCCCCGGCTCACCCGACGGTGATTCGCCCCAGGAGCCCGACACCGGGCCCCGGCACCGCAGCTACGACATCTTCAACGCCTGGATCAGTCGCTTCGAGGCCATCCCTTCGCTGGACGCCATGGGCGACGAGGTCGGGCTGCTCGTCGTCGAGCTGACCCACGAGGGCTGGCGCAAGTCGGTCTGACCCGTCCCACCAACCATCGGCCCGACCCGATCGACCACCACCAATAATGAGGAGACCACCATGGCCCCGGAGCGCCGGTTCGAGGGGGAGCGACGAGACCCCTACCGCAACTTCAACTTCCGCATCATCATGGGCACCAAGGAGGTGGCGGCCTGCAGCAAGATGTCGGCCCTCGACGCCTCGGTCAACGTCGTGAAGTTCCGGGCCGGCAACTCGCCGTCGAGCGTCGACGAGTCGATGCCGGGCCGTACCGAGTACAGCCCGGTCACGTTCGAGTCGGGGGTGACCAGCGACGCCACGTTCAAGGAGTGGGCCTACACCCTCATCGACCACGCCCACGCAACCGACCGTCAGACCCGCCAGCCCGAGGAGGGCTTCCGCCGCGACATGGAGGTCAAGGTGCTCGACGTCGACGGCACCGAGGTCCGCACCTTCAAGCTCTTCAAGTGCTTCGTGTCCAAGTTCACCCACATCTCCGACCTCCAGGCCGACGGCAACGACGTGTTGATCGAGACCCTGGAGATCACCCATGAGGGCTTCAGCCTGGTGGCCTCGCCCGATACCGGCGGCTGACCGTGCCCGCTCTGACCCTTCCCCGTGGGCTGATCGACCGCGACGGTGGCCGGCACCGCTCCGTGGAACTGGTCGCGCCCGACGGGTGGTTGGAGCGGACCGTGACCGACGCGATCCGCTCGGCGGCGCCCGACCCGGTCACCCGGCTCGAGTTGCTGGCCTCGGGGATCGAGCGGATCGGCGGGTACGACGCCCCCGACCCGTCCACCTTGGCTCTCCTGGCCCGCGCCGAGCTCGACCTGGTGGGGTTCTGGTTGCGTCGAGCCGTGTGCGGCGACGCCCTCCGGCTGGTCGTCCGCTGCCCGGTCCCGACTTGTGGCGAGCTCGCCGACGTCGACCTGACGGTCGGTGATCTCCTCCCCGACGACGGTCCACCGGAGCCCGAGTGGTTCGCCGTGGACGCCGGCCCCGCCGGCCGGGCGGCGTTCCGTCCGATCACCGCGGCCGACGAGGTGGTCATGGCCGAGGTCGGCGGAACAGATCGGGAGCGGACCGACGCCCTGCTGGCCCGCCTGATCCGTTCGGTCGAACCGGCCGGCCCCGTCGCCACCAGCGGGTCGGCCCCGGCCGATCAACCCGTTCCGTCGCCCCTCCCCGAGCCACTGCGCAACGCGGTTCTTCTCGCCCTGGTGGAGCGGCCGGCGGCCGCGACGACCCGTTTGGAGGTCGGCTGCCCGGCCTGCCGAGCCCCGATCGAGGTTCGCCTCGACCCCCTGGTCCTGCTAGCCCGTGAACTGAGGAGCGGTGGCGATCGGCTCGTGGTCGAGACCCACTGCCTCGCCTTCCACTACGGCTGGTCGGAGGACGACATCCTGGGCCTGCCGAAGCAACGACGCTGGCAGTACCTGTCGCTGCTGCGGGCCGAGCTGACCGGTGCCCCCCTGAGCACGGCGGTGGCCGATGGCTGGTGAGGAGATCGGTCTCAGCCGGAGCCAGCTCGACCGCCACCTCCGCTGGAGGCTCAAGAAGGCGCCCCAGGAACCGGAGCGGCTCCTGGCTTTCGTGGCCGACCTGATCGCCTCGACCATCGAGGCCAACAACCGGGCCATCGCCGCGGCCCTGGCCGGCGGTGACGAGCTGGGTGACGGGGAGGAGTACTGAGCCGATGACCGACCCGAACCCGACCCAGTCTCTGTGGGGGACCACCGTCAAGCGGGGCCGTCTGATTCGTCTCCTGCCCGGCGACGACCGCTCGTCGGTGGCCAACCCGGCCCTGACGTTCCAGTACAACCCGGAGAGCATCACGTTCTCTCGCACCGGACGGTGGGAGCCCCGGAAGCGTCGGCGGGCCCGCGACGCGGTGCAGACCTCCCAGCAGACCTTCGGGCAGGCCGGAGGGCACGGGGCGTCAGCCCTGCTGTCGGAGTCGGAGACCGTGTCGTTCACCCTGATCTTCGACTCGACCGAGCGCATCCTGGCCACCGACCCTGGGCCTGCGGCGGGCGGCACCGCACCACCCGCCGGAACCGACGCGGCCAGGACCAGCGCGACCGGGGCCACTGCAGCCGGAGTGAATGCGGCCGCGGCCGACGATCCGACCGCCGCACCCCCGCCGGCCCCGGCCCGCAACTCGGCCGACGGGGTCCTGCCCGAGCTCGGCTTCCTCCAGCTGATCTCCCTCGGGCGCGACGTCCAGCAGGGCCAGCAGAACCAGGGTGGCGGTACCAGGGTCCGGCCCATTCGCCCCGACGAGTTGCTCCTGCAACTGGGCGACTCGCGCTGGTTCCCCTGCGTGATGACCGAGCTTCGGGTCACCGAGCAACGGCACAACCCGGGACTGGTGCCCATCCGGGTCGAGTGCGCCATCACCCTCCCGGTCCTCGAACCGGTCGAGAACCCCTACAACCCGTTGACCAGGCAGGCCTTCGAACACCTCATGGCGGCCCGGGTCGCCCAGTCGAGCCAGGTCGGGACGGAGAACCGCGACGTTCTCCGGGCCGCGCTCGGTGGGGGAGAGGCGACGTGAACGACCCGGCCAGCCGCTACGAACGGCTCCCCACCTGGGAGCGGGTCACCCCCGACGGCGATCGTGAGGTGTTGCGCCAGCCCCGTATCCCCCCCGACACCGGGACCGACCAGCGGGTCCGGGTCGGGGCCGGCCAGCGGCTCGACCACCTGGCCGGCCGGTACCTCGGTGACCCCTACGCCTGGTGGCGCATCGCCGACGCCCACCCCGGCGTCGACCTCGACGAGCTGGCCGCGCCCGACCGCTGGCTCGACCTGCCCGAGCGGGGGAGGTCCGGCGGGTGAGCCCGGTCGAACCGTCCGGTCACCGGGTCCCGTGGCTGCGCCTCTGGGTCGACGGGGAGGAGGCGGCGGGTGATGTCGTCGCGTCGTTGCGGGTCGAGGAACGGGTCGACCGGGCCTCGACCCTGACCCTGGTCATGGCCTCCAGCCCCATGGAGACGCCGGCCGCCGGCGACGGCAGCGCCGACGGTGGCGACTGGGACACCCTGCTTCGGGGCACCCAGGCCCGCGACGTGGGGATGCCGGGGCTGGCCCTGCTGTCACGTATCAGTGTCGGGTTCGCCCTGCGAAGCGAGGGCCGCGACGGGCCGAGCGATGACCAGCTGGTCTTCGACGGGTACGTGACCGGCCTGGAGCACCGCTACGCCGAGTCGAGGGCCTCCGACTCCGAGCTGGAGGTCGACGCCATGGACGCCTCGTACCTGATGCACCTGGAGACGGTGACCAGGCGGTGGGAGGACGCCACCGATCACGAGGTGGCTTCGGCCATCTACCGCAAGTACGGCTTCGGGGTCGAGGCCGACCCCACCCCACGGCGGTCGGGGGCGGTGGGGATCGTCCAGCAACGCTGCACCGATGCCGCCCTGATCAGGATGCTGGCCCGGCGCAACGGTTTCGAGGCCTTCGTGGCCCCGGCGGTGGCGGCCCGGCCTACCCCGGGAGCCAGCGCCGGCCTTGGGGTTGTCGGCCGGTTCCGCCACGCCCCGGTTGGCCGTGAGATGCTGCCCCCGGCCTCGTTGTTCCCCCAGACCGCCCCGACCCTGACCGACCTGACCGCCCGCTGCGACGCCCAGAGGCCGGCCGCCATCCGGGGCTGGCACATCGATGACCGGCGGATGCTGGTCCGCGCCACGGAGGTGACCGACGCCGGCTACCAGCCGGGGACTGTGGCGGCCACCGACCGGACCCGTGGCCAGGTGGTCAACGACCGGCTGGCCGTCATTCTCGGGTCGAACCCTCCGCTGGTCCCCGTCGACATCGACACCGCCGACGCGCCCCACGACGACAACGAGCTGGAGGCCATGGCCCGCAGCCGGTTCCGGCAGGAGGGCTGGTTCGCCACCGCTGAGGCCACCATCGCCGCGTCGCGCTACGGGCGGATCGTCCGGGCCGGATCGACCCTCCCGGTGGAGGGGGCCGGCCCGATCTTCGGTGGCTCCTGGTACGTCTTGGCCGCCGTCCATCGCTGGGGGGCGACCCGCCAGCTCGACGGCGACGAGCCCCAACACGCCATCGGCCCGGCCGCCGAGCACGTCGACTTCGACTACGAGGTCGACGTCGAGTTGGCTAGGACCAGCCTCGGGGGTCGGCCGTGAACGGCGGCCTCGGTTTCCCCTTCCGCATCACCGACCGGGGACGACCGACACCCGGCGGCAGCGACGCCGACCTGGCGAGGGCCCAGCTCCACCAGCTGCTGTTCACCGCCCCGGGCGAGCGGGTGGACCGGCCCGGGTTCGGGTGCGGACTGCACCTGCTGGTGTTCGAGCCGGCGTCGGCCGACCAGGCTGCGGCCACCGAGTACCTGATCGCATCGGCCATCCGCCAGCATCTCGCCCGGTTGGTGGTGCTCGACGCGGTGCGGGTCACCGTCGACGACACCACCCTGATAGTCGACATCCTCTACACCCTGCGCTCCGACGGCCAGGAGCTGGCCGCCAGCTTCACCCAGCCGCTGCGGCTCGAACCGATGGAGACCGGACGGTGACGGTGCGGCTCGACCCGGCCGACCTGGTGGCCTCGATCACGGCGGCGGCCGCCGACCTGGCCACCGGCACCGCGGTCGACAACGAGTGGGTCCTGCCGGCCCGCGACGACGGCCTACCCATCGAGGTGGCCGAGTCCCTGGTGATCGACGCCGGCGACCGGAACCTGGTCATCCGGGGCGAGGACGACCCGACCCCGATCCACGTGACTGCCGGGGCCACCGGCGTCGGGATCGAGCTGTTGGGGGAGGTAGTGGGGCTCCGGGCCCTCGACGTGACCGTCGAAGGTGACGAGGTGACCGGGGTCGTGGTCCACGGCCGGACCGAAGCGAGCCTGGCGGGCTGCTCGGTCCGGGTCAGCGGGCGCCATGTGGTCGGCGCCGCGGTCCGCAGCGACCGCCGCGTCGTGGTGGTGGACCTGGCCGTCGGCGAGGCCCGCTCGACCGTCGGTGACGCGATCGGTCTCGTGCTGGCCGGCGCCACGATCCGGGCCCACCGCCTGCGGATCGAGTCGGTGGTCGCCGCGG
>JBKECK010000025.1:0-24615 GCA_047974625.1 Acidimicrobiales bacterium
CCATGGTGGAGGCGATCCGCAGGGCGAAGCACTTCTTGCCCAGCAGGGCGTTGCCGCCATAGCCGGAGCCGTAGCTCCAGATCTCCTTGGTCTCCGGGAAGTGGACGATGTACTTGTTCTCCCCGTCGCAGGGCCACGGGATGTCGGTGTCACCGGGGGCCAGGGGGTAGCCCACCGAGTGGATACACGGCACCCACTCGCCGTTTCCGAGTACCTCGAGGGCGCCGGCGCCCATCCGGGTCATCGTCCGCATGCTCACCGCCACGTAGGCGGAGTCGGTCAGCTGCACGCCGATGTGGGCTATGGGGGAGCCCAGTGGGCCCATCGAGAACGGCACCACGTACATGGTGCGGCCCCGCATGGCGCCGGTGTAGAGCTCGGTCATCTCGGCCCGCATCTCGCTGGGCTCGCGCCAGTTATTGGTGGGGCCAGCGTCCATCTCCTCGGGCGAGCAGATGAAGGTTCGTTCCTCTACCCGGGCCACGTCGGCGGGATCGGACAGGGCCAGGTAGCTGTTGGGGATGATGTCCTCGTTGACCCGGGTGAAGGTGCCGGAGTCGACCAGTTCCTGGGACAGGCGGTCGTACTCCTCCTCCGACCCGTCACACCAGTAGATGTCCGTCGGTTGCAGGATCTCGGCCCACTCGCTCACCCAGCTGGCGAGCTTGGTGTTGGTCGTCGGGGTGGTCATCGTCATACCTGGGCTCCGTAGTGCTGAGAGGTTGTCGTGGTGAGGGGTTTGGGGGGTTGGGGATGGAACACGCCACCGGGCCGGATCGGCCCGGGTTGGCGGGGTGACGGCTCAGTCTTCTTCGGCGAGCCAGCTCGGGCTGCTCATGTCGACCTCCGAGCCGAGCCGCAGGGCGGTGGCCTGCTGGGAGGCGTCGAGGTCGAATACGACCCGCTGACCGGGTCGGAGCATGCGGAACACCGAGCCTTCGAGGGCCTTGGGGGCCAGCTCGTACTCGGTGAGGTCGGTGTCGGTGACGATGAGGCCGTCCCGAGTGACCGGGTCGTACATCTTGACTACACCCTGCACGGCAGAGCACCCCTTTCCGGGCCGGCCGTTCCAGTCACGCTGGTGGCTCTCGGTAGCGGCCCAATCTGTCACATAAAGTCTAGGTGGTTGATCGCAAAAGATGAAGATGGAGCTATCAACTATCTGTATTAACTATGGCCCGGGAGTAGAATTCACCTGCCTGTCATGGAGACCGGGGTCCCGAGGCCTGATGCCGGCTCGGTCCCCGAGCCCGGACGCTAGCGTCGACCCGATGGCCCCGCAGCCCCTCGACCTGTCCGAGCTGAACGCTCTCGGTGTCGACCGGCTCAAGGGGGTCGGACCGAAGAAGCGGGCTGGCCTGGCCTCGCTCGGTATCGACTCCCTCCTCGACCTGCTGACCCACTACCCCCGCCGCTACCTGGACCGCACCCGGGAGGCCAGCATCGCCGAGCTCTCCCCGGGGGACGAGGCCAGCGTCCTGGTGACGGTGGGATCGGTGACCGCCCGGCGGGTCCGGGGCGGCCGCGTGATGGTGACGGCCACGGTGCGCGACCCCTCCGGCAGCCTGCGGCTCAGCTTCTTCAACCAGCCATGGCGGGAGCGGCAGCTCACCTCGGGCCGCCAGGCCATGGTTTACGGCAAGGTGGAGCTGTTCCGGGGCCAGCGGCAGATGACGAACCCGGTGGTCGACCTGGTCGGTGACCGCACCGGGAGGATCATCCCCGTCTACCCCCAGTCCGAACGCAGCGGCATCAACAGCTGGGATCTCTCTGACTGGGTGGCCGAGGTGCTGCGCCGTTCCCTGCCCCCGGCCGGCCGTGGCCTGGGCGACCCCGTGCCCGACAGGCTGCTCCGCCGCTACGACCTGATCGACCGGGCGTCGGCCTTCGCCTCGATCCACCAACCCGACTCGCTGGGGGAGGTCACCCGGGCCCGCAGGCGGCTGGTGTTCGACGAGCTGTTCCGCCTCCAGCTGACCCTGGTGCTCCGCAAGCGGGCCATCGAACGCACCGCGATCGGTATCGGTCACCCGACCGACGGTCCCCTGGCCAGCGGCCTGGCCGACCGCCTGCCGTTCCCCCTCACCGGCGCCCAGGCCCGGGCCATCGAGGAGATCACCGCCGATCTCGGTCGGCCGATCCCCATGCACCGGCTGCTCCAGGGCGACGTCGGGGCGGGAAAGACCCTGGTGGCGGTGGCGGCCATGCTCGTGGCCGTGGACGGTGGCCGCCAGGCCGCCCTGATGGCGCCCACCGAGGTGCTGGCCGAGCAGCATCTGGCCGGCGTGCGTCGGGTCCTCGACGGCTTCACCGTGGCCGACGCCGATTCCCTGTTCGCCGAACGCCCGCTCCGGATCGAGCTGCTGGCCAACCGGTTGGGGGCCGCCGATCGCCGACGGGTCCTGGCCGAACTGCGCGACGGGCAGGTCGACATCGTGGTGGGCACCCACGCCCTGATCCAGGAGGAGGTCCGGTTCGCCTCGCTCGGCCTGATCGTCATCGACGAGCAGCACCGGTTCGGGGTGGAGCAGCGGGCCGCCCTGCGGGAGCGGTCCGACGGGGAGGCCACCCCCGACCTGCTGGTCATGACGGCCACACCGATCCCCCGGACCGCGGCGATGACCGTCTACGGCGACCTCGACCTGTCGGTGCTCGACGAGCTGCCGCCCGGACGCACCCCGATCGTGACCCGGTGGGTCCGGGCCCCCGGGGACCTCTCCCCGTCGGACCTCACCCCGGCGGAGGGTGGGGCCGGGCCGGACGGGGTCGGGGACGGGGACGGGGACGACCTGGCCTACGACCCGGAGGAGGCAGCGGCGGCGCTGAGCGCCATGTGGGACGAGGTCCGGGCCGAGATCGACGCCGGTCGCCAGGTGTACGTGGTCTGCCCCCTGATCGACGTCTCCGACAGCCTGGAGGTGGCCTCGGCCGAGGCCACCTACGAGCGGCTGACCACCGGCGAGCTGGCCGGCCAGCGGGTAGGCCTGCTCCACGGCCGCCTCGGCGTGGCCGAGCGGGACGAGACCATGGAGCAGTTCCGGCTCGGGCTCCTCGACGTGCTCGTGGCCACCACCGTGATCGAGGTGGGCGTGGACGTCCCCAACGCCACCGTTATGGTCATCCTCGACGCCGACCGGTTCGGCATCGCCCAGCTCCACCAGCTCCGCGGCCGGGTGGGGCGGGGGGAGCACGCATCCACCTGCTGGCTGGTCGGGGTGGGGACGACACCGGACGCCGAGGCCCGGCTCCAGGCCATGGTCGACGAGACCGACGGCTTTGTCTTGGCCGACATCGACCTGGAGTTGAGGGGGGAGGGCACCATCCTCGGGGAACGACAGAAGGGCCGGAGCGACCTCAAGCTGGCGTCGTTGCGCCGCGACCGGGAGTGGGTGGCCGCGGCCCGTGACGCCGCCATCGAGCTGGTCGACGCCGACCCGGACCTCGACGCCCACCGGCCCCTGGCCGAGGAGCTCGCCGTGTTCTTCGACCCCGCCGACGCCGAGTTCCTGTTGAAGGGCTAGTCGGGTTCGCCGACCACCACGTCCCACCGGTCGAGACAGTCCCGGCACCGGTAGGGGAGCACGGTGCCGTCGGGCAGCTCCCCGTCCTCGGGGTGCCAGCCGAGCGGGAAACAGGCTCCGCCGCAGTCGACGCACACGATCTCGAGATCCGGCATGGGCATGGCGGGGACGGTAGCGGCAGGATCCGACGAAGGGCCGGAGTAGGTTGCCGGCGTGAGGCGATCCGGGTGCGGACAGTCGGGTGGCGGTGGCCGAGGCCGCCAGGTTGGCCCGGGCGGGGTGATCCTGTGCGGGGGGTGACCGGATGCGGGTGATCGGGGGTTCGGCCCGGGGCCGGTCGATCCGGGCCCCCAAGGGTCACGGCACCCGGCCCATCACCGACCGGGCCAAGGAGGCCATCTTCAACATGGTCCGGTTCCAGACCCCCATCGACGGGACCACCGTGGCGGACCTGTTCGCCGGGAGCGGCTCGTTCGGCATCGAGTGCCTCAGCCGGGGGGCCGATCGGGTGGTGTTCGTCGAGCGCAACCGGGGGGCCGCGGCCACCATCGCGGCCAACCTGGAGGTGCTCGGCTTCTCCGACCGGGCCGAGATCCTGGTCCGTCCGGTCGAACGGGTCGTGGATCGGCTCCCCCCGGCCGACCTGGCCTTCTGCGATCCGCCCTACGCCGACGATCCGTGGGCCGCCCTCCTGCCCCGGATCCGGGCCGACCTCCTCATCGCCCACGCCGAGACCCCCGTCGAGCTGACCCCGCCCTGGAAGGCGGTCCGCCGCCGCACCTACGGTCGCGCCGAGATCGTCATCGCCGAACGGGTCGACCCGGCCGCCCCCGGGGCCTGATCCCACCCGGCCGGCGGTCGATCCCACCCCTCCAGGCACCCTTCGACAGGCCACTGCGGCTAGGTTGGACGGTGGTCGGGCGAGCGTGTCGCCTGATTGAGCCTCGGCTCTGGCGGGTCGGGGCGAACGGGTAGCCAGACCGAGGTATGTGTCCATGGCCGTGGGCTTCTATCCAGGATCGTTCGATCCGATTCATCGCGGGCACGAGGCGGTGATCGTGGCCGCCGCCGGCGTATTCGACGAGCTGGTGGTCTCGGTCGGCCACAACCGGGCCAAGCCGAGCGGGTTGTTCACCCCCGAGGAGCGGATGGCCCTGATCGCCGGGGTGGTCGCCGATCACCCGGAGGTCCGTAACGTCACGGTGGCCTCGTTCACCGGCCTGGTCACCGCGGCCGCCCGTGAGGTCGGCGCCACTTGCCTGGTCAAGGGGTTGCGGAGCCCCACCGATCTCGACGCCGAGATGCTGCAGGCCAACATGAACGCGGCCACCGGCGACGGGATCACCACCGTGTTCCTTCCCGGCCTGGGGGATCACGCGCTGGTATCGTCCCGCTACGTCCGGGAGATCTGGGCCGCCGGAGGCGACGTGACCTCCGTCGTCCCCGAGGTGGTGGCCCGACACCTCGACAAGAAACGGGCCGAGGAGGCGGACCGCGGCGAACCCAACGGAGACACCACATGACCGATCCTGACGACCTCAACGGCGCCGCCCCGGATCACCTCGACGATCTGGACGAGATCGACGACTACGACGGTGTCGACGACTACGACCTCGACGACGACCTGCCCAATCCGTACGCCATCCCCGAGGTGGACGCCCTGCTTGAGGAGGCCATCGAGATCCTGGCCGAGGCCCGGCCGTTGCCGATGTCGACCACCATCAAGGTGAACCGGGACGAGCTGGTCCACCTGCTGGAGCAGGCCCAGGAACAGCTCCCCGAGGAGATCCGGGCCGCCCGCTGGCTGCTGAAGGAGCGGGAGGAGTTCATCGCCAAGGCCCGCGAGGAGCACCAGGCCCTCATCGACGAGGGTCGGGCCCAGGTGGCCCGCATGGTCGAACGGCAGCACGTCGTCCAGGAGGCCGAGGCCCAGGCCCGGGAGATCCTGGAGGACGCCCGGGCCGAGGCCAACCGCCTGACCCGTCAGGTCGAGGAGTACTGCGACCGGAAACTGGCCCGATTCGAGGCCGTGCTCGAACGCACCATCGAGACGGTCCAGCGGGGTCGCCGGAAGCTGATCGGCACACCCCCCGTCCCGCTCGACGACCGGAACTGGGACGACGACCCCGACCGGGCCGACGCCTCCATCGACCTCAACCAGGACCTCGACGGCTGGACCGAACGCGAACCGGACCGGGTCCGGTGACCGGGGAGCCGCCCGGCGGCGAGGCCGGCCGGCCGGAGACCTGGGCCCCGACGCCCCGGCGGTTCATGGTGAACGTGGCCGATCTGCGTCGGCGATTGGGCCAGCGCCTGCCGGTTGACATCGACATGGTGGTGCCCCCGACCTTGGTGATCGCCAGCTCCACCACCCCCGACCCGGTGGTCGGCTCCGTCGTGGTCGAATCGATCGAGCGCGGAGTGTCGGTGCTCGGCTCGGTCGAGTTCCACTGGACCGCGGAGTGCCGCCGGTGCTTGGAGGACACCGGCGGAGTCTCGGAGGCCACCATCGACGAGATCTTCCAGGTCGACGCCCCCGAGGACAGCGAGCTGATCGACTTCGACGGGGAACAGATCGATCTGGTACCCGTCGTGACCGAGGCGGTCGGCCTCTCCCTGCCGTTGGCCCCTCTGTGCCGGCCCGACTGTGCCGGCCCCGACCCCGACCGGTACCCGACCCGGTCCGAGGAGGACGTCGATCCCGACGCCGAGCCGGCCGGCGACCCGCGCTGGGCGGCCCTGGCCGAGCTCGACCTCGGCGATGACACCGCGGCCAGCAACTGAGTCACCGGCCCCGGTCACGGGACCGTGTAGCTGCACACCTTCCAGCCGTCGGAGTGCTCGGTCAGGTTCACTGTCGAGGGATACGAGAGCCCGTCCAGCTCGACGGTGCCCTCGATGACGGCGGTGTCGGGGACGGTGCCGGCGGTCGTGGACGTGAAGAAGCTGTAGTTGGTGATCGAGGCCGCTCCGCTGGACACCTGCAGCTGGAAGCTGGACAGGTCGGCGGGTCGGGTCTCGGGGCACATCAGGTCGTAGGCGTCCTGGTAGCGGCCGTCGTCCAGGGCGGCGTAGAAGTCGTTGGTGGTGTGGACGGGCGCCTGCACCGAGTTGAACACCAGGACGGTGCAGCCGCCCACGGCGAGGGTCAGCACGCCCAGGATCAGCAGGGCGATGAGGCAGCCCGAGGAACGTCGCCGGGGCCGGACGGGGTAGGCGGGGCCGGACTGCCACGCGCCCGACGGGGCCCCGGTCGGCACGTTCCCGGACGGCCACGTCCGGGCCACCGGTTGGGGCGGCATGGGCCGCTGCTCCATGGGCGGTGAGACCTGGGCCGGGGGCACGGGCGGCTGCTGGGGTGGGGCGGTGCCCGTGGGGGGGAGCTGGGCCCCCGGGGCCCCGGGAAAGGCGTTCGAGCTCTGGGGGCCGTGCGAACCCGGGGAAGGCTGCGGAGGCGGGGAAGGCTGCGAGGCCGACGGCGGGGCCGGCAGGGCAGAGTAGTCCTGGTTCTGGCCGGTGGGGTGGTTCTGGCCGGTGGGGGAGGGGGATCCTGACGAGGCCACGACGGTGGCGCGGCCATCCGCCTCCGGGGGCCGATGGGGCCCGCCGCCCGACCCGCCTGCGCCGGGCGGGTGGCCCTCCAGGGCGCGGATCTCGCCGATGACGGCGGCCGCGTCCGGGGGCCGCTGGGCGGGGTCCTTGGCCACGAGCCGGGAGACGAGTTCAGCGAAGGGGCGGGAGTAGCCGAGGGCAACGAGGTCGGGCGGGGCCTCGTTCAGCACCCGGTGGAGGATGGGCGGGATCGACTGGTCGGTGGAGTGGACGAAGGGGACGTCGCGGATGGCCGCTGCCACCAGGCAGATCCCGATGCCGTACAGGTCGCTCCGGGGGCCCGGGGGTTCGCCGGCCAGGACCTCGGGGGCGGCGTAGGCCACGCTGGCCGTCACCGCCTGGGCGGTGGTGTTGGTCCCGTCGTGAAGGCGGGCGATGCCGAAGTCCCCCAGGACGGCTTGGCCGTTCGGGCGGAGCAGGATGTTCTCGGGTTTGAGGTCCCGGTGAATGATGCCGGCCCGGTGGGCCACGTCGAGGGCGTCGGCGATCTCACGGGCGATCACCAGGAGCTCTGACTCGCCGATCGGGCCGGTCTGGAACCGGTCCCACAGGGTGCCCCCGCTGACGTACTCGAGTACCAGGAACGGGCGACCGTCCGGCAGCTGGCCGACGGTGTGCACATCGATGATGTTGGGGTGGTTGGTCAGGCGGCCGAGGGCCACGCACTCGCGTTCGAACCGGCGTTGGGCCGTGTGGTCGGTGATGGGCTCGTGGCCCACCTTGATGGCGACCTCACGGTCCACGTTGTCCTGCCGGGCCACCCAGACCTCACCGAAGCCGCCCCGGCCGATGCGCTGGATCGGGGTGAAACCCGCCAGGGTGAACGGGGCGGTGCTCATGGCCGCCGTCCCTTCTCGGATGCCGTCGCGGTCACGGCTGATTGAACGAACAGACTTTCCATGCGTCGTCGATGTTCGACAACTCGACGACGGCCTGGTAGCTGGTCCCGTTGAGGTCGACGGTCCCCCGGACGGTGCTGGACAGGTTGTTGGAGGTGTTCACGGTGGTGAAGTTGTAGCCGGTGATCGTGGCCGCCGGCGCCGAGACCTGGGCCTCGAACACCTGGACGCTCTCGGGACGGCTGTTGGGACACATCAGGTCGTAAGCGTCCTGGTAGCGGCCGTCGGACAGGGCGGCGTAGAAGTTGTTGGTGGCGTCCACGGGGGGGCGGGTGGCGTTGATCAGGAACCAGCTGCAGCCGCCGATGCTGAGCAGGGCCAGGACGAACAGGATCCCCAGGATGATGAGGGCGGTCCGGCAGCCGGAACGCTTCGCCGGCTGGGGGTACGGGGAGCCGGGATACCCGCTGGGGGCGAATCCGCCCGGGGCGGCTCCACCCGGGGGCGGCCCCCAGCCCCCGCCGCCGGCCGGGGTGGGGGCCCAGTTCGGGTTCGGGGCGGCCGGTCCGGATCCGGGGGGAGGGCCGGCCGGGGGATTGGGCTCCTGGTTCCAACCGGGTGGGAAATTCTGTTCGTTGCTCAACGCTGCTCGCTTTCCATGGTCGGTTGTCGACCGCGGCGACGCGATCCCGGTGGCGCGCACGCTAGTACCGAACGTTACCCAACGGCCTCCATCCGCGCCGACGGGTCCTGTGCTCGACGGGTTGGGGCCACCGGTGGACCAGGTAGCCTGGTGCGCCGAGTGCCCATCGTAGGTGGGCGTGCCGTCCGAGCACGGTCACCCCCGAACGGCGGGTCGTGGCCTCGCCCGCGTCAACCGGTTCGGTCGTCGTTGGCGGTGTCCGGCCGGTCGTGCCCTCCCCAGAACCGAGTCCAGGATCGAACGCCATGGCCGTCCCCAAGAAGAAGAAGTCGAAGGCGAAGACGCGGAGCCGTCGGGCTGCCGCCTGGACGCTGTCGGCTCCGGCCCGGAGCGTCTGCCCCCGCTGCGGGCAGGTCAAGCTGCCCCACCGGGTGTGCGGGTCCTGCGGTACCTACCGAGGTCGGACCGTCATCGACGTCGGCTGAGCCCGACACCGCTCGACATCCGACACCGTACGACATGACCGTTCGGGCTTCGGCCTCGCTGCCGGTCGCGGTCGACGCCATGGGGGGTGACGACGCCCCCCGGGTCGTCGTCGAGGGGGCCCTGATGGCCGCCGAGCGAACCGGACTGCCCATCCTGCTGGTCGGCGATCCGGAGCGCATGGGTGACACCGGTGACCTACCGATCCTGCCGGCCCGCGAGGTCATCGCCATGGGCGCCGAGCCCGCCGCCAGCGTGCGGCGAATGAAGGACGCCTCGGTGGTGCGGGGGGCCGAAGCCGTCCGGGACGGTCGGGCCGGAGCCCTGCTCAGCGCCGGGAACACCGGAGCTGCCATGGCGGCGTCGTTGCTGCGGATGGGGCGGATCAAGGGGGTGGCCCGGCCCGCCATCGCCGTGCCCTTTCCGGTGCCGGGCTCAACCCCGACCGCCCTGCTCGATTGTGGCGCCAACGCCGACTGCCAGCCGGAGTGGCTGGTCCAGTTCGCCATGCTCGGCACGGCCTACATGCGGACCGTCTACGGCATCGCCCGTCCCCGGGTGGGGATCCTCACCATCGGCGAAGAGGCCGGCAAGGGCAACAGCCTGGTCACTACGGCCTGCGGCCTGCTCGAGGAGGGATCCTGGGCCGAGCGGTGCGGGGCCGACTACATCGGCAACGTCGAGGGCCGAGATCTCCTGCTGGGCGTGGCCGATGTCATGGTGGCCGACGGCTTCACCGGCAATGTGGTGCTCAAATCGATGGAGGGTGGCTACGCCGTGTTCGAGGACACGGTCCGGGCCGCCCTCGCCGCCGAACCGGCTCTTGAGGATGCCGCCGCCCGTCTCGAGCCCGTGTTCACCGGATTCGACCCGGTCCGCACCGGTGCCGCGGTACTGCTCGGCACCCGCGGCATGACCCTGATCTCCCACGGCTCGTCCACCGCCGTGGCCATCGCCAACGCCATCGAGACCACCCACCGCATGGTCGAGATCGATATCGTCGGTGCCGTGCGGGACATCTTCACCAGTGCCGACAACTCAGCGGCCTGATTGACGCTCGACCCGATAGAATCGTCGTTCCACAGCGGTCCGTCATGGGCTGATCGGTGTGTGCCCGGAAAACTGTCAGTCGCCCGGAGATGACTCGTGGGGCGCCTGGCCCCCTGAGTTGGGCGTCTCCGTGCGGGGACGTTGTTTCGGGTGGTCGCCGATCGACACGTTCGCTCGTTTCGAAGCATGCTGCTGCAACAGGCGAATAGGCCGAGCGACCAAGACCGGATGGAGGAATGTCGCATGCCAGCTGAAACCCATATGGAACAGTCGCCGATGACCCGTGATGATGTGATCAATCTGATCCGGGACCGACTGGCCGACATCCTGGAGATCGACCCCGAACAGATCAGCGAGGGTGACTCGTTCGCCGATGATCTGGACGCTGACTCTTTGGCCCTCATCGAACTGGTGGAGGCGCTCGAAGAAGAACTGGGGGAACGGACGGTCGGGTTCCGCATCGAGGACGAGGATCTGCAGGATCTGAAGTCGGTGCGAGACGCCGTCGACTACGTCCACGGCAAGGTTGGGGCTTAGTTCTGGTCACCGACGCCGACCGAGACGCATTCTGCAGCCGCTTGGGTCATCAGTTCGACGACCCGACGCGTCTGCAGCTCGCGCTCACCCACCGGAGCTTCTGCGCCGAGCATCCGGACAACCAGCCCAACGAGCGGCTGGAGTTCCTCGGGGATTCGGTACTCGGGCTCGTCGTCACCGATCACATCTACCGGACCTACCCCGACCTGCCCGAGGGCCAACTGGCCAAGCTACGGGCCTCGGTGGTCAACACGGCCACCCTGGCCGAGTTGGGCCGCCGGCTCCGGGTGGGGGCCCTGCTCCGGCTGGGCAAGGGCGAGGACCAGTCCGGCGGGCGGGACAAGGAGTCGATCCTGGCCGACGCCATGGAGGCGATCTTCGGCGCCGTCTACGTCGACGGGGGGTTCGAGCGGGCCCGGGATGTCATCCTGGCCCTCACCGACGAGGCCATCCGCGAGGCCGCGGAGCAGCCGGGGCGGAAGGACTACAAGACCCAGCTCCAAGAGCTGACCGCCCGCCTGGCCCTCGGTACCCCGGTGTACCAGATCGATGGCTCGGGCCCCGATCACGACAAGCGGTTCACCGCGGTGACCATCATTGACGGGGTGCCCCGGGGGCACGGGGCCGGGACATCGAAGAAGCGGGCCGAGCAGGTTGCCGCCCGCTCCGCCTACACCGCAGTGCTCAGCACGGTGGCGGAGGAGTTGGAGGAAGAAGAGGCTGATGGAGAAGCTTGAGCTGCCCGAGGTCGAGACCCTGCGTCGCGACCTCGACCGAGAGTTCGGGGGCCGCAAGGTGAAATCGGCCGATGCCCACACCCTGAAGGCGATGCCGACCCACAAGACCCGCAAGAGCTTCGAGGAGCCGATGGTGGGCGCCAAGGTGGTGGCGGTGGAGCGCGTCGGGCTCCACCTCGTCATCCACCTCGACAACGAGCACGCCCTAGCCGTCGCCCTGTCACCCACCGGGAGCGTGGCCAAGGCCGCCACCAAGGACCCCGTCGAGGACGGTACCATCGCCGTCATCGCCTTCACCCAGGGTGGCGACCTCCGTATCATCGATCCAGAGGCCGAGTCGACCGTCGACCTGGTGACCGACACCGACCTTCCCTCGGTCCTGCCCGGCCCCGACGAGCTCGGTCTCGACCTCCACGAGAAGCCGGTGTCCTGGGTGGACTTCGGTCGGATCGTCCGGGCTGAGAAGACCCCCCTCAAGCTCCTGCTCACCGACCCGTCGGTATTCGTCGGCATCGGCGACATCTACTCCAACGAGATCCTGTTCGACGCCGGGCTCCGTCACGACCGTCCGGGTGAGAGTCTCTCCACCCAGGAGATCCGCCGCCTGTACCGGTCGGTGGTGGGGATCCTCCATGAGGCCATCAAGTACGGGGGGACGTCACTGGACTCCCGCCCGTTCGCCGACCTGTCCGGTAAGCCGGGCGAGTACGCCGACCACCTCGCCGTCTACGGCAAGACGGGGGAGCTGAGCCCCCGGTCGAGGGCCCCGATCCAGAAGACGAGCTTCCGCCACCAGGTCGTGTACTACTGCAACACCCAGGTCTGAAACCGGTGGATCACCGCTCCGGCCGGAAGGGATCCGCGCCGTAGACGCCGGTCCGGGCCAGGGTTGGAGCGTCGCCGGCGTCGTCCGGTGGGGCGGAGGGCGAGAGAAGGGGTCGCACCTTGTTCCTCAAAGCGCTGACCATCAAGGGGTTCAAGTCGTTCGCCGAGACGGCCGAACTGAGCCTCGAACCCGGTATCACCGTCGTCGTCGGTCCCAACGGCAGTGGCAAGTCGAA
Source organism: Acidimicrobiales bacterium (assembly GCA_047974625.1). GTDB lineage: Bacteria > Actinomycetota > Acidimicrobiia > Acidimicrobiales > SZUA-35 > CADEDH01. The sequence goes on from JBKECK010000025.1 coordinate 12,484, forward strand.
CGTGGTCGACGCCATTGCCTGGGTGCTCGGGGCCCAGGCCCCCACCGCGGTCCGCTCGGCCAAGATGGACGATGTCATCTTCGCCGGTACCGCCTCCCGGCAGGCCCTGGGCCGGGCCGAGGTCTCGCTGACCATCGACAACAGTGACGGCGTCCTCCCCCTGGACCTCACCGAGGTGTCGATCACCCGCACCCTGTTCCGCAGTGGCGACTCGGACTACGCCATCAACGGGGTCTCGTGTCGGCTCCTCGACATCCAGGAGCTCCTATCCGACTCGGGGGTGGGCCGCCAGCAGCACATCATCGTCTCCCAGGGCCGGATCGACGACATCCTCAACTCCAAGCCCGAGGACCGGCGGTCGGTGATCGAGGAGGCGGCCGGGGTGCTGAAGTTCCGCCGCCGCAAGGAACGGGCCGAGCGCCGTCTGGCCGCCACCGAGGAGGGCATGCAGCGCCTCAAGGACCTCCTGCGGGAGGTCCGTCGCCAGGTCAAACCGCTGGAGAAGCAGGCCGACGCGGCCCGCCGCCACGGCACTGTGGTGGCCGAGTTGCAGACCCTCAAGGTCCACCTGGCCGGCCGGGAGATCCACGCCCTGCGTCGGGCCTTGGCCACCGCGGCCACGCAGCTCGAGGATGGCCGAGCCCGCAACCACGCCCTGACCACCGACCTGGCCCGCCTGGACGCGGTGATCGTGGAGCACGAGGCCCAGCTGTCCGCCCTGGGGGCCTCCGACGTGGCCGACGTCGCCTCCCGGGCCCGGAGCCTGGCCGAACGGATCAGGGGCACCAGCGGGGTGCTGGGGGAGCGTCGCCGTCGCCTGGAGGGGGAGCTGCGCAACGCGGTCGACGACGGCTTGGTGGCCAACCTCGAGGCGGAGGCCGCCCAACTGGAACGGGACCTGACCGAGGCCGACGCCGCCGCCCGGGCCATGACCCCCCGGCGGAGCGAGCTGGCCCGCCAGGAGGCCGACCTGGAGGCCGAGCAGCTGACCTTCGACACCGAGTGGGGGGACGGCCTCGATCCCCGTCCCATGCGGGCCCCCGAGCTTCGGGCCACCATCGACGCCCTGGAGCGGTCGGTGGCCAAGGCCGTCGACGACCGTGACCGCCTCGACGAGGAGATCGCCGGCAACGAACGGCGCCGGCACCAGACCCGGGAGCGGACCGACGGGGCCGCCTCCACCGTGACCGAGACCGAGGCCACCATCGAGATCCTGCGGGCCGCGGCGGCCGCGGCCACTGCGGAGCGGGAACGGGCCGAGACCGACCGGGACGAGCGGACCACGGCCCAGCAGGAGCACCAGCACGAGGCCAGCCACTGGCAGGCCCGGGCCGACGCCCTGGGTCAGGCCCTGGACCAGGCCCGGTCGCGGGCGGGTGCCGACGCCCTGGGCGGCTCCCCCGGGGTGCTCGGGGTCCTCCTCGACCTGGTCGACATCGACCCGGGTTGGGAGGCCGCCGTGGAGGCCGCGGCCGCGGACGCCCTGGCGGCGGTGGTGGTGGACTCCGAGGCCAACGCGGTGTCGGCCCTGGCCGCCCTCGACGCCGACGATCTCTCCGGGGCGGTCCTGGCCCTCGGGCTCGACCGGGCCCCCGAAGGGCCCGCGCCGGCCACCGACACCGGCCCGGGCCCCGGCCCGGCCGAGGCCAGCCCGAGCCTGCGGTCCCGGGTGCGGCCCCTCCGGTCCGACGTCGGCCCCCTGCTCGACGCCCTGATCGGTCGGGCCGTGGTGGTGGACGGCGGCTGGCGCGAGGCGGTGGCCACCCTGGCCGGGATGGAGCCCGACCCGGCCCGGGTGGTGGTGACCCGCCGAGGTGACCGGTTCGGGCCGACGGGGTGGCGGATCGGGGTGGACTCCACCGGGGCCACCGGCGCCGCCCTGGAGGAGGCGTCGGGCCGCGCCTCCTTCGCCCGGGCCGCCCTGGAGGAGGCCACCATCGCCCTGGCTTCGGCCCGGGAGGCCGTGCGGGAGGCCACCGCCCGGGACCGGTCGGCCGAAGGCGACTTGCGGGCGGCCGAACAGCGCCTGGCCGAGGCCCGGCGGACCGTCGAGGCGTCGGCATCGACCATCGCCCAGCTCGACGACGACCGGGCCGGGATCGACCAGCGCCGCAACGAGCTCGACGAGCGGATCAGCGAGGACGAGCAACGGTTGTCCGAGGTCCGGGCCGAACTGCCCGCGGTGGAGAACGAGGAGGCCGAGTACTTGCGTCGGGTCGAGGCCCTGACCCGGTCCCGGACCTCCCTCGCCGACCGGGCCAAGGCGGCGGCCGAGGCCCGCCGCCGGCTGGACGTCGAACTGGCCGGCGTCGAGCAAAAGCGGGACATCATCCGGGGCCGTCTCGCCGAGACCGAGCAGCGGCTGGCCCACCTGGTCGACCAGCGGGACCAGGCCCGCCAGCGTCGCCTCGGGATCGAGGCCGCCATCGCCGAGGTGGACCGCCTCGCCGGCGGGCTGGGCGTCCTCCGGACCCGGCTGGACGGGTGGATCGCCCTGATCGAGACCGAGCAGCAGGCCCAGTCCGACCAGGCCCGGCGGGTGTCGGCCGAGCTCGGCACGGCCCGACAGTCCCGGTCGACGGCGGAGAAGGAGCTGACCGAGCTCCGGGAACGCCAGGCCCGCCTCGACCTGGAGGCCACCGAGCACCGGGTCAAGTTGGAGTCCCTCACCGAGGCCCTGCGCCGGGAACTGGCCACCGAACCCGGGGCGGCCGAAGCTACCCCGGCCCCCGAACTGCCCGACGGGATCACGCCCGCCGCCCGGGTCCGCGACCTGGAGCGTGAGCTGAAGCTCATGGGCCCCATCAACCCCCTGGCCCTCGACGAGTTCGAGGCCCTCCAGGAACGCCACGAGTTCCTCGACAGCCAGCTCGACGACGTCAAGAAGACCCGGCGGGAGCTCAACTCTCTGATCCGGTCCATCGACACCGAGATCGTCAACGTCTTCCGCGCCGCCTACGCCGACGTGTCCACCAACTTCGTCGCCCTGTTCACCCGCCTGTTCCCGGGGGGCAAGGGCGGTGTCGTGCTCACCAACGCCGAGGATCTCCTCAACTGTGGCATCGAGATCGAGGCCAAGCCGTCCGGCAAGAACGTGAAGAAGCTGTCCCTGCTCTCGGGCGGGGAACGCTCCCTGGTCGCCCTGGCCTTCCTGTTCGCCGTGTTCCGGAGCCGACCGTCGCCGTTCTACGTCATGGACGAGGTGGAGGCCGCCCTCGACGACGTCAACCTGAGCCGCTTCCTGGCCCTGCTGGAGGAGTTCCGGGGCGAGGCCCAGCTCATCGTGGTCAGCCACCAGAAGCGGACCATGGAATCGGCAGACGTGCTCTACGGGGTGTCGATGAAACCCGGTGGGTCGTCCAAGGTGGTGAGTGAGAAGGTGGTGAGTGAGAAGGTGGTGAGTGAGAAGGTGGTGAGTGAGAAGGCTGACAGCCGGGCCGGCGTGGATATCACGGCAGCCGGTTGAACCAGGCCAGACCCAGGCCGGAGGCCAGGGTCAGTACCAGCAGGCCGGCGCCGACGAACCAGTCGGTGACCTCCCGCTCCACCTCCTCGTAGCCGATGGCCGACCCGATGTCGGCGTAGACGGCGTCGAGCTCGGCCAGGCTGGCGGCGGCGAAGTAGGCGCCCCCGGTGCCGTCGGCGATCGCCTGGAGGTTCTCGTCGCCGACCGGGACGGGGATGACGTCGGCCTCGACCCCGGGGGTGGACGGGTCGTCGTAGGTGATGGTGCCCTCCGCCGTGCCGAAGCCGATGGTGGACACCGGCACGTCGGCCTCGGCGGCCGCGGCCACGGCGTCGGAGTCCGGCCGACCCACCGTGGTCTCACCGTCGGAGAGCAGCACGATCCGGGCCGGGGGAGGGGTGCCGGTTTCGTCGGGGGGTGCGTTCGACAGGGCGTCGAGGCTGGTGAAGATGGCCTCGCCGATGGCCGTGGACTCGGCCAGCTGGAGGTTCCGGATGGCGTTGATGGCCGCCGTCCGGTCCTGGGTGGGGGTCACCAGCACGGAGGCCGTCCCGGCGAATGACACCACTCCGATGTTGAGGGTCGGGGGGAGCTCGGTGACGAATCGCTCGGCGGCCTCCTTGGCCGCGTCCAGCCGGCTCGGCTGGACGTCAGTGGCCTGCATCGACAGGGATGTGTCGATGGCGACGATCACGGTGGCCCGCTCCCGGGGTTCCAGCACGAAGCGGGCCGGGCGGGCGAAACCGACCACCAGGACGGTGAGGGCGAGCAGGTACAGGGCGGCCGGGACGTGACGGCGCCACCCCGGCCGCTCCGGGGCGATCGAGGCCAGCAGGTCGGCCGAGGCGAACCGCAGGGCGTAGCGGGACCGGCGCCGGGACAGGACCACGTAGGTGGCGCCGAGGGCGATCACCCCGAGGAGCAGCCAGAGCCGCCAGGCGGCGAAGAAGGTCATTGGGTGGCCACGGTCATCGGGTGGGCACGGTCATCGTGGTGGAGGTGGGCACGAGGCGGGTCGTTTCGGTGGGCAGGTCGGTGCGGGGAGGGACATGGGGGGCCGGCCGCTACCGGCCGGCGAGGGCGTTGAGTCGGTGTCGACGACCGGCCACGAAACGGACCAGGTCGTCGAGCCAGGGGCGGCCGGTGGACAGCACCAGATGGTCGATCCTCCCGGCCCGGAGCGACCGGGCCAGTTCCTCCTGTTTGGCGGCGGCCGCGGCGGCGAACGCCTCGCGGACCGAGCGCCGGTTGGTAGCCACCTCCCGTTCCGCCCCGGTGGCGGGGTCGCGGAGCACGACGAGGCCCACGTCGGGCAGCTCGAAATCACGGGGGTCGGTCAGCTGGATGGCGAGGACGTCGTGGCGTTGGGCCGCCGCCCGCAGGGGGGGGAGCCAGCCCGGGGCCACCATGAAGTCGGAGATTACCACCAGCAGGCCGCGCCGCCGGTCGACGGCCTCGGCCCGGGTGATGGCGGGGGTCAGGTCGGTTACCCCGGAGCCGTCGGGCCGCTCCGCGGTGGCTATGGCGTGCAGGATCCGCATCAGGTGCCGGCGGGACCCCCGGGGCGGGATGATCCGGGGCGAGACCTCACCGGCCAGGACGGCGCCGATCCGGTTGCCGTCCTGCTGGGTCAGGAAGCCCACGGCGGCGGCGGCCGAGAGGACCAGTTCCCGCTTCTCGGCGTTGACCGTCCCGAAATCCAGCCGGGGGGAGTGGTCGACGACGAGCCAGGTCTGCAGCTCCCGCTCGGCGATGGTCTGGCGGATGTGGGGGTCGGTCAGCCGGGCGGTGACGTTCCAGTCGATACGGCGCACGTCGTCACCCGGGGCGTAGGTGCGGGTCTCGCCCAGCTCGGTGCCGTGCCCGGGCACGAGGCCCCGGTGGTCGCCGTGGAGCAGACCGTCGAGACGGCGGGACACCTGGAGCTCCAGACGGCGGAGGATGGCCCGTTCGTCGTTGCCGAAGCCGCCGGATTCGACGCCGGCCATCTACAACGACTCCGACCGTTCGGGGTCGGATCGCGGTGGCTCGAACGGGCTGGTGACCGAGGAGTCGACCGGGCCGGTGGCGGCCGGCTGGATGCCGTTGTCCGGAGCGGGTGGGGCAGGGTCGGGCGCGGCCGTGGGGGTGGGGGTCGGACCGTCGGTGGAGCTGGTGACCGGTGACGGGGGTTCGAACGGCGACCGGGGTTCGCTGCGCGACGGGGGCTTCGGCAGGCCGGCCAGGGACGATCCGCCGTCGCCGGCCGGGGCGACGGACGGGGAGCCGGAGGCCCGCTGGTTGGCGGCGTTGGTGGCCGCCTCCACCGGGCTGATGGCGGCGGCCGGTACGGTGGCCAGGATCCGGTTGAGGATGTCGTCAGGGCCGAGGCCCTCGGCCAGCGCCTCGTAGCTCAGCATCAGCCGGTGACGGAGGACGTCCCTGCCGATGTCGAAGGTGTCCTGGGGGACCACGTAGTCCCGGCCCCGCAGCACCGCCAGGGCCCGGGAGGCTGCCACCAGGGCGAGGGTGGCCCGGGGGCTGGCCCCGAACTCGATGTAGGGGGCGACGTCGGGCAGGCCCCGGTGGGCGGGTTCCCGGGTGGCCATCACCAGGTCCACCGCGTACTGGGCCACGGCGCCGTCCACGAACACCCGGTCGGTGTGGCGTTGGAGCGCGGTGAGCCGGTCGAGGCTGATGACCTGGTTGGCGACGGGTGGGTCGATCCCCATCCGTCGCACGATCTCGAGCTCCTCCGCCGGGGACGGATAGCCCACCACCACCTTCATCAGGAAGCGGTCCCGCTGGGCCTCGGGCAGGGTGTAGACCCCCTCGGACTCGACCGGGTTCTGGGTGGCCAGCACCAGGAACGGGTGGGGGAGCGGCCGGGTGACGCCGCCGATCGAGACCTGCCGTTCGGCCATGACCTCGAGCAGGGCGGACTGGACCTTGGCCGGGGCCCGGTTGATCTCGTCGGTCAGGACCAGGTTGGCGAACACCGGACCCCACTCGATGTCGAACTCCTGCTCATTGGCCCGCCAGATGCGGGTGCCCACGAGGTCGGAGGGGAGCAGGTCCGGGGTGAACTGGAGGCGTACGAACGATCCACCGACACTGCGGGCCAGGGTGGACACCGCCAGGGTCTTGGCCACGCCGGGGAGTCCCTCGAGCAGAACGTGGCCCCTGGCCAGTAGGGCAACCAGGAGCCGCTCCAGCATCTGGTCCTGGCCCACGATGACCCGCTTCATCTCGAACAGTACCCGTTCGAGCTGGGTTGCGGCCTCGTGATCCTCGGTCATGGGTGATTGCCTCTTCCTTGACACCGGTGGTCTCCGGTCATGATCGCATCGGCGGTGACCACTGAAGCGGCATCGGCCGAAAGCTGACGAAAATGAGTGCCCGCGTCACCTCGTGCCCGGACGATCATCCTCGTTGTCGGACAACCCGGTGTCGTCGGTTCGTTTCGCGAGGGCACCGTAGCCTGGGGACGATGCGCGTACTGGTCGTCGACGATGAGGTGGACCTAGCCGAGGCGATCGCCTCGGCCCTGCGTCGGGAAGGGTACGCGGTGGACGTGGCCAACGACGGTCAGGGCGCCCTCGACCGGCTGGCCGTCAACCCCTACGACCTGGTCACCCTGGACCTCAACCTGCCCGACGTGGATGGCCGCGAGGTGTGCCGTCTGATCCGGACCGATCCCCGGTTCGACCCGGGCACCCGGATCCTCATGGTCACCGGGCGCGACGCCATTGACGATCGGGTGGCCGGACTCGACGACGGGGCCGACGACTACCTCGTCAAACCGTTCGCCTTACGGGAGCTTTCGGCCCGGGTCCGCAGCATGCTCAGGAGGCCCGCGGCCGAGGGCGACGCCACGATCGAGCTGGGTCCCCTCGTGCTCGATGCGGCCCGCCACATCGTCACGTGGGACGGTCGGCGGGTGGAGCTCACCACCAAGGAGTTCGCACTGTTGCGGTATTTCATCAGCCACCCCGGCGAGGTGCTGAGCCAGGAGACGTTGCTCGACCATGTGTGGGACGAGATGGTCGATCCGTTCACCAACACGGCCCGGGTCACGGTGGGGACGCTGCGCCGCAAGCTGGCCGCCGTGGCCGGGATGATGCTGATCGAGACCGTCATCGGAGCCGGGTACCGCCTGGTCGACCCGGCCGGGGTCGAACCGGCCGGATGACGCGCCTGCCCCGTTGGGCGTCGTCGATCCGGTTCCGGCTCTCCCTGGCCTACGCCCTGGCCGTGTTCACCGCCGGCAGCGTGCTGGTGGCCGGGCTCTACCTGTGGCAGGTCCGTCAGCTCGACGAGCCGATCATCATGCAGACCCGGCCGGTGGTCGTGGTGGCCGGCGAGGACACCTTCGAGACCGAGCTGCGGGTCATCAGCCAGAGCGACGCCACCGCCGCCGTGCTCACCCAGCTCGAACGTCGGGCCTACCGGGAATCGCTCAACCAGTTGCGGGTGGCGTCGTTCTGGGGCCTCGGGGTCCTGTTCGTGGTCGCCTTCGGGTCCGGGTGGGTGCTGTCGGGGTGGACGGTGGCCCCGATGCGGCGCATGGCCACCGTGGCCCGCGACATCTCCGCCCGGGACCTGAGTGCCCGGATCGACCTGGTCGGGCCGGACGACGAACTGAAGGATCTGGCTGACACCTTCGACGAGATGCTCGACCGCCTGCAGAACGCCTTCGAGGACCAGCGGCGGTTCGTGCAGGACACCTCCCACGAGCTCCGCAACCCTCTGGCGGTCGCCCGCACCAATCTGGAGCTGGTGATCGACGAACCCGGGGCCACCCGTGACGAACTGGCCGACGCGGTCCGGATCGCCTACGGGGCCACCGGCCGCCTGGGCGGCATCGTCGACGATCTGGTGGCCCAGGCCCGGCTGGGCGTGCCGGTAGCGGCCCGGGCGCCGGTCGACCTGGAGGCCCTGGCCGCCGACGTGGTGGCCGAGCAGGACGGGGTGGCGGCCGGGCGCTCGGTCCGGGTCGAGCTGGGCGCACCTCCCGACGCCCCGGTGTCGGTCACCGGCGACGAGCCGGCAATCCGCCGAGCCGTCACCAACCTGGTGGCCAACGCGGTGCGGTTATCGCCCGAAGGGGAGACCGTCACCGTAACCCTGACCCGGGACGGGAGCGACGCGGTGGTGGCCGTCACCGACCGGGGCCCCGGTATCGAACCCGCCGACCAGGCCCGGGTGTTCGAGCGGTTCTGGCGGGGGAGCGACCAGGGCCCCGGGCTCGGCCTAGGGTTGAGCATCGTGCGCCAGGTCGTCGAACGTCATGGCGGCCGAGTGGAACTCAACAGCGAGCCGGGGCACGGAGCGACGTTCCGGCTCCGGTTCCCGATGGCGGTGGCCGGCCCGTCCGGGGGCGTGCACGCGGCTCCGTGACCGCCCCGCCCAGGGGCGGAACCGGTGGTTCGCCCTATTGGCGGGGCCGGAACCGGTGGTTCGCCCTATTAGGCCGTATCGCCGACCTTTACCCCTCCTTTCCGGGCGCTCGGTACGCTGAGGTCATCATGTCGGACTTCATGCCACCCGATGGTGCTACATCCGGACGTTCGGATGCCGGCGCCACGACCGAGCTGGGCGCCACCCGTCCCGATCCGCCGACGATGCCGATGCCGCCGGTCACCGATCAGCCGGTCCCCACCACCCCGGGTGGCCCGGTGGCTCCGCTGCCACCTCCGCCGGCGCCGGGTCCCACCGGCTGGGCCCCGATGACCGGGAGCTCTCCGCCGGCCGATACCAACCCGGGGGTCGCACCGGCGCCCGGTTCCACCGGCCTGCTCCCATCCAGCCCGCCGTTGGCCCCGCCCACGGCCGCCCCCGCCAACGGGGCCACCCCCAACGGGGCCGCGGCCGCCCCCGTCTCCGCGCCGGCCGTCCCGCTCCAGCCCCCGGTGCGGTACCGGCCCGACGGCTCGGTCCCGGCGGGCGCCGGTACCGGCCCTCCCACGATCACCGAACCCGAGCCGGCCCCGGTCACGGTGGCCCCCGCCCCGCCCCCGTCCCGGTGGGGTTGGCGGGCCCTCGCCGCCTTCGTGGCCGGGGGTGTCCTGGCCGCCGGGGGTTTCGGCGCCGCCCAGCTGGCGGCTCGGGAGGACTCGGGTGGGTCGTCCGCCACCACCACACCCGCCGGGGGCTCGATCGATCCCACCTCGGTGGAGGCCGACCCGTCGGAACCGGCGGCCGTCGTGGCCGAGGTGCTCGGCCCCTCCGTCGTCCAGATCGAGACCGACTTCGGCACGGGCTCCGGGGTCGTCTACCGCGACGGCCTGATCATCACCAACCACCACGTGGTCGACGGCGCCGCCACCATCCAGGTCCTCCTGAGCGACGGCCGGTTGGTGCCCGGACAGCTGTTGGGCTCCGATCCCAACAACGACGTCGGCGTGGTCAAGGTTCCCGACGACATCCCCCTGCCGGTCGCCCAGCTGGCCACCGAGAAGGCCCGGGTTGGCCAGGTGGCGGTGGCGATCGGTTCCCCGTTCCGGCTGCAGCAGTCGGTCACCGAGGGGATCGTGTCCGCGGTGGACCGGCCGGTGCCGAGCGGCGAGCTGTACGTGGCCATGATCCAGACCGACGCCCCGATCAACCCCGGTAATTCGGGTGGGGCCCTGGCTGACCGTGCGGGCCGGGTCATCGGCATCAACACGGCGATCCAGACCGGCGGAACCACGAACACCAACGCCGGGGTGGGCTTCGCCATCCCGATCGACACCGCGGTACGGGTGGCCGACCTGATCGTGGCCGGCCAGCCCATCGAGGCCGGATTCCTGGGGGTCGGCGGCGGGCCAACCGACGACGGATCGTCGGGGGTGCAGGTCACCGACGTGACCGCGGGCAGTGCGGCCGAGCTCGCCGGGATCCAGCCGGGAGACCACATCCTGTCGATCGACGGGGCCCCGGTCACCACCTTTGAGGAGCTCGCCGGCCTGGTCGTGGCCCATCCGCCCGACGAGGTGGTGGACATCGAGGTCATCCGGAACGGCCAGCCCCTCACCCTGACCGCCACCCTCGGTCGCCGCGACGGCTAACGGCAACCCCGGGCCGCCAGGCTCGGCCCCGGATCGGATCGGGTCGGCCGCGCCGGGTCGGTCCTGCCGGCAGCCGGGGCGGTCTCGGAGCGGACCGCGGGGTCTGCGGCCAGTAGGTTGGACCGGGTATGACAGCAACCGATCTGATCCTCCTGGTATCCGCCGTCCTGGGTGTGGCGCTGCTCGTCACCGGCGTCTACCTCTCCTCCCGCCGCCGGGGCCGCGATCTCGAGCTCGAACCGGGTCCGGGCGAATCCGCCGGCGGCACCACCACCCTCGAACGGCCCGATACCGCGCCCCCCGTGGAGGAGGCGCCCGTCGATACCGCGCCCCCCGTGGAGGAGGCGCCCGTCGATACCGCGCCCCCCGTGGAGGAGGCGCCCGTCGATACCGCGCCCCCCGTGGAGGAGGCGCCCGCGCTCGACGAGCTGGTCCGCCCCAGCTTCAGGGAGCGGCTGAGCAAGGCCCGCTCGGCCTTCACCGGCTACCTGGGCGGTCTGGTCGGCCTGTCCCAGGTGGGCGAGGACGAATGGGAGGAGCTGGAGGAGGCCCTGATCCGGGCCGATGTCGGGGTCTCCACCTCGATGCAGCTCATCGAGGACGTACGCCAGGAGGCCAAGTCGGCCGGGGTGGACAGTGGCGAGCAGATCCTCGACCTGCTCAAGGCCCGGATGCACCGGTCGTTGGAGGGCAAGGACCGGAGCCTCAACCTGGCCCGGGCGCCGGAGCTCGCCGACGGAGCGGTCAACGTGTGGTTGTTCGTCGGAGTGAACGGGGTGGGCAAGACCACCACCATCGGCAAGGTCGGCCGCCGGTTGGTGGCCGACGGTCACGAGCCCCTGATGGCGGCGGGCGACACCTTCAGGGCCGCCGCGGCCGAACAGCTCACCACCTGGGCTGAGCGGGCGGGCGCCCAGATCGTCCGGGGCAACGAGGGGAGCGACCCGTCGTCGGTCATCTTCGACGGGGTCCAGGCGGCGGCCGCCCGTGGCTGCGACGTGGTCTTGGCCGACACCGCGGGTCGACTCCACAACAAGGCCAACCTGATGGACGAGCTGTCGAAGGTGCGGCGGGTGGCCTCGAAGCCGCCTGGACAGGTCACCGAGGTGCTGCTCGTGATCGACGCCACCACCGGCCAGAACGGGATGGCCCAGGCCAAGGTGTTCACCGAGGCGGTCGAGGTGACCGGCGTCGTCCTCACCAAGCTCGACGGCTCGGCCAAAGGCGGGATTGTGTTCGCCATCGAGTCCGAGCTCGATATTCCCGTCAAACTGGTGGGTCTCGGTGAGACGGCCGGCGATCTCGTCGACTTCTCACCCGATGAGTTCGTCGACGCCCTATTCGCCTGAGCGGAGGTCCCGTGACTCGTGGCTCTTCGGCCGAGGCCTCATCGCCCGGGGGTCCGTTCGTGGTCGAGTCCGTGCCGCCATCCCCCTAAGCTGAGGTTCCCATGTTTCAGTCGCTGACCGACACTTTCGAAGGCATCTTCTCCCGGCTTTCGAAGAAGGGCCGTCTCACTGAGGCCGATGTCGACGAAGCTCTCAGGGAGATCCGGGTCGCCCTCCTCGAGGCCGACGTCAACTTGTCGGTAGTCAAGAGCCTCCGGTCCCGGATCCGGGACCGGGCCGTGGGCGAGGA
>JBKECK010000026.1:0-7129 GCA_047974625.1 Acidimicrobiales bacterium
AACATGCCGCCGAAGATCAGCACCTGGGTGGTGAGGGGCACGTCGTGCTCGATCACCCCTTGGGCCAGGCCGGTCATGGAGAAGGTGTCGGAGCCGGTGACCCAGTACAGGGCCAGGAAGCTGACCAGCATCAGGGCGGAGCCGAACAGGGTGTAGAGGAAGAACTTGATGGCGGCGTAGAGACGCTGCTCACCGCCCCACACCCCGATCATGAAGTACATCGGGAGCAGCACGACCTCGAAGAACACGAAGAACAGAACGAGGTCCTGGGCCACGAAGGTGCCCAGCATGCCGGTGTGCAGGATGAGAATCAGGATCAGGAACGCCTTGGCGTTGCCCGGGTCCGGGATGTGGTTCCAGCTGTAGATGATGACCAAGGGCACCACCAGCAGGGTGAGGGCCACCAGGGGCAGCGACATCCCGTCGAGGGCCACCGAGTAGCGGGCGTTGATGACGTCGATCCAGCGGTGGTCCACCGCGAACTGGAGGGCCCGGGTGTCGTCGTAGTCGAAGTTGATCAACAGCTCCAGACCGACGACGGCCGCGGCCAGGCTGGCCACGAGGGCGATGAGCTTGTGGAGCTCCTCGTCACGGCCCGGCACCACCAGCATGATGGCCGCCCCCAGGAGGGGGATGAAGACCATGGCGGTGATGCCCCAGGTATTGAGGAAGTCGGTCATGCAACTGTGTTCCCGGTTGTGGTGGACAGGGTCTGGATGCTGCCGGCGGGAGCCGCAGCGGGGATCTCGGCGGTGACGGTCACGACGCCCCCGAAATGAAGATGAACACGACGGCCAGCACGGTGGCGGCGCCGAACATCAGGGTGGCGTACTGGCGGATCTGGCCGGTCTGTACCTGACGCAGCAGCTGGCCGGATTCTTCGGCCGTGCGACCGGAGACGTTGACGGCACCGTCGACCACGCCCTGATCGATGTAGCGGTAGATGAAGCGGCCGGTGACCACGCTGGTCCTGCCGACCAGGTTGACGATGCCGTCGAGGACGTTCTGGTTGAACCAGACCGCCGCCCGGGCGAGTGGCCCCTTGACAAAGGCCACGATGACGTCGTTGTAGAGCCAGTCGAGGTAGTACTTGTTCTCCAGCACCCGGTAGCCGGTGGCGGCTAGGGCGCTGCGGGACCGCAGCCCGTCGGTGTACTCGCTGGCCATCGGGTCCTTGGCGTAGAGCCGCTGGTAGTAGCGGAGCACGATGTAGCCGGATCCGAGGGCCAGCAGGGTGGCCACGATCGCCAGCGACAGGCTCGGGTTGGCGTGACCGATCGGGGGGAAGCTGGCGATGCCGGACGGCTCCACCCATTCCTCGAACCGGTGGCCGATGCCCTCGGGCAGGCCGATGGCGCTGACGAAGGCGGCGGGCATGTTGAGGAAGCCGACGACCGAGGCCATGAAGGCCAGGATGACCAGCGGGGCCGTGATCCGGGGGCCCGACTCGTGGGGGTGGGCGTGGCCCCGGTACTCACCGAAGAAGGTGAGCCAGACGGTGCGGGTCATGTAGGCGGCGGTGAGGCCGGCCGTGATCATGCCGAATATGAACGGCATGTAGTAGGTGCCGTTGCCGTCGGTGCCCGGCCACACCCCGGCGCCGGCCAGGATCTCGTCCTTGGACCAGAAGCCGGCCAGGGGCGGGATGCCGGCCAAGGCCAGGGAGCCGATCACGAAGGTCCAGAAGGTGATGGGCATGTGCTTGCGCAGGCCGCCCATGTCGGACTTCATGTCGAAGCTGTGGTGGCAGGCGTGGCTGACCGACCCGGCCCCGAGGAAGAGGCAGGCCTTGAAGAAGGCGTGGGTGAAGAGATGGAACATGCCGGCGGTGTAGGCCCCGCAGCCGAGGGCGAGCACCATGTAGCCGAGCTGGGACACCGTGGAGTACGCCAGCACCTTCTTGATGTCCCGCTGGACGAAGGCGAGCAGCCCGCCACCGACAGTGGTGAGGGCCCCGATGAAGGCCATGAGGTTGAGGGTGGAGCCCTCGATCGACAGGCCGTACCAGAACACCGGGTAGAGCCGGCCGATCATGTAGACCCCGGCCACCACCATGGTGGCGGCGTGGATCAGGGCCGAGACCGGGGTCGGGCCGGCCATGGCGTCGGGCAACCAGGTGTGGAGGATGAACTGGCCCGATTTCGACATCACCGCGGCCATGAGGCACACGGCGGCCACGGTGAGGAGGGTCTTGTCGATCTCGCCGGCCACGGCCATGGAGTTGATGGTGACGATGTCGAAGGTGTTGCCGGCCGCGAAGTAGAGGGTGATCATCCCGATCAGCAGGCCGATATCCCCCACCCGGTTGGTGAGGAACGCCTTGAGGGCGGCGTCGGAGTTTGGTTTCTCCTCCCACCAGTGCCCGATCAGGGCGAACGAACACACCCCGACCAGCTCCCAGCCCACGATCAGCTGGAGGGTGCTGGACGACAGCACCATGAACAGCATCGACGCGGTGAACAACGACAGGAAGGCGAAGTAGTGGGTGTAGCGCCGGTCGCCGGCGACATAGTCGGTGGAGTAGATGTGCACCAGGGACGAGATGAAGGTGACGACGAACAGCAGCATCACCGACTGGCCGTCGATGATGGTCCCGATGTGGAACTCGTAGGGCCCGCTGGCGAACCAGCGGCGTTCGGTGACCACCCGTTCGCCCCGGGCCGGGCCGTGGCCCTCACCCTCGGCTTCGGTGGCCAGTTCCGTACCGGGGTCGATCGACCCGGCGGCGGAGGCGGCCAGTTCCCCGTCGGTGCCCGTGGTCTCGACCACGGCGGCGGCGTGTTCGGCCGCCCCGGACTCCTCGGACTGGATGTCGCCGATCCAGGTGAACGAGGTGAGGATGGCCAGGACGAACGCGGCCAGGACGGCCGGGATGCCGATCTCGGCCCCCTTCAGCGGGAGCCGTTTGCCGAACAGGATGATCAGCACGAACGAGGCGGCCGGCAACGCCGGGATCACCCATGCGTTCTGGTAGAGCCAGGGCGTGGCCGTCTCAGCGGCTTCGAGCGCAAACAACGTTGGGTTCCTCTCAGCCTCGGAGCAGGTCGGCTTGGGCGACGTCGATACTGCGCCGGTTGCGGTAGATCAGCAACACGATGGCCAGCCCGACGCCGACCTCCGCGGCCGCGACGGCGATCACGAACAGGGCGAAGACCTGGCCACCGATGTGGCCGGTGTACGCGCCGAAGGCGACCAGGTTGATGTTGACCGAGTTGAGGATCAGCTCGATCGACATCAGCACCAGCACCCCGTTCTTGCGGACGAGGACGCCGTAGACGCCGATGCAGAACAGGATGGCGGCGAGGATCAGGAACTGGTTCAGGTACACGGTCAATCCCTCCGGGCCACGACCACGGCCCCGATCAGGGCGGCCAACAGCAGGACCGAGAGCGCCTCGAAGGGGACGATGTAATTGGAGAAGATCTCGTCGGCCACCTGGGCGGTGGTCTGGGGGGCCAGTTCGGCCGGGAGCTTGTCGGAGCCGAACCCCTCCCAGAGGGCGTAGCCCATGACGGCGAGGAGGCCGACCGACACGAGGGCGCCGAGCCACCGCTGTTCGTGGTCGAGGTCGGTCTCGACCCCGATCTTGGCCCGGGTGAGCATGACCCCGAACAGGACCAGGACCATGACGGCCCCGAGGTAGACCAGCACCTGGGTGACGGCCACGAACTCGGCGCCGGCGAACACATAGACCCCGGCCACCGCGGTGAGCACCACCAGGAGGTAGAGGGCGGCGTGGACCACGTTGGTCACCGTCACCATCCTCAGGGCCGCCACCACCGCCACCGCGCCGATGACGAAGAAGAAGCCGTTGGCCACCGCCGTCTCGGTGGAGGACAGTCCGGTCTGGGCCAGCAACCCGATCATCGGGGCACCTTCTTCACCTTGGCCTCCGATCCGGCCTCGTAGGGCTCGAAGTCGGGCACGGTCTCCATCCACTCGCCCAGGCGGGACTTGTCGTGGAGCAGGTCGGCGATCTTCGGCTCGGAGTACTCGAACTCCGGGCTCCAGAACAGGGCCTCGAACGGGCACACCTCGACACAGATCCCGCAGTACATGCACAGGGCGTAGTCGATGTCGAACCGGTCGAGCTTGTTGACCTGGCGGGGCTTACCCCCGGCCCGACGGGGCGGGGCCAGTTCCTTGTGGCCCTCGATGTAGATGCACCAGTCAGGGCATTCCCGGGCGCACAGCATGCAGGCGGTGCAGTTGTCCTCGCACAGGGCGATGACCCCCCGGGCCCGGGGCGGCGGGTCCTCCTTGACGTGGGGGTACTGCACGGTCTGGGCACCGGACGTCATCGTCTTGCCCATCTCGGCCAGGGTGACCCCCAGCCCCTTGATCACCCCGGGTACGAGGCCCATCAGAACACCACCTTGAACAGACCGGTCAGCGCGATGTTGATCAGCGCCAAGGGGATCAGGAACTTCCAGGCGAACGTCTGGAGCTGGTCCTCACGGAAACGTGGGAACGTGAACCGCACCCAGTACACGACGAACGTGAGGGCGAGCATCTTGACCGCCATCACCAGCGGGCCGATGAAGTTCATGGCGTTGGAGTAGGGGTCGATTCCGAGCAGGTCGGTGACGAAGGGCGGCACCGCCCAGCCACCGAGGAACAGGACCGAGCCGATGAAGGCGAACACGTTGGCGGTGGCGAACTCCCCGATGAAGAACATCAGGAACCGGAAGCCGGAGTACTCGGTCATGTAGCCCGAGACCAGCTCCGACTCGGCCACCGGCATGTCGAACGGGCCCTGGGTCAGTTCGGCCTGTACCGCGATGAGGAAGATCAGGAAGCCCAGAATCTGGGTGAGGAAGTAGGGGTTGCCGAGACCGCCGAACCCGAAGATCTCCCCCTCCACCTGGTGGGCGACGATCTGCTGGAGATTCAGGGATCCGGCCGAGATGACCACCCCCACCACGGCCAGGACCAGGGGCAGCTCGTAGGCGATGAGCTGGCCGGCGGCCCGGAGACCACCCAGAAGGGAGTACTTCGAGGCGCTGGCCCAGCCAGCCATGATGATGCCGATGACCGACACCGACGACACGGCCATGCCCAGGAAGATTCCGGTGTCGAAGTTGGAGAACATGGCGTCGGGCCCGAACGGGACCACCAGGACCAGGAGGAAGGTGCTCATGAGCACCACGTAGGGGGCCGCCTTGTAGACGAAGGGATCCGCCTTGGCCGGGACGATGTCCTCCTTCTGGGCCGACTTCCCCAGCTCGGCGAGCAACTGCATCGAACCGTAGGGACCGGCCTCCATGGGGCCGAGCCGGCTCTGCATGAAGCTGACCGCCTTGAACAGGTAGAGGTAGACGGTGCCACCGGCGGGCAGCAGGACCACGGCGAACGCGGCCAGCAGCTTGATGAGGGTGCTCTGCCAGTAGGCGAGCTCGACTGCAACCATGCCGCTCACCGGTCGATGTCTCCCAGGATGAAGTAGAGCGAAGCCAGGATGGTGATCACGTCCGGCACGTAGGTTCCCTTCAGGAGCCACGGCGAGATCGACATGTTGGAGAAGCTGGCCGAGCGGATCTTGACCCGGAACGGCTCCAGCCCACCCCGGCTCACCACGTAGTAGCCCATGACCCCGAGCGGGTTCTCGGTGGCCACGTAGGCCTCGCCCTCGGGGACCTTGATGATTCGGGGCACCTTGGCCATGATCGGACCGCTAGGGATGCGGTCGAGGAGCTGCTCCACGATCGAGCACGCCTCGCGGGTCTCCTGCAGCCGCACCCAGTACCGGGCAAACGAGTCGCCGTCGGGGTGGGTCCACACCTTCCAGTCCACCTGGTCGTACACGAGACCGACGGGCTGGTCCCGGCGGAGGTCCCAGTCGACCCCGGAGGCCCGGACGTTGGCACCGCTGAGCCCGTAGGACAGGGCGACGTCGGCCGGGACGACGCCGATGCCCCGGGTGCGGTGCTCGAAGATCTCGTTGCCGAGGAGGAGGTCCTCCATCTCCTGGCAGAAGTCCCGGATCTTGCCCAGGACCAGCTTCGTCTCGGCGATCCAGCCGGCGGGCAGGTCGTCCTTGAGGCCACCGATCCGGTCGAAGTTGGGGTGGAACCGGCCGCCGGTGGCCGCCTCGATCTGGTTCAGCACGTGCTCACGGTCCCGGAAGGCGTAGAACACCGCGGTGGTGGCACCCAGCTGGACCCCCATGTCCCCCAGGAACAGGGTGACGTTGGCGATCCGGGCCAGCTCGAACAGGATGGTGCGGATCCACTGGGCCCGGGGTGGGGCCTCGATGTCCATGAGGCGTTCGCAGGCCAGGATGAAGGGGACCTCGTTGGCGAAGCTGCCCAGCCAGTCGATCCGGTTGACCAGGGTGGTGACCTGCGGGTACGTGCGGACCTCGGCCAGCTTCTCGTAGCCCCGGTGCATATAGCCCATGATCGGGTCGGCCTCGACCACCTGTTCCCCGTCGAGGCGGGCCACGATCCGCAGGGTGCCGTGGGTGGCCGGGTGCTGGGGCCCGATGTTGAGGGTCATGCCCTCGGCTTCCAGCTCCACGTTGACCCGGGCGTCGGCCGCCTGGGCGGCGATGTAGGACAGTTTGCGTTGGTCGGACAGGCTGAGCCGACCATCGACCAGGTCGACCGTGGTGTCGGTTTCGGAGACGCTCACGCCTCACCTCCGTTCGCGGGTGCGGCGTCGCCACCGCCGGCGGCTCCGTCAGCGGCGGCGGCCGGTTCGGGGACCTCGGGCATGGGCTCGACGTCGACGATGCCGGGCCACGGCTTGATCAGGCGGGCCACCAGCGGATAGTCCTTGCGCAGCGGGTTGCCTTCGAAGTCGCCGGGCAGGTAGAGGTGCCGGAGCCCGGGGTGACCGGTGAAGTGGATCCCGAACATCTCGAACGCCTCGCGCTCGTGCCAGTTGGCCCCCGGGTAGTGGGGCGTCCAGCTGGCCACGGTCAGGTCGTCGGCCAGGTCGGCCTTGAGGGTGACCCCGATGCCGGTGGTGAGGCTGGACACCCGGGCGATCACCTGGAAGCGGGTGGCGCCTCCGGCGTAGCCGTCCGCACCGGTGGCCGGCTCGGCGGTCTCCTCGGCCACGTCGGCCTCGATCGTGGCGTCCTCGGCCTCGGAGGTGTCACCGAGGGCGATGTCGACCGCGGCGT